>NZ_JARVKU010000012.1:0-275899 GCF_029813805.1 Streptomyces sp. DH10
GGCCGGGGCGCCTGCTACTCGCCCTTCTCGCGTCCCAGCGCGCTGCCCGTCACCGCCAGCACGGAGAGCACGACCAGCGCGGCGGCCGGGCCGAGCACCGTCCAGGGGGCGAGTTCGGCGTACGGCTGGTTCTCCGACAGCAGCCGGCCCCACTCGGGGGTGGGCGGCTGTTCGCCCAGGCCGAGGAAGCCGAGCGAGGCCAGTACCAGGACGGCGGTCGGCAGTCGCAGCAGGGCGTTGCGGAGCAGGGCCGGCAGCACCGCGGGGAGCAGGTGACGGCGCAACAGGTGCGGCCGTCCCGCGCCGAGTGCGACGGACGCGGCGATGTGACCGCTCGCGCGTTCCTGTTCGAGCAGCGCGGCGGTCTGGGCGGCGTACGGGCTCCAGCCGACCACACAGACCGCGATCGCCGCGCCCCACACCGACGGCCCGGTCACGCCCGCGATCAGCAGTCCGGAGAGGACCGCGGGCAGGGTCGACACGACCTCCGTCGGACCGGCGCTCGCCCGCGGAGCCATGCCCAGCAGGAGACCGGTGACCGCGCTGACCACCGTCACGGCGAGGGCGACACCGGCCGTGCGCAGCGCCCCGTGGCCCAGCCGGGCCAGCAGATCCCGCCCCAGCGCGTCCGTGCCCAAGGGGTGTTCGAGGGACGGGGCCACCAGCCGCGCCGCCGTGTCGACCTGCAAGGGGTCACGGAGGAGGCCCGCCGTGACGAGGGCGATCAGGGCCACCGAACACGCCGCGGTGATCCAGCGCAGGGAACGCGGCGGGACGAGCGGGGGCCGGTGCAGGGTCGGCAGGGCGCCGTCGCGCAGGGGGCGGCCGAGGAGCGCGTGGCGCAGGGCCCGGATCAGGATGCCGGCGCTCACGCCGAGCAGGACCAGCGCCAGGGTCGCGGTCTGGAGCACCGGGAGGTCCTGCGCGACGGCGGCCTCCAGGGCGAGCCGGCCGAGCCCGGGGATGTTGAAGATCTTCTCCACCGCGACCGCACCGCCGACCAGGGCCACGACGGTCGGCAGCAGCTGCGGCAGCATGCCGGGCAGGGTGCGGCGCAGCGCGTTGCGGGCGATGTTGCCGGGCGGGAGCCCGACGGCGTACGCCGTGCGCGCCCACGGTTCGTGGAAGGCGGCGGGCAGCGCCTGGTCGAGCAGCCCGCCGAGCATCGCGCCCGACGGGATGCCGAGGGCGAGCGAGGGCAGCACCATCGACTGCGGCCCCTCCCACCCGCTGGACGGGAACCACCCCCACCAGACGCCGCACACGGTGGCCAGCACCGAGGCGAGCAGGAACTTCGGCAGGGCGGCCAGCACGGCGGCCGTCGTGCCCGCCCGGTCCTGCCGCAACCGTCGCCGGGAGCCGAGGAACACGGTGCGGGCGCACACCAGCGCGGCGACCAGGGCGGTCACCACGAACGCGCCCAGCACCAGCGTCAGCGAGACCGACAGGGCGGTCCCCACCTGCGGCATGACCGGCTCGCCGGAGACCCACGAGACGCCCGCGTCCCCGCGCGGCAGGCCGCCCAGCCAGTGCGCGAGATGCGCGAACGGCCCCTCGTCCAGACCCAACTGCTCACGTACGGCGGCCAGTTCCGCGGCTGTCGGGTTCTGGTCGGCGGAGCGGGCCCGCAGCACCGTGCGGGCCGGGTCCGTGCCGGTCAGCCACGGCAGCAGGGCCACCGCACCGAGCAGCGCGGCTCCGGCGAGCACACGGCCGGCCGCCGCCGGCCAGAGGGACAGACGGGCGGCGGGGGCGTGGGCGACGCTCATGCGTTACCCGGCGTGCGTGTCGACATCGACGAGAGAGCGCTCGCGCGGGTCGAGGATCACGCCCTCGACACCGGTGGCGATGCCCTGCACCGCCTGCTCGTGGACCAGCGGAACGACGGCGTCGGTGCGCAGGATCGCCGCCTCCGCCCGCATGATCTTCTCCTGGCGGCGCTGCGTGTCGCGCTCCGCGGCGGCGGCCCGGATGGCCTTGTCCACCGCGCCGTCCTTCAGCCCGGGGATGTTGTAGACGCCCTCGCTGGTGAAGTCGCTGGCGAGGTAGTCGACCGCGTCACCGGTGTCGAGGAGCGTGACCCGGGAGAAGACGAGGGCGTCGTACTTCCCGGCGAGGAGGTCGGCCTCCATCTGCGTGTACTCGCGCACGTCCTGCTTCACGGTGAACCCGGCCTTCTCCAGTTGCTGCTGGAGCACGGTCGCGGCCTCGGGAAGCTCCGCCCGGTTGGTGTAGGTGGCCAGCCGCAGCGTCTTGCCCTTGGTCCCGGCCTTCACCTGGGCGGTCGTGTCGGCCCCGGCGCGGCCGGTCACGTCCACCCTCTTGTCGGCGGCCCACGGCACGGCGGGCCCGAACAGGCCCTGCGCGGGGTCGGCGTACCCGCCGAAGACGGAGTCGACCAGGGCGGAACCGTCGACTGCCTCCCGGGCGGCGGCGCGCAGACCGGCGTCGGTGAACAGGCCGCTGCCGGTGTTGAGGATCAGGCTGTCGGTGCGCACGGAGGGCACCTCGTGCCGCGTGGCCTTGTCGAGCAGCTTCGCCTGGGCGGTGGGGATCCACTCGGCGATGTCGGCCTCGCCGCCGCGCAGCGCGTTGGCGCGTGCCGTGCCGTCCGCGATCCAGCTCACGTCGATGCCGGGCGCCTTCGCCTTGCCGCCCCAGTAGCCCTCGAAGCGGTCGAGTTTCGCCTTGGTCTTGCCGCTGAGCCGGGTGATCTCGAACGGGCCGGTGCCGGTGCCGACCGGGCTGGCGGCACCGTCCTTGCCGTACGCCTTCGCCGACAGGATCGCCAGCGCGGGACTGGCCAGCCGCAGCGGCAGCACGGGGTCGGGCGACTTGGTGGTGAGGGTGACGGTGTCGGCGTCCTCGGCCTTGGCGGTGAGGGCCACGTCGCTCAGCACGCGGGGCTTGGGCTTGGCCGCGCTCGCGTGGTCGAGCGCGTTGACGACGGACTGGGCGGTGAACTCGGTGCCGTCCTGGAACTCGGCCTTGCGCAGCTCGAAGGTCCAGGTGGTCTCGTCGTCCTGTTTCCAGGACTTCGCCAGCCCGGGCTTGGCCGTGCCGTTCCGGTCGAGGGCGGTGAGACCCTCGGCGACGGACAGCTTGCTCAGCACGGTGGCGTCGTTGCTGTACGGGGATAGCGCCTGCACCGGGGGCACGGCCAGCGCGATCCGCAGCCGCCCGCCCGATCCCGCTCCGGCCCCCGTGCCGTCGCCGCTGTCGCTCGGCGCGAAGCAGCCGGCCAGCAGAGGGGGGAGAACGAGCGCCGCTATGAGACCGCGGGAGGTGGTGCGCATGTCAGTCCTGTCGTGCGGAAGTGGGGCATGCCGCAGCGGCCCGGCGGGGAGCTTGATCGGCGGCGTCAGCATATAAGGAGAGCCTTACCAAAGCTTGAACCGGGTCGGTTAAATCTCAACAATCGGACGGCAACGGGGCGAACGGCCGGGTGAGACGACCAACCCGGCGGTATCGACCGATTGTTCGAACTGTGTCATCGTGGGCGCCGGGCGGAGGTGAGTCGCATGACCGGCGCGGACCCCGGGCTGTTCGGACCAGGTTCGGTGACCTGGCAGACGCACGGCGACCCCATGATGTGGATCGCCGGCATCCGGGCGCTCTACCTCCAGGCCCTGCACCCCCGCGCGGTACGCGGCGTCATGCAGAATTCCGACTTCCGGCGCGACGCCTGGGGACGCCTGATGCGCACCGCGAACTTCGTCGGGACGACGACGTACGGCACCACCGAGGCCGCCGAGCGGGCGGGCGCCCGAGTCCGCAAGATCCACAGCATGCTGACGGCGACCGACCCGGACACCGGCGAGCGCTACGGTGTCGACGAACCCGGTCTCCTTCTCTGGGTGCACTGCGCCGAGATCGACTCCTATCTGGACGTCCTGCGCAGGTCCGGGTTCCGGCTCACCGACGCCGAGGCCGACCGCTACGTCGCCGAACACCGGCAGAGCGCACGCCTGGTGGGCCTCGACCCCGGCACCGTACCCGCCGACAGGGCCGGGCTGGCGGCGTACTTCGAGAAGGTGCGCCCCGAACTGGCCGCCGGGCCCGAGGCGCGCGAGGTGGACGACTTCCTGCTCCGCCCGCCGACGCATCCCGTTCTCGTACCGTTGCGCGAGGTGCTGTGGCGGCGCGTGGCACAACTGGCGTACGCCTCCCTGCCTCCGTACGCCCACGAGTTGTACGGCAGACCGGCCCCCGCACCCGCCACCGTCACCCGGCAACTGCGTCTCACCGGCCTCCTGCTGCGCCGCGTTCCCGCACGTGTGAGGTGGCAACTCCCGCCCAAACACATCCTGCGCGCCATGGCGAGGCTCGGAGCGGACGCGCGTCCGGCACCGTACAAACTCGGACGATAGCCCGCCATACTGGGTGCACCAGGGGAGGGGCGGGCGAACAGCTACCGGGGGGAGCGTCGCGCGAGATGGGGGAGACCAGGCTCATCCACGGCCGGTACCGGCTGCTCGACCGGATCGGGCGCGGCGGCATGGGCGAGGTGTGGCGGGCACGGGACGAGTCCCTGGGCCGGCACGTCGCCGTGAAGTGCCTCAAACCGCTGGGCCCGAACCACGACCACGCGTTCACCCGCGTGCTGCGGGAACGGTTCCGGCGTGAGGCCCGGGTGGCCGCCGCGCTCCAGCACCGAGGCATCACCGTCGTGCACGACTTCGGCGAGTCCGACGGCGTCCTCTACCTCGTCATGGAACTGCTGGACGGCCGCAACCTCAGCCAGCTCCTGGAGGACAACAAGCAGCACCCGCTGCCGGTCGCGGACGTCGTGGAGATCGCCGAGCAGGTCGCCGCCGCCCTCGCCTACTGCCACGAACAGGGCATCGTCCACCGCGATCTGAAGCCCGCCAACATCGTGCGGATCGGCGACGGCACGGTGAAGATCTGCGACTTCGGTATCGCCCGCCTCGGCCACGACATCGGCTTCACCTCCCGGCTGACCGGCACCGGTATCGCCATGGGCACCCCGCACTACATGTCCCCGGAACAGATCGGCGGCACCGAGGTCGACCAGCGCAGCGACCTGTACTCGTTCGGCTGCGTGCTGTACGAGATCGCCACCGGCGTACCGCCGTTCGACCTCGACGACGCCTGGGCGATCCTCGTCGGCCACCGCGACACGCCGCCCCGCCCGCCGCGCGAGCACCGACCCGAACTGCCCGCGTACCTGGAGCGGATCATCCTGGACCTGCTCGCCAAGGAACCCGATGAACGCCCCGGCGACGCCCGCGAGCTGGCCCGCCGGATCAGCGCGCACCGGGCCGCGCCCGCGTACGTGCCGACCGTCGTGGCGGCCCGGCCCGCTCCCGACGCGCCGGCACACGCCGGCCGGCTGCCGTCCTGGACGCACGGCATGACCACCGGCCACAAGGCGGCGGGCACCGGACTGCGCAGCACGCCGCCGGACCCGGCGTCCGGCCTGTCCGGCGAGTGGATCGCGCGGCCCGCCACCGGCCCCGTCGGGGAGCCCGCCCCCGAGCAGCGGCCCGCCCCGTCCCCGGAGGTCCTCACCGCCCTGGCCGGCCGGCACAACGCGGGCCTGAGCCTCGGCCGGCTCGGCCGCTGGGCGGAGGCGGGGGAGGTGCACCGGGCGGTCGCCGCCGAACGCGAGCACCTGCTCGGCCCCGACCACCCGGACACCCTCGCCAGCCGCTACGAGGTCGCCTTCACCCTCAGCCGCACCGGCCGCGCACCGGACGCGCTGCGCGAGTACAAGCACGTCACCGAGGCCAGGATCCGCACGCTCGGTGCCGACCACCCCGACACGCTCGCGGCCCGCCAGGAGATGGCCTACGTGCTCGGCCAGCTCGGCCGCCCCTTCGACGCCCACCGGGTGTACACGTCGGTGCTCACCGCCCGGGAGCGCATGATGGGTCCCGACCATCCGGACACCCTGCGCTGCCGGCACAACCTGGCCTTCAACCTCAGCCGCCTGGGCCGCCTGGAGGACTCCTACCGCATGGCCCGCGAGGTGGCCGCCGCCCGCGTCCGGGTGCTCGGCCCCGACCACCCCGACACCCTGGTCACCCGCTATGAGGTCGCCTACGCGCTCGGCCAGCTCGGTCGCTGGCCCGAGGCCCTGGAGACGTACCGAGAGGTCGCCGAGGCCCGCGGCCGTGCCCTCGGCCCCGACCACCCCGACACGCTCGCCGCCCGCCACGAGATCGGCATCAGCCTGGGCCGCCTGGGCCAGAGCGCGGACGCCCTGGACCTCTACACCGCCCTGGCCTCGGACCGCACCCGGGCCCAGGGCCCCGCGCACCCCGAGACCCTGCGCGCCCGCCACGGCCGGTGCGTCAACCTCGGCCGGCTCGGCCGCTGGGAGGAGGCCCTCGCCGAGTCCCGGGAGGTGAGCGCCGTCCGCGAGCGGGTCCTCGGCCCCGACCACCCGGACACCCTGGTCAGCCGCCGCGAGGTCGCCGTCGGCCTGGGCTGGCTGGGCCGCTGGTCCGAGGCGCTCACCGAGTACCGCCGGGTGGCCGCCGCCCGCGAACGTGTCCTCGGCCCGGACCACCCCGACACCCTCGCCAGCCGCAACGACGAAGCGCACTGCCTCCAGCAGCTGGGCCGGAGCGACGAGGCCGTGGCGCTGTACCGGAGGGTGGCGGCCCTGCGCGGGCAGCGGGCGTCGGCCGGGGGGTGACGGGGGCGGCGTCGTGCGAGGAGCAGAGCGCACCCTGTCGCCGTTCGTCTGGCCGACCTGGATCACCCCGTGTTACGAAGAACCATGACCGCACCCCTGGGACCCCGCGCACACCGGACGTACGACGCCGTCATCGTCGGCGGAGGCCACAACGGCCTGGTCGCCGCCGCCTACCTGGCCCGGGCCGGCCGCTCCGTGCTGGTGCTGGAGCGGCTGGACCACACCGGCGGCGCGGCGGTGTCCACCCGGCCGTTCGCCGGGGTCGACGCCCGGCTGTCACGCTACTCGTACCTGGTCAGCCTGCTGCCGAAGAAGATCGTGCGGGACCTCGGCCTGGACTTCCGGGTGCGCACCCGGACCGTCTCCTCCTACACTCCCGCCGAACGCGACGGCCGTCCCACCGGTCTCCTCGTCGGCGGCGGCGAACGGCGGACCAGGGAGGCCTTCGCCCGGTTCACCGGCTCCGACCGCGAGTACCGGGCCTGGCAGGAGTTCTATGGCATGACCGGCCGCGTCGCCCAGCGGGTCTTCCCGACCCTCACCGAGCCGCTGCCCACCCGCGAGGAACTGCGCCGCCGCCTCGACGACGAGCAGGCCTGGCGCATGCTGTTCGAGGAGCCGCTCGGGGGCGCCGTCGAGGAGCACTTCGCGGACGACCTGGTGCGCGGCGTGGTCCTCACCGACGCGCTCATCGGCACCTTCGCCGACGCCCACGACCCGTCGCTGAAGCAGAACCGCTGCTTCCTCTACCACGTGATCGGCGGCGGCACCGGCGACTGGGACGTGCCGGTGGGCGGTATGGGCGCCCTCACCGACGCACTGGCCGACGCCGCCCGCGCCGCGGGCGCCGTCCTCGCCACCGGCCACGAGGCGCTGCGCATCGCCACGGACGGCCGGGAGGCCGAGGTCACCTACCGCACCGCCGACGGCGAGGGCACCGTCGCCGCCCGCCACGTCCTGGTCAACGCCTCCCCGCAAGCCCTGGCCGAACTGACCGGCGACACACCCCCGGCCCCCGCCGAGGGCGCCCAGCTCAAGGTGAACATGCTGCTCACGCGGCTGCCTCGGCTGCGTGACAACGCCGTGGACCCACGCGAGGCGTTCGCCGGCACCTTCCACATCTCGGAGGGCTACGAGCAGCTGGCCACCGCCCACGCCCAGGCCGCCGCCGGTGACCTGCCGGCCGCGCCGCCCTCCGAGATCTACTGCCACTCGCTGACCGACCCGAGCATCCTCGGCCCGGACCTGGCCGACCAGGGCTACCAGACGCTCACCCTCTTCGGCCTGCACACCCCGGCCCGCCTGTTCGAGCGGGACAACGACGCCGTACGCGAGGAACTGCTGAAGTCGACGCTCGCCCAGCTCGACGCCCACCTGGCCGAACCGCTCACCGACTGTCTGGCCACCGACGCGGACGGACGGCCCTGCATCGAGGCCCGGACCCCGCTCGACCTGGAGCGGGACCTCGGGCTGCCCGGCGGCAACATCTTCCACCGCGAGCTGAGCTGGCCCCACGCCCAGGACGGCACCGGCCGCTGGGGCGTGGAGACCGGGCACGCGAACGTGCTGCTGTGCGGGGCCGGCGCGGTACGCGGGGGCGGGGTCAGCGGGGTGCCGGGGCACAACGCGGCCATGGCGGTGCTGGAAACCGGGAGCGACTGAATCACTGCCGTCCTGTGGGGCACTCCGACAGCACGAAGGTATCCGTACCA
This sequence comes from Streptomyces sp. DH10, assembly GCF_029813805.1. Classification (NCBI taxonomy): domain Bacteria; kingdom Bacillati; phylum Actinomycetota; class Actinomycetes; order Kitasatosporales; family Streptomycetaceae; genus Streptomyces; species Streptomyces sp. DH10. The sequence goes on from NZ_JARVKU010000012.1 coordinate 8,377, forward strand.
GCCGGCCGCCCCGCGCGGACGGTCGCACCACCCCCGGGAGGCTCTCATGGCCGAGCTCAGCCCGACCGACCTTCAGAAGGCCCTCAAGGGCATGGACTACCCGACGGACAAGCAGCACCTGGTGGAGCGTGCCCGCAGCAATCACGCGGACGAGAAGGTCGTCAGCACCCTCGACGGACTGAAGGAAGACCGCTTCGACGGCCCCAACGAGGTGCAGAAGGCCGTCTTCAACCAGTGACCGCAGCGGCGGCTCAGTCGGCCGACGGCGTCCACCCCACCGCTTCGACGCGCGCCGCGTCCGCCGGACGCGCCTCGTCGAAGAGGGCGCCGTCTGCCGCGTCCACGCGCAGCCCGTCCACATAGGCCCCACGGCCGACGTACCGCCGGTCCGTCGCGTACCGCCACCGCAGGGCCAGCGTGCGCGCGGCGGGGAGGTCGGCGGTGAGCCGGTGCCAGACACGGCCGGACCAGCCCGTGACCGAGCCCGAGGGGTGCTGCCGGGGATCCTCGCCCTTGCGCGACGTCGTGAAGGGAACCGGCTGCCAGGTCGTGCCCCCGTCGGCCGTCGCCTCCAGGACCAGCATGTCGGCTGCGGGCTCGGTGTCCCACCACAGCGCGCAGCGCAGCCGCGCCCGGCCGGACGAGGTGTCGAGCGCGGGGAGGGTGAGCGTCGCGGTGGCCAGGACCGCCATCCCGGAGAACCATGCCCTGCGTCCCGACACCGGCCGGACCGGGACGGCCCGCGCCAGGTGGTTCGCGGCGGCCACCCGGGGAGCCGACCCGGACCGCCAACTGCGCACCGGATGAACCGAGTTGCCCAGGACGACGAGGAAGGAGTCGGTCGTCGGGTCGAGCACCAGCGAGGTGCCCGTGAAGCCGGTGTGCCCGGCACTGCGCGGTGTGGCCATCGCGCCCATGTACCAGTGCTGGTAGAGCTCGAAGCCGAGGCCGTGCTCGTCCCCGGGGAACGCGGTGTTGAAGTCGGTGAACATCAGCTCCACCGACTCCGGCTCCAGGATCCGCGCCCGTCCGTACACGCCGCCGTTGAGCAGCGTACGGCCGAGGACCGCGAGGTCCCACGCGTCGGAGAACACGCCCGCGTGGCCCGCGACCCCGCCGAGGCTGAAGGCGTTCTCGTCGTGCACCTCGCCCCACACCAGGCCCCGGTCCAGCCCGGACCACGGAGGGCGCGCGTCCTCCGTGGCCGCGATCTTCGGCCGCCAGGAGGCGGGCGGGTTGTAGCGGGTGCGGCGCAGGCGGAGCGGCGCGGTGATCTCGTCGCGGAGGAGGACGTCCAGGGAGCGGCCCGTGATCCGTTCCAGCACGAGCTGGAGCGAGATGAGGTTCAGGTCCGAGTACAGATACGTCGTGCCCGGCGCGCTGACCGGAGCCTCGTTCCAGATGAGCTGGAGCTTCTCCTCGTACGTTGGAGCGCTGTACAGCGGAATCCAGGCGCGGAAACCCGAGGTGTGCGTCAGCAGCTGACGTATCGTGATCTCCTGCTTGCCCGCCCGGCCGAAGTCCGGCAGGTACGAGGCGACCTTCGCCTCCAGCTCCAGTCCGCCCCGCTCCATGTGCTGCACGGCCAGGATCGAGGTGAACAGCTTCGACACCGACGCCAGGTCGAAGACGGTGTCCTCGGCCATGGGGATCTGCTCACCGGCCGGGAACTCGACGCCGGTGTCGGTCTTCTCGTCGTAGGCCCGGTAGCGCACCGCCATGCCGATGGGCCGGTGCAGGGCGACGGTGCCGCCCCGTCCGGCGAGCAGGACGGCGCCCGCGTACCAGGGGTGCTCGGGGGAGGGGCCGAGGAACGCCTCGGCATCGACGATGAGTTGGCGCAGATGGGAGGGGAGCAGCCCGGCGCGGGCGGCCGGGCCGTGCCGCAGGGTGGGACGCGCCGTGACCGGGGCGGCCTCGGCGGGTAAGGGGGCGAGGGCCAGGGCTCCACCCAGGACCAGGGCACGCCTGCGCGTCAGCCCGCCGTTCGTCGTCGCTCTGTCCGCTGCGTCTTCGCTCACCGTGCATCCTCCCGCCGAACCGCCCTGGACGTCCCGGACAGTATGTCCCCGGGCACCGCCCATAAATCTGACGGTGTATCAGGAAACCCCTTCCGTCCTCCGGAGGAGTCCGGCATCCTGCGCCCATGCAGACGGAGCTGAGCCAGAAACTGGGAGTCGAGCACGCCGTCTTCGGCTTCACGCCGTTCCCCGCCGTCGCCGCGGCCATCAGCCGGGCCGGCGGCTTCGGCGTGCTCGGCGCGGTCCGATACACCGCCCCCGACGAACTCAAACGCGACCTGGACTGGATCGAGGCGCACGTCGACGGCCGGCCCTACGGCCTGGACGTCGTGATGCCGGCGAAGAAGGTCGAGGGCGTCACCGAGGCGGAGGTCGAGGCGATGATCCCCGAGGGGCACCGGCAGTTCGTCCGGGACACCCTCGCCAAACACGGCGTGCCCGAGCTCGCCGAGGGCGAGGCGTCCGGCTGGCGCATCACCGGCTGGATGGAGCAGGTCGCCCGCAGCCAGCTCGACGTCGCCTTCGACTACCCGATCCGCCTCCTCGCCAACGCTCTCGGTTCCCCGCCCGCCGACGTCGTGGCCCGCGCCCATGACCAGGACGTCCTCGTCGCGGCTCTCGCGGGCAGCGCCCGGCACGCCCGCAAGCACAAGGACGCCGGGATCGACATCGTCGTGGCGCAGGGCTACGAGGCCGGTGGCCACACCGGCGAGATCGCCTCCATGGTGCTCACCCCCGAGGTCGTCGAGGCCGTCGCCCCGCTGCCCGTGCTGGCCGCCGGCGGCATCGGCAGCGGACAGCAGGTGGCTGCCGCACTCGCTCTCGGCGCTCAAGGCGTGTGGCTGGGCTCCCTGTGGCTGACCACCATGGAAGCGGACCTCCACTCGCCCGCCCTCACCCGCAAGCTGCTCGCGGCCGGCTCCGGCGACACCGTCCGCTCCCGCGCGCTGACCGGCAAGCCGGCACGCCAGTTGCGCACCGAGTGGACCGACGCCTGGGACGACCCGGACGGCCCTGGCACGCTGCCCATGCCGTTGCAGGGGCTGCTGGTCGCCGAGGCCGTCTCGCGCATCCAGAAGTACGAGGTCGACCCCCTGCTCGGCACCCCGGTCGGGCAGATCGTCGGCCGGATGAACAGCGAACGCAGTGTCCAGGCCGTCTTCGACGACCTCACCCGCGGCTTCGAACAGGCCGTGGACCGCGTCAACCGCATCGCCGGAAGGAGCGGCCAGTGAGCAGCAGCGTTCCCGCGGGCTTCTGGGCCCAGGCCACCGCCGACCCCGACCGCGCGGTCCTGGTCGCCCCCGGCGGCGAGGAGTGGACCGCCGACCGCCTGCACGCCGCCGCCAACCGGCTCGTCCACGGCCTGCGCGCGGCCGGGCTGGAACGCGGCGACACCTTCGCGGTCGTCCTGCCCAACGGTGTCGAGTTCCTCACCGCGTACCTCGCCGCCAGCCAGGCCGGGTTCTACCTCGTCCCCGTCAACCACCACCTGGTCGGACCGGAGATCGCCTGGATCGTCTCCGACTCCGGCGCCAAGGTCCTCCTCGCCCACGAGCGCTTCGCCGACGCGGCCCGCCACGCCGCCGACGAGGCCGGCCTCCCGGCCACCCACCGGTACGCCGTCGGCCCGGTCGAGGGTTTCCGCGCCTACGCCGAACTCCTCGACGGGCAGCCGGAGTCGCCGCCCGCCGACCGCACGCTCGGCTGGGTCATGAACTACACCTCCGGCACCACCGGCCGCCCGCGCGGCATCCGCCGCCCGCTGCCCGGAAAGCCCCCGGAGGGGGCCTACCTCGGTGGCTTCCTCGGCATCTTCGGCATCCGGCCGTTCGACGACAACGTCCACCTGGTGTGCTCGCCGCTGTACCACACGGCCGTCCTCCAGTTCGCGGGCGCGTCCCTGCACATCGGTCACCGGCTGGTCCTGATGGACAAGTGGACGCCCGAGGAGATGCTCCGCCTCATCGACGCCCACCGCTGCACCCACACCCATATGGTCCCCACCCAGTTCCACCGCCTGCTGGCCCTGCCCGACGAGGTGAAGGACCGCTACGACGTCTCCTCGATGCGGCACGCCATCCACGGCGCCGCCCCCTGCCCCGACCACGTGAAACGGGCCATGCTCGACTGGTGGGGCCCCTGCGTGGAGGAGTACTACGCGGCCAGCGAGGGCGGCGGGGCCTTCGCCACCGCCGAGGACTGGCTGAAGAAGCCCGGCACCGTCGGCAAGGCCTGGCCCATCAGCGAGCTCGCGATCTTCGACGACGACGGCAACCGGCTGCCGCCCGGCGAACTCGGCACCGTCTACATGAAGATGAACACCGGCGGCTTCTCGTACCACAAGGACGAGGCCAAAACCCGCAAGAACCGCATCGGCGACTTCTTCACCGTCGGCGACCTCGGCCACCTCGACGAGGACGGCTACCTCTTCCTGCGCGACCGCAAGATCGACCTGATCATCTCCGGCGGCGTCAACATCTACCCGGCCGAGATCGAGTCGGCCCTGCTCGCCCACCCGGCCGTCGCGGACGCAGCCGTCTTCGGCATCCCGCACGACGACTGGGGCGAGGAGGTCAAGGCCGTCGTCGAACCCGCCCCCGGACACCGGCCCGGGCCCGCCCTCGCGGCCGACCTCCTCGACCACTGCGCGCACCGGCTCGCCGGCTACAAACGGCCCAGGAGCGTCGACTTCATCACCGAGATGCCCCGCGACCCCAACGGCAAGCTGTACAAGCGGCGACTGCGGGAGCCGTACTGGGAGGGCCGGACCCGACCGGTGTGAGGCGGCGCTGCGGCTTTGGTCGCACCGGCGGGCACGGGCGTCATCCTTTGGTCGGCGCCCGCTCGCCCTCCGGCCGATGTCCGGCCGGGCCCCGCCTTCCTAGCGTGAGGCCATGACGATCGCGACCGAAGAGGGAACGCTGCGGCGTGGGGGCGTACGCCAGGGCGAACGGGCACTCGCCCCCGATCTCGCCCGCGGGATCATGCTGCTGGCCATCGTGCTGTCCAACACCGCCTTCCATCTGTGGGCGGCCCGGCGCGGGCCCTCCGGATGGCAGCCCGTGGACGGCTCATGGCTGGACCACGCCGTGCAGTTCACCATGATCATGGTGCTCGACCTGCGGATCTACCCGCTCTTCGCCTTCCTCTTCGGCTACGGCATGATGCAGCTCTACCTCCGGCAGACCGCCGCCGGCACCGACGGGCGCGACGCCGCGAAAGTCCTGCGCAGGCGCAGCCTCTGGCTGATCGTCATCGGTCTCGCCCACGCCACCCTGCTGATGGCCGGGGACATCCTCGGCTTCTACGGAGTCCTGAGCCTCATCCTGGGCCTGGCCTTCCTGCGGTGCGGCGACCGAGCCCTGACCTGGTGGATCTGGATCGGAGTCGCCCTGATGGCGCTCGTCACGGCCGGGCCCGTCATCGCCGCCCTCCTCCAGGGCGAGCTGGGCACGCTGGGCGATGCCGACGCCGAGGCCGGCTTCAAGGCGTACGCGTCGGACGAGGAGAACTGGCTCACCGCGGCGGGCACCCGGCTCGAGACCGGCCTGTTCGTCACCCTCGCCGCCGCCCCGCTGACCCTCGTCGGCGGCGGGTACATCCTCTTCCTGCTCGGCTTCTGGGCCGCACGCCGCCGCATCCTGGAGGAACCGGGCCGCCACCGCAAGCTGCTGAGCCGGACGGCGGTCATCGGCATCGCGGCCGGCTGGCTCGGCGCGCTGCCCGCCGCCCTCGCCCACCTCGGCGTCCTGGACGTGCCGGACGACATGCAGAGCGAATCCGGGGCGCTCACGGCTCTGCGCGACATCACCGGCAACGCCGCGGGCCTCGGCTATGTCGCGGCCGTCGCCCTCTTCGCGCACTGGTGGACCACCCGCGGGCCCCGCCGCGGCACGACGGCGGTGACGGCGGTGGCCTCCGTCGGCAAGCGGTCCCTGTCCTGCTACCTCGCCCACTCGCTGCTCTTCGCCCCGGTGCTGGCCGCCTGGGGACTCGGCCTCGGCGCACACCTGGGCAGCACGACCATGGCGCTCTTCGCGTTCGCCGTCTGGCTGGCCACCGTGGCCGGGGCGTACGTCCTGGAACGGGCCGGCCGACGGGGCCCCGCCGAAGCGGTGCTGCGCCGGCTGATGTACGGGCCCCGAGCCGGGCGCGGGTGACGCGACGAGGGGTGCCGCCCCACCGGGAGCGGCACCCCTCGGCCACGGTCAGCGGCGCTCGTGCACCCGGACGACCTTCAGCTTCGGCGAGGACAGGATGTCCTTCTCGCAGAAGCGCGACGTCACCCACTTCTCATCGGAGAACAGCCGGGTCTGGTCCGCGTAGTGCGGCGACTCGGGGTTCGACGACTGGGAGTACGTCAGCAGGGTGCGGGCCACCGGGCAGCGGCTGTTGTCCCAGCCCACCGCCTGGAGGTGACTGCTGCCGAACGGCACCTCCGTGTAACCGCCCTGGGCCGCGTTCCACTGCGGTTCGAGCACGTTCCACACGCCGAGCCGCCCCGAGCCGCCGGGCATCGGAAGGCGCTCACCGCCGCGGACGACGAACTGGTGGGCGCCGAGCGGCGCGTCGAGCGCGATACCCACCGCGCGTAGTTCCGCCACCGCGTCGGCGAGGGCGATCGCGAAGCCGGGCGCGTCCGTGTTCAGCGTGTTCGGCGTACGCACCGGGTCCGCCGCCGAGAACGGCACCTTCCACATCTCGGCCGCCGGCACCGTCTGTTCCAGCTTCCGCCAGAAGCGGTCGAACAGCAGCGCGCCCCGGCTCCCCGTGTTCATGGTGCGGTCCCACGCCGTCAGCACCCCGCAGGCCTCCGAGACGTCGACCGCCTCGCCGTCGCTGCCCGTCGCCGTGCCGCCGGGCAGCGCGGCGCACGCCCGTGCCACGTCCGCCGCGGTGAGGTCACCCGCGGGCACCCGGTTGGCGAACTGCTGCCGTTGCAGGTCGCGTACGGTCAGGCGGCCCCGGTCCGCCATCGCCGCCACGTCCTCGATCCCGCCGCGCGTGCGCAGGCCGAGCTCCGTCCCCACCGTGCCGAAGACCCGCTCGTATCCGGTGACCGGCCGGTCGGCGTTGGTCATCCACGCGGTGCCGTTGGAGTTCTCCACGTACGGCGCGTCCTTGAGCGTCGGCATCCGCGCCGGCCCGAAGATGCCCGGCGCCACCGCGCCCGGATCGCTGCCCAGGGCGCAGTCGCCGCGCGAGCCGTCGAGGATCGCGATACCGGACGCCGGATACGTGGTCCTGCCCAGCGCCGTCGAGCAGCGCTGCGCCAACTCGTCGGTGATGCGCGGAAGTACCTGGGACTGGGTGAAGAGGGAATGCCCCGCGCGGTCGGCGGCGATCGTGTTCACCCAGGGGATGCCCTGGTGCCGGGCGAGGGACCCGAGGACGTCGTCCGTGCTGCGCGCCTTGCTGAAGCCGAGCGAGGTGTCGGCGAAGCGGAGGTTCGCGGCGTTCGGGTCGTGCAGGGCGTAGGCCGTCGTCCCCGTCCACGGCAGCGGGACCTGGGAGTTCAGGGAGGTGACGACAGGGCCGTACCGGGTCCACCACTGGGTGCGGGTCACCGGTGCGCCGTCCTTCACCGCGACCGTCACCGTCCGCTTCTTCATGCGCTCCGGTTCGCCGTCCACGAGATACGTCGTGGGATCGGCCGGATCCAGCGTCAGCTGGTGGAAGTTGGCCGGAATGCCGGTCGAGACGGTGTGGCTCCACGCCACATGCGCGTTGAACCCGATGGAGATCGCCGGGGTACCGAGCAGAGAGCCGCCGGAGACGTTCAGCTCGCCGGGGATCGTCTGCTGCGACTGCCAGAACCGGCGCCCGCCCTGCCACGGGTAGTGCGGGTTGCCCAGCAGCAGACCGCTGCCGTTCGCCGTGGTGTCGCCGCGGAAGGCGACCGCGTTGGAGCCCATGCCGGGATCGCCCCACAGCTCGTCGGCCGCCTTCGCCACGGACTTCGCGTCCGGCGTGCGGGCGGCCGGCCGGGAGGACGGGGTGCCGGAGGCGGTGCCGGCTCCGGTCGGTGGCTGCGCGGCCGTGATCGTGTCCACGAAGCGCCCCTCGCCGGAGATGGAGGCGATGGCGAGGCCACGGGCCGCCACGTCCAGTTCGGTGACCGGACGGACCCAGGAGGCGCCCGCGCACGCGGGATCCGTGATCTTCTTCTGCTTCAGCCAGGCGTTGTAACCGGCCGCCCAGCCGCGCATCATGTCCCGGACCTCACGGCTCGGGCCCACGGGCGCGGGCCCGGCGAGCAGCTTCTCCACCGTGCGGGTCTCACGGACGCCGCGGAAGTACAGGTCACTGGCGAGATTCGTCCTGGCCCCGGAGAGGGCGCCGCCGGCGGCCGCGGCGGCGCCGAAGTACCGGGAGCGCTCGCCCCGCAGGGTCACGAACCCGTCGGCGAGCGTGCAGACCTCGTCGGACGCCTGCGCCCAGCCCGTACCGAAGCCCAGGCCGGCGTAGTCCTTCGCGAGGATGTGCGGGATGCCGTACTCGGTGTAGCGGATGACGGCGGACAGGCCGTCGCGGGACGGGTGCTGCTCCGCCCGTCCCTGGCCGGAGGCGGCGGCCGCGGGTAACGCGGACGCGGCCGTGAACAGGGCCGTGGCCCCGAGAACGAGTCGTCTCAGGCGGCTGCGCATCGTGCCCTCCAACATCTTTGAGGGAAAGGAGACTTGAGCGTACGGATGTGCTGCGTGCGCACGTCAGTACCATCACTCGGGACGCCTCTGGCTGCGGCAGGGTTGAGCCGGTCGGTCCTTGACCTCACCCGGCGGTGAACCGAGGATCAGGTGTCATGACGACGCCCGGACACGGCAGCACGGTCGACGGAGTCCTGCGACGCAGCGCCCGGCGCACCCCGGCACGCGTCGCGGTGGAGTACGGCGACCGCACCTGGACGTACGACGAACTGGACACGGCCGTCTCCCGCGCGGCGAGCCTCCTGCTCGGCCAGGGGCTGTCCCCGGGCGACCGGGTGGGCGCGTACGGCCACAACTCCGACGCCTACCTGATCGCCTTCCTGGCCTGCGCCCGCGCGGGCCTGGTGCACGTACCCGTCAACCAGAACCTGACCGGCGACGACCTCGCCTACATCGTCGGCCAGTCCGGCAGCTCCCTGGTCCTCGCCGATCCGGACCTCGCCGGACGACTTCCCGACGGCGTACGGTCGTTCCCCCTGCGCGACGCCGACGACTCACTCCTCGCACGGCTCACCGAGGCGACGCCGTACGACGGCCCCGAGCCGCGCACCGAGGACCTCGTACAACTGCTGTACACGTCCGGGACGACGGCCCTGCCCAAGGGCGCGATGATGACACACCGGGCCCTGGTCCACGAGTACCTGAGCGCGATCACCGCCCTCAACCTCAGCGCGGGCGACCGGCCCGTACACGCGCTGCCCCTCTACCACTCGGCGCAGATGCACGTCTTCCTGGTGCCCTACCTCGCGGTCGGCGCGACGAACATCATCCTCGACGCACCCGACGGCGACCGGCTCTTCGACCTGGCCGAAGCGGGCCGCGTGGACAGCCTGTTCGCCCCGCCCACCGTCTGGATCGCCCTGTCCAACCGCCCCGACTTCGCCACCCGCGACCTGAGCGGCCTGCGCAAGGCGTACTACGGGGCGTCGATCATGCCGGTCCCCGTCCTGGAGCGGCTGAAGGAACGCCTGCCGGACCTGGCGTTCTACAACTGCTTCGGGCAGAGCGAGATCGGCCCCCTGGCCACCGTCCTGGCCCCCGACGAACACAAGGGGCGTATGGACTCCTGCGGCCGTCCGGTGCTGTTCGTCGACGCGCGTGTGGTCGACGAGGACGGCAAGGACGTACCGGACGGTACCCCCGGCGAGATCGTCTACCGCTCCCCGCAACTGTGCGAGGGCTACTGGGACAAGCCCGAGGAGACCGCCGAGGCCTTCCGCGACGGCTGGTTCCGCTCCGGCGACCTCGCGGTACGGGACGCGCACGGCTACTACACGATCGTCGACCGGGTGAAGGACGTCATCAACTCCGGTGGCGTACTGGTCGCTTCACGCCAGGTCGAGGACGCCCTGTACACCCATCCCCAGGTCGCCGAGGCCGCGGTCGTGGGCCTGCCCGACGAGCGCTGGATCGAGGCCGTCACGGCCGTCGTCGTCCCACGCGGCGAGGTCACCGAGGCGGAGCTCATCGCCCACACCCGCGAGAAGCTCGCCCCCTTCAAGGCACCGAAACGGGTGGTGTTCGCGGAGGGACTCCCGCGCAACGCCAGCGGGAAGATCCTCAAGCGGGAGCTCAGGCAGAGCCTGGGAAGGGAGCCCGGACTCGCGGCCTCGGACGGCTGACGTCACGCCGCCCCTCCATGAGCAACCTCACGGGACTGAGCTCCTCTGCTGTCCGCAGAGCGAGCCCGGTCCGCGCTCGTCACCCCGCTACCGTGCCCGGCATGGACACCGAACCGCGCACCGTACGGGCGAACGGCATCACCCTGGCCTACCGCGTCTGGGGGCCGCAGGACGCGCCGCCCGTCGTCCTCCTGCACGCCCGCGGGGCCGACGGTGCCGACTGGGCGGAGGTCGCCCCCGCGCTGGCCGCCGGGCCACGCCGGGTGTACGCCCCCGACCTGCGCGGGCACGGCCGCAGCGACTGGCCCGGCGGATACGCCTACGAGGCCATGCGGGACGACGTGCTCGCCTTCCTCCGCGCGCTCGGCATCGCCCGCGCCGACGTCGTGGGTCACTCGCTCGGCGGTGCCGTCGCGTATCTGCTCGCCCAGCACAGCCCGCGGCTCGTCCGGCGGCTCGTTCTGGAGGACGTACCCGCGCCCTTCCCGCTGGACCCGCCGCGCCCGCCGGCCGTACGGCCTGACGGAGACCTGCCGTACGACTGGGCGATGATCCTCGCCACCGACGAGCAGCGCAACGCCCCGGATCCCGTGTGGTGGGACCACATGGGGCGGATCACCATGCCCACGCTGCTGATCGGTGGCGGGCCGACGAGCCTGATCCCCCAGGAACAGATCGCCGCCCTTGCCGAGGTGCTTCCCGATGCCCGGCGCGTCACCATCGACGCCGGGCATCTCGTGCACGAGGCACGGCCCGAGGAGTTCCTCGCAGCCGTGGGGGAGTTCCTCAGCCCTGCGGACCGTACGCCGTCATGAAACGGTCGCGGAACTTGTCCATGCCCCACCGGGGCGCGTCCGGGGCCGGCTTGAGGCCGTCGGTCCAGCCCCAGTCGGCGACCCGGTCCAGCACCTTCTTGTCGCGGGCGACGATCGTGATCGGCACGTCCTTGCCGGTGTCCCCGGCGGTGACCGTCGGCACCGGCTGGTGGTCGCCGAGGAAGACCAGCACCGTGTCCTCGTCGCCGTAGCGCTCGACCCACTCGGTCAGGCTGCGGATCGAGTACTCGATGGCGCGCCGGTACTCGGTGCGCACCTTCTCCGGGTCCTTCCAGACCTCTGTGGGGTCGGTGCCCTCCTTCTTGATCCGGTGGAACACCGAACCGTCGCCGAGGTCCTCCCAGTCGATCATGCGGGCGATGGGCGACCAGGGGTTGTGGCTGGAGGCCAGGATGATCTCCGCCATGATCGGTTCACGGTCCTTCTTGCCGTGCTCCAGGCGCTGGAAGGCCTCCATGCTGAACTGGTCGGGCACGGGCGTCCAGCTGAAGTACGGGCCGTGGTAGCCGAGGTGCTCGGAGTCGTAGATGTGGTCCAGGCCGAAGTACTTCCCCTCCGGCCAGGCCCGGCGCACGCCGGGGACGATGCCGACGGTCCGCCAGGCGCCGGTCTTGCGGAAGTAGTTGGTCAGCGTCATGCGGTCACTGGTGGTCAGGCTGCGGTACCGCTGCTGGTTCTTGATCCACAGACCGGACAGGAAGGTCGAGTGGGCGAGCCAGCTGCCCGCGCCGGTCACCGGCGACTGCAACCAGCCGCTGCGCGACTCGAAGCCGGCCGCCTTGAGCGAAGACGTGCCCTCCTTCAGCACGGCGTCGGTCTGTCCGGCCATCGCCGGGTCGTCGATCGCGACCCGGCCGTAGCTCTCGATGAAGGTGAACAGCACGTCCTTGCCGCGCAGACCCGTGAGCAACTGGTCCGGCGGTGTCTTCGCGAAGGCGTCCACGGCGGCCTGCTTCTCGAAGACCCGGGCGTCCTTCAGACCGGCCCGCACCTGCTCCACCCGGTTGCCGAGGAACTCCGCGTTGCCCTTGGTGGCGATCGGCACGGTGCCGATCTGCACGCCCAGGGTCATGCAGGTGATCCACGCAGTGCCGAGGATCAGCGTCGTACGGGCGGCGACGGGACGGTGCCGGACCATCAGGTTCGTCAGCCGCACCACGGCGAGCGTCGTGAGGACCAGCACCGCGACGAGCAGCACGACCACCCCGATCACGGCCAGCACCTGTCCGGTCCGGCCGAACGTCTCCCGGAGGAAGTCCGTGGCGTGCTCGATGAGGATCCAGTCCAGGACCAGGTCGAAGGGCCGGGCCAGCACCTGGTAGAAGCCCATGTCGAGGAACTTCAGGACCGTGACCAGCCCGAGGAACACGCCCGCGACGACCGCCATGAGGCGCCGGGGCCTCGGCGGCAGCGCGAGCAGGAGTCCCGCGAGCAGCACGCCCTCGGCGGGGATACGGACGAACGAGGCGAACTCGATCCGCTCGATCCGGTTCGGCAGGAGCAGCGCGAAGACCACGAGCAGGCCGGCCAGCACGGTCGTCCCCACACTGACGCCGCGCGCCGCCCGGGGATGGCGACGCCGCCATCCGAACCAGCCGGGCTTCGCCGCGTCCGGCTCTTCTGCGGCGTCTGCTTCCTGAGCCCCGGCGCCGGCGCCTTCTTCTCGCGCGGCAGGGGCGCGGTCCGGGTGCGTAGCGGCGGGGTCACGGCCGGGTTCCGCCGCGGCGGTTCCACTGTCCGCATGCGCCGCGGCGGTGCCGTCGTCCGTGGTCCCCGGGGTCGCGTTGCTGTCCGGCTCCCTCGTGCCGGCGCCGCCGTCCGGACTCGCCATCCCGGCGCCGCCGTCCGACTCCGCCGCGACTGTGCCGTCCGTGGTCCCCGGGGTCGTGTGGCTGTCCGGCTCCCTCGTGCCGGCGCCGCCGCCCGGGCTCGCCATCCCGGCGCCGCTGTCCGACTCCGGCGCGACTGTGTCGTCCGCGTTCGCCGGGACCGTGTTGCTGCCCGGTTCCTTCGTGTTTGCGTTGCCGTCCGGGCTTGCCGCGCCGGCGTGACTGTCCGAGCCTGGCGCGGCTGTGTCGCCGGCCGGTTCCGTCGTGCCGGCGTGACCGCCCGGGCCCGGCGCGGCTGTGCCACTGTCCGCGTCCGCTGTGACGGTGTCGCCGTCCGTGTCCGCCGGGGCTGCTGCGCTGTCCGACCCCACCGCATCTGTCTCGCTGTCCGCGTCCGTCCGGGCCGCGCTGCTGTTTGGCTCCGTCGTATCGACGTCACCTTCCGGGCCTGCGGTGCCCGCGTCGTCCCGCGGCTCCGCCGGGGCCGTGCCGACGTCCCCGTCGGACTCCGCCGCGCTCGCGTCCCCGTCGGACCCCGCCATGCCGGCATCTCCGTCGGATCCCGCCGCAGACGTCTCGCCGCCGGAATCCACCCCGGCCATCTCGCCGTCCCGCCCCGCCGCGGGAGTGCCACCGTCGGAATCCACCGCGGCCGTGCCGCCGCCCGGCCCCGCCGCGCCGTTGTCGTCATCCGGTTCCGCCCCGCTCCCGGTCGTGCCCGATTGCTGTTGGGAGCGAGTGAAGAGCGACACTCGGTGGTCCTTCCGTGCGGTCTTGCTGGGCATGGCAAACAGAGCCCGGAGACCGAGCCTGCCACCACCAGTACGTCCGCACGTCACCCTAGGTTCAATCGACCGGCCGGAGAATCACCCGTCCGCCGCCACGGCCACCTCCCGCGCCCAGCGGTAGTCCGCCTTGCCGCTCGGCGACCGCTGGACCGACTCCGTGATCACCAGCTGGCGCGGGATCTTGTAACCGGCGAGCCGGTCACGGCAGTGTGTCTGGATGTCCTCCAGCGAGGGCCGCGCCGCCCCCTCCCGCAACTGCACCACGGCCGCCACATGGTGGCCCCACTGCGGGTCCGGCACCCCGGCCACCAGCGCGTCGTAGACGTCCGGGTGGGACTTGAGGGCCTGCTCGACCTCCTCCGGGTACACCTTCTCGCCGCCGGTGTTGATGCACTGCGAGCCACGGCCCAGGACAGTGACCACGCCCTCCTCGTCGACGGTGGCCATGTCGCCGAGCAGGACCCATCGCCGGCCGTCCTTCTCGAAGAAGGTGGCGGCGGTCTTCACCGGGTCGTTGTAGTAGCCGAGCGGCACATGGCCGCACTGGGCGACTCTGCCCACCTCGCCGGGTGACACGGGTTCGTACGTGGCCGGGTCCACCACCTGCGTGCGCGCGTGGACCCGCACCCGGAAGCCCCGCTCGGGACCCGAGTCCTCGGTCGCCGTCCCGTTGAAACCGGACTCCGACGAGCCGAAGTTGTTCAGCAGCATGGCGTTGGGCACCAGTTCCCGGAACTGCCGGCGCACCGTGTCCGACATGATCGCGCCGGACGACGACACGCTGAACAGCGACGAGCGGTCGATGTCCCGCAGCGGACCCCTCAGCGCGTCAATGAGGGGCCGCAGCATCGCGTCCCCCACCAGCGAGATGCTGCTGACCTTCTCCTTCTCCACGGTCCGCAGGACCTCCTCCGGCACGAACTTGCGGTGGATGACCACCCGTTGCCCGAAGTTGAAGCCGATGAACGCCGTGAGGGTGGAGGTGCCGTGCATCAGCGGGGCCGTGGGGAAGAAGGTGATCCCCGCGCCACCGGCCGCGACCCGCTCGGCCAGCTCCTCCGGCTTCTTCACCGGTTCACCGGTCGGCGCGCCCCCGCCGAGCCCCGCGAAGAACAGATCCTCCTGCCGCCACATCACCCCCTTGGGCATCCCGGTCGTACCGCCGGTGTAGATGATGAACTGGTCGTCACCCGAGCGGGCCGGGAAGCCGCGCTCGGGTGACCCCGTGGACTCCGCCTGTGCGAACTCCGCACACGGCACAGCGGCGGCCCCCGGCGCCGGCGCACCCACCCGGATCAGATGCCGCAGTCTCTCCGCCCGGGGCCGCGCGGCCGCAACCCGGTCCGTGAACTCCGCGTCGAAGACCAGCGCCACCAGATCCGCGTCCCGGTAGAGGTACACCAACTCCTCTTCCACATACCGGTAGTTCACGTTGACCGGGACGATCCGCGCCTTCAGGCAGCCCAGCACCGTCTGGAGGTACTCCACGCCGTTGTAGAGGTGGAGTCCGAGGTGCTCGCCGGGGCGTATCCCGCTGTCGAGCAGATGGTGGCCGACGCGGTTGGCCGCAGCGTCCAGCTCCGCGTACGTCAGGCGGCGCTCCGCGCCCGTGCCCGGATGGTCGACGTACACCAGCGCCTCACGGTCGGGAACCACGTCGACGACCGACTCGAACAGGTCGGCAAGGTTGTACTCCACCGCTCCTCCTGACCCCGGGACGTGCCTGGCATCGGACGGTTCGCCGGTCATCAGAGCAAAGGGCGGTCCAACTGTGAAGGGCTCGCGCGAAGAAATCTGACTGCCTGTCAGAAAACCCTTGAAGTGCCTCCCGCGCTACTGCAACCTGTTCTCGTTCCACGAGAGGGGAGTTGGCCATGGGTGGGACGGAACACCTCACCGTGCAGCGCGAAGGCGCCACGCTGATACTCACGCTCAACAGGCCCGAAGCCAGGAACGCGCTCTCGCTGCCGATGCTCGTCGGCCTCCACGACGGCTGGCTGGAGGCCGACGCGGACGACTCGGTCCGCTCGATCGTGTTCACCGGCGCGGGCGGCTCGTTCTGCTCGGGCATGGACCTCAAGGCCCTCGCCGGCGACGGCATGGCCGGCGAGGAGTACCGCGACCGGCTCAAGGCCGACCCCGACCTGCACTGGAAGGCGATGCTGCGCCACCACCGCCCGCGCAAGCCGGTGATCGCGGCCGTCGAGGGGTACTGCGTCGCGGGCGGCACCGAGATGCTCCAGGGCACCGACATCCGCGTCGCCGGCGAGTCCGCGACCTTCGGCCTGTTCGAGGTGAAGCGCGGCCTGTTCCCCATCGGCGGCTCCACGGTCCGGCTGCAACGCCAGATCCCGCGCACCCACGCCCTGGAGATGCTCCTCACCGGCCGCCCTTACAGCGCCCGCGAGGCCGCCGCCGCCGGCCTGATCGGACACGTCGTCCCGGACGGCACCGCGCTCGCCAAGGCACTGGAGATCGCCGAACAGATCAACTCCTGCGGCCCATTGGCCGTCGAGGCCGTCAAGGCATCCGTCTACGAGACCGCCGAGATGTCCGAGTCCGACGGCCTCGCGGCCGAACTCACCCGGGGCTGGCCGGTCTTCGACACCGCCGACGCCAAGGAGGGCGCCCGCGCCTTCGCGGAGAAACGACCGCCCGTCTACAAGCGCGCCTGACCGAAGGAGCCCTCCGGCATGCCCGAAGTCCTCAAAGCCCCCCTCGTCGTCGAGTTCCCCTTCACCCGCTCCCTCGGCCCCGTCCAGAGCGCCTTCCTGACCGGCCTGCGCGAACGCGTCGTCCTCGGCGTGCGCACCACCGACGGCCGCACCCTGGTCCCACCCGTCGAATACGACCCCGTCACCGCCGAGGACATCCGCGACCTCGTCGAGGTCGCACCCACCGGCACAGTCACCACCTGGGCCTGGAACCACGCCCCCCGCCGCGGCCAGCCCCTCACCACCCCCTTCGCCTGGGTCCTGGTCCGCCTCGACGGCGCCGACACCGCCCTGCTGCACGCCCTCGACGCCCCGGGCCCCGACGCCGTGCACACCGGCATGCGCGTCCGCATCCGCTGGGCGGCGGAACGCACCGGCGCCATCACGGACATCGCCTGCTTCGAGCCGTACGACGGCAACGAGGCTCAATCGGCCGGCCACACGGGCGAGTTCGAAGACCCGGTCACCGGCATCGTCGCCGCCGCTCGCCTCGACTACACCTACTCGCCCGGGCGCGCGCAGACCGCCTACATCAACGCCCTCTCCGGCCGGCGGACCGTCGGCGAGCGCTGCCCGTCCTGCCGGAAGGTGTACGTCCCGCCGAGGGGCGCGTGCCCCACATGCGGGGTGGCCACAGCCGAACAGGTCGAAGTGGGGCCGCGCGGCACGGTGACCACGTTCTGCATCGTCAACATCAAGGCGAAGAACCTCGACATCGAGGTGCCCTACGTCTACGCCCACATCGCCCTCGACGGCGCCGACCTCGCGCTGCACGGCCGTATCGGCGGCATCCCGTACGACGAGGTCCGCATGGGACTGCGCGTCGAACCGGTGTGGACGGACGGCTCCCGCTACCCCGACCACTACCGGCCGACGGGCGAACCGGACGCGGACTACGACACCTACAAGGAGCTGCTGTGACGAGCGCACCGGGGGACCGCCAGATCGCCGTCGTGGCCTTCGCCCAGACCGATCACCGGCGCACCAGCGAGGAGTTCTCCGAGGTGGAGATGCTCATGCCGGTGCTGCACGAGGTCCTCGACCGGACCGGCCTGAAGACCGCCGACATCGACTTCACCTGCTCCGGCTCCAGCGACTACCTCGCCGGCCGCGCCTTCTCCTTCACCCTCGCCCTCGACGGCGTCGGAGCCTGGCCCCCGATCTCCGAGTCGCACGTCGAGATGGACGGCGCCTGGGCCCTGTACGAGGCCTGGACCAAACTCCTCACCGGCGACGCCGACACCGCCCTGGTCTACTCGTACGGCAAGTCCTCGCCCGGCTCGGTCCGCGACGTCCTCACCCGCCAGCTCGACCCGTACTACGTGGCACCCCTGTGGCCCGACTCCGTGGCGCTCGCCGCTCTCCAGGCGCAGGCCCTCATCGACGCCGGCGACACCGACGAACCCGCCCTCGCGGCCGTCGCCGCCCGCAACCGCGAGGCGGCGACGGCGAACCCGCATGCGCAGCTCAGGGAGCCCGCCCCGCAAGGCGACTACCTCGTACAGCCGCTGCGCACCGGCGACTGCCCGCCCATCGGCGACGGGGCGGCCGCCGTCGTCCTCGCGGCGGGCGACCGGGCCCGTGAACTGTGCGCGCGCCCCGCCTGGATCCGCGGCATCGACCACCGCATCGAGGCCCACGGCCTCGGCGTGCGCGACCTGACCGACTCGCCGTCCACCCGCCTGGCCGCCGAACGGGCGGGTGCCTTCGAACGGCCCGTCGACACCGCCGAGCTGCACGCGCCCTTCACCGCGCAGGAGATCGTCCTGCGCAAGGCCCTCCGCCTCGCCGACGGGGTCGTCGTCAACCCCTCCGGCGGCGCCCTCGCCGCCAACCCGATCATGGCCGCCGGTCTCATCCGCATCGGAGAGGCCGCCGCCCGCATCCACCGCGGCGAGTCCGACCGCGCCCTCGCCCACGCCACGTCCGGCCCCTGCCTCCAGCAGAACCTGGTCGCCGTACTCGAAGGGGAACCCCGATGAGCAAGGAGCCCGTGGCCGTCGTCGGCATCGGCCAGACCAAGCACGTCGCGGCACGCCGGGACGTGTCCATCGCGGGGCTCGTCCGGGAAGCGGCCCGACGGGCCCTGGACGACGCCGAGCTGACGTGGGCCGACGTCGACGCCGTCGTGATCGGCAAGGCGCCCGACTTCTTCGAGGGCGTCATGATGCCGGAGCTCTACCTCGCCGACGCCCTCGGCGCCGTCGGCAAGCCCATGCTCCGCGTGCACACCGCGGGCTCGGTCGGCGGATCCACCGCGCTCGTCGCCGCCAACCTCGTCGCGGCCCGCGTCCACGGCACCGTCCTCACCCTCGCCTTCGAAAAACAGTCCGAGTCGAACGCCATGTGGGGCCTGTCCCTGCCCATCCCCTTCCAGCAGCCCCTGCTCGCCGGAGCCGGCGGGTTCTTCGCCCCGCACATCCGCGCGTACATGCGGCGCAGCGGCGCACCCGAGACCGTCGGCGCCCTGGTCGCCTACAAGGACCGGCGCAACGCGCTGCAGAACCCCTACGCCCACCTGCACGAACACGACATCACCCTCGACAAGGTCATGGCCTCGCCCATGCTGTGGGACCCGATCCGCTACTCGGAGACCTGCCCCTCCTCCGACGGTGCCTGCGCCATGATCCTCACCGACCGCGCCGGGGCCGCCCGGGCACCGCTACCGCCCGCCTGGATGCTGGGCGGCGCCATGCGCAGCGAACCGACCCTCTTCGCCGGCAAGGACTTCGTCTCACCGCAGGCCGGCCAGGACTGCGCGGCCGACGTCTACCGGCAGGCCGGCATCACCGACCCGCGCCGCGAGATCGACGGCGCCGAGATCTACGTGCCGTTCTCCTGGTACGAGCCGATGTGGCTGGAGAACCTCGGCTTCGCCGGCGAGGGCGAGGGGTGGAAGCTCACCGAGGCGGGCGTGACCGAACTCGACGGGGACCTGCCCGTCAACATGTCGGGCGGCGTGCTGTCCGCCAACCCCATCGGCGCCTCCGGCATGATCCGCTTCGCGGAGGCGGCGCTCCAGGTGCGCGGACAGGCCGGGGAACACCAGGTGGACGGCGCCCGCAGGGTCCTCGGCCACGCCTACGGCGGCGGCTCGCAGTTCTTCTCCATGTGGCTCGTGGGAGCCGAACCACCGGACTCCTGAAAGGTCCCCCTCACGTGCCCTGTTGGCCGTGGGGTGCGATCGCTAGGCTGGCCGCGGACGACGAATCGGGAGGAGCACGGACGTGGCCGAGACCACCACCCAGCAGCGCCCGCTCACGGGCTGGGACAAGCCGGAGCTGGACCTCACCAACGCACAGTGGCAGTCCAGCAGCCGGGGGCGGGGGGATGTCCAGATCGCCTTCGTGGAAGGCTTCATCGCCATGCGGAACAGTGCCCGCCCGGAGAGCCCCTCCCTGATCTTCACGCCCGCCGAGTGGGGCGCGTTCGTGTCGGGAGCGCGGGAGGGGGAGTTCGACCTCACCTGACGCGACGCCGTGCGCCCTTGATCACGGCACCATGCGAACCGTCCCGGACGGCCGTGAACCCGCGGCCGATCCGGGTGTGTTCCGCCCGCATTTCCGGACACGCGACCTGAGACGTCCTCCCGGGCCCGCGCCTGAGCCAGGCTGGGCCTTCAGGCACGGTCGTATCCCGGAAGGCGAGGAACCCATGAGCACCCTGCCGGTCATCGCGGCGGTCGACGGTTCGGACCACAGCATGCGCGCCCTGGAGTGGGCCCTCGACGCGGCCCGCCGGCGTTCGGCACCCCTGCGTGTGGTGCACGTGCGCCAGTACGCCCACTGGGCGCAGCCCGAGGTGCTCGCCGCCGGACCGCCGGACCCGCAGGACGACCCGGTGCTCGACCGGGTACGGGCCGATCTCGAGGGTCTCGGCGGCCTGCCGGACACGGAGTACGTCGGCCTGGAGGGCGCGCCCGGCGCCGTCCTGCCCGAACAGAGCGCCTCCGCCCAACTGCTGGTCCTGGGCTCCCGGGGCCGCGGTGGCTTCGCCAGCCTGCTGCTCGGCTCCAACGGCATCGCCGCCGCCCGCGACGCCGAATGCCCTGTCGTGGTGGTGCCCCGGCCCGGGCGCGAGGCCCAGGGCGGGCCTCCGACCGGCGCCGGCTCGCGCGTGGTCGTCGGCCTGAAGGTGGACGGCCCCGACGAGGCCACGCTCGAATTCGCCTTCGCCGAGGCCGCCCGGCGCGGTGCCCGGCTCCAGGCGGTCGCCGCCTACCCGTGGCCCGCGCAGCCCTGGATGACGCCCGGCGAACTGCCCCCGCCGATCGTCGACCAGGACGTCATCGAGGACGAGACCCGGATCCTCGCCGAGGGCTTCCTCGCCCCGTACCGCGAACGGCACCCCGACGTCCCGGTCGAGCCTCTGGCGGCGGCGGGCGACGCCGCCGGACACCTCGTCGCGGCCTCCCCGGGCGCCGACCTCGTCGTCGTGGGCCGCCACCGGCGGCACCTGCTGGCGCCCGCCCGCATGCTGGGCTCGGTCACCCACGCCGTCCTGCTGCACGCCGCGAGCCCCGTCGCCGTGGTCCCGCCGGCACCGCCGGAGGACTGACCCCGCTGTAATGGAAACCGGCAGGCCTATCATTAGGCCCATGCGGGAACCGATCAGCAGGGACGCCCGGCTCGCCCTGGACCTGGCCCTCACCGTCCGGCACGACGGCAACGGCGGTGTCGCCGACGACCTGACCGAACCGGCAGGCCTGACCGCTTGGGTCCGGACACACCCCGAGGCCCTGCCGGACGCCGGCCGTTTCACCGCCGACGCCGCGCAGCTCGCCGCCGTCCGAGACCTGCGGGCCGCCGTCCGCGCGCTCTTCGCCCGCGCCGTGCGCCCCGGAGCGCCGAGCCCCGCCGACGCGGCCCGCCTCCTGCCCGCACCCGAGGCCGTACGGCGCCTCAACGAGGCCGCCGCCCGCACCCCCACCGTGCCCGTCCTGGACTGGCCCGAGGGGGCCGGACCCGACGTCCGGCCACAGCCCGTACGCGCCGGCGACGACCTCACGGCCGCCCTTGCACACGCCGTGATCGCCTTCCTCGCGAGCCCCGACCGCGACCGGCTGCGGGCCTGCCACGCGCCCCGCTGCGTGCGGTACTTCCTCAAGGACCACCCGCGCCAGGAGTGGTGCAAACCGTCCTGCGGCAACCGCGCCCGGGTGGCCCGCCACCACCAACGGCACCGGACGGCGCCGTAGGGCCGATCGGACGCCGCCCTCCCGACACTTCGCAGGCCGGGCCACGTACCATGGCGGCATGTCGTTCCTCCGCCGCCGCAGCGCCACGCCCGCCGGGCCCGACTTCGACGTACTGGCCATGGACCCGGGCGACTGGCCCGGCAACCTCGGTGCGGGACTGCTGCCCGCACCCGACGGCACCTGCCAGGGCGTCTTCCTGCGTTACGACCTCTTCGGCGGCCGTGGCCCCGCGATGATCATCGGCAATCTGCCGGAAGGCTCACCGGCCCGGGACGTCCCCGAGGGCCAGGTCCCCTTCGAGGTGGCCCAGCTGCTGCTGGCGCTGGAGAACGACGAGGAGATCACCGTCGTCAGCACCGAGGACGTGCCGGTGATGCAGGGCGACAACCTCCTGATCGTGCGCCGCGTCAAGCTCTCCGAGAGCCGCATCTCCTGCGTGCAGTTCGACCGCAGCGACAACGTCCTGGTGACCATCGCCGCCTGGGACCGCCCCATCACGGACGACCTGTACGCCCTCCTCAAACCACTGCCCGCGGAGCTCTTCCAGCAGGGCTGAACCCGGCGGCAGCCCGCACACGAAAGGGCCGCTGTGCGCCTGACCAGGCACACAGCGGCCCTTTCGTCCCCGTCAGCGAGTGCCGACCGCCGCGCGCACGGCCCGCCGGGCCATCTGGCAGTCGTCGTGCAGCCGCCGCAGCAGCAGCCGCTGCTCCTCGCCGGACGGCGCAGCACCAGGGTGGGCCGTACCCGGTGCCGCCGGGGTCGCGTCGTGCATCGAACGCTGCACGGCCGTCTCGTACGTACGGATCTCCCGGGTCAGCACCAGCATCAGGTTCACCAGGAAGGCGTCCCTGGACGCCGGGCCCGCCGACTGGGCGATCTGGCTGATCTGGCGACGGGCCACCGGTGCGTCCCCGAGCACCGACCACAGCGTCGCCAGGTCGTACCCCGGCAGATACCAGCCCGCGTGCTCCCAGTCCACCAGCACTGGACCGGCCGGTGACAGGAGGATGTTCGACAACAGTGCGTCGCCGTGGCAGAACTGGCCCATGCCCTGCCGCCCGGCCGCCTGGGCGATGCCGTGCAGCAGTTTCTGGAGATCACCCAGGTCCCGGTCGGTGAGCAGGCCCAGTTCGTGGTACCGCGAGATCCGGGCCGCGTAGTCCAGCGGGGCGTCGAACGTGCCCGCCGGCGGCCGCCAGGCGTTCAGCCGGCAGATCGCGCCGAGTGCCGCCTTGATGTCCGCCCGCGGCGGCGCCTCGGCCGGGTGCCGCTGGAGTGCCGCCACCCGCCCCGGCATCCGTTCGATCACCAGTGTGCAGTTGTCCGGGTCCGCCGCGATCAGTCTCGGCACCCGCACCGGAGGGCGATGCCGGACGAACGAGCGGTACGCCGCTATCTCGTGGCGGATCCGCTCGGCCCAGGCGGGGGAGTGGTCCAGTAAACACTTGGCGACGGCCGAGCTGCGGCCGGTCGTACCGACCAGGAGCACGGCCCGTCCGTTGCGGCGCAGGACCTGCACCGGGGCGAACTCCGGGCAGATGCGGTGCACCGACGCGATCGCCGTGCGCAGCTGCGCGCCCTGGGGGCCGGACAAGTCGAGTCTCCCGCTGAGCGGTTGGGTGCCGAGTACCGCGCCGCGCCGTGCCCTGCCCGCACCGAGCACGGGGGCCGCCGGCCGCGCGGGGGCGAGGTAGGGGCCGCTGTCCGTGGGACGGGGGTGCAGCGGCCGGGGCGGTGCGGACACGGAGGACGATGCTGTGTACATGGGCTGAACAGATCCCTTCGTGTGCCTGCGACGACAGCGCACCACCCGGCCCGGACTCCCGGGAGCACCCTGGGGAATGTCCCTGCGGCGACCGGGTCGGGGTGGCGCGTTCCTACCTGACACCCGATGCCCAGTGGCACACCATCTGGCGCACCCTGGCGAACCCTGGCGAATAGTCGCCCGGCAAGTCTCCCCGGGCTACTGTCAACTCAGCCGAGAACCTGGGGGCTTGACGTGAGCGGACAACCCAACACCCGGCTCGCGGACCTGTTCGGCCTGGCCGGCTGGTCCAAGGGCGAACTCGCGAGGCTGGTCAACCGGCAGGCGGCGGCCATGGGCCACCCCCAGCTGGCGACCGACACCTCCCGGGTGCGGCGTTGGATCGACATGGGAGAGATCCCGCGCGATCCGGTACCGCGGGTGCTGGCGGCTCTGTTCACCGAGCGTCTCGGCCGTGTCGTGACCATCGAGGACCTCGGTCTGGTGCGGCACGGGCGTGCGGGGAAACGGCAGGGCGGCGGGAGTGCGGAGTCTCCCGACGGAGTGCCGTGGGCGCCCGAGCGGACCGCCGCGGTCCTCACCGAATTCACGGGAATGGACCTCATGCTCAACCGACGCGGCTTGGTGGGCGCGGGCGCCGCGCTCGCCGCGGGATCCGCACTCAGCAGCGCCATGTACGACTGGCTGCACACCGACCCTGCCCTGGCTGCCGACGCTCCCGACCTCGACCATCCCCTGCACGCCGACCCCGCTGGGTTCGACCGCTACGAGGCCGCCCCCATCGGGTCGCAGGAGATCGAGGAACTGGAGCGCTCGGTCGAGGTGTTCCGCGCCTGGGACGCGGCCCGCGGCGGCGGGCTCCAGCGCAAGGCCGTGGTGGGCCAGCTCAACGAGGTGGGCGGCATGCTCGCCTACCGTCACCCACCCCATCTCCAGCGGCGCCTGTGGGGCGTCGCGGCCAACCTGGCCGTTCTCGCGGGCTGGATGTCGCACGACGTCGGCCTGGAGCCCACGGCCCAGAAGTACTTCGTCATCGCCGCGCACGCGGCCAGAGAGGGCGGGGACCGGCCCCGCGCGGGCGAGGCACTGTCCCGCGCGGCCCGCCAGATGGTGCACCTGGGCCGGCCGGACGACGCCCTGGACCTGATGAAGCTGGCCCAGTCCGGCTCCGGCGAGGAGGTGCTGCCGCGCACCAAGGCCATGCTGTGCACCGTGGAGGCCTGGGCCCAGGCGTCCATGGGCAAGGGCCAGGCGATGCGACGCACCCTGGGGCAGGCGGAGGACCTCTTCGTCTCCGACAAGGGCGACGTCCCGGCGCCGAGCTGGATGCAGCTGTTCGACGAGGCCGACTTGTACGGAATGCAGGCCCTGTCCTACCGCACGCTGGCGGAGTTCGAGCCGGACGCGGCCGTGCACGCGCAGTACTACGCGGACAGGGCCCTCGCCCTGCGGATCGACGGGCGGCAGCGGTCGAAGATCTTCGACTACCTGTCCATGGCCTCGGCCTGCTTCATCGCCGACGACCCCGAACAGGCGGACCGGTACGCGCGACTGGCCCTGGTGTCGATGGGCTCCAACTCCTCCCACCGCACCTGGGACCGGCTGCGCCAGATGTACCGGCTCACCGCCCAGTACTCCGGTTACCCGAAGATCCAGGAGCTGAGGGAGGAGATCAAGCTCGCCCTGCCGAAGACGAAGGGCAGGGGCGGCGCCAACGCACAGGCCTGAGTTTCCTATGCCGTGACCCTGGCGACGAGCACGCAGGCGTTGTCCGCGCGCTGGCTCTCGCCGAACTCCTGGACCACCGTCCGCAGGCAGTCCTGTGCGGTGGAGGTCCCGGTCAGCCGCGGCGCCAGGTCGAGGAGGAGGTTCGCGGCAGCCGTTCCGGTGTGCCCGGGCACCAGCCCGTCGGTGTGCAGGAGCAGCAGGTCGCCCACCTCAAGGGTCTCTTCGGCCTGCCCGTAGACGGCGCCCGAGGTGGCGCCGAGCAGGACGCCGTCAGGTGCGTTCAGCACGCGCCCCGTCCCGTCGCGGAACAGCAGCGGGGCGGGGTGTCCGGCCTGCGCCCAGACCAGGGTGCGGGTCCCGGGGCGGTAGCGGCAGCAGACGGCGCTGCCGAGGGCGGGTTGCACGGTGGCGTCGAGTAACTGGTTCAGCCAGGCCATCAGCCGGCCGGGCGGGGCGCCGGCCATGGCCATCCCGCGTACGGCGCCGAGCAGCATCGTCATGTTCGACGTGACGCCGACGCCCTGCCCGGTGAGGTCGCCGACGCTGAGGAGCGTCTCGCCGTCGGCCAGTTCGAGCGCGTCGTACCAGTCGCCGCCGATCAGCGTGTTCGTGGACGCCGACAGGTGCCGGGCCGCGAGGTCGAGGGTCATGGGGCCCCGGTGCGGGAGCCGCAGGGAGCCGCGCCACTGCGGCAGCACGGCCTCCTGCAACTCGACCGCGATCCGGTGCTCGGTCTGCGCGTCCTGCCGCCGGTCGGTGAGCGAGTCACGGGTCTCGCTCACCACCCGTTGGCTGCGGCGCAGTTCGCTGACGTCCCGCAGCACGGCCCACATCGAGGCGGTGCTTCCGTCAGCGTCGAGGACCGGTTCGCCCATCATGTGCACGGTCCGTACGTCGCCGTCCCGGCGTGCGATGCGGAACTCGCCGTCGATGGGCCGGGCGTCGACGAGGCAGTCCGTGACCATCGCCGTCAGTTTCGGCCGGTCGTCGTCGAGGACCAGGGACGGCAGCTCGTCGAGGGTGAGCGGGGGAGCGGCGGGGTCGCGGCCCAGGATCCGGTAGAGCTCCCCGGACCAACTGGCCTCGTCCGTCAGCAGGTTCCACTCGGCGCTGCCGACCCGGCTGAGCAGTGAGCCGGGTGCGGGCGCGGCGGGTTCGGGGGCCTCCGTGGGCAGGGGCCCGTCCCGCAGCTGGGCCAGGTGCTCGTCGAGGTCGTTGAGCTGGTGCAGGGCCAGGTCGTACAGGGCGCGCTGCCAGCGTCCCCGGGGGTGGTCCGGTCCGTCCTCCTCGACGTCGCGCCGCACTGCGTCCACGTCGCCCTTGAGCCGTCGCGTCTGCGATATCAGCGACTCGACCGAGCCGCGTCCGGGCGGCTGGGCGGCTGGGCGGTCCGCGGAGAGGTGGGACGGCATGACGCACTCCGATGCGGGGACGGTTCGACCAAGGCGGACGGAGGGACCGTTACGACTGTTGCACAGCGCGCGACGCCCTGTAAGGGATTCGGCGACACACGATACGGTGGTGCTTCTGGCATATGCCACAGTCTCACGGAGTTACTCCGAGGTAGGCGCGGAGCATGCTCTCCGGAGGGGCAAGTCGTAGAGTACACAGGGGGTTTGATGACTCGTCGGTAAGGCGACGCCCGGTTGACGCGAGTGTTCGACGGCCCTGTGTTCGATGGTTTCAGTACCGCAGAACGCCGGCGATGCCGTCCGCCTCGCCGAGCGTGCCGTCCGGTACGAAGCGGACGTCGGCTCCGGTCTCCAGGCACTGCTCGACGATCTCGTCCACGATGTCCTCGCGGCCCTCGAGGTCGCCGCTCTCGGCGAGGATCAGATGGTCCCCGGCGTCGCGGACCGTCACCCGGTAGTTCTCCTCGACGGCGAGCAGCCGGACGCGGCCGTCCCGGGCGCTCTGCCACAGCTCGTCGACACCGGCGGCGAACTCCCGTCGCCCGCGGGCCGTTTCGAGGGCGCGGGTCACGGCTTCCGTCTTCCTGCGGGCCTCCTCCTCGATCACCGGCCGAATGGCCTGCCACACCGACTCGGGCGTCCCGTGCGCGAGTCCGCCGTGCGGGACGTGCACCGCCCCCTTGGTGGCGCTGCCGACCTCGTCCAGCAGGGCGAGGGCGGCCGACGGGCCGGTGACGTACAGCGGTCGCGGGTGCTCCCGCAGGACGGTGCTCATCGCGGTGTCGGTCTCGCGCAGGAACTGGCGGGTGCGCTCCTCCCGGAAGGCGCTCGGCAGGTCGCCGATCCGCTCCTGCCGTTCCGGGTCGAAGTTCTCCACGCGGCGGGTCAGCGGAAAGCCGTCGGCGCGTTGCTCGGCGACGCGGTCGACACCGCCGTTCCACAGGGTCGCGCGGTCGGCGGAGAGCGACAGCACCCAGAACGGCCGCTCCGCCGTCTGGGCGGAGACGAGGTTGCGGGTGAGGAAGGTGTCGGAGAGCACCACGCGCTCGGGCACGGACCGGGCGAGCGACCACACCTGGTGCTCGCCGGAAGCGGCGAAGATCGCCAGGCCGTCCTCGGCGTGCGTCAGATCGACCTCGGACAGGGCCTGGTCGAGGTGCCGGACGACCTCGGCCCGTCGTTCGCGGCTGATCGCCGGATCGGCCTCCAGCTGCCGCTTGGCCTCGCTCACCGCGTTGCGCAGCCGGACCTGGTCCTGGGTCTTGTGGGGATCGCGCCGGTGGGTCGGCGTCAGCACGGAGACCGCGGGGTAGGGGCGCGGGCGCCGCAGCTCGGCAAGGGTCGCGGGACTCATAACGTGCTCCATGACAGAACGATAGAACCGATTCGCGATTGGGGCATTTGGGGCAACCGACCCACCGGTTCGGGTGGGCGGGGATCCGGCCGCGCCGTCCCGGAAGTCGGGGGCCCGACATCGACCGCTGTTACACGCTCAAAATCTAGATGGCAGATACAACTTATTTGCGGGACGTGCTTGCGCGTATGTGCGGCGTCACCGGTTGGGTCTCCTTCGACCGCGACCTGAGTGCCGAGGCAGCGATCCCGGACGCGATGACCGAGACGATGGCCTGCCGCGGCCCGGACGACCGCGGCGCCTGGCCGCCGCGTCCGCACCGGCTCACTCGGAGTCGTGATCGGATCCGCAGGAACTGCCGTCCGGCGGAAGAGTGCCGTACAGCAGGAACGCGTCGACCTTGCGGTGCACGCACTTGGAGGAGCCGTAGCCGGTGTGGCCCTCGCCCCGGTTGTCGAGCACCACGGCCGACGACCCGATCCGCTCGGCCGTCTCCACCGTCCAGCGGTACGGCGTGGCCGGGTCGCCCCGGGTGCCGACGAGCAGCATCTTCGGGATGTCGAGGTCCTTGACCTCGTCACGGATGAAGTCGGTGCCCTTGGGGCGGCCGTGGCACATCAGCACCTGGGTGAGCCGGTACCGGCCGAAGACCGGCGACGCCCGCTCGTACCGGGCGCGCAGCCGGCCGAGGTCCCTGCCGACCTGCGCGGCGGAGGGGCGGTCGGGATCGTCGGCGCAGTTCACCGCCATCAGCGCCGCCGACAGGTTGTCCAGGGGCACGTCCTGCGGGTCGACGAGCCCGCCGTGGGCCGCCCGCCACGGTGGGCGGCCGACGCCCCCGGAAGCGAACGCCTCCAGGCGGCTGGTGTCGCCGTCCTCGAGCAACAGCGCGACGGCCTGCTGGAGCGAGGGCCACAGCTCCCTGCTGTACAGCCCCTGCGCCAGCGCGCCCGCGAAGTCCTGGCCGGAGAACGCCTCGCCGAAGTCGGTCGGCACCGGGTCCCGGTCGAGCGACTCGACCACCTGGACGACGTGCTCCCTGGCCTCCCGCGGATTCTGCCCGAACGGGCAGGCGATGTCCTTCGTGCACCAGGCGAGGAAGTTCTCCAGCGCGGTCTGCTGCCCCTGCGCGCTCACCGCACCCTGCTCGGCCAGCGGCTCGGTGAGCGTGTCGACGCCGTCCAGGACCATCCTGCCGACCTTGTCGGGGAACTGGGCCGCGTACACCGCGCCGAGCCGGCTGCCGTAGGAGAAACCCAGGTAGTTGAGCTTGCCGTCGCCGAGCGCGCCGCGCATGACGTCGAGGTCGCGGGCGGCGTTCACCGTGCCGATGTGGGGCAGGACCGGACCCGAGTGCTCGCTGCACTCGGCCGCGGCGTCGCGCAGCTTCTCGAGCACGGCCTGCGGGTCGGCCACGGCGTCGCCGTCCGTCGCGTCCAGTGCGTCGTCCGAGGCGGTACCGCAGCTGACCGGTGAGGAGCGGCCGACCCCCCGGGGATCGAAGGAGACCACGTCGTAGCCGTTCGTCAGGCCCATGAAGTCCTTGCCGGCCATGGCGAGTTGGCCCACGCCCTGACCGCCCGGGCCGCCGAAGTTCAGCAGCAGCGAGCCCCGGGACCTGCCCGTGGCCCGGTATCGGGCCACGGCGAGATCGAGGGTCGCCTTCCCGGGCTCGGCGTAGTCGAGGGGGACGGTGACCTTGCCGCACTGGAGGTCCTTCGGCATGTCCTCGCCCTCGCACGCCGACCACTTGACCTTCTGGTCGTAGAAGCGCCCCAGGCCGGGCCCGGAACCGTCCGCGGCCGGCAGCCCCGCACCCAGCAGGGCCAGCCCGGCCACACAGGGGACCGCGCAGCGCCTCACCGAAGGGCGCGTGGACAGCTTGGCCAGCATCGATGCCTCCCTGGGGCGCCCCGCAGCGGACCGGGGACCGGCGCCCTCGATCACCATAAGCGGGCACCGGAAGCCGCGCCTCCGGACGAGCGGGCGGGGGCGGAGTGCCCTATCCTGCGCGGCCGCGTCGCGTATACGAAGGGCTTTACCGCTAGTTCGACAACCGGGCCGCTCGATGGAGTGAAAGGCGGATAAGCCATAACTCGGACCGGCCGTCCGCGTTTTATCTCGTGCGGGTGAGTGCCCGCGACGATGTCTGGAAGGCAGGGAACCTATGAAACGGGTTACCCGAAACGGTGTGATCGCCGTCGCCGCCGCCTCTGGCGCGATGGCCCTGACCGTTCCCGCGTACGCCGGCTCCGGGGCGGAGGGCGCGGCGGCCGGTTCACCCGGGGCGGTCTCCGGCAACACCGTCCAGCTGCCGGTGCACGTCCCGGTGAACGTGTGCGGGAACACCGTGAACGTGGTGGGGCTCCTCAATCCCGCCGCGGGCAACAGCTGCGCGAACAAGGACGACGGGCGGGCCGGCCGGCCGGGCAAGCCCGGCGGCGCGGTCGCGGAAGGCAGCGGAAAGGATTCACCGGGCGTGGTCTCCGGCAACGGCGTGCAGCTGCCCGTCGACCTGCCGGTCAACGTCACCGGCAACACCGTGAACGTGGTCGGCATCGACAACCCGTCGACCGGCAACGAGTCCTCGAACACCCCGGGCGACCGCCCGGTCCGCCCCCACCACCCACCGGAGCCGGCCCGGAAGCCGTTCACCCCGCCCCGGCCTCACCCCGCCCCCGAACCGGCCCCGCACGCCGCCCCCCGTGCCACCGGCGCCTTGGCACACACAGGCACGGACCACACCCTCCATGCCGTCGCGGCGAGCGCGGCACTGGTGGCCGGGGGAGTCGTCCTGCGCCGACGGTTCCGTCCGCGGGCGGACGACTGAAGGGCGACCACCACGGCAGGCGGCCACGGCCGGGGCACCGACGGCCCTGCGGGCCAGGCCTCGACGGTCTCACCGCCGGACTTCCGGAGCAGAGCCTTCACGGTCCCACTGGACGGAGACGCCATGGCGTCCGCTCCGCTGCTGACGCAGCGGAGCATGCGCGGACCCACGGGCCCCGAGACGCCACGGCATCCGTGCCGCTGCTGATGCAGCGAGCCTTCGTGTCCCACCGGGCGGCCACGTGCCGTGGCGCTCGCGTCTGGACGCGCGCCGTCCCCCGGCGGTGGTCGCGCCGGACGGCGACGCCGGTGTGCCGCGGTCGGGCGGGTCAGCGGCCCGGTGCCCCTCGGCGGTGCCGCACCGCAGAGGCGTGGGCGGCGCGCCGGGTTCGTGCTCGGGCAGCCGCCGTGGGCCCCAGAGCATCGGGCTGCTCAGCGTGCTGCGATGGTCGACGGCGACACCCCGCCCGGTCGGCCCGCAGGCTGCGGCCGCCGCAGGCCCCGGCGGGTTGCCGGGCGGCCGTCGGCGGCGGCCGGACCGGTGTCGTCAGACCGCCTCCGCCACCCCCGTCAGCAGCACCATCCCGGAATCGCCGTAGTCCGGCAGGGTCGGGTCCGCGTCGATGTGGGTCACATCCAGGTCGCGGGTCAGGGGGGTGAAGACCTCGGTCACGGTTGCCGGGCTGACCGGGCAGCCGGGCCAGCGGGAGGCCGGGCCGATGCGGTACGTCGGCATGCTCTCCATGAACGCGGCGACCAGGTGGCCGCCCGGCTCGACGGCACGGACGAAGGTGCGGCAGAAGTCGGCGAACTCGGCGAAGTCCTCCGTCGCGCCCTCGGCGACGAAGTGCATGGAGGCGAGTTCGTACGAGCCGGGGGGCAGGGACCGGACGTCGGCGTGGACGACGTTCACATGCGCCAGCGCCCCGGCCAGGGTCGCCGGTATGTCCGGGTTGAGCCGCCGGCACAGCACGTGGAAGGGGAGCCAGCTCGCGTCGATGCGGTGACAGATCTGGTCCCGGAGATAGGCGACGTTGCTCGCTCCCGCCTCCACGGCGTCGATCCTTCGGCTCGCGCCGGACGCGAGGATCAGCGGGTAGAGGTTGGGCCCCGCGCCGAACTCCACCGAGCGGGCGACGGCGCCGGGCGCGAAGCGGCGGTAGAACGCGCTGTGGTGCGCGATGACCGCCGCGTCCGAGGGATGCACCTCGCGGTAGTTCTCGCGCAGGTAGTCGGCGACCGGCCAGCGGTCCCAGTCCACGTCGTCGTTGTGCGTCGTCATGGCCGTCTAGCCCTTCAGCCGCAGCGGGAAACGCTCGGACAGCCGGGTCATGGTCCCGTTCAGGCGGTCGATGTCGTCGTCGGAGTTGAGCGCCGTGAGCTGGATGCGGAAGCCCACCCGGTCACGGGGCACGAGCGGATAGGCGGCGAGCGTCACGTAGATGCCCTCCTCCCACAGGTACGCGGCGACCGCGTCCAGGTCCGCGGGGTTCGCCAGCGGAACCTCCACGATGGGCAGCCGGTCCGTGTTGAGGGTGTCCACTCCCAGGCCCTCCAGGTGATCGAGCACCCGGACCGTCTTGCGGTACAAATCGGCCCGGATGGCATCGCCCCGGCGCTCGTTGACGTCCAGCCCGGCCATCGCGGTGGCCAGCGACGCCGTCGGGGACGGCCCGGAGTAGAGATAGGGCGCGGCGGCGGTCTTGAGGCGGTTCTTGAGCTCCGACGGCAGCGCCAGGAACGCGAGCAGCGACGAGTACGCCTTGGAGAAGCCGCCCACGAGCACGATCCCGTCGTACGACTCCCCGGTGTGCCGCACCACGCAATTGCCGCGCATGCCGTACGGGCAGGACTCGTCCGGCCCGCGTTCCCCGATCACGCCGAAGCCGTGCGAGTCGTCGACGTACAGCGTCGCTCCTTCGGCCCGGCACACCGCGGCCAGCGCGGGCAGGTCGGGGATGTTGCCGCTCATGCTGCTGACGCCGTCCAGGCACACCAGCCGGGGTGTGCCCGGCGGCACCCCGGACAGCAGGGCACACAGTTCGTCGAGCCGCTCGGCGTGGAAGCGGTGCAGGGTGGCGCCCTGCGCGCGCGCCACCACGCAGCCGTCGTAGACGGTCCGGTGCGCGGTCGCCTCCACGACGACGTGCCCGTCCTCGGCCAGCGCCGGGATCACCGAGGTGTGCATCAGCGTCGGCGTGGGCAGCAGCATTGTGTCCGGCGCGCCCAGCAGCGCGGCGAGCCGCTCCTCGACGTCGGGGTACAGCCGAGGGCTGCCCAGCAGCCGCGACCAGCTGGGGTGCGTTCCCCACGCGCGTACCGCGGGCTCGACGGCCGCCATGATCTCCGGGTCCCAGTCGAAACCCAGGTAGTTGCAGGACGCGAAGTCGATCAGCCAGTGGTCGCCGCTGCGGATGTGCCGGCCGCGCACCTCGTCGAGGACCGCGTCGCTCATGGGGCTGGTGCGGCGCAGATGCTCCAGGTCCGCCCAGCGCGCCTCCCGGCGTCCCTTGGCGGCGTCGAGACGCGGCCGCCCCGGACGGGGCGGCGCGTAGGGGTGGGCGCTGGGCTCCCGCAGCACGTGCGCGCTCTGCTCCACCGTCATGGGCCGGGCGAAGAGGTACCCCTGCCCGAACCGGCAGCCCATCCCGGCCAGCAGGTCCCGCTGCGCGGTGTTCTCGATGCCCTCCGCGATGACCTGGAGGCCCAGGGTGTCGGCGATCCGCACGATGCCCTCGACCAGCGCGACCTGCTGCGCGTCGTGCGCGATGTCGTCGATGAACGACTTGTCGATCTTCAACACGTCGATGGGGAAGTCCCGCAGATAGCGCAGCGAGGAGAAGCTGGTGCCGAAGTCGTCGACCGCGATGTGCACCCCGAGTTCCTTGAGCGTGTGCAGCACCGTCTGGAGACGGTCGTCGCGGTGCAGCAGGACGGTCTCCGTCAGCTCCAGCTGCAACGACCCGGGCTCCAGCCCGGGCGTGCTCAGCGCCTGCCCGACCTGCCCGATGAACCCGGCGTCGCGGAACTGGCGCGCGGAGACGTTCACACTGACGTACGGCGCACGGGCCGGGCCCGGCAGCCGTTGCAGGTCCGCGATGTCGTTGACCGCGTTCTCCAGCACCCACGACCCCAGCGAGGCGATCTGCCCGGTCTCCTCGGCCAGGCTGATGAACTGGTCCGGCGCGACGGCCGACCGCTGCTCGTGCGGCCAGCGGACCAGGGCCTCGAACCCGACGACCTCGCCTCCGGCGATGTCCACGACGGGCTGGTACCGCAGCGCGAACGCCTTGTCGGCGACCGCCTGGGCCAGCTGGGTCTGGAGGTCGTGCCGCTCCACCATGCGGCTGCGCAGCAGCGGCCGGTAGCGGCGCCACTGCCGCTTGCCCGCCGCCTTGGCGGCGTACAACGCGAGGTCGGCGTGGCCCAGCAGCTCCTCCGCGTCCGTGCTGTCGCGCGCGGTGGCCACGCCCACGCTGGCGGACACCGTCACCGACTCGTCGGCCAGGTCGAACGGCCGGCCCAGCGTCTGGATCACCTGCGCCGCCAGCAGCTCGGCGTCGAGCGGCTGCTTGGCGTCCTCCATCAGCACGGCGAACTCGTCCCCGCCGAGCCGGGCCGCGGTGTCGGTGCGCCGCAGTGCCCGGGACAGCCGGTTGCCGACGGCGATCAGCAGATGGTCGCCGACCCGGTGCCCCATCGTGTCGTTGACCAGCTTGAAGTCGTCCAGGTCGATGAAGAGCAGACAGGTCAGGGACGACTCGCGGCGGCCGCGCAGCAGGGCGCGTTCGATCCGCTCCAGCAGCAGGGTCCGGTTGGGCAGACCGGTCAGCGAATCGTGGAAGGCCCGCTGCGTCAGCTCCTGCTCCAGCCGCCGTTGCTCGGTCACGTCCCGCAGTGTCACCACCAGGCCGGACACGGTCCGCTCGTCCCGGAAGTCGCTGCACCGCACCTCCACCTCGACACGTCCTTCCTGGCGCCGCACCCACCAGTGGTCGTGTCCGGCCCGCGCCCCCCTCTCCCGTACGGTGGCCAGTTCCTGCGCGGCCCGTTCCCGGTCTCCGGGATCCACCAGATCCGGCAGCGAGACGCCGATGAGGTCGTCGGTGCCGAACACGGCTCGCGCGGACGGGCTGGCGTACCGGATCGTGTCGTCGTCCTCCAGGATCAGGATGACGTCCGAGGCGTTGCGGACGAGCGTGCGGAAGTACGCCTCGCTCTCCCGCCGGAAGACCTCCTGGCGCAGCGTGACCCGTTCCATGGCCAGGCCCGCGTGCGACGCCAGGATCTCCAGCGAGCCCCAGGTCTCGGTGAGCTGTCGCTCGGGGGCGGCGACCAGCAGGACACCCGGGACGGTCCCGGCCGGACGGTCGGGCTGGGTCATGGGGCAGACCAGGACGGAGGGCAGGCCGTCCAGTTCGGCGACGACGCCGGGGTCGAGGGCGGCCGGACTCACCAGGTGGGTGCCGCGGGCGCCGAGGTCCGCCGCGCGCTCCGTCGGCAGCAGCAGGGTCCGGTGCGGTGCGTCCGGCCCCAACAGCCGGTCGACCGCCGTGCGGCAGGACTGGGCGACCTCCTCCCGCCGGAAGGCCGAGACCAGCGAGGCGGCGGCACCGCGCAGCGCGAGCTCTCGTGTCACCGACCGGCGATGGGCCACGACCATCCCCGCCAGCCGCAGGATCACCAGCAGGAACAGCACGCCGGAGAAGGCCGCGATCACGGCGGCGTCCCGGGTCTGATTGCTCAGCCCCTCGTACAGCAGGATCCCCGGCGCGATCAGCGTGGCCACGGCCAGTACGACCAGCCGGCGCGGCGGCGGCAGCAGGGACTCCCGCTGCGGCAGGGATGCGGTCAGCGTGATCATCGAGGGATGCAGGGCGGCCAGGCCCCAGGCGGTGTAGAAGGCGATCCAGCCGAGGTCCAGCAGGGTGCCGGTCTGCCACAGGCCGTTCAGTTGCAGGATTCCGTATGCGATGTCGAAGCCGAGCAGCGTCAGGGTGCCGACGACCAGCAGCCGCACGGCCCGGTTGGGCCCGTCGAGCGGACTCGGGGTCAGCAGCCGGGTCAGCAGGGCCAGCACGAGGATGTCGCCGAGGGGATAGGCGATGCTGATGGCGCGCTGCTGCCAGGTCAGCCCCTCCACCACCGCCAGCGGCTGCACCAGGTACACCCACACGGGCAGCGCGAGGCCCGCGGTGATGATCAGCGCGTCCAGCAGGCTCGGCAGGTCGCGGCCGGCCCACCGGTACCGTACGAGCCCCGACAGTCCGATCGCGAAGAGCAGGTAGGTGGCGAGGTAGCAGGCGTCGGCGGGGGAGGGGAACGAGTTGGAGGTGCCGAAGTGCTCCTCCACCACGTTGTAGTACGTGTCGCCCGTGATGAAGGTGAGCAGGCCGCCGGCCAGGAACCACCAGGGCCACTGATGGGCGGGCCGGTGGACACGGATGCCGATCACCACGGCGACGACGCCGGAGAGTCCGATGGCTGCCCACAGGGACGGAGCCGCCGCCGGGACGGTCATGTAGGCGATGGTGGCAACCGTGACGAGGGCGATGTGGGCGGCCATCAGCCGACGTGCTGACAGCAAGGACATGCGGCTCCCCCCGTCGGGGAGACCGAGGCGTAGGCCTGGTCTGTTGAATTCGATCGTAAGTTCGCCCGCACCGCCCTGCATCTCGGGCGGCCGGCCCCGTGTGGTCCCGGTGGCGGGAGGAATGCCTCAGGCAGGCCGGGGCCGGCCGGGACGCCTCAGGCGTGCCCTCGATGGAACCGCACGTGCAGCTCCCTCACCCGTTCCGTGAGTTCGGGCACCGGCCCGTCCACGACTACGCCCGGTGCGACCTCCTGAACGGGGAGTGTCCGTACCGGCGGCGCGGGGACCCCCAACTCGCTCAGCCAGGATGCGAGTTGCTCGGACGAGGCGACGTAGACGATGCGTCCCAGACCGACCCAGGCGTGCGCGGCCGCACACATCGGGCAGTGCTCGCCGGAGGTGTACACCGTGGCAGCCGCCCGTTCTCCGGGCGTGAGACGGGCCGCCGACCAGCGCGCCAGTTCGAACTCGGGGTGCCGTGTGCGATCGCCCGAGGCCACCCGGTTGTGGTCCTCGCCGAGGACCGTGCCGTCCCCGCCGACCAGTACCGAGCCGAACGGTTCGTCCCCGGCCTCGAGCGCCTCGGCCGCGAGCTCGACGCAGCGACGCAGGTACGGCAGTTCCGTGTCCTTCACGACCATGGTGCCGGGGTCCTCTCCGGTGACGACGTGACCGACAGGACTGTACGGCCGCCTGGGGCTTTCGGCCGCACCGGAAAACGCGTTGCCCGGACGTCAGGTGCCTGCTGAGGTGTGCCCATGGCTCATATGGATCACACCGCGCTGCTCGCCCTGTTCGACCGCGAGCTGCGCGAGAGGGCGCGGCCGGACGGCCCCGGCGTCCGCGTCGAACGGACCGGTGGCGTGGTGCGCCGGGTCGCCGGCGGGCAGGGCTGGAACGGCGTCGTGTGGTCCGCCCTCGACGAGGCGGAGGCGGAGGCGGCGATCGCCGGGCAGGTCGCCCACTACACCGGACTCGGTCTCGAATTCGAGTGGAAGCTGTACGGGCACGACCGGCCGGCGGATCTCGGGCAGCGGCTGCGTGCGGCCGGGTTCAGGCCCGAACCCGAGGAGACGCTGATGATCGGCGAGATCGGCGAGCTGGTTCTCGACGCCGAACCGCCGCCGGGCGTCCGTCTGGAGCCGGTCACCGGCCCGACCGGCGTGGGCCTCGTGGCCGACGTCCACGAGAAGGCGTTCGGCACGGACAGCTCCCGGCTGCGCGACGAGCTCCTCGCCCAGCTCTCGGCCGACCCGGACACCGTCGTCGCGGTCGTGGCGATGGCCGGCGACGAGCCGGTGAGCGCGGCCCGTATGGAACTGGTACCCGGCACGCGGTTCGCCGGCCTGTGGGGCGGCGGCACCGTCCAGAGCTGGCGCGGCCGCGGTATCTACCGCGCCCTGGTGGCCCACCGCGCCCACGTCGCCGCGGAACGCGGCTACCGCTACCTCCAGGTCGACGCCTCCAACCAGAGCCGCCCCATCCTGGAACGGCTGGGCTTCACACCGCTGACCACGACGACACCCTACGTGTACACGCCGTAGCCGGCCGCCCGGCTCCCGCGCAAATGTCACATCCATGCCCGCCCGATCCGTCGCATGGTCATGACGACGATCCAGAAGAACCAGAGCATCCTCCTCGCCGGCGCGAGCGGAGTCCTCGGCCGGCACGTCACCCGCGCCCTGACCGAGGCGGGCCACAAGGTCACCGGACTCGGCAGGAGCCCCGGCAACGGCATCCGCGCCGACCTCATGGACCGCGAAGCGCTGCTGCGCGCCGTCGACGGACACCACTTCGACACCGTGATCCACGCCGCGACCGCGCTGCGCAAGCCCCCCATGCGCGACCGCGACATGTTCGCCACCGACGCCCTGCGCACCGAGGGCACGGCGCATCTCGTCGAAGCCGCCCGGGTCACCGGTGCCCGCCGCTTCGTCGTGGAGTCGATGGTCTTCGGCTACGGCTACGGGGACCACGGGGATCGGCCGGTCACCGAGGACGGCCCCTTCGGCCCGCGCGGCAGGACCCCGCAGCTGGAGCGGCACATCGCGGCGATGCGGACCAAGGAGCGGCTCGCCTTCGAGACCGACGCGCTGGAGGGCGTCGCGCTCCGCTTCGGCTTGTTCTACGGCCCCGGCGGCACCGACGCCCTGCTGCCCCTGCTGCGCAGGCGGCAAATGCCCTTGCCCGCCGACCGCGGCCGGGTGCTGCCGTGGGTGGAGCTCACCGACGCGGCCCGCGCGGTGGTCGCCGCCGTGGAACGCGGCCGGCCCGGGCAGGCGTACAACATCGCCGACCGCACCCCGCTCGGCCTCCGCGCCCACGTCGAGGCCGGGGCCGGGGTGTTCGGACTGCCGAAGCCGATGCGCGTACCGCTGTGGCTGGTGAAGCCGATGTCGTACATGCACACGGTGATGTCGTCGGGCCTGGTGGTGTCCTGCGCCAAGGCGGAACGCGAGCTGGGCTGGACGCCGCTGTACCCGTCAAGCCGTGAGGGGCTCGCCGCGATGCGGTCGGCGGGCCGCTGATGCCGGTGGGCACACGGGTCCGGCGTGCCGGGCCGCCGGGTCACGGCACGCCGGGTGCCAGCGTTGTGTCCTCGTGTCACGCGCGTGCTGTCGCTCGTCGTGACGTCGCGCCGTCCTACGCGGTCAGCGGCGTGCCTTCGAGCGGTCCAGTGCGGCCACGCCGAGCGCGGCGAGGCCGATCTGGATGAGCCACTCGACCCAGTCGACGCCCTTGGTGTCGGCGACGTCGAACGCGGAGGCTATCGCGGAACCGACCAGCGCGGCGATGATGCCGACGAGGATCGTCCACAGGATTCCGATCCGCTGACGGCCCGGGACGACGAGCCGGCCCAGGACGCCGATGACGATGCCGATCACGATGGCACTGATGATGCCGTCGATCTCCATCTCCGCCCCTTCTCCTCGGGACCCCCGCTGTGATGCTTGTGCCCTCGGACGGCCGGGACACTCCGGTGCGGACACGGAGAGGCCGGTCCGGGCGCGGACCGGCCTTCGGTTGCTTCCGATGGGTCTAAGGCCTCTTGGAGGCCTTCGCCGCCGTGCCGGCGCACACCAGACCCAGAATCACGGCCAGTGCACCGATGATGATGTTGTTCCACACGACGCCGGCGTCCGGGCTCTCGCCGACGACCCACGGCGAGATGATCATCCACACCCCGAGTGCGCACATGGCCCAGCTCAGGCCGTACATACGCTCCGGAGCGCGAGTGAACCCGAGCGCCAGGAGGCCGATCGCGATGCCCATGATCAGGTTGTGGGTCACGAGCGGCGGCTGGCTGGTCGTGTAGTGGACTATCCACGGGGAGGCCGCGCAGTACAGACCGAGCAGGAACACCGGTCCGTCCACGAGCGCGACATCGCGGCCACCGAGCACGCGGGCGTACCGATCCCGCATCTCGGAGGCATCAGGGTGACTGGTGATGTCACCTCTGGTGGGCGAGACGTTGGCCATGATTCGTCTCCTTCGTCTTGCAGGGCGACCGCGTCTGGTGGGGTGTGCGGTAAGCGCCGCGTATGTTCATTCTGCGCTTACTTTTCCTTTATGTGTAGAGGTTGGCAGAGGCGTGGACTTCTACCGGGCGGTACATGTCCAGGCGGATCGGGGGCAAGCGGATGTGTACGACAGTGACCGATCGACGTCGTCGGGAGGCGGCGCGGGACAGGGGAGGGCAGCGGACGTGTCTGCGGCCATCGGCGCGAAGGTGTTGGAGCGGTTCCCGGCGGGATCTCCGCGCGGATCATGGCCGGCGGAGGAGTACGCGGCGCGCCGCCGCGCCGAGGGTGAGCCGGCCACCGTCGTGATGGACCTGGAGTCGGACGCCTTCCTCGTAGTGGTTCCGTCGGACGACGACTGAATTCCAGGGTTTTGAGTTCCAGGGCCCCGAATTCAAGGGCCCCGAACTCCTAGGTCCCGAAATCCGTGGTCCGGGATACGAGACGAGCCGTGATCTCCTTGACGGCCGTCGTCTTCCACTGCCACGATCCATGGCATGACCATGCGACTGGACCTCACGCGGCGACGCCATGTCGACCTCGCACGCGTCTCCAGCGCTTCCTGTCGCGCCGCAGCCTGAGTCTCCCGGCTCGCCGCTTCTCCCCACCGCCGTGATCGCCGTCGGCTGATCACCGTCGCGCCGACGGCACGTCATGCGCGGTGCGTTTTCCTCACGCCTGAATCCGGCACTCAGCCATGCCCGTTGAATGCGGCGGCCCCGAATTCGGCGTTGCCACGCGCAGTCGCGCCTTCTCCCGGAAAGAGACCCCATGGCCACTGTCCTGTCCGTCTCCGGCAGCCCCTCCGCCTCCTCCCGTACCAGCCGACTTCTGCGCCACCTGGACGAGCGGCTGTCCGCGCAGGGCCATGACGTGATCGCCCTCGACGTCCGCGCCCTCCCCGCCGAGGCCCTGTTCGGCGCGGACTTCCGGCACCCCGCGATCGTCGAGGCCGCCGACCTGTTCGCACGTGCCGACGGCGTCGTCGTCGGCACGCCCGTCTACAAGGCCTCCTACTCCGGTGTCCTCAAGGCACTGCTGGACCTGCTCCCGCAGTACGCACTCACCGGCAAGACCGTGCTGCCGCTGGCCACCGGCGGCAGCATCGCCCATGTCCTGGCCATCGACTACGCCCTGCGCCCGGTGCTCACCTCCATGGGTGCGGCCCACATAGTGCAGGGCTGGTTCACCCTCGACAAGGACATCACCGTGCACGACGACGGGTTCCTCACCGTCGCGCCGGCCGCCACCGAGGCGCTCACCCAGGTCGTCGACCAGTTCTCCGCGGCGCTCGACCGCACCCCGCTCCTGGCCGTGGCGGGCTGACCCCGCTCCTGGCCGTGGCGGGCTGACCCCGCTCCTGACCGCGGCGGGCTGACACCGCTCCTGACCGCGGCGGGCTGACACCCGCCGGCCGCCGCGCCGACGAACGTTCCACATCGATGGGAGATCCCCGTGCCCCTCACCTTCCACTGGTTCCTGCCCACCAACGGCGACAGCCGCCATGTCGTCGGCGGCGGCCACGGCACCCCGGCCACCGCATCCGGCCGGGACCGGCCGCCGTCGGTCGCCTACCTGAGCCAGATCGCCCG
Source organism: Streptomyces sp. DH10 (assembly GCF_029813805.1). NCBI lineage: Bacteria > Bacillati > Actinomycetota > Actinomycetes > Kitasatosporales > Streptomycetaceae > Streptomyces > Streptomyces sp. DH10. The sequence goes on from NZ_JARVKU010000012.1 coordinate 49,891, forward strand.
CGCCGCGGAGGAGGTGGGCTTCGCCGGGGCCCTCACGCCCACCGGCGCCTGGTGCGAAGACGCGTGGCTCACCACGGCGATGGTCAGCCAGCACACCGAACGCCTGAAGTTCCTCGTCGCCTTCCGGCCCGGACTGATCTCGCCCACCCTGGCCGCGCAGATGGCCTCCACCTTCCAGCGGCAGACCGGCGGACGACTGCTGCTCAACGTCGTCACAGGCGGCGAGAACCAGGAACAGCGTGCCTTCGGCGACTTCCTGGACAAGGACAGCCGGTACCGCCGGACCGGTGAATTCCTGCACGTCGTAAGGGAGTTGTGGCAGGGCGGGACAGTAGACCTGCACGGTGAGCACCTCCGTGTGCAGGGCGCGGAGCTCTCCCGCGTGCCCGACCCCGTTCCCCAGGTGTACTTCGGCGGCTCCTCGCCCATCGCCGGTGAGATCGCCGCCCGGCACGCCGACGTCTATCTCACCTGGGGTGAGCCGCCCCCACAGGTCGCCGAGAAGCTCGACCGGATCCGCTCGCTGGCCGCCGCCGAGGGCCGCACCCTCCGCTTCGGCATCCGGCTGCACGTCATCACCCGCGACACCGCCGAGCAGGCCTGGGCAGAGGCGAACCGGCTGCTGGACGGATTCGACCCGGAGACCGTGGCGTCGGTGCAGGCCGGGCTCGCCCGCAGCGAGTCCGAGGGGCAGCGGCGCATGCTCGCCCTGCACGGCGGCGGCAGCCGCGAACGCCTGGAGATCCACCCCAACCTGTGGGCCGGCATCGGCCTGGTGCGCGGCGGCGCGGGGACCGCCCTGGTCGGCAGCCACGACGAGGTCGCGGAGCGGATCAAGGAGTACCAGGCCCTCGGTATCGACGAGTTCATCCTCTCCGGCTATCCCCACCTGGAGGAGGCGTACTGGTTCGGTGAGGGCGTGCTGCCGCGCCTCGCCGCACAGGGGCTGTGGCAACACCCCGCGGACAAGGAAGCCGCACCCACCGCACTCACGCCGCCCACCGAATCCGCCGTGCTCGCGCCCTTTGCGAGCTAGACCTCAGCCTCCCACCCCAACGATCAACCCAGGAGCCCGTGTTGGGCGTCATCCGCACCGAGGGGCAAGCCCTGCCCCTCGGTGAACGGGAGGCACACATCCATGAAGCAGCGGGCTTCACGCACCGTCTCATTCGGCCTGGCCGTGGCGTTGGCGGCCGGAACGGCGGCACTCGCCCCGTCCGCACACGCGGCACAGCCGCAGCGCGACCACGAGGCGACCCGCACCGCACTGCGTGACCTGGTCGACAAGGGCGGACTGCCCGGAGTGGCCGCCAAGGTCTTTGACCGCAAGGGGAGTTGGTCCGCGGAGGCCGGCCACGCCGACACCGGCACGGGCCGCGAGCGTTCCCCCCGCGACCACTTCCGCGGGGCCAGCATCACCAAGACGTTCGTCGCGACCGTCCTGCTCCAACTCGAGGCCGAAGGCAGACTGAGCCTGGACGACACGGTCGAGCGATGGCTGCCGGGTCTCGTGCGGGGCAACGGCTACGACGGCGGCAAGATCACACTGCGGCAGCTCCTCAACCACACCAGCGGCATCGCCAACTACACCGACGACGCCGCGTTCAGCCACGACGCCGCCGGTCCCGGCTTCCCGGAGCACCGGTACGACACGCACACGCCCGAGGAACTCGTGGCGGTCGCGCTGAAGTACCCGCCGCTGCCCGACCCGGAGACGACACCGGTGTACTCGAACACCAACTTCGTCATCGCCGGCATGGTCATCGAGAAGGCGACGGGCCGCTCGTACGCGCAGGAGATCACCCGCCGGATCATCCGGCCGCTGAAGCTGCGCGGCACGTCGTTCCCCGGCACGTCACCCCACATGCCGAAACCCCACCCCGTCGGCTACTCCCGGCTCCACGAGGACGCCCCGGACGCCCTCATCCATGACGCCACCGAACAGAACATGACCTGGCTGGGCGCGGCCGGCGATGTCATCTCCACCAGCGGCGATCTGAACCGCTTCCAAAGGGCTCTGATCAAGGGCGAGTTGCTGCTCCCGAAGCAGATGGCGCAGATGCTCGACGAGGTCCCCGCCGGGGGCGGGCTCGGGTACGGACTCGGAGTCGAGTTCGCACAGCTGTCCTGCGGCGTGAAGGTCGTGGGCAAGAGCGGCCGCACCAACGGCTCCCTGTCCGCGATGGTCGGCACGCGGGACGGGAAACACCAGCTGACGTTCAACATCAACGGTGACTGGCTCCCGGACCCCTCGCTCTACATCAACGTCATCGAAGCGGAGTTCTGCGGCAGGGTCCCGTCCCGCACGGACGAACCGTCGGCGCTGCCCCGCTTGGACTAGCCGGACGCCAGCGCGCCGAGGTGCATCCGGCGTGCCTCGGCCGTCTGGGCCTGCACGTGCAGGAACATCCCTTCGCGGGCCAGCCGCTGCGCCCGGCTGTCCAGGGCCATGGACCGGCCGCCCCCGGCCACGATCGCCGCGGTCGTGGCCGCCCGCAGTACGTCGTACGCCCGTGTCTTCAGCGCCAGGCGTTCCGGGACGCACTCGTGCGGGACGGGGTGGTCGGCCAGGGCGTAGGCCTCCCGCCGGACCTCGTCGAGCCGGGCCCGCAGCGACCGGGCCGGCTCCCGGCCGTCCGGGGCGTCCGCCACCAGGTCGAGCGCCGCGCTCGCCACCCCGAAGACGGCCGGACTGGTGTTGGCGGCCCTGGGCAGGTCGACCAGGGCGAACTGCTCCTGAGGGGTGCGCAGCACGACGGCGTCCTGCGGCGCCCACAGGCCGTCCAGCTCCAGGGAGACCGTACGGGCGGCGGTGAGGGCCGCGAGCCGCATCGGCGCCGACGGGCGCATCCCCGGCTGTTCGCGGGCCTCGGCCACGACGAACACCACCTCGGCCGCGTCCGTCACACCCGCCAGCAGCATCACGTCGTTCAGACCCCAGCCCGTGTACCAGGGCACCGTGCCCTCGAAGCGCCAGCCGCCCCGCTCTGGCACGGCCCGCACGGGTACGCGGGGAAAGGCACGGACGTGCGCGTACGCGATGCCGGCCAGCGACTCTCCGGTCGCCAGCGGGCGCAGCAGCTTCTCCCGGACCGGCGAGTCGTACGTGGCGAGCAGCTTCACCGGAGTGTGGTGCTGTGTCTGCACGAACCATGTGGAGCAGCATGCCCCGGCCAGGATCTCCGCGACCTCCCGCGCCACGGCGGCGGGCGCGTCCGCCCCGCCGTACTCCTCCGGCGCGCCCAGCCCGAGCAGGCCCGACCGCCTCACCGCCTCGATGTGGCTCGCCGGCACCCCCTCCTGGTCGACGCGCTCGGCGTGCGGGACGAGGAGATCGTGCGCCAGCCGCTGGGCGCGGGTGACGAGGGGGTGGGGCGGGGAGGCGGGGGATGCGGAGCTCATGGGAGGAATTCTCGCGCTCGTGCGGCGCGGGGTGTCGATCCCGGGGTGTGTCGTTCGACCAACCCCGTCAAGGATGCGCACCGCGCACCGGCCGGCCGCCGCTCGGTGACGGCGACGACGTACTGCCGCGGTCCCTGCTGGACCGGCTGACCGCGACGCCGGCGGAGTCGGCGCGCGTGTGAGCCCGGGGTGACCCCGGTGCGCGGATGACTGGTCTACACCCTTGACTGGTACAGACCAACGCGGTTGAGTGTGCCTCCGACAACCCCCCACCACGGCCGCGCCCACGCCGTGACCGGTCCTCCCGGTGCGTGCGGTGAAGGCTCTGCTCCGCCCTGCCCGCGACGGGTGCGGCCGTGTCCCGCAAAGGAGTTGATCCCGTGTCGAGACGCCGCGTCTCCGCCGTCCTGGCCGCCCTCGCCCTCGCGGGCACCGCGCCGGTGCTCCTGCCCGCCACCAGCGCCTCCGCCGCCGCGTGCTCCAGCTATCCCAACTGGGTTGCCGGGAAGTCGTACGCCGCCGGCGACATCGTCCGCTACACCGACGGCAAGGCGTACATAGCCGAGCACGCCAACCCCGGCTACGACCCGACCATCAGCACCTGGTACTGGGAGCCTTATGCCTGCGACAGCGGTCCGGGCACGCCCGACGCGCGCTTCGTCGTGACCGAGGCGCAGTTCAATCAGATGTTCCCGAACCGGAATCCCTTCTACACCTACAGCGGTCTCACCGCGGCCCTGAGCGCCTACCCCGGCTTCGCCAACACCGGCAGCGACACCGTGAAGAAGCAGGAAGCCGCCGCCTTCCTCGCCAACGTCAGCCACGAGACCGGCGGTTTGGTCCACGTGGTGGAGCAGAACACCGCCAACTACCCGCACTACTGCGACTGGAGCCGCCCCTACGGCTGTCCGGCCGGCCAGGCCGCCTACTACGGGCGCGGCCCGATCCAGCTCAGCTGGAACTTCAACTACAAGGCCGCGGGCGACGCGCTCGGCATCGACCTGCTGAACAACCCCTGGCTGGTCCAGAACGACGCCGCCGTCGCCTGGAAGACGGCCCTGTGGTACTGGAACACCCAGACCGGCCCCGGCACCATGACCCCGCACAACGCCATGGTGAACGGCGCCGGATTCGGCCAGACCATCCGCAGCATCAACGGCTCCCTGGAGTGCGACGGCAAGAACCCGGCGCAGGTGCAGAGCCGTGTGAACAACTACCAGCGGTTCACGCAGATCCTCGGGACGTCCCCCGGCGGCAACCTCTACTGCTGACGGCGAGGTCTGTGTGAGACTCCGCCGATGAGCTCACAGACGATCACCGCGGACGCCGCGGGAACCTGGAAACTCGGCGACCTGCCCGTCCACCGCCTCGGCTTCGGCGCGATGCGGCTGACGGGCAGTGCCGCCTTCCATCTCGGCACTCCGAGTGACCGCGACCGGTCGATCGCCGTTCTGCGCAAGGCGATCGACCTGGGCGTGAACCACATCGACACGGCCGCCTTCTACTTCTCGTCGCTGCGCTCCGCCAACGAACTCATCAACACCGCGCTGGCGCCGTACCCCGACGACCTGGTCATCGTCACCAAGGTGGGCCCGTACCGGACCTGGTCGGGGGAGTGGGGCACCTCGGCCCGCCCCGAGGACCTGCGCGCCCACGTCGAGGAGAACCTGCGCCAGCTCGGCCGTGACCACCTGGACGTGGTCAACCTGCGCCGGATGCCGCAGTACGACTCGATCGCCGAGCACTTCGGCGCCCTCGCGGAACTGCGCGAGGCGGGCCTGATACGCCACCTGGGGATCTCCAACGTCGAGCTCCGCCACCTCGCCGAGGCGCAGGCCATCGCGCCTGTGGTCTGCGTGCAGAACCGGTACGCCCTCGACCGCCCCGACCCCGCCACCGACGAACTGCTGCGGATCTGCGGCGAACAGGGCATCGGGTTCGTGCCGTTCTACGCCGTCGCCGGCGAGGGCGGTGAGCGCGGCGCCACCACCGCCCATGACGAGGAGGTGCGGGCCGTGGCCCGCGCCCACGGCGCGAGTCCGGCGCAGATCCGCATCGCCTGGACCTTGCACCAGGGCCCCCATGTGCTCGCCATCCCCGGCACCGGCAACCCCGATCACCTGGTGGAGAACGTGGCGGCGGGCGCGATCCGCCTCACGGACGAAGAACTCGACCGGCTGAACGCGCCGCCGCGCCGAAAGGCCGGTTGACCGGTCAGACCACCCAGGCACCGTCCCGCATGAGATGCCGGCGCGGCAGCTCGTGCTGCTCGCACCACGCCTGGACCGCGCTCGGCCGCACCCGGAAGAACGCGTACGACGCGTGAGCCTCGCGCGGATCCCAGCCGGTCTTCGCGCGGAACGCCTCGGCCGCCTCCGGCGGCACCTCGGGGGTCGTGAACGTCTCCACGTCACCGTCGACGAGCACGACGTCCCGGGTGTCGCCCAAGGCCAGCCGGGCCCGTCGGCCGTCCCGCAGATTCCGGCCCGTGGGATTGGTCAGCCGTGTGCACAGCCACACGGTCTGGTCGTGCCACACGAACCAGAGCGGAACCAGACACGGCACGCCTTCGGGGTCCGCCGTGGCGACCCAGATGTCCATCTCCCGCTCCAGACGGTGCAGGAGGTCCGCCTTGCGCTGCTCGGGCGTGCGGGACGGTTCGGTGATCTTCATGCCCGCGACGCTAGCGGCCGGCCGGGCGGAACACCTCGGGCTGGGGGTGTAGGCCGTGGACCTAGGTCGCGGGGTGTCGAGGTACTGCGCCCGCCCCTCTCCGAGCGACCAGTCGGCCGGTCCGTTCTCCGTCAGGACGACGAACACGTTCCGCGGCTCCGTGCCCGCATAGGCGTGCGCGAGCTCGGCGATCCGCCGGTACAGCGCCTGCTTCCGCGCGGGCGTGCGACCGGAGCGCAGCGTGATCGCGACGTAGACGATGCCGTCGTCGCGGTGCACCCCGAGGTAGTCGTCGTAGCGGAGGGCGCTGCTCGCGCCATCGTGGTCCACCAGGACATGGAAGCGGTCGTCGGGTGGGATGCCGATCGTTTCGACGAGGGCGTCGTGGACGGCGCGGCCGATTGCGGCGAGTCGCTCGGGGCCGGCCCGGAGCGTGTCTATGCGGACGAAGGGCATGGGTCTCCCGGAGTCGCAGGGTCATTTGCCGCGAGTGTACATACTAGTAGGTACAGAACGCCGGGGCTGTTTGCGTCCCGCGCGTGTTACGTATAACCTCACCCGTCAACCACACGCTCCGAAAGGCCCTGATGCGACGTATCGCCCTGGTCACCCTCGTCGTCGACGACTACGACGAGGCGATCCGCTTCTACACCGAGGCCCTCGGGTTCCGGCTCGCCGAGGACGCTCCCCGGCCCGGCGGATCGCGCTGGGTCGTCGTCGAACCCGGGACTCCGGGCACGGGCAGCGGTCTGCTGCTCGCGCGTGCCGAGGGGGAGGCGCAGGCCGGCCGGGTCGGGGACCAGACCGGCGGACGGGTCGGGTTCTTCCTGCACACCGACGACTTCGCCCGGGACCACGCCCGGATGACCGCGGCGGGCGTCACGTTCCTGGAGGAGCCGCGGCACGAGCCGTACGGAACCGTCGCCGTCTTCCAGGACCTGTACGGCAACCGCTGGGACCTGCTCCAGCCCGCCACCGACTAGAACTCCGACTCCCACCGAGTACGCACTGCCGAGGAACACGCACATGACCGCGCCCCGCATCGACACCGACACCCTCCGCCGGCTGCCCAAGGCCGTGCTGCACGACCACCTCGACGGCGGACTGCGCCCCGCCACCGTGGTGGAGCTCGCGGACGCGGTCGGCCACACCCTGCCCACCACCGACCCCGCCGAACTCGCCGCCTGGTACTACGAGGCCGCGAACTCCGGCGACCTGGTGCGCTACATAGCCACCTTCGAGCACACCCTCGCCGTGATGCAGACCCGCGAGGGCCTGCTGCGCACCGCCGAGGAGTACGTGCTCGACCTCGCGGCGGACGGTGTCGTCTACGGCGAGGTGCGCTACGCCCCGGAGCTGATGCTGAAGGGCGGGCTGGCCCTGCCCGAGGTCGTCGAGACCGTGCAGGAGGGGCTCGCGGCCGGTATGGCCAAGGCGGCGGCCGCGGGCACGCCCGTGCGTGTCGGGACGCTGCTGTGCGGGATGCGGATGTTCGACCGCAGCCGGGAGATCGCCGACCTGGTCGTGGCGTTCCGGGACGCCGGTGTCGTCGGCTTCGACATCGCCGGAGCCGAGGACGGCTTCCCGCCCGCCGACCACCTCGCGGCCTTCGAGCACCTGCGCCGCGAGAACGTGCCGTTCACCATCCACGCCGGGGAGGCCCACGGCCTGCCCAGCATCCACCAGGCCCTCCAGGTGTGCGGCGCCCAGCGCATCGGGCACGGGGTGCGCATCACCGACGACATCCCCGACCTCACCGCCGGCAAGCTCGGCCGTCTCGCGGGCTGGGTGCGCGACCGGCGTGTCGCCCTGGAGATGTGCCCGACGTCCAACCTCCAGACCGGCGCCGCGACCTCCATCGCCGAGCACCCGATCACCGCGCTGAAGGACCTCGGTTTCCGCGTCACCCTGAACACCGACAACCGGCTCGTGTCGGGCATCACGATGACCCGTGAGATGTCCCTGCTGGTCGAGCAGGCGGGCTGGACCGTCGAGGACCTGCGCACGGTCACGGTGAACGCCCTGAAGAGCGCGTTCCTCCCGTTCGACGAGCGGAACGCGCTGATCCGGGACGTGGTCCTGCCCGGCTACCAGGCCGCGCTCTGAAGGATTCCGCGCAGGTAGGCGGCCTGTCCGATGTGCTGGAGATCGTCGGACAGGACGCTGACCAGCCGTACGCCCAGGGTGACGGGCGGGTCCCAGCGCTCGTCGACGACGCGCTCCAGATCCTTGGCCGCCAGGCCGCGCAGGGCGTCGAGGGTCTGCGCGTGCACCGCGTCGTGGTAGCCGGTCAGCAGGTCGCCGGAGTCGACCCGGACCTTGGCGACCTTGGCGGGGCTGTGGCCGTAGCCCGTGTCGTGGCGGGGCAGACCGAGGCCGAAGCGTTTCTCCCAGTCCTGGGACAGCCACACCTGGTCGAGATCGAAGGCGTCGGCGACGTGGTCGTCCTGGACGCGGGTGAGGTGCCAGACCAGCCAGGCGATGGAGTTGGTGTCGGGGGAGGGGCGGGCGCTCAGCTCGTCGGGCCCGAGGCCCTCGACGGTGGCGTGGACTTCTTCCCGGATGCGGTTGTAGCCGTCGATGAGGATGTCCTTCGCATGCATGGCTCCACCATCGCGCATCACCGCGTCTCGTGCGTCCCGGTTCACACGCCGCTGGTCTCCGCCTGCGCGCCTGCGGCCCCCGGCGACGCGCCCGTGGTCCCCGGTGACGTGCGCGTGGTCCCCGGCGACACGCCCGTGACCCCCGGTGACATGCCTGTGGTTCCCGGCGACGCGCCCGAGGCCTCCAGCAGCGCCATCAGCGCCCGGGCCGCCGGGCTGGTGGCCTGCCGGGGCGGCAGCAGGGCCACCGTCTCGTAGACCGCCTCGCCGGTGCCCTTCACCGGCAGCGCGGTCAGGGAGGCCCGCTTGTGCGCGAAGTGCCGCGGCACGACGGCGACGCCGAGGTTCTCGTCGACCAGGTCGAGCAGGGTGTGCACGTCGTTCACCTCCAGGGCCACGGTCCGTCGTACGCCCGCGGCGGCGAACACCGTGTCGGTGGTGCGGCGCGGACCCCAGTCCGGGTGGAAGTCGACGAACACCTCCCCGCCCAGTTCCTCCGGCGTGACGGCCGCACCGGCCGCGGCGAGCCGGTGACTGGCGTGGCACAGCAGTGTCATGGGCTCGCTGGTCAGCGGCACCGACCGCAGCTGGTCGCTGTCCGCCTGCGTCCGCACGGCGAACGCCAGGTCGAGCCGCCCCGCCGCGACCTCCTCCGCGAGCGCGCCCGACCCTGCCTGCCGCAGACAGATCTCCACGTCCGGATGCCGGTGCCGGAAGGTGGCGAGCAGCCCCGCGACATGCACCCCGGCGATGCACTGCTCGCTGCCGAGTGCGAGCATGCCGCGCAGGACGCCCTGCACGGCCGCCACCGCCTCGTGGGCGGCCCGCACCTGCGCCAGGATCCGCTCGGCCTCTCCGAGGAGCGCCCGCCCGGCCGGGGTGAGCGTGACCCGGCGGGTCGTGCGCACGAACAGCGGCGTCTGGAGCTCCCGCTCCAGCGCACGGATCGAGGCCGACAGGCCGGACTGGGACACCAGGAGTCGTTCCGCCGCCCGGGTGAAGTGCTGGTCCTCGGCGACCGCGACGAAGTGCTGCAAGTGGCGCAGTTCCATGACTGAGAAGCGTAGCCGCTGAATTCCATCGGATTCTTCTGTTGGACGCATGGACGCAGGTCACGCCAGAGTGGTCACCGCCTTCCGTTCGACCGAGCCAACCCCTCTGGAGTCGCGTTGTACACCGCACATCCCGACCGCTACGCGGACATGCCCTACCGGCGCACCGGACGCAGCGGCCTGAAGCTCCCCGCGCTCTCGCTCGGCCTGTGGCACAACTTCGGCCCGGACCGGCCGGTCGAGACGCAGCGCGCCATCCTGCGCCGTGCCTTCGACCTCGGCGTCACCCACTTCGACCTGGCCAACAACTACGGCCCGCCGCCCGGCGCCGCCGAGTCCGCGCTGGGCGAGTTCCTGAAGTCGGACTTCGCGGCCTACCGCGACGAGCTGGTCATCTCCACCAAGGCCGGATACCTGATGTGGCCAGGACCGTACGGCGAGTGGGGCTCGCGCAAGTACGTGCTGTCCTCGCTGGACCAGAGCCTGAAGCGGATGGGCCTGGACTACGTCGACATCTTCTACTCGCACCGCCCCGACCCGGAGACTCCGCTGGAGGAGACGATGGGCGCCCTGCACTCGGCGGTGCAGCAGGGCAAGGCGTTGTACGTCGGCATCTCCAACTACTCCGCGGAGCAGACCCGCGAGGCCGCCCGCATCCTGGGCGAGCTGGGCACCCCGCTCCTCATCCACCAGCCGCGCTACTCGATGCTGGACCGCCGCCCCGAAGACGAGGGGCTGCTGGACGCCCTCGACGAGCTCCAGGTCGGTTCCATCGTGTTCTCCCCGCTGGAGCAGGGCCTGCTCTCCGCCCGCTACCTCGACGGCATCCCGGAGGGCTCCCGGGCCGCGAGCGACAGCCCCTTCCTGAACTCCGACGCGGTCACGGAGGAGCTGGTGGGGCGGCTGCGCGACCTGAACGACATCGCCAAGTCGCGCGGCCAGACCCTCGCCCAGATGGCGCTGGCCTGGGTGCTGCGCGGCGGCCGGGTCACCTCCGCGCTGGTCGGCGCGAGCAGCCCGCAGCAGCTGGAGGACAGCGTCGGGGCCATCGGTAACCTGGACTTCGACGCGGACGAGCTGGCCCGTATCGACGCGATCGTCAAGCAGTAGCCGTGCCCCGCCCTCCCGGGGGCGGCGACCGCCCCCGGGACAGGCTCCAGGAGTTCTAGGAACCGATCCGCTCCTCCAGGCGCACCGTCACCGTGTCGCCCTCCTCCTTGCCGATGGCCTTGCGGACGTCGGCCTTCACGGGCAGCTTGTGCGTGCCGTCGCCCAGCGCCATGAACGAGCTTCGGAACGGGTGCCCGTCGATCGTCCCGCGGACCTTGACCAGACCGCGGGTGCCGAAGAACTCGACGGACCGGGGCCAGACCAGATACGTCCAGCCGCCCTCGGCGGGGCTCATGCGCAGGGCCGCGGTGAACTCCGCGTCCAGTTTTCCGGTCGTGGCCATGGTGTCCTCCGGTGTTCGGTCGCCTCTCACTCACCAGACCGCCGGACACCGGGAAACTCATCGCCGGTCTCAGGCCGCCCCGGCGGGCACCCGGTCCAGAAAGCCGAGCACGGCCCTGATCCGGCCCTGCTCGTCCAGGATGATCACGTCGGACCCGGCCACGGGCGCCGAGCCGTCGGTCTCGCTCACCAGCTCCCACGAGAAACGCGCGATGTGGTGGTGCCCGTCGACGGCGCCGGCGAGCCGGAACACCAACCCCGGGAACTGCTCTCGGGCCGCCGCGATCAACGCGGCGATCTGCTCATGACCGCGGACGTCGGCCAGAGGGTCGGTATAGCCGCCGTCCTCGGTCCAGGCGGCGGCGACCGCCTTCGCCCGTGCCACCGGGTCCTCGGCGTTCCATGCCTCGAAGTAGCGGGCGACGGCGTCCTCGTAGCGGTGGGCGGGTGCGGACATGGACGATCAACCTCCGAAGGGTCGTCTCTGCTGGTGAGGGCCCGGATCACCGCTCGCGGCGAACCGGCACGGACCACCCTGCCCGGACCCGGCGGGACCGTCGATTACCTCCCGGGTCATGCCCCCTGGCGACCGCCCGCAGCGTTTCGGCCAACTCGAGGTGTGAATATGCCAGGAGAGTGGCCGGAAAGACATGGTGACAGTGTTTCAGTAGTGAACATACTGGCCAGCGAGAGCGCTTCACATCGAGCGACAGCGCCCTCACGCACAGCACGCGAGCCGCAGGACAGGAAAACCGGGCAGGCGGGCAGGGCAGCGGGGGAGGGGCACGTGCACGACGAGTTTCTGTGCCATGTCACGGCGTACGGAGTATGCGACGGTCGCCGTATCGGGGTCCCCCTGGGTACCTACCGGGCGCCCACTCTCGCCCTCGCCCTGTGGTGGCTGCGCGACCGCGCCTCCTGGATCGCCCAGCGCCTCGACCCCCAGCCCGACGCCGAGCACTTACCGCCGGGCGCGCTCGTGCCGGTCGCCGAGACCGTGCCCGACGTGCCCACCCTGCTGCGCGCCTGGTGCGCCGATCCCGGTCAGCAGGAGCGGGTCGCCGAGGAGTTGGCGGCCGGACGGCTGGTGCGCATCGCCACCAGCGACGACACCACCGAGTACGAACTGCTCGCCGAGTCCGTGGACGCCCTGCGGATGCAGCGGACCGCTCGCCTGCTGGGCGTACCCGTGGCCTGAGCGGCTCACCGAGTCATACATCAGGCAAATCGGTAGAATCTTGGTCATGGCGCAGTCATCGGTAACACCAGAACTCGTTTTGGAGACCGAGACGGGCTCCACCGTGATGATCCCGGGCCGCGATTACCACGTGGGACGCGACCCGATGAGCGACATCGTCATCGACGACGACCGGGTCTCCTGGCACCACGCGGTACTGAGACCCGACCACGGGCACTGGACCATCGAGGACGAGAACAGCACCAACGGCACCTACACCGACGGCCGCCGCATCCACGAGTCGGACGTCGGCCCCGGCAGCGTCATCCGCCTCGGCAACCCGGCCGACGGACCGCGCGTGGTCCTGACGGGCCGCACCGCACCGGCCCCGGAACGTCCCTCCGCCGTCTCCATGCCGGCCGTGACGGGCACCTACCGGCAGCCCACGACCGTACGGCCGCTGCCCGCCCGCACCGTCCGCATCGGCCGCGCCACCGACAACGACCTGGTCATCGACGACCTGGTGGTCTCCCGCCGGCACGCCGAACTGCGCGCCCTGCCCGACGGGACCTACGAGATCACCGACCTCGGCAGCCACAACGGCACGTACCTCAACGGCAGCCGCGTCACCAGCGCCCCGGTCGGACAGGGCGACATCGTCGGCATCGGCCACTCGGCGTTCTGCCTCGTGGGCGACCAGCTCCAGGAGTACGTCGACACCGGTGAGGTCTCCCTCGACGTGCAGGACCTCGCGGTGACCGTCGACCGGGGCCGCAAGACGCTGCTCGACCACGTGTCGTTCCCGGTGGGGGAGAAATGCCTGCTCGCCGTCGTCGGCCCGAGCGGCGCCGGGAAGTCCACGCTCCTCAACGCCCTCACCGGCCAGCGCCCCGCCGACCACGGCACCGTCCTCTACGACGGCCGCGACCTCTACCGCGACTACGCCGAGCTGCGCCAGCGCATCGGTCTCGTCCCGCAGGACGACATCCTGCACGCCCAGCTGACCGTCCGCAAAGCTCTCTCCTACGCCGCCGAGCTGCGCTTCCCGCAGGACACCGCCAAGGCCGAACGGCGCGCCCGGGTCGACGAGGTGATCCGCGAACTGGGCCTGGAACAGCGCGCCGACCAGCATGTGCACAGCCTGTCCGGCGGTCAGCGCAAGCGCGTCAGCGTGGCCCTGGAGCTGCTGACGAAGCCGTCCCTGCTGTTCCTCGACGAGCCGACCTCCGGACTCGACCCCGGCATGGACCGCTCGGTGATGCACATGCTGCGCGGCCTCGCCGACGACGGCCGGACGGTCATCGTGGTCACCCACAGCGTGCTCAGCCTGGACGTGTGCGACCGGCTCCTCGTGCTCGCGCCCGGCGGGAAGATCGCCTACTACGGGCCGCCCGAGGACGCCCTGGCGTACTTCGGTTTCGAACAGTGGCCGGAGGCCTTCGAGGCCTTCGACCGGGACGTGGACCGGGACTGGGCCGGGGACTACAGCACCTCGCCCTTCCACGGGCGGTACGTCGCCGACGCCTCCGCCCAGCCGCAACAGCCCCGTTCCGAACCCGTCGTCATCACTCCGCCGCCCCGGCCGCGCAACCGGGCCGCCCAGCTCAGCACCCTGGTGCGCCGGTACGCGGCCGCGCTCGGCGCCGACCGCACCTTCCTGATCATCATGATCGCCCTGCCGTTCGTGATGGGCGTGATGGCGCGGGCCCTGGCGGGCGGCAAGCTGACGCAGGAAACGGCGATGAACGCCCTGCTCATCCTGTGCGTCGGCGCGGTGCTCACCGGGGCCGCCAACGCCGTGCGCGAACTCGTGAAGGAACGGGTGATCTACCAGCGTGAGCGGGCGGTGGGCCTGTCCAGATCGGCGTACCTGATGTCCAAGGTCGTCGTCCTCGGTGTCATCACCGTGCTCCAGGCGGTGGTGCTCACCCTGGTCGCCCTGCTCGGCGTGGACCTCAACGCACCCGGCGGCGAAGGCGTGCTGATGTCGCCCCTGGTGGAGATCGCGGTCGCCGTCGCCCTGCTGGCGTTCACGGCCATGATGCTCGGGCTGTTCATCTCCGCGCTGGTGCGCAAGGAGGAGGTGACGATGCCGCTGCTCGTGCTCATCGCCATCGTCCAGGTCGTCTTCTGCGGTGCCCTCCTGAAGCTGGACGGTGTGCCCGGGCTCGAGCAACTGGGCTGGCTGGTGCCCGCACGCTGGGCCCTGGCCGCGATGGCCGGCACGGTCGGGCTGGCCAGGATCGTGCCCGACGATCTTACGAAGGACCCTCTGTTCGAGCACTCGGCGGGTATCTGGCTGCTCGACGTTGGGATGCTGCTCGTCCTGTCGGTCCTCTTCGGCTTCCTGGTGTCCCGGCTGCTGCGCCGCCACGAACCGGCCGTGATGCGGAAGTAGGGAGCGCCTGTGACGACTCCTGGATTCCGGCCCACGCACGTGGTTCCGCAGAACGGGATGCCCGCCTGGGAGGCCCCCGACCCGTCCCGGCCCACGGTGGACCTGGACCCCCTGCTGCCGGTGCAGCTGCTGGAGAGGCAGGGCGACTGGGGGCACGTGCTGTGCTTCAACGGCTGGTCGGCCTGGGTCGACGGCCGCCGCCTGGTCACCGTGCCGCAGGACCCGCCCGCCGCGGACGGGCCGCTCACCCGCAGCGCCGATCCGCGCCCGCTGCTGGCCCGTACGCAGGAAGCCCTGGCGCGCTACCGGTCCGCGGTCGAGGACCTCGCGGGCGGTCTGGACCGGGAGTCCTTCCACGCCCGCACCCACGGGCTGCGGATCGGCGTCGTGGTCGACGGCGAGTCCGTGTGGCTCTACGACGCCGCCCACGGGCACTGGGTGTACGCCGACGGCACCCGGGCGAACACGTACGCGACGGACGACACGCCCCGTGCGCACCCGGAGCCCCGCCCGTCCGAGCCTCCGGCCCCGGTACGCGCACCCACCCGGATCGTGCCCGCGGAGGCCGCCGGGACGACACCCCGGGCCGACCGACCGGGCCAGGCCGAACGGCCCGCCCCGCCGACCGAGGCGCCGCCCACGCGGGTTGTACCGCCTGAGCCTCCGGCATCCGTGTCTCGCGAGGCTGCCGAGCGGACGCGGGTGGTGCGGCCTGGGGTTGCCGAGCCGACGCGAGGTGAGCCGCCCGGGGCGCCCGAGCCGACGCGGGTCGTTTCGCCCGCGGCTGCCGAGCCGAGGCGGACGGTGCCGCCGGAGGCTGCACAGCCGAGCCCGGTCGAGCCTCCTGAGGCTCCCGAGCCCACTCGGATCGTCCCTCGCGAAGATTCCGCTCCCCCGGGGGTGGAGCCGCCTGAGGCGTCTGAGCCACTTCGGGTCGAGCCTTCTGAGGCTGCGGACCCGACGCGGGTGGTGTCATCGGAGGTTGCGGAGGCGACGCGGGTGGTGTCCCGTGAGGCGTCCGAGCCCCTCCGGGTCAGGCTTTCTGAGGCTGCGGAGGCGACGCGGGTGGTGTCGCCTGAGGCGTCCGAGCCCCCTCGGGTTGGGCCTGCTGAGGCTGCGGAGGCGACGCGGGTGGTGTCCCGTGAGGCGTCCGAGCCCCTCCGGGTCGGGCTTTCTGACGCTGCGGAGGCGACGCGCGTGGTGTCGCCCGAGGCGTCCGAGCCCCCTCGGGTCGAGCTTTCTGAGGCTGCTGAAGCGACGCGCGTGCTGTCGCCTGAGGCGCCCGAGCCCCTCCGGGGCGAGCCTTCTGAGGCTGCACAGCCGACCCGAGTGGTGTCGCCGGAGACTGCGGAGCCGACGCGGGTCGCGACTCCTGAGGCGCCCGAACCCGCTCCTACCGTGCCTCCCGAGGCCCCCGAGCCCGCCCGGCTGGTATCTCCCGCAGCTCCCGGCGCTCCCGAGCCGACGAGGGTCGTGTCTCCCGAGGCTCCCGAGTCCCCTCGGATCGCGCATCCCGAGGCGCCTGAGCCGACGGGGGTCGCGTCCCCCGAGGCGTCGCCCACCCGGGTCGTGTCCCCCGAGGGGGACGGCGCGCAGGCGTCGGACAAGGAAGCGGATCGGCCGGCCGAGGCGTCGCCCACGCGGGTCGTGGGGTCCGAGCCCACCCGGATCGTGTCGCCCGAGGGTGACACCCGGTGAACCGCGAGACGAGTCTGTTCTCGGGGCGGCCCTCCGAACTGGTCGGGCAGCAGATCGCCGGGTACCGGATCGAGCAGGAGATCGGGCGCGGCGGCATGGCCGTGGTCTACCGGGCCCGGGACCTGCGTCTGGAGCGCACCGTCGCGCTCAAGCTGCTGGCCCCGGAACTCGCCCGCAACGACACCTTCCGGCGCCGCTTCACCCACGAGTCCCGGGCCGCCGCAGCGATCGACCACCCGCACATCGTGCCGGTCTTCGAGGCCGGCGAGACGGACGGAGTGCTGTACATCGCGATGCGCTTCGTCGCAGGCAGCGATCTGCGCCATCTCCTGGACCGGGAGGGCCCGTTGCCGCCCGCCACCGCCGTGCGCGTCGCCGCCCAGGTCGCCTCCGCGCTCGACGCGGCCCATGACCACGGCCTGGTGCACCGGGACGTCAAGCCCGGCAACATCCTGGTCTCCCGCGGAACCGACAGCGACCATCCCGAACACGTCTACCTCACCGACTTCGGTCTGACGAAGAAGTCGTTGTCGCTCACCGGCTTCACCACGGTCGGCCAGTTCGTCGGCACACTCGACTACGTCGCCCCGGAGCAGATCTCGGGTCGCCCGGTCGACGCCCGCTGTGACGTGTACGGCCTCGCCTGCGTCGTCTACGAGATCCTCGCCGGCCACCCGCCCTTCCTCCGGGACGACGACATGGCCCTGCTGTGGGCCCACCAGTACGACGACGCGCCGCCGTTGACGGAGACCCGCCCCGACCTCCCACCACAGGTGGACGCGGTGTTCGCCGAGGCCCTCGCCAAGCGCCCGGACGACAGGTATCCGTCCTGCCTCGACTTCGTCGCCGCGCTGCGCGCCGCGGCGGCCGGTGGCGGGGTCGTCACCGGGGCCGCCCCCGCTCGAGCGGGCCGGCAACCGGGGGAGGAGCGCCCGAAGCCGCCCCCGCGCTGGGCCGAACCGGTCTTCCTCGAGCGGGCGTAGCGCAGGGGGCGTAGAGCAGCGGACGTAGCGAGCGGCCGCAGGCCAGTCGGTGTGCCGGTGTCAGCCCGCCCGCTCGGCGCGCACCTCGCCCCGCCGCCGTACGCGTCGTGCCAGCAGCGCCCCCGTGAACCCGGTCAGCAGCCCCCACGGGACGGCCAGTCCCACGGCTCCCCACAGCCGGGGTCTGAGGAACAACTCGCCCGCGAGGCCGCCGCCCAGGTCGCCGATGCCGAGCACGGACAGGCCGAAGTGCGCGGAGATACGCCCGACCAGGCAGATCATGAACACCGTGAGCACGAGCGCGACCGCCATGTGCACGGCGTGCTGCCAGGCCCGGACCCGGGCAGGCGACCGGGCCGCCATCACGAACGCGGCGGCGATCAGCAGCACCGCGTCGACGACCAGCAGCCACCACACCCTGCCGTCGTGCTCGGAGAGCGTCCGCAGGTTCAGCTCGGCGATGTCCGGGGTGCGCAGCACCTCGTCGAGCACATGCGGCATGGGCAGCCCGAACGGCCCTTCCACCCGGCCGTTCCAGGTGGCGCCGAGGCCGATCGTCAGCGCCAGCCACACCAGGTTGGGCATGCCGAGCAGGATCACGGCGAAGGTCTCCGCCGCGTGCCCCTTGGTCGCCGCGACGACCAGGCCGGCGACCACGCCGATGACGACGTAGGCGAGCAGCAGCGCGACCATCGCGTACGCGGCCGGCCGCACCGACGTCTGGAAGCGCAGCAGCCGGGCCGGCAACGGGGCGCCGCGCGACACCAGCAGGGCCAGCACCAGCACACCGGCCAGCCACACCACGCCGACGAACACGGACAGCGGAACGTCGGTGGTGAACCCGATCTCCGGTGAGGCGCCGAACAGATCGCCGAGTTCGCCCAGTGCGTCGTTCCCGAGGGAGATCTCGAACGTATGGCGGGCGGCCAGCGTCAGGCCGATCAGCGCGAGCAGCCACAGGATCGCGATCCTGGCGGCCCAGCCGGCCAGCTCCGCGGCACCGGCGACCGCGCGGTGCCGCAGCGGCCGCAGGAAGCCCCAGGCGATCACCAGCGCCCCGGTGAGCGTGACGGAGAGCGGGATGACGGTCAGGCTCGCCTGCGTTTCGGCGAGGTCTCCGGCGCTCCCGGAGAGCTTCACAGCGCCCCCGACGGCGGTGACCACGGTGGCCAGGACGACAGGTGCGAACGCGCCGTCGGGGAGCCCCCCCGCCCCGGCCGCCCACAGCCCCAGAGCGGACACAGCCGCCATGGCGAGCAGCCCGCCGAGCACCGTGAGGAGGGCATGCACCCAGCCGTGGCGGGCGACGGCCCGCTCACCGGAGGTACGTGCCTGGCCGGAGGAGGTGCGCGAACTCACGGTGCCACGCTAAGCAGCACTCGCGCCGGACGCCCGTCGGGAGGTCCGTCCGCGTCGGCTTGCGAGCCGTACGGGACCGGAGCACACAATGAACCCGTAGTGGAAAAAGCGGCATACACCGGTACGAACCGCCTCAGGTGTGAGAAGGCCGCAGAGAACCCACGCGGGAAGAAGAGCTCGTGAGCGTCGAACCGCCGTCGTCCGGCCACCCCACAGGACCTCCCTCGGGCCCGCTGTCGGGTCCCTCCCAGCCGCCGTCGGGAGGAGGGCCGCCCTCCGAGCCGCCGAGCGAGGGAGGGCAGGCGCCGGAGCCCCGCCGCCCGTGGTGGGGATCGGTACCCCGCGTCGCGCTGATCGCCACCGCCGTCGTGGCCGCGGTGATCCTGGCCGTGGTGTTCACCCGGCCCGACGGCGGCGGCACGGGCGCGACCGACGGCGGTACCAGCACGTCCGAGGGCGAGGTCTTCCTCCAGCCCGCGGCCGACACCGGCCCGGACCCGTTCACCGAGTCCACGGCGAAGGAGAGCTCGGCCTCACCGGTCTCGCCCTCGCCCACCGAGCTGGCCACGCAGAACGCCGTCCAGGGCGTCCAGGGCGGCGCGCCCGGCCTCTACGGCGGCACCCGCAACGTGGCCAGCTGTGACGTGGAGAAGCAGATCACCTTCTTCAAGGGGGCGCCGGACAAGCAGCGGGCGTTCGCCTCCGTCGCCCGCGTCGACCCGCCCGACGTTCCCGCCTACCTGCGCTCGCTGACGCCCGTGGTGCTGCGCATGGACACCCGCGTCACCAACCACGGCTACAGCGACGGCCGTGCGACCAGCTACCAGGCCGTCCTCCAGTCCGGCACGGCCGTCCTCGTCGACGACCGCGGCGTGCCCCGGGTGCGCTGCGCGTGCGGCAACCCGCTGGCCGCGCCGGTCGCCCAGCAGAGCGCGCCCAAGATGACCGGCGACGTGTGGCCGGGGTACAAGCCGTCGAACGTCGTCGCGGTCACGCCCGCTCCGAAGCCGGTCGACGTCTTCGTCATGTGCGAGCCCGACGGCGAGTGGTTCGAGCGCCACAAGGGCGACACCGGCACGAAGGACCGCAAGACCGAGAAGCCCGACAAGCCCTCCCCGTCGGTGAGCGTCACCACACCGACGTCACCGTCCGACCCGACCTCGTCGGAGCCTCCCACGAGCGAACCGCCGACATCGGATCCGGGGACGTCGTCGGAGCCGCCGACGAGCGAGCCGCCGACGTCGGAGCCGCCGCAGCCTCCGCCCGGGAACGACACCGGGAACGGCACCGGGAACGGCACCGGGAACGGCACCGGGAACGGGACGACGGACCAGCCGCCGGCCTCCTGACCGGGACCGGTTCACCCGGCACGGACCACCAGGGCACGCACCACCAGGGCGTAGTCGCCGAGCCCGAGCAGGCGATCGGCGGGCAGGTCGCCGTGTGCGGTGCGGACCGCCTCGATGCGGCCGGTCTCCGGCTCGAACACGACGTCCTGGACCGTGCCGAGCTCGTCACCCGTCTCGGCGAGGATCCTGAGGCCCGGCAGCTCGTGGTGTGGCGGCACCCCGGACGGGGCGGCGGCCGAGCGGACGAGCACGGCGTCCGGACCGATGGCGTGCAGGGCGCCCCAGGCCAGCACGGACTCCTTGCGGGAATGCCTGCCGCGCACCCTGACGTGGGTGACCACACCGGAGGGGGCGTCGACCGTCAGGGATTGCAGCACGCCGATCTCTTCCGCATCGGTCAGCGTCAGGACCGGCAGCCCCCGCGCCTGCGAGAACAGCATCATGGCGGCGTCCCCTCCCGCCCCTCGTGGAAGGCACCGACCCGGGCGGCGAAGGACGGCAGGTCGTCGGCCACGTAGCGGGTGGCGTCCGCCGGGATCACCAGCGCCCGGCCGGAGACCGCGAGCGTCTCGCCACGCGGCACGTACACCCGGTGCCGACGCCGCCTGGAGCCCTGCATCAGCGCCTTGCCCGCGGCGATCCGGAAGCCCACGACCCGGCCGCTCGTGCCGCCCTCGACGACCACGTCGAGCACCGTACCGACCTCGGTGCCCTCGTCGGTCAGCACTTTGGCATGCAGCACCCGGCCCTGCTGGGCCTCCCGGCGTGCCACCACGACGGGCGTGTCCGCCAGGGCCCCGGCGTCGACGATCATGACCGCGTCATGGCCCAGCGAGTGCACGGCCGCCCAGGGCAGGCTCAGCTTCAGCGGGCCGGACAGCAGTCCCCGGCCGCTGAGCGTGAAGCCGGTGACACGCCCGGCGGCAGCGTCGAAGACGGTGTCCTTGACCTGAGCGACGGCCTCGCCGCCCAGGGTGACCACCGGCAGGGTCGTCAGGCTCCGTGCCGCCATCAGCTCGTTCATCGCTCGCCCTTCGCGCCGGGCCGGCGCCGTACCGCGATGACCGTCCCCGAGCGCCGGCCGGCCTGCACGGCGAGCGTCACCACGGCGACGGCGGCGAGCGCCCCGACCGCCACGACCAGCCACATCCACCAGACCACCGCGCACCTCCGGCGATCCGGACCGGCCGCCCTCGGGCCGGTCCCGGTTCCTACCGGGTGCCCCGCGGACGGGGGACAATGCCCAGGGCGCCGGACGGGCCGAAGACCTGTCAGGACTGCGAAGCCCGACTCGGGGTACGAGCACTGTGCAGAGCGTCCGGCCAGTCCGGCTTCCCAGAGAGAAACGTATGATCGACCACCTGGACGGGGCAGTGATACCGACTGGTTTCGACGTGCCCGTGGAACCGCTGAGGCGGGCGGCACACTACACCGGCGAGCAGGGCTGCATCGCCGAGGCGCGGTCCTTCGCCGCGCTCTTCCTCGAGCAGCTCAGGACCGAGTGGTGCGCGCGCATCGACAACCGGACCGACGGCGCGGTGCAGCTCGTCGTGAGCGAGCTCGTCACCAACGCGGACCGGCACAGCAACGGGCCGTACATCCTGGAACTCGTCGGCACGGACACCGCGGTGACGGTGTCGGTCTACGACAGCAGCTCCGCCCTGCCCCGCATCTTCCCCCGCAACCCCGAGCGTGTCGGGCGGCACGGCCTGGAGATCGTCCACGCGCTCGCGGAGCAGGTCAGCGTGGAGCGGGTGCCGGTGGGCAAACGGGTACGCGCCGTGCTGCCGCTCACCGACGAAGCCGATGACTGAGCCGTTCACCGACGCTGCTTGAACCACCCGGAGCCCCGGAATCCCGGAGCCGACACAGTGGGGGGCGACACGGTGGCGGGCGCCGTCCCACTCCCGCGTGTGGAGGACGGCACCCGCTGGTCCGCGGCCGCGTCAGGCGCAGCCCAGCTCGCCCAGCATGCCCTCGCGCAGTCGCATGATGATCCGCTTGATCAGGCGGGAGACGTGCATCTGCGAGCAGCCCAGCCGCTCCCCGATCTCCGCCTGAGTGGCCTCCTCCACGAACCGCATGTGGAGGATCTGCCGGTCGCGCTCGCTGAGTTCCGCCATCAGCGGGGCGAGCGAGTGGAAGTCCTCGACGAGCCTCAGCCCGTCCTCCTCCACGCCGATGAAGTCGGCCAGGACCGCTTCGCCGCCTTCCGGGCCGTCGCCGGTGAGTGCGGCGTCCAGCGACGACGAGTTGTACCCGTTCGCGGCGATCTGGCCCTCGACGACCTCCTTCTCGGAGATGTTCATCAGCGTGGCCAGCTCGGTGACCGTGGGCTCGCGGTCCAGCCGACTGGCGAGTTCCTCGCGGGCCTTGGCCAGCTCCACGCGCAGTTCCTGGAGCCGCCGCGGCACGTGCACCGCCCACGTCGTGTCCCGGAAGAACCGCTTGATCTCACCGACGATGTACGGCAGCGCGAAGGAGGTGAACTCGACCTCGCGTGACAGTTCGAACCGGTCGATGGCCTTGATCAGGCCGATCATGCCGGTCTGGACGATGTCCTCCATGTCGTCGCCGCGGCCACGGAACCGGCCGGCCGCGAACCGCACGAGCGACATGTTCATCTCGATCAGAGTGTTGCGCGCGTACTGGTACTCGTGCGTGCCCTCTTCGAGTTCCGTCAGGCGCTGGAAGAACTGGCGGGACAGCTCCCTGGCGTCCCGCGGGGCCACGGACCGCGGGTCCACGACTCCCGGCAGTGCTCCGTCACCAGTGCCGGCCTCCGCGTTCTCTTCGACGACCTGTGCCTGCGACCGGATCACGGCGGTCTCCATTACCTCTCCCATGAACGTCGGGTCGGACATCTGCCTAGGTCCCTCCGGGTTGCGGGTACCCGGTTATCTGCTACACATGCCCGGCGATCCGCCGAACCGCGGAAAAGCCGGTGGCGTGCGGCGGCCGGGGCCGTCGAGCACACCTGGTGCAGCGGAGCCAGGATGTCCCAACGCCGCCTGCCCGCCGTCCCGTTCGGCGATTCCACCCAGGGCGGAACGCCGGCCCCTTCCCCTGACGACCACGACTCCTAGGCTGGAGAAGTGAGCAACCACGTGCCGAACAAAGCCCGCGTCATCCCCCTTCGCCCGCCCGGCGCGCGCCCCCAGGCCGCCCGCCCGGCCACCGCTCCGCCCCGCCAGGGGCCACCGGCTCCCGCCGTGAAGGAACCTTTGTGGCGTGACCTGGTCGGTGACGTCCTGCGGCGCGAACGTCTGGCGCAGGAGCGGACCTTGAAGGACGTCGCGGACGAGGCGCGGATCTCGATGCCGTACCTCTCGGAGGTGGAGCGCGGCCGCAAGGAAGCCTCCTCGGAGGTCCTCGCGGCCGCCGCCCACGCCCTCGGACTGAGCCTCGGCGACCTGCTGTCGAGGGCGCAGGGCGAACTGATCCGCGTCACCTCGCGGTACTCGGGAAGCAGCCGCCGCGGGATGTCCCCCTCGTCGTCCGAGGGGCTGTGCATGGCCGCCTGAGCCCGGTGGGCCGGCCGGCGCCTCAGACCCGCACGAGTCGCCGGCTGAGCACCTCGTCGGCCAGCCCGTAGGACACCGCCTCCTGGGCGGTGAGCACCTTGTCGCGGTCCATGTCGGCCCGCAGGGTCGCCACGTCGTGGTGGGTGTGCCGGGACAGCACCTCCTCCACCTGCGAGCGGATCCGCACCATCTCCTTGGCCTGGAGCGACAGGTCGGAGGCGGTGCCGCGCGCTCCGCCCGTGGCCGGCTGCCCGAGCAGGACGCGCGCGTGCTCCAGCACGAACCGCCGCCCGGTGTCACCGCCGGCCAGCAGCACGGCCGCCGTGGAGGCAGCCTGCCCGACGCAGAACGTCGAGATCGGCGCCTGCACGTACGTCATGGTGTCGTAGATGGCCATGAGCGAAGTGAACGAGCCACCGGGGGAGTTGAGGTAGATCGAGATCTCGCTCTCCGGGGACGACGACTCCAGATGGAGCAGTTGCGCGATGACGACGTTGGCGACGCCGTCGTCGATCTCGGTGCCGAGGAAGATGATCCGCTCGGACAGCAGCCGGCTGAACACGTCGTAGGACCGCTCGCCCTGCGGGGTGCGCTCGACGACGTTCGGAATCGTGTACGTACCCATCACTGAAGCCCCATCCTGCGCCGGGTGGCCGCCGGGCGGATGTCCGCGAGGGACTCCAGAACCCGGTCCACCATGCCGTACTCCTTGGCCTCCTCGGCCGTGAACCAGCGGTCCCGGTCGCCGTCCCGGGAGATGGTCTCCGGGGTCTGTCCGGTGTGCTCGGCGGTGATCCGCTCGATGGTCCGCTTGGTGAACTCCAGGTTCTCCGCCTGGATCTCGATGTCGGCGGTGGTGCCGCCGATGCCCCCCGACGGCTGGTGCATCATGACGCGCGCGTTCGGCAGGGAGTAGCGCTTGCCCGGCGTGCCGACGCAGAGCAGGAACTGGCCCATGCTGGCGGCGAAACCCATGGCCAGGGTGGAGACGTCGTTGGGGATCAGCCGCATCGTGTCGTAGATGGCCAGGCCCGCGTGCACCGAGCCGCCGGGGCTGTTGATGTACAGGCTGATGTCGGTGCGCGGGTCCTCCGCGGAAAGGATCAGCAACTGGGCGCAGACCCGGTTCGCGGAGACCTCGTCCACCTGCGTGCCCAGCAGCACGATGCGCTGCGCGAGCAGCTGGGCGGCCAGATGGTCGTCGAACCGGGTCGGAGGGGTGTCGCCCTCCTCCGCCCGCGGGGCGAGTGTCGTCAGTGGAGCCATCGGGTCTCCTCGTCGTTGCAGAAGGGCCGCGGACGTACCGCGGATGTGCCGTCGACTCCACTCTTGACCTCGGACGATGCCCGCAGACCGTTTCTCTGCCCTCGGCAGATCCGCTCCCGGCAGAGCGCTCCGCGCACGGCCGGTCCCAGCCCTTCTCCGCCCAACTCCCGGGAGGACTCCCGCACATCACTGACCAGCAGGTGGGGCTCTCCTCCACCGTCGAGCAGCGCGCGAAATGATCACCCGTCCGGCCGATGAGTTTCCCGGCGCGGACCGGTCGACACAGATGACAGCGATCCACCGCTCCAGGAGGTACTCATGGCATCCGACGGTTTCACCACGTGTCTCTGGTTCGACGGCCAGGCCGAGGAGGCCGCCCACTTCTACGTCTCGGTCTTCAAGAACTCCAGCGTCGGAAAGATCGCCCGCTACCCCGAGGGGACGCCCCAGCCCGCCGGCGGCGTGATGACCGTCGAGTTCACGGCCAACGGCCACAAGTTCCTCGGGCTCAACGGCGGCCCCCAGTTCAAGTTCACCGAGGCGGTCTCCTTCGTGATCACCTGCGAGAACCAGGAGGAGATCGACTACTACTGGGCCAGGCTCACCGAGAACGGCGGGGAACCCGGCCCGTGCGGCTGGCTCAAGGACCGGTACGGCGTGTCCTGGCAGGTCGTCCCCGACCGGCTCGACGACATGATCACCGACCCGGACCCGGCGAAGGCGGCCCGGGTGACCGAGGCGTTCATGGCGATGAGCAAGTTCGACATCGCGGCCCTGGAGAAGGCGTACGCGGGCGAATGACGCTCCCCGACAGGGGCAGGACGGCTTTCCTTTCTGCCCCTACCGGTTGCTTCCGCCCTACCGGGACTCGGCCAGGATCTCCTTGATCACATGCCGCGAGTTCTCCGCGACAGGCGGGTTGGTGTCCCAGTAGTACGGCAGCGCGATGACCGCGATCGACAGGGCCCAGCCCCGGCCGCGCGCCCACTCGGCCTCGTCCGCGCCCACGCCCTCGCGGAAGACGTCGCGGACTTCGGCGGGCAGCACACACCAGGCACTGATGAGGTCGACGGCGGGATCGCCCACCCCCACCGTGCCGTAATCGATCACCGCCGTCAGCCGTCCGTCCCTGACCAGCAGGTTCCCGGCCATCAGATCGCCGTGCGCCCAGACCGGCGGCCCGGCGTACTCCGGCACGCGCAGGGCCTGCTCCCACAGATCCGTCACCGCCGCGGTGTCGATCCGCCCCGTCAGCTGCGCGAGCGCCTCACGCATGAACCGGTCCCGGGCCGCCAGGGGCACACCCCGGTATCCGATGGGTCCCTCCGCCGCGTCGATCCGGCGCAGGGCGGTGACGTACGCCCCCAGGTCCTCGGCGAGCAGCCGGGGTGCCTCCAGCGAGCCGGGCACCGGGTTGCGGCCGTCCAGCCAGCCGTACACCGCCCAGGGCCACGGGAAGTCCTCGCCGGGCTCACCCCGCCCCAGGGGCTCGGGAGCGGCGGTGGGCAGCCCGGATGCCAGGCGGGGCAGCCAGCGCAGTTCGTGCGTGATGCCCTCGACGGCGCGGGGATGCCGCGGGAGCCGTACGACCTTGTCCGCGCCGAGGCGGAACATGGCGTTCTCCGTCCCGGAGGACTCCAGGCGCCGCAGGGGCAGCCCTGCCCAGCGCGGGAACTGTCCCGCGATCAGCCGGCCGACGACCGAGACGTCGATGTCCACTTCGTCCTCATGCATTCGCACCGCGCACATGCCGTCATTCGAGCGGTCAACTCGCCGACTGTCGAATGGTTTTCGTGATCTCCCGGGCGATGCGCAGGATGCCGGGGGAGCGGACCGGGCACGGCTTCGGCGTGGACGTCGTGGGCGCCAGACAGAAGTGCAGGTAGTCGTCGTCCCGGTGCAGGGCCGTCCGGTCGCGCGACGGCTGAGTGCAGTAGTCCGGATGGGCACGCTCGTAGGCGGTGCACGGGAGGTACTGCGTCCAGGCGTAGCGGTCCGCGCCAGGGCTCACCGCTTTTCCGGCGTCGGCGACGATGCCGCCCGTCGTGGCGGCCAGCCGCTCGTACAGTCCGTTCACCCGGCGCACCCGGTCGGGCGTGATGGGATCCGGTCCCTGGAGCACCCACACGATCCGAGGCCGGTGGGCCCCGCCGGCCGTCGCGATCTGCTCGACGAGCCTGCGCGCGTCGGCCTCGTACCGCTTGAAGTACCGCTCCCGCGCACCGTCGTACGTGATCCTGTCCATGCACCAGGTGAAGTCCCAGGCGTTGCCCCAGAACTGCAACACCACGAAGTCCGGACGCAGCGACCGCACCAGGGCGGCCGCCTTGTCCCGGGCCGGAACGAGGGACCGCTCGGCCGTGCCCTCCAGGTAGTCGCACAGGGTGGTGCCCGAGTAGGGGGCGCTCGTGTACTTCGCCCGCAGGTCCCGGCGCAGCTCCTGGCCGAGGACCTTCTGGTTCTCCATGGCGAGCGAGTCCCCGAGGTACAGCACGGTGGGCGACTTTGCGGGGGCCCGGACGCTGGGGGAGGAGGCCGGGGCACGCTGGTGCGTGGTCGCGGACACCTCCGGAGCGGACGGCGGGGGAGCCTCGGGCCCGGACGACGGATCGCCGCACGCGCCGAGCAGCAACCCCGCCACCAGCACACCCACGAACCACGGTCTGCGCATACGGCAACTCCCGCCCCGGGCCGGTGAAACGGCTCCCCAGGCAAGCACAGCCGGACCCCCGGGGGAAGACTCGCGTCGGCCAGGGAACGCGGCCCGCGGCCGATGACGTGACGGTGGGTCAGCCGCACTTGCGGAGCTTCACGACAAGTCGTTCACCAGCACCGCCGCCCCGTCGAACCGCCCCGCCTTCAGATCCGTGAGGGCCTCCACGGCCCGCGACAGCGGATACGTATGGGTGGTCGCGCGTACGCCGTACCTCGCCGCGAGGGTCAGGAACCCGCGGCCGTCCTCGCGCGTGCTGGAGGCGGCGCTGCGCACCTGCTTCTCACAGAAGAGTTCGGTCTCGTAGTGCAGGGGAGGTGTGTCCGTGAGGTGGATGCCGGCGTTGGCCAGGACACCACCGCGATGCCCGCACACAGCAGGGGAGCCAGGGCCACGGCCGGCACGCCGTCCGGCAGCCGGTAGGCGAACGCCGCCGGCACGGTCGTGTACTCCGCGTAACCGCCGTCGGTGCACCAGCCCGTGTACTCGGAGCGGGGACACAGGTTCTCCGCGCCACGCGCGCAGTACGCGCCGCCGCCGTCGGTACGGCGCAGCCAGGCCACACCGACCCGGTCACCACACCGACGACCTCGTGACCAGGCGTGATGCCCACCCGGCGCACGGGCAGGTCGAGGGCACGCGCCCAGGCTGCGACGGAACCGCTCGTTCGGCGCGCGGGCCCGCCCGGGGGTGATTAGCGTGAGGAAACGGACTATCCGCTCATTAGGAGAGGGCCGCAGTCATGGCCGTGCAACCTGAAGGAAGCCCGTGCTGGGCCGACGCGATGTTCAGCGACCTCGAAGGGGCCAAGAGCTTCTACGGAGACGTCCTCGGCTGGACCTTCGCCGAGGCGTCGACGGAGTTCGGCAACTACACCCAGGCCTACGCGAACGGCAAGGCGGTGGCCGCCGTCGTCCCGCCCATGCCCGGCCAGGAGGGCCAGTCGCAGTGGTGCCTGTACATCGCGGCCCGGGACGCCGCCGCCACCGCCGCCCGGATCCGTGACCACGGCGGCGAGGTGCTGATGGAGCCGATGCAGGTCGGCGACTTCGGCACCATGTGCCTGGCCCGCGACCCGGGCGGTGTCGTCTTCGGTGTCTGGCAGGCGGGCACCCATGAGGGCTTCGACACGATGGCCGAACCGGGTGCCTACACGTGGGCGGAGGTCTTCACCCGCGAGCCCGAGAAGTCCGACGCGTTCTTCCCCGCCGTCTTCTCCTACACGCAGAAGGACATGGAGCACGGGGAGATGGACTTCCGGATCTACGACCTCGGCGAGCGCAGCGTGCTGGGCCGGATGAAGATGACGGACGAATTCCCGCCCGAGGTGCCGCCCTACATCAACGTCTACTTCGCCGTCGAGAACTGCGACGACGCCGTCGCGAAGGCCACCAAGCTCGGCGGCGTCCTGCGGTTCGGGCCCATGGACACCCCGTTCGGCCGATTCGCGTCCCTCAGTGATCCGCAGGGCGCCAACTTCTCGATCATCGACATCACCAGGACCGAGGGCGAGATGCCGAAGATGACCGACCTGGGCTGAGGGGCCTGAGGCCGGACGGGGCACGCGGCCATGGCATGATCGGGGCCATGCGTGAACGTGTTGTGGCCGCGTGTGACGGGGCTTCGAAGGGAAATCCCGGGCCCGCGGGCTGGGCCTGGGTCGTCGCCGACGCTTCCGAGAGCCCGGTGCGCTGGGAGGCGGGGCCGCTCGGCAAGGCCACCAACAACGTCGCGGAACTCACCGCGCTGGAGCGCCTGCTGACGGCCACCGACCCGGACGTGCCGCTCGAGATCCGGATGGACTCGCAGTACGCGATGAAGGCCGTCACCACCTGGCTGCCCGGCTGGAAGCGCAACGGCTGGAAGACGTCCGGCGGAAAGCCGGTCGCCAACCAGGACCTCGTCGTGCGCATCGACGAACTCCTGGACGGCCGCTCCGTCGAGTTCCGCTACGTGCCCGCCCACCAGGTCGACGGCGACCGGCTCAACGACTTCGCCGACCGGGCCGCCAGCCAGGCCGCCACCGTCCAGGAGCCCGCGGGCAGCGGCCTCGGTTCTCCCGAGCCGCCGCCCGCCCCGGACGCCCCGGCCAAGGCCCCGCGCTCCCGGTCGCGCGGCGGCGCGACTCGCACGGGCAAGGCGTCCGCCGCGAAGGGCTCCGCGCGCACGATCAAGGCGAAGTTCCCCGGCCGCTGCCAGTGCGGCCGCTCCTACGCGGCCGGTGAGTCCATCGCCAAGAACGACCGCGGCTGGGGCCACCCGGACTGCCGCACGGCCGAGACCGTCTGACCGGCTCGGCGGCCGGCGGATCTGGTCGGTCGCGACCTCTGCGTGCCCAGACCACTGGCATCCAAGTTGAGCATCAACCCCCACCCGCGTCAGTACGCGTACTCACGTGGGTGGGGGAGGCTCGACCGGAAACTGTCCGCATGAGAGGAATCCCTGCCCCGACCAGCACGTTCGCCGGCTCAGCTCGCCGCCCGCGGCTCCTTTTCGCGATAACCGCCCTTGCTGTGCTGACACTTGGCGCGTGCGGTACCGAGAAGACGAACGTCGGCGGAAAACAGACCGAGCCCGCAGACGCCGCCGGAGGCCGGCCGGCCGCGGCCTTCACCGCGATGCTGGACAAGATCGCGCAGTCGTGTCCCCCGAGCGCCCCGCCAGAGGCCCTGCCGACGGGTCCGCCAGCGGCGCCGCGGACCGGTCCGGCGGAGACACTGCCGTCCGGTCCGGCGGAGACACTGCCTACCGGTCCGGTGGAGACACCGCCGGAGGGCGCGATCGAGCCCATCGTCCCCACTGCGGGCCCGGAAGTGGAGTTGGACGCTCGCGACTGGTGCGCGAGCGTCCTCCATGAACAGCGCGTCGCCCAAGCGCTCTGGGATCTTGTGGACCCCACCCCTTCCAAGGTCAGGGCGACCCTGAACGACCTCGGCTATGTCGACGAGCGCATCCACGACCTCAGGCAGTCCGGTGCGACCACGCGATTCTTCCTCGACCTGCGTGACAAGGGCGGACGGCTCTGCTTGGAGGGCTCGGCAGCCGGCGAGAGGACCGTCGTCGACACGTGTGTAGCCCCCGCAACCGGCCCGTTCACGGCGGGAGAGGGGAAGCAGTGACCACCAGCATGGTGTTCATCACTGCGGTGCCCGCTTCTGACGGCGGGCCGTGAACGCACCGCTGGTCGAGCGCACCGAGGCGGTCGTGGCCTGACCGATCGTGAACGTGGCGCCGGGGGTGGCGTAGTCGACAGGACCGTCGAACCGCGCCGAGGCGCGTGCCACCGCCTGCTGCGGTGTGATGAAGCGGCCGACATGCGTGACGATCAGCCGCCCTGCCCGGGCCGCGCAGGCGGTGTTACCGGCATCCTCGGGCGTGTGGTGCACCTGATCGCCCTCGGTCGGCGCCTGCGCGCTCTCGGCCTCGCACAGCAGCACGTCACATCCCTCGGCCAGCTGTGTGAGGCTCGGGCACGGCGCGGTGTCCCCGGAGTACACCAGCGACCTGCCGTCCGTCTCGATGCGCACGGCGAACGCCGGGATGCCGTGCGCCACCGCCCGGCTGGTGAGCCGCAGCGAGCCGATGGTCACCTGATGCCCATCGTCCAACTCGGTGACGGAGAAGGCGGATTCGATCGGGCTGCGGACCGCTGTGTTGGTGAGGAACCCGGCCAGCCGGTCGGCGATTCCCGGTGGGCCATAGAGGGGGATCGGCGACGTCAGGCGGATGTCCGCGTACAGGGCGCCGTAGTACGCGGTGAGCAGGTCCGCACTGTGATCGGCGTGCAGGTGGGAGATCCAGATGGCGTCGAGCTCCTCCAACCGCACGTGCCGCTGGAGCGGGCCGAGCGTGCCGCTCCCCGCGTCCACCCAGATCCGGGTGTCGCCGCTCGAC
The DNA here is from genome assembly GCF_029813805.1 of Streptomyces sp. DH10. NCBI lineage: Bacteria > Bacillati > Actinomycetota > Actinomycetes > Kitasatosporales > Streptomycetaceae > Streptomyces > Streptomyces sp. DH10. Next base: position 81,434 of record NZ_JARVKU010000012.1, read on the forward strand.
ACCAGATAGCCCGAGCACGGGTTGTCCACGCTCGGGTACGGCGTCGCGCACCCGAGGACCGTAAGGCGAAGAAGCTCATCACTCATCCCGGGATCTTAGACCGCACTGTCCTGGTGTGATCGAGCTGGTCGCTGTCGGCACTCCACCCTTGGGCCGGCAGCAAGCGGAATGCCGGCTGTGATTGGGCGCGCCGACCCTACTCGCGGAGATGCCGGGCCGCCGCTCCAGAGTTCGGGATCAGAGTGTTCAACGTCCGGTCCAGGACGGTGAGCAAGTGCTCGTGCTCCTGTGGGGTGTACAGCATGCGCAGTGCCAGGCCGTCGGACAGTGCGATGACGGCATCGGCGAGGGCCACCGCGTGGGTTTCGTGCCCGGCCGACTCCAGCCAGGTGGCCAGCGCCTGACGGATGTCCTGGTCGACCTGCCGCCGGATCTCGGCAAGGCGGGGGTGATGTGCCGCGTGGACGGCGAAGGCGAGTTGCGCGGTGGCCTCGGCGCGTCGCTCGGCGTCCACGGGGAGCGTGGTCAGGATCAGGTCCCGCAGCGCCTGGCGCAGCGGCAGTGCGGTGTTCACCTCGGCCATCCGGCGCTCGATGCGCTCGCCGGCCAGCTCGGCGGCGAACGTGAGCATCTCGTCCTTGGTGCGGAAGTACTTCTGAACGGCGCCGGGGGAACGGCCCGTCGCCGCGGCCACGGTGCGCACGCTGACCTCGTCGAGGCCGCGTTCGGCGACCAACTGGAGCAGCGCCGCACCGATTTGCCGGCGCTGTTCCTCCCTGTCGACGGTCTTGGGCATGGGTCGCGCTCCCATCTTTGAGATACAGTCGTATTCTAACCTTGCGTCAGGTGAGGTGCTGCACGGACCCGAAGGGAGACAGTGGTGGATGACCGGCGTGAGCCTGCGGTGCCCGCTATGCGGGTATCGGACCGCGACCGCGACGAGGCGCTCGGTGTGCTGACGGCGGCGCTGGCCGAGGGGCGACTCGATCCGCACGAGCACGAGATCCGTTCCGAGCGCGCTCTGCGGGCGCGTACGGCCGCTGAACTCGCAGCGCTGACAGCCGACTTACCCGCTCCGGTGCCGACGCGCTCGGAGCAGGAGCGCATAGACCTCAGGGAGTGGCTGGCCGAATGGCGCTATTGGCTCGGTGGGGCGGTGATCATGTCCGGGATCTGGGGCGCACGCTGTGCGCAGAAGGGAGAGCTGACCTACTACTGGCCGGCCACGCCGCTGGGCGTGTGGGCGGCCGTGCTGATAGCCATCGCCATCTGGCCGCGCGACACCGACGGCAGCGATGAAGGAGACGGTGGTCGCACTGTGGCCCGCTGAGGCCTCCGGTCTGGGTGCTCTCGAACTGCCAACTGGCGGTCCTGGGCGGGGCACTGGGGTCCGAAAGGTTACCGTCTTCACAACGGCACAGGCCATCCTGCCGACTTCGGCTGGACGCCTGAGCCGGAGACCGGCCTCGCGCCGAAAGGAGAGGGGACGGCCTGGCTGCTGCCGAGCAAGCACGCGATCCCTCCGGTGCAGCATCTGCCTTACTGGGAGGAAGGTTCCCACACGATCGGCCGGGCGGCCGACCCGGTGGTGCGGTACCTCGCCTTCGCCGCGACCGACCGCAGCGGCCTGTACGGGCTGTTCGCGGACTGCACCCCAGGACCCGGCTACGGGCGGATCGGAACCTTCGAAGAGGCCGGCATACCCAAGCTGGGTGTGTGGCCGTCGTTCGCCGACTACCTCATCGAAGTCGCCGATGCCCTGTACGAGAACCGCGGCGTGGAGTACGCGGACGGACACCAGGACACGAAGGTGCCCGGTCTCGTCGATCAGTCCCTGGTGTGGGACGGACCAGCACATCCGCGGAACCCGGACTGGGCGCGCTTCGCATAGCACTGCGCTCGGAACCCTACGGCTTTGGGCGGACAGTCCTCACGTGCCTCCGGTCCTCGGCCATCAGCAAGTGTGACGCAGCACACCTTCAGTGACCGATGACTCCGTTCGTGCCCCTCGGTCATACCAGCGACGAGACCGAAGCAGCACAACGGACAGACAGGATGACCGACATGACCGCCACCGTGAAAGGCCCTGCCAGCTACTTCCCTTCCATCGAGAAGAAGTACGGTCGCCCGATCGCCGAGTGGAAGGACCTGATCCGCTCCTCGCCTCTGACCAAGCACATGGAGCTCGTGAACTGGCTCAAGGCCGAGCACGGCCTGGGCCACGGCCACGCCAACGCCCTCGTCGCACACACCCTCGCCGAGCGGTCCGGCGACTGAGCTGCTGCGCACGGCAGCAATCGTGACAGGAGACCTCCCGCGTGATTGATCCGGAACTGGCAGCAGACCGCACCCGTGGAGCCGGAGTCTGGCCCCAGATACACGCTGAGCGAACGGCGCTGGCCGCTGATCTCGCAGAGCTGACTGACGAGCAGTGGGCAACGCCGTCGCTGTGCACCGAGTTGACGGTTCGTGAGGTGCTGGCGCACCTCACCGCGGCAGCGAGCCTCAACTCCCTGCGGTGGCTGGCGGGTGTGCTCCGCTGCCGGTTCGACTTCGACAAACAGGTGGCCATGCGGCTGGCGGAGCAGTTGGGCGCCACTCCGGCCGAGACGCTGGAGAGATTCCGGCGCGCGGCCCTGAACACGATCAAGCCTCCTCTCCCCGCCATTGCCATACTGGGCGAGACCCTCGTGCACGGAGAGGACATCAGGCGTCCGCTGGGCATCAGTCGTGAGTACCCGATCGAGGTGGTCACGCTGGTGGCTGAGTACTACCGCGGCTCGGACCTCGTCGTCGTTGCCAAGGGACGTATCGGCGGCCTGACGCTCGTGGCGGATGACGGCCCTTTCACGACGGGTTCCGGGCCGCTCGTCTCCGGTACCACCTTGGCCCTGGTGATGGCGATGACCGGGCGCTCGACGTACTGCGACGATCTCGAAGGGGATGGCGTGGAGCTCCTCCGCAGACGCTGCGGGATGGCCTGACTGCGCTGAGTGGGAACGCGGCGCGCGCCGTCGCTTCGCGGGGAGCTTCTCAGTTCCGGCCGACGGCAAAAGGCACAGGCGTAAAGACAAAAGGCAAGGAGAGCTCTCTCCTTGCCACTCTCAACGTATAGCGCACAGGGGGGCTTGCGGCAAGACCCGGGTCGTCGCGCAGAATCCTCCGTCGAGGCCTCAACCTGGGTTGCGGGCGTGGGGGACGGATGTGCCGTGTGCGTGTCGCCGGATGGGTGCGGTGCGGCCGAGCGCGGCGGCCACAGAGGGAGCGCGGATGATCGAGCAGTACGTGTTGGACCTTCAGGAGATTGGCGGGCATCAGGTCGCGGTCGCCGGCGGCAAGGGCGCGCACCTGGGCGAGCTGTCGCGGATCGAAGGCATCGGCGTGCCGGGTGGCTTTTGCGTGACGACGGACGCCTTCCGGCGGATCCTGGCGGAAGCGCCGTCGATCGACGATCGGCTCGACCAGCTGTCGCGCGTGAAGCCGGACGACCGGGAGGCGATCCGCACGCTCAGCGCGGAGATTCGCCGGACCATTGAAGAAGTCGCCATCCCGGATGATCTCGCGGCGGCGATCACCCGCGCGCTCGCGCAGCGCGGCGAGCAGGCTGCCTACGCCGTCCGGTCCAGCGCGACGGCAGAGGACCTGCCGACGGCCTCCTTCGCCGGCCAGCAGGACACGTACCTGAACGTCGTGGGGCCGACCGCGGTCCTCCGGCACGTCAGCCGGTGCTGGGCCTCGCTGTTCACCGAGCGGGCCGTGACCTACCGCCGGCGCAGCGGCATCGACCACCGTACGGTCCACATGGCCGTGGTCGTGCAGCGGATGGTCTTCCCGCATGCGGCCGGCATCCTGTTCACGGCCGACCCCGTCACGGGCAACCGGAAGGTCGCCACCGTGGACGCCGGATTCGGTCTCGGCGAGGCCCTGGTCTCCGGCCTGGTGAACCCGGACGTCTTCAAGGTGCGAGCAGGCGAAGTCGTCACCAAGGCGATCGCCGCCAAACAGCGTGCCGTTCGTGCCCTGCCGGCCGGCGGTACGCAGGAGGTGGCGATCGACTCGCAGCGGCAGGAGGAGCCGGCGCTGACGGACGCGCAGGTCGTACGGCTCGTGCAGCTCGGGCGCAGGATCGAAGCGCACTTCGACGGCCCGCAGGACATCGAATGGTGCCTCGTCGACGATGACTTCCAGATCGTTCAGAGCCGGCCGATCACGACGCTCTTCCCCATCCCCGAGACCGGTGACCAGGAGGATCACGTCTACGTCTCCGTCGGTCATCAGCAGATGATGACCGACCCCATGAGGCCCCTGGGGCTCTCCATGTGGCAGCTGACGGCCATGGTGCCGATGCACGAGGCCGGCGGGAGGCTGTTCGTCGACGTCACCCGGCGCCTGGCCTCGCCCGCGAGCCGCGCCGGCCTCCTGGACGTCGTGGGAAGAGGCGACCCGCTGGTCAGGGACGCGCTGGAGACGGTCCTCGACCGCGGCGATTTCGTCCCCGTACTGCCGGACACGGCCCCCGGCGGGCCGCCGAGCGCCGGCGGCCCGTCCGCTCCGATCGAGACCGATCCGGCCATCGTCGCCGAGCTGATCGAGCGCAGCCAGGTGTCCATCGCCGCTCTGGAGCGCGACATCCGGACGAAGACCGGACCGGCGCTGTTCGGGTTCCTGCTGGAGGCCTTCGAGGAGCACAAGCGGGTCCTCAGTGATCCGCTGAGCATGCAGGCGATCATGGCGGGGATGGAGGCCACATGGTGGCTCAACGACAAGCTGGGGGAGTGGCTGGGGGAGAAGAACGCGGCTGACACGCTCACGCTGTCCGCCCCCGACAACATCACGTCGGAGATGGGACTGGCGTTGCTCGACGTCGCGGACGTGATCCGCCCGCATCCGGAGGTGGTGGCGTTCCTGCAGAGCGTGGGCGTCGAGGACGAGGGTTTCCTGGACGACTTGGCGAAGCTCGCGGGCGGGACCGAGGCGCGTGACGCCATCGAGGCCTACCTCGACCGGTACGGCATGCGCTGTGTCGGCGAGATCGACATCACGAGGTCTCGCTGGCGCGAGCGCCCCACCACGCTGGTGCCCGTGATCCTCGACAACGTCAGGAACTTCGAGCCGGGCGCGGCCGAGCGGCGCTTCGAGCAAGGGCGGCAGAAGGCGCAGGAGAAGGAACAGGACGTGCTGTCACGCTTGCGGGCCCTGCCGGACGGGGACCGGAAAGCCGACGAGACCAAGCGGATGATCGACCGGGTCAGAACCTTCATCGGGTACCGGGAGTACCCGAAGTACGGCATCGTCAGCCGCTATTTCGTCTACAAGCAGGCCTTGCTGGCGGAGGCCGAGAGCCTCGTGCGGGCAGGCGTGCTTCGTGAGAAGGAGGACATCTTCTACCTCACGTTCCAGGAACTGCACGACGTCGTGCGCTCGCAACAGGTGGATGACCGGCTCATCCAGCAGCGCAAGGACGCGTTCCGGTCGTACCACGCGCTCACCCCGCCCCGGGTCCTCACATCGGACGGTGAGGCCGTCACCGGGGCGTACCGGCGTGACGACATGCCGGCCGGCGCCCTGGTCGGTCTGCCGGTTTCCGCCGGGACCATCGAGGGAAGGGCTCGCGTCATCCTCGACCTGGCGGAGGCCGACCTCGAACCGGGCGACATCCTGGTCACGACGTTCACGGACTCCAGCTGGTCGCCCCTGTTCGTCGCAATCACGGGCCTGGTGACGGAGGTGGGCGGCCTGATGACCCATGGCGCCGTCATCGCCCGGGAGTACGGCTTGCCGGCCGTCGTGGGCGTGGAGCAGGCGACCCGGCTGATCCGGGACGGGCAGCGGATCCGCGTGCACGGAACCGACGGGTACGTCGAGCTCCTGCCTTGACCGACCACATCGGGAACACGTCCCCTGACAGCGCGGTGCGTGCCGCGTGCAGTTGCTCGGCCGTGATGTCGAGGGAGGCGGTGTGGCATCCTTCGGCAGTGCGACTTGTTGATCCGGCAGGCGGCATCGTCCTGCAGCCGCTCCGTTACCAGTTTCCAGTGGCCAGTGGTGACCGCTGGGACGACAACTGGCTCACCATCGGGGCCGAAGTCACCACTCCGGCGGCCAGCTGGTCCTTCACGGACTCGTGTCTACTGGTCGACGAGGCTCATGAGTTGTCCGCGTGGTTGCGTGCTGTCGCGGACGGGCGGAGGCAGGACGCGCAGCAGGACCCGGAAGGGCACCTCGTCCCGGACCTTTCCTTCCTCGAACCGGACCTCGCCTTCAGTCAGGTCCGGTGGCACGGCGGCACGGGAGTGGTGCGAGTCCACCTCTCGCGCGAGGCCGCGCCTCCGCGGCGGGAGAACCCGGGTCGCTTTCAGCACGTGGTCGAGATCGAGACAGACCGAGCCAAGCTGATGCGGGCAGCGGAGGAATGGGACCAGCGCCTCGCACAGTTTCCTCTGCGCTGAGGCCGGACTCGCCCGATGTGGTGGCGGGTGGCTGGGCGTCGGGTCCGGACCACCAGGAAGCTAGGGGAGGGTCTGCGCGCACCAGATCGTCTTGCCGCTGGTGGTGTGCCGGGTGCCCCACCCCTGGGTGAGCTGGGCGACGAGCAACAGTCCCCGGCCGCCCTCGTCGAAGGCGCGGGCCCGGCGTAGGTGCGGGGCGGTGTTGCTGGCGTCGGAGACCTCGCAGATCAGGGAGTTGTCGCGAATCAGCCGCAGTCTGATCGGCGGCTCACCGTATCGGATGGCGTTGGTGACCAGCTCGCTGACGACCAGTTCGGTGACGAAGGCCGCCTCCTCCAGGCCCCAGGCGTCCACCTGGTCGACGGCGGACTTCCTGGCGTGCGGGACCTGTGAGGGGTCGGGTTCGATGTCCCAGTCGGCGATGTGGTGGGGATCCAGCGCGCGCGTGCGGGCGAGCAGCAGGGCGGCGTCGTCGGTGCGGCGTTCCGGGAGCATGGCGTCCATCACCGTGTCGCACAGGGCCTCCAGCGAGGTGGCCGAGTGGTTCAGGATCCCCTGGAGTTCGGTGATCCGCTGGTCGACGTCGCGCTTGCGGGTTCGCACCAGTCCGTCGGTGTAGAGGGCGAGCAGGCTGCCCTCGGGCAGCTCGAGCTCGGTGGCCTCGAAAGGCAGTCCACCGATACCTAGCGGCGGTCCAGGCTGTGCGGGTACCGGTGTCCTGGTGCCGTCCGTGGAGATGATCAGAGGCAGGGGATGGCCGGCGCTCGCCAGCGTGAAGCGCCGGGAGACGGGGTCGTAGACGGTGTACAGGCAGGTGGCCCCGGTCTCGCCGGCCGGCTGGAAGTGGTCGGCGGACTGGAGGTCGCTGGCGAGGTGGAGGACCAGGTCGTCCAGGTGGGTCAGCAGCTCGTCCGGCGGCAGGTCGACGTCGGCGAGGGTGCGGACCGCCGTGCGCAGCCGGCCCATGCTGGCCGAGGCGTGCAGGCCATGGCCGACGACATCGCCCACGACCAGTGCGACCCGGGCACCGGACAGCGGGATGACGTCGAACCAGTCACCGCCCACTTCGGCGCCGGACCCGCCGGGCAGGTAGCGGGATGCCACCTCGACCGCCTCCTGTTTCGGCGGCCCCTGCGGCAGCAGGCTGCGTTGCAGGGTCAGCGCGGTCGTGCGTTCGCGCGAGTAACGGCGGGCGTTGTCGATGGCGACGGCCGCCTTGGCGGTCAGTTCTTCGGCGAGGATCAGGTCGTCGGCGGTGAAGGCCTCGGGCCGGTCGGTGCGGGAGAAGGCGACGACGCCGAGCAGCGCGCCGCGCGCCCGGAGCGGCACGGTGATCCGGCCGGTCAGCCCGTCCGCGGCGATGGACCCGTCGATCAACGGGTTGCCCGGTGGCCAGTGCGCCGGGTCGGCGGCGAGCCCGGGCCCGAAGGCCCATTCGCCGCCCTCGCCGGGATCAGCGGCGAGCTCGACCGTGGACCTCCCGGTGGCCATGCAGCGGGCGGCGACGGAACCGGGAGGGTGGCTGACCGGCATCGTGGGCCCGGGATCCCCGTTGGTCTCCTCCTTCACGCTGTGCTGGGCGGCACGGCTGAGCGTGATGGTCTCGCCGGGGATGAACGCGGACGCGGAGGGCGGTTCCTCTCCGCGAAGCACATCGTCGAAGAGATCCACGCGGACGAGGTCGGCGAATCCCGGCACCGGGGCCATGGCCAGTTCCCGGGCGGTGCCGATCACGTCGAGTGTCCGGCCGATGCCGCCGCTGGCCTCGTTGAGGATGAGCAGGCGCTGCCGAGCCCAGTACTCGGCGCTCATGTCGAATCCCCAGTTGGCGACCGCGCGGACCCTGCCCTCGGCATCCCGGACGGGCCATATGCTGGTGGCCCAGGCGTTGGCGTAGTTACTGCCGTGCGGACGGAAGACGGTGATGAGACGCGCGGGCTCGCCCGTCCTCGCCACTTCGGCGAGCTTGTCGGTGTAGGGCTTGTCGTCCCTTTCGGGAAACAGCTCGCGGTCGAATTCGGGCAGCACCTCGCGGTACTTCTTCCCGAGCACTTGCTCCTCGGAGTGCGCTATCACCCGGCCCGACGAGGCATTGATCCACAGGAAGCGCAGCTCAGGGTCGTAGGCGCCCAGAGCGAAGGGGCACTGCTCGAAGGCCCGGTCGGCGATCACCGGGCGGCGTCCCCAGCGCTGGATCGTCACCACGTGACCCAGTGCCCGCCCGTCGGGGCCGGCCAACGGGTGAGCCGTCACCACGGCGTCCAGCGTGGAACCGTCCCGGTGGCGCAGCGGGATGAACCCCGTGGGATCGGGGCCGGCACCGTAGCCCTCGGGAAAGCCGTCGGGTGGGGGATCGACCAGCAGATCGGCCACGGGACGCCCGACGGTGTCCTCCGCCGTCCACCCCAGCAGCAGCCGCCCTCCCTCGCTCCAGCCGCTCACCACGCCGTCCGGGTCCACAACGACTGCGGCGGTGGGGGAGTCCTTCTTGCCCGCCATGTCCACGCGTCACGCCTCCGTCCGGACAGCCGTCCTGCCAGGGCTGGTTTCCAGCGGCTGCTTCCAGCCTAGATCCGCCCCCGCTCCACGGCGCTCCGGCCTGTTTTCCATGCGGCTGGCCCCACCCGCGGCCGCCATCGGCGCTTGGGGCGTTCCTGGCACACACGTCCAGCGCACCGGCGCGCGTCGAGCGTGCGGCTGTCGTCGGTGGGCGAGGGCCGGACCCTGCGTGTCCTGGCCGGGCGAGCTGCGGTAGATCGCTCGGCCTGCGGCCAGGCTCACGCACGGCCATGTTCATGACCTCCCGGAGGCTTGCGTCGGCGTCCCGGTGAGGGCCGCGGACACGGTGGTAGCCGCGCAGCGCCGTAGCGGCGGCCGCGTGCATACGTCACGTATGACTGCTCCGGCGCGATGGCGGACGCCGGAACGCCCACGGCCGACTGCCGACTGCCTGTGCGCGAGACGGTGAGCGGCGGGCTCGGCCGGAACGGGGACGGGTGGCGCCGTGGCCCGGTCGTGGGGCGCGGAGTACCAGGCCACGGCGGTCCGGGATCAGTAGCCGTAGATCATCTTGTAGGCGACCTCGGGGAGGAACTGCCCGGCCGAGGAACCGCCTCCGACGCCGCAGTTGCCGTCGGACTCGCCCGGAACCTTGATCCACAAGAGCATCTCGGCGCCTCCGCCCAGCTGGGTCGGGGTGCCGATGCGGCGGCCTGAGGGGTTGCACCACTGGCCGTTGGAGCCGTTGCCGTTGCGGCTGGTGTCCACGACGAACGGCTTGGTGTAGCCGTAGCGGGAGCTCAGTTCCCGGTTGACGGCGTTGCCGTAGGCGGTGTTCTCGGCGGTGGGGATGTAGTTGGAGATGTTGAGCGAGAAGCCGTGGGCCTGTCGGAGGCCGGCTTCGTGGAGGCGCCGGGCCATGGTCGCCGCGTCGGCCCAGCGCGGATTGCCGGCGTCCATGTAGACCCAGGTGTTGGGGGCCTGACGGCTGAACTGGGCGAGAGCGCCGCTGAGCATGCCCTCGCGTTCGTCGATCTGCGCCTGGGTCATGCAGCCGTAGTCCCCGAGGGAGTCCGGTTCGAGGATGACGACGGCAGGACGGTTCGCGATCCCGCCGGCGAACTGGGCGATCCAGTCGGCGTAGGCGGACGGCGAGGCGGCTCCGCCCGCTGAGTGCCCGCCGCAGTAGTCGCGGTTGTAGATGTTGTAGGCGACGAGGAGGGGCAGCTTGTCGACGCGGTCCGCCGCTCCCGCGTAGGCCCCCGTGGCGGTGCCGATGGTGCCGCTCCAGGAGCCGAACCAGCGGGCCATCGGGGTGTTGGCGATGGAGGCGTTGATGGCGGCGGCCCGGCCGTCGCCGGGGTTGGCGGCCACCCACCGCTTCGCGCTGGATTCGGGGTCCACGTAGAACCCACTGGTCATGCTGGTCGGGTCAGCGGCGTGGGCGGACGGTGCGGCGGCGAACGCCAGCGGCAGGGCGAAGAACGCTGCGGCCAAGGCGCGGAGTCTGCGGCGCATGACAGAACCTCGATTTCCTGGCAGGGGTGCGTCGCACGCTCTGGTCCTGAGCGTGCGACCTGAGCAAGAGCGGTGTTACGACCTCGTGGGAGCGCTCCCACTTCGTGAGTCAGGCGTCTCGAGCGAGGAGTGCCAAGTGACCGGCACGGGCCCTGTGGGCATGGGCCCCGCACGAGCGGCGGGGCCCACACTGTCAGCAGGTGGAGTTGGTCTGGGTGAGCAGGCCCAGCCGCCAGGGGAGGAGGTTGTAGTCACCCCCCGCGCTGGGGTTCATGCCTTGGTAGAGGTATTGGAGCCGGCAGGCGGGGATGGTCAGTGTCTGGTCGTAACCGGCACGGATCATCTCACCGTGACTGATGTCCCTGGTCCAGGCTCCCGAGGGGAAGGCGACGTTGTTCGATTTGGCGAAGGGGTTGCTCTCGGATGCGGCCAGTTGCGTCCAGGAGCCGGCGAGGTTGCTCGTCGTCCAGGAGCGGAAGTAGCGCCGTCCGTCCGATCCGATGGCCTCCACCAGGAGCAGGTACTGGTTGGAGCCCTGCACCTTGTACACGTTGCTCGCCTCGAAGAGGGCGAACTTGGAGTCCCGGGCCGCGATGACAGTGTTGGTGAAGCCGTTCGGGAACTGGCCCACGGTCGTCTGGGAGCGGTACAGGTGCCCGTTGTCGTCGGAGGAGAACAGATAGCAGTTGGCGCTGTCGCAGATCACCCACATGTCGACCCAGTGGCCGTTGCCGATGTTCTGCCTGATGATGTCCGGCATCGACGAGTAGAAGTTGCGCGGTGCGCTCCACCCGTTCGGATTGCTGATGTCGGGGTTGGTGGAGTAGGACGCGTTGCCCGTCTGGTAGACGAGGTACCACAGGCGTTGCGGCGCGTAGTAGAAGACCTGCGGCGCGGCCCGGTACCCCTTCCCGATGGCGCTGCGGTCCAGGTAGTGGTGCGTGGCCGAGCCGGCCTGCGACCAGTCACTGAAGTTCAGGTACACCAGGTTGTATCCGGAGGAACTCGCGGTACTGGCGAACACGTGGTACTTGCCGTTGTACCGGACGACCGTCGGATCCTTGATCCCGGCGATGTTGTGGGCGGCGTCCGACTTCGGCGAGATCAGCGGGCCGCTGGAGTTCCAGGAGAACCGGGACGGCAGCGCGGCGGCCGACCGGGCCGAACGGGTGCCGGCCTGCTGCGCCGCGGGAGTGCCGCTGTCGGTTTTCTGCGCTGCGGGAGTGCCGCTGCCGGCCTTCCGTACCGCGGGAGTGCCGCCCATAGCGGTGAGCGCTGACGCGTAGGCCGGCTTCTTGTTGCCGTTGCGGTCGAACAGCAGGGGGTTCTCCCCGCTGCGCCAGGAGTCGCTGTCGCGGATACCCCACACGGTGATGCCGGTGCAGCGCGCCACGTTCATGCAGGCCCGCACCGTGTTGGCGTACGCGTTCGGCGGCGCCTGCGCGATGTCGAGTTCGGTGATCTGGACGTCCACACCGAGGGCGGCGAAGCTCGACAGTGTCGTCTGGAAACTGGCGGGCGGGCCGCCGGCGCCGAAGTGGGCCTGGAGGCCGACGCAGTCGATGGGCACGCCGCGCGCCTTGAAGTCGCGCACCATGCGGTAGACGCCCTGGGTCTTGGCGTCGCTCCAGTTCTCGATGTTGTAGTCGTTGTAGCAGAGCTTGGCCGCGGGGTCGGCCGACCGAGCCGTGCGGAACGCCTGCTCGATGAAGCCGTTGCCCAGCACGTCCCGGAAGACGGAGCCGCGCAGCTGGCCGCTGCCGCCGTCGGCGAAGGCCTCGTTGACCACGTCCCAGGAGTGGATCCTGCCCTTGTAGCGGTTCGCCACGGTGGTGATGTGGTTGTTCATCACGCCCCGCAGCGTGTTCGCGTCCCTGATGGCCTTGACCCAGTCGGGCAGCTGGGAGTGCCATACCAGCGTGTGTCCCCGCACGCGCTGGCCTCGGGCCGCCGCGCGGTTCACGATCTGGTCGGCGGCGCCGAAGGTGAACTGTCCGCGGGACCGCTCGGTCGCGTCCCACTTCATCTCGTTCTCGGCTGTGACCGAGTTGAACTCGCGGTCCAGGATGCGGGTGTACGTGCCGTCGCCCAGCCGTCCGGCGGCCACGGCGGTCCCGAAGTACCGTCCGGACTGGGCCGCTTGGGCGCCCAGCGTGCTGGCCTGGACGCCGTCGGGTGCGCCGGTCGCGGTCCCGGGCGTCACCAGCGCCGCCGCGGCCAGCAGGCCTAAGACGGAGGCTCGGCGACGGCCGAGCCGTTTCAGCGGGTTCATGGTTCTCCTTGGGGTGGGGGGTCGGGTGGTGCGATCCATGCCGTCGTTCAGGGCGTGGACAGTTCGAACCGCGTGACGCGGACCGCGCCGCCGAGCGCCCGCGTGGCGTGGTTGAAGAGGGCGAATCGGTAGCCCATGAAGAACCGCCAGTCGTTGCCCATGGAGAAGGCGGGCCCGAGGCGGGTGAAGGTGGCGCCGTCGGTGCTGTGGGAGAAGGTGCCGGGCCGGGGCGCTCCGGGACGGATGTCCGCGCTCGCGCGCAGCCGGATGCGGCCGCCGGAGACCGGGACGCTCGCGACCTCGGTGCCGGTGCCGGTGGTGTTCCAGTTGCCGTCCATGGTCAGCCCGTTGACCATCACCACCCGCGTCGCGCCGCCGTCGCGCTTGACGCCGATCCAGGCCGAGGAGTCACGCAGCAGCGCGAGCCCGGCCCGGTCACCGTCCCGCATCGCCGAGAAGTCGAGATCGACCGTGGCCGTGGACGCGGGACCCTGGATGCGGTGGGTGAGCGTGTTGCGCGCCCAGTACAGGTCGTTGGTGACGGTCGCGGTCCGCAGGGTCAGTCCGTTGGCGACCGACCACTTGGTGTTGTCCGGGTTGTGGTTCCACTCCCACCTCGGTTTGAGGGTCGTGCCGTCGAAGGTGTCGACGCCGGTCATGGGGGTGACCTGGCGGGGTGGAGTGGGCACGGCCGGGCTGGGATACGAGGTGCCCCACGCGCCGTTGACGAGTTGCACGACGGGCCAGCCGTCCGGGGTCCAGGTGACGGGTGCCAGGGCGGGCATCCGGCCACCGGGGTACGCGTCGACGAAGGCCATGTAGTACCAGGCGCCGCTCTGCGTCTGCACCAGCCCGCCCTGATGCGGGACGCCACCGCCGGGGATCGGCCCACGCAGGTCGAGGAGCACCTGCCGCATCGTGTACGGACCGAAGGGGCCGCTCGACGACTTCAGGATGTACTGCCCGTTCGCGGGGCGGGTCAGGAAGATGTAGTACTGCCCGTTGATCTTGTAGAAGCGGGCCCCTTCCAGCGTGCCGACGCTGGACGGCGTGGTGAACACCTGCTGCGTGCGGACCTGGCTGCGGCCGTCGCGCGAGAGCTGGGCCACGCTGATGGTGGTGTTGCCGTACGCCACGTACAGGGTGTCGTCGCTGTCGACGAGCAGCCCCGCGTCGTAGTACGGCGTGCTGATCGTCGTGAGCCTGTTCCAGGGCCCTTCGGCGGCGGTGGCGGTGTAGACGTACGTCCTGGCGAAGTCGATCTGGCCGAGCCAGTAGAAGGTCCTGTTGCTCGGACGGTAGGCCAGCGACGAGGCCCAGATGCCCCGGACGTAGCCCCGGCCGCCGTTCAGGTCGTACTTGGCGCCGAAGTCGAGGGTCGGCACCGAGTGACCGGCGATCTCCCAGTTCACCAGGTCGTACGAGCGCAGGACGGGTGCGCCCGGCGAGTAGTGCATCGTCGAGGCGGAGGCGTAGTAGGTGGCGCCGACGCGGATGATGTCGATGTCCGCGAAGTCCTGCCAGATGACCGGGTTCGTATATGCCGGGGCGGCCGCGAGGGGCGACTCCCGGGCGGGAGCGGCCGCGGCGGTCCGGGAGGCTCCGGCAAGAGGCAGGAAGGCACCGGCGACCAGGCCGGTGCCGGCGGCCAGCGCCGTGCGGCGGCCCACAGCTTGACGCGAGCATGACATGTCCATGTGTCGCTCCCTCTGCGGGTGATGCGCTTCGGAGGGGGGCCCAGGGCGTTCGGGGTTACGAACAGTAATCGACTGGTGAGCATTCTGGATGGTAGATGGTTGAGAGCTCCCGTCAATATGTCTCGCATGATTCGTTGATAACGTCGAAATGTTTCGTCGTTCAGTGTCCCGTGCAGGTTCCGATGCCGGAAATCTTGAACGGCCTTGGAGTTGACAAGCGTGGGAAGCTCCCTAGTATCCGTGCCGTCAGCGATCCGAAAGCAGTTCGAAACCCTCAACGATCCGGCGTGTCATGACCATGACATAAACCGGCGACGGTACGGCAGTCATCCCCTGTCTGAAAGGAACCCACAGTGTCCAGACGATCAGTCAGACGACTGCTCCGTCTCATCGCGGCCGCCGCGCTGACGTTCACCGCGTCCGTGACGGCCTCCGCTCACTCCACCGCCTCGGCCGCGCCCGGCAGCCCGGCGCTCACCCCACCGCTGGGCTGGAACAGCTGGAACAGCTTCGGCTGCGGGATCACCGAGGCTCAGGTCCGTCAGGCCGCCGACGCGATGGTGTCCTCGGGGATGCGGGAGGCCGGCTACCGGTACGTGGTGGTCGACGACTGCTGGTTCGACCCGCAGCGCGACGCGGCAGGCAACCTGCGGGCCAATCCGGCCAAGTTCCCCAGCGGGATGAAGGCGCTCGGGGACTACATCCACAGTAAGGGCCTGAAGTTCGGCATCTACCAGGTGCCGGGCGAACGCACCTGCGCGCAGACCGTGGGGACCTACCCGGGGTCCACGGGCAGCAAGGGGCACGAGGTCCAGGACGCCAACACGTTCGCCTCGTGGGGCGTCGACTACCTCAAGTACGACTGGTGCTCCTCCGAGGGCACCCGTGACGAACAGGTCGCGCGCTTCAAGCTGATGCGCGACGCCCTGCGCGCCACCGGGCGGCCGATCGTCTACAGCATCAACCCCAACAGCTTCCACGCCATCACCGGCGCCACCTACAACTGGGGTGAGGTCGCCGACCTGTGGCGGACGACCGAGGACCTGCTCGACATCTGGCAGAACGGCAACACCAACAGCTATCCGATGGGCGTCGGCAATGTCCTGGACGTCACTGCGCCGCTGGGGGCGCAGTCGGGCCCGGGGCACTGGAACGACCCCGACATGCTGGTCGTCGGCCGTCCCGGACTTTCCCTGACCGAGTCCCGCTCGCACTTCGCCCTGTGGGCGCTGCTGAGCGCACCGCTCATGGCCGGCAACGACATCCGCACCATGTCCGCCGACGTGAGCGCGATCCTGCGCAACCCGCGTCTGCTGGCGGTGAACCAGGACCCGCTGGGAGCGGGCGGGCGCAGGGTCCGCGACGACGGCAACACTGAGGTGTTCGCCAAGGCCCTGTCCGACGGATCGGTCGCGGTGGGCCTGTTCAACCGGGGAGGAGGCACGGCGACGGTCACGACCACGGCCGCGCAAGTCGGTCTCTCCGGTGGTTCGTTCACCCTCACGGATCTGTGGACCGGCGGTACGTCGAGCACCTCCGGGCAGATCTCGGCGAGCGTCCCCGCGCACGGCGTGGCCGTGTTCCGGGTGAGCGGGGGAAGCCCGCTGGCCGCCACCACCTCGCGGCTGCGCGGCAACGCCTCCGGCCGCTGCCTGGACGTGGACAACTCCTCCACCGCTGCCGGGGCGACGGTATTGATCTGGGACTGCCACACGGCCGCCAACCAGCTGTGGACCACATGGGCCGGCGGTGAGATCCGCGTCTTCGGCGACAAGTGCCTGGACGCCCGCAACCAGGGCACCGCCAACGGCACCCGGGTCGTCACGTGGCCCTGCAACGGCCAGAACAACCAGAAGTGGACCGTTGGCTCCGACGGGTCGATCCGCAACGTCCACGCCGGGCTGTGCCTCGACGTCGACCGGGCCGGCACCGCCAACGGCACCCCGCTGGTCCTGTGGACCTGCAACGGCCAGGCCAACCAGAAGTGGACCCGCGCGTGACACCTCGCTCCGGCAAGCCAACGCGATGCGGCATCCTCCCGCACAGCGGACGGCCGGGGCGCGTGTACCGCGAACTCGCCCGACTGGGCGCCGAGTTCGAGCGGGCCGGGGACGTGGTCGCGGGGATCACCCCGGACGCGGACATCGCGCCGCACCTGGACGTCCCTGAAGGACAAGGCCGTCCTCGACGTCTCCGAGGCGCCGTACCTCACTCCGACGACGAGGGCGAGACCTGGACACGGATCAACGACGACCAGCACCGGTGGGGCCGTACCGGCGCCGCCATCACCGGCGATCCGCGCGTCCACGGCCGGGTCTGCCTCGCCACCAACGGGCGTGGCGTGCAGTACGGGAAGCCCGCCTGATGCCCGGCCCGCGGCCGCAGGAGACCGGAAACGGAGTCGGCGGCAAGAACGGCGGCTGACTCGACATCAGGGCCGAGGCCGCTCCACGCCCTTGAGGTGCGGCCGGCCTCGGCCCTCAGTGCGTTCGGGTCCGCGAAGGCGACGACTCCCCGTCGGAGGCCGGTGCCCTGGTTGCCCGGGAGGTGGGCAACCAGGGCGAGCGCCGGTCGGTCAGGCTTACTTGACGGCTGTCCCGGTGACCGAGTCCCCGGACTTCGTGACCTTGTACTTCACTTTGGCGCCACTGTAGAAGTGGAAGGTCAGCATCGCCGCGTCGCCGTCACGCAGTGACTTGAGTGTTTCGGGGGTCAGGATGATCGTGCCGTTCGGGTAGTCCGGCCGGAAGGCCTTGTTGAACTCCTGGAACGGAGTCCAGTCGGTCGGGCCGGCGTTGGTGCCGTCCGCGTACGTGGCCTCCATGGTCGCCAGCAGGTCACCCTGGTATTTCGTGGGAATGGTGAACTTCTCGGCCGTGCCCGTGGCGTTCGACAGCTCCGGAGTGTCGTAGGTGACCACGTCGATCGTCCAGGGCAGGCCGCGGGAGAACCGGGCATGGAGCGTCGCGTTGACCCCGTACTCGCGGTCGCCGGTCAGCCGGGTCAGCGTGCGGGCGGTGAGGGTGAGCCGCTTCTTGTCGAAGAGGGTGTAGTCCCGTCCCTCGACGAGCTTGGTCTTGCCGTGCCACAGACCGCGGAACTCGGTGCCGTTCGGATTCAGGGTGAGCCCCTTGGCCGCGACCGGGCTCGACTTCGTCACGAAGACCTTGTCGAAGGAGGCGGTTCCCGACCGGGTGGTCCAGCTGGACTTGATCCAGGCGAACAGGGCGGGGTCCGTCCACTTCTGGGTCTCCCGGTTCAGGTAGGCCCAAGCTCCGGGGTCCCACAGCGCGGTGGTGACTCCCGCGAGGCGCGCCGCGTGTCCGAGGTGCTCGTAGTACTTCAGCGCCTCGCCCCGCTCGACACGGGAGGGATGGTTGTGGTCCGGCCAGCCGAGCAGACCGTACTCACCGAGGTAGACGGGGATGCCCCGGGCGACGAAGGTGTCGCGCATGCGGGCGAAGGCGTCGTCGAGGTCGTTCTGGGCGGTGGTGTCGTAGTGGGTGCCGCCCGCGATGTTCACGCTGAACGGGTACCAGCTGTAGTAGTGCACGGTGGCGATCAGATTGCGGTCGTTCCGCGACTTGATCGTGGCGTACAGGTCGTCCATGAGGTTCTGGGAGGGCGTGCCCGCCTCCGTGGACATCATGAGTAGGCGGTCGGTGTTCCCCCCGCCCGAGGAGCGGACGATCTTGTGGAAGGAGGTGTTCAGCTCCCGCAGGAGCTTGGTCTTCTGCTCGGCCGTGGCCTTCTCGAAGACCGGCTCGTTGACGCTCTCGAAGATCAGGGAGCGCGGCTCGTCGCGGAACGCCTTGGAGATCTGGGTCCAGGTGGAGTTGAAGCGGGACAGTACTCCGTCGTGGTCGGCGGGCATGTCGTCGATCCACTGCCACGAGTCGTGGTGGATGTTGAGCACGACGTAGAGATTCTCGGCCAGCGCCCAGTCGACCACCTGCTTGACGCGGCTCGTGTACGCGGCGTCGATGGTGTAGGGCGCGGTGGTGGCCTGGTATGCGCTCCAGGTCACTGGGATGCGGACGCTGCGGAACCCCTCCGCCCGGATGGTTTTGAACAGCTCCCTGGTGGCCTTGGGGTTGCCCCAGGACGTCTCTTCCGGAATCGCGTCCAGGGTGTTGCCCAGGTTCCAGCTGGGCTGCATCGCGGCGACGGCGTCCATGGCACGGGCCGGGACTCTGACCGTGGAGGCTGCCTGCTGTGCCGTGCCGTCGGGCGCGGCGATCGCGGTGCTGCCGGACAGTCCGAGGACGACGAGCAGCGCCATCAGCAGGCCGGGCAGGCGTCCGGGGCCGCGGCTGCGGGGGTGTGAGGGTCTCCGTATGTCCTTCACGCGTCATGCCCTTCGGTCAGTGGTACGGGGGGCGGGGGAGTGCCTTCGTTCAGCCGTCGAGGGGCTCGTAGTCGAACCAGTCGAAGTGCACGGTGCCCGCCGCGGCGTACATGCCGATGACCCGGCCCGTGAAGCCGCCGGCGACCTCGGTCGACAGGTAGCGGCCGTCCAGGGTCGCGAGCTCGTCGAACGTGCCGTCGGGTTGCTCGACGCCGAGGGAGACGACGTCGGGTCCGGTGCACGGTCCGTGCGGAGACGGCGGTTCCGTGATCGTGACGGCGAGGACGACCGGCCCGGCGGGCACGGACTGCGCGGCCACGACCGTGCGCAGGTCGCCGACGCGCGCGACCACCCGCACCCGCGTGCCGGACACCTCGATCGCGTAGTGGTGCCGCTCGTCGAGCCGGACAGCGAGGCCGCCGCTGCCCTCCGCGGCATCGACCAGAGTGCGCGCCCGGCACGACGCATGCTGCTGGCGCCGGCCGGTGAAGACCACGTCGGGCTCGTCCAGGGAGCCGCCCCGCGCGCGGAGCGTCAGCCATCCGGGGCGCTCCTTGACGGTGCAGAGTTCGGCGGGCCGGTCGCGCAGCGAGATCCAGTGCGGTCGCAGTTCGGCGTGCTCGAAGTCGTCCCGGTGCTCCTCGGCAGGGCTGGGGGAGAGCGGCCACGGGAGCTCGGGCAGGTCCAGGGCGACCTCCCCGACGACCGGCCAGTCGTCCACCCAGGTCACGGGGGCCAGGAAGGTCTCCCGGCCGAGCACGTGCCAGCCCGGGGTGCCGCCGCCCGGCCGTACGCCGAGCAGCACCATCCACCAGGAGCCGTCGGGGCCTTGGACCAGGTCGGCGTGCCCGGTGTTCTGGACGGGGTGGTCGGTGCCCCGGTGGGTGAGGATCGGGTTGTCCGGGCACGGCTCGAACGAGCCTTGGGGCGTACGGCCGCGGGCGATCGAGACACCGTGGCCGCGCTCGGTGCCGCCCTCGGCGATGAGCAGGTACCAGTAGTCGCCGATCCGGTACAGGTGCGGCGCCTCCGGGGCCTTGGCGCCGGGCCCGCCGGACCAGAGCTTGTGCGGTGTTCCGTACGTCTGCCCGGTGGACGGGTCGAGACGGACCTGCGAGACGCCGGCGACCGTGCACCAGCAGGTGCCGTCCTCGTCCCAGACCAGGTCGGGATCGATGCCCGGTACACCCGGTGCCCAGACGGGGTCCGACCAGGGGCCGGCGGGGTCGGTGGCCGTGACGATCAGGTTGCCGCCGCCCTCGCTGCAGTTGGTGACGATCAGCCAGAAGCGGCCGTCGTGGTGGCGCAGGGTGGGGGCGTAGATCCCGCCGGATGACGGCATGGAGGCGGGCAGACGCAGTTGCTCAGGCCGGTCCAGCGCGTTGCCGATCTGAGCCCAGTGCACCAGGTCACGGCTGTGGAAGAGGGGTACTCCGGGGAAGTACTCGAAGCTGGAGCACGCCAGGTAGTAGTCGTCGCCGACGCGGCAGACGCTGGGGTCGGGGTGGAAGCCGGGGATCACGGGGTTGGTGAAGCGTCCGTCCGGCTGGCGCAGAGGGGGCACCCGAAGAGGTCCTCTCGTCGATTGGTGATGCGGGCGTGGGGTGGTTCAGGGAGCGCCGGGGTCCGTGGCGGTGATGCGGAGCAGGACGGCGGACGGCGCGGTGGGCAGGGTCAGGCTCAGCTCGGCCGTGTCGGGCATCCAAGTGGAAACGGCCCGGCTGACCGAGGGGTAGAGCAGGTCGACACGGGCGGCGGAGTCCCGCAGGTGGGGCAGGTGAAGCGCAGCCGTGGCGTCGGTTCCGGAGCGGCGCCAGGCGGTGAGGTAGGTGGTGGCGGGAGTGCGCAGGGCCAGGGCGATCCAGGGTGCGTCCCAGGCAGGAAGGCCCAGGGGCCAGGACGGCACGGCTTGCGGCAGATCGGTGCGGATGGCCTTGTACGCCGCGACGGCCTCGTGCACCAGCGCGCGGGCCCGCGGCTCGAGTTCGGGAATGCGGCCGGAGAGATGGATCCGGCCCAGGAGCGCATTGACCATGGTGAAGGCCACCTCGTCGAGGGAGTCCTCCGGCTGGGGGTACGCCCAGACGGCACCCTGTTCGGGGGTGACGGCGGTGGGCGCGGACGCCGCGATGGGCGCGTAGAGGTGGAGGTCCTGCTGATCGCTCGTGGACTGCAACTGCATCCGGGACAGCAGGGCGTGGTCCCAGCGCATGCCGCCGGAGGAGCAGTTCTCCACCACCAGGTGCGGGTAGCGGTCCAGGATGCCGTCGAGCCAGTCGAGCTGGGCCCGGTTGTGGCCGAGCAGGCCGGCGCCCGGGGTCTCGCCCGGGTGGGCGCTGGTACCGGAGCCGGGGTCGATGTTGTGGTCGAGTTTGAGGTAGCCGACGCCCCACTCGCCGACCAGGCGGTCCACGACCTGGTCCAGGTGGGCACGGGCGGCGGGGTGGCGCAGGTCCAGGTGGTGCCGGCCGGCCTCCGTGACACGGGCGCCGTCGCGGCGGAAGAACGCCTCGTCGGGCAGGGACTTGGCCATGGGGCTGCGTACGCCGATCACCTCCGGCTCCAGCCACAGGCCGGGGACCATGCCGCGCTCCCGGATGCGGTCCAGCACCTCGTGGATCCCACGCTCCCCGGGGAACCGGGTGGCGGCGGGTTCCCAGGCGCCGACGCTGTCCCACCAGCCGCCGCTGTCGCCGTCGTACCAGCCGGCGTCGATCACGAAGTACTCCGCGCCCGCGTCGGCCGCCGCGTCGATGAGTGGCAGCAGCTTCGCTGTCGTGGGGTCGCCCATCAGGCAGTTCATGTAGTCGTTGAAGATGACGGGCAGGTGCTGGTGGTCGGCATGCGGGCGGCGCTGGGCGCGGCGGTAGCGGGTCAGCGCGGCGAACGCGGCGTCGGGGCCGGCGTCGGCGCTGAAGGACAGGGCGGCGGGTACGGTGCGGAAGACGGTGCCGGGTTCCAGGGAATGCCGCCAGCCGTGGTGGGTGTCGGTGGGTCCGAACAGCGCCGCGTAGGCCGCCCTGTCCCGCTCGCCGCACTCCCAGCGCCACCCCCCGCCGTTGTGCTCGATCTGCCACACCCAGGTGCGGCCGGTGCGCCGGTCCGTCAGGCCGCCCATGGGGAGGCGTCCGCAACTGGACCAGGTGCCCTGTCCGTTCAGGGCGAATCCGGACTTGCCGTGGCCGTTGCTCACGCGTCCGCTGTGAACCGGTGTGGTCCGGCGCATCGGCTGTCGCTGCCAGCGGCATTCGGTGAGCCAGTCGTTCTCCGCCCACAGCAGGTCCGCGGCGTCGATGGCCTCCGGGTCCTGCGGGGTGAGGCAGCCCACCGCGAGCGAGCTGACCGACTCCAGGTGCAGCGAAGTCTGCCCTTCGTTGCGCAGGGTCACCTCGCTGCGGAGCACGGGGATGCCGTCGGGCGACCGGTAGGTCACCTCCGCGACCAGCCCGGTTTCCGGATCGTGGAGGTGCACGGTCAGTGTGTGCCACTCGCCGTCGCGGGTGGCGCGGTGGGTCCGGTGGCGCAGACGCCCGCCGAGATCGGTGCCCACGAGGTGGTTGCCCGACCAGCCGCGGCCGTGACCCGCGGCCGTCACCTCCACCAGGGGCAGGGAGGCGCCGGGGGTTCTCCGCGCTTCGCCGGGCAGTCCGAGGTGCGTGAGGCGGGGGCTGCCGTCGTCGGCGAAGAGGATCTCGAGGTGAAGGGCCTCATGTCCCCAGTGGAAGGTCCCTTGTTCTTTGGTCATGTCGGCGGCCTTCCTGCGGCGACTGTCGAAGCGCTTCACTGCCAGGCGCAAAGCTAATGGACAATTTTCGTATCCAACAAGGGTCTGGCCTCGTCGAAGCGCTTCGACGACAAGTCTGCCTCGGGGCATGCTGTGTTCGCTGTCGGCGGCCATGGTCGGTGAGGCCGGGAGCGGGATGAACGACCTGTAGCGGTTGACGCGTTGTCCGACGCGTCAACCGCAGGTCCTGGAGACAGGCGTGGATCAGCCGGCGGCCAGAGTGGTCCACTTCTGGTGGGAGCCGCCGTTGCAGTCCCACAACTGGAGCTGCGTACCGTCGCCCGTGGAGGCCCCCGGAACGTCGAGGCAGCGGCCGGAGGCGGGGTTGCGGTACCCGCCGTTGTAGGGCTGCCAGACCTGGTTGGAACCGCCGTTGCAGGCCCAGGTCTGCACCTTGGTGCCATTGGCGGTGCCCCAGCCGGCGGCGTCGAGGCACTTGCCCATGGAGCGCAGGGTGCCGTCGGTGTAGGCGGACCAGAGCTGGTTGGCACCGGCGCCGCAGCTCCAGATCTGGACGGCGGTCCCGTCGGCGGTGCTGGCGCCGTTGACGTCCAGGCACTTGCCGGCGAAGCCGGACTGCACGCGCGCGGCGGCGGGGGCGGGGTTCCTCAGCCACCCGGCACCGTCCGCGGCCTGGATGCCGCGGTGGAAGGCGTCGGCCATCTTCTGGTATCCCGCGTCGTTGGGATGCAGGGTGTCGGCCAGGTCGGCCGTGGTCAGGCTGCTCATGTCCACGTGAGCGACGCGTCTGCCCGCGGCCTGTGCGTCCCTCACGATGCCGGGAATGGCCTGGTTGTACGCGGCACGGTACTGCTCCTCCGAGCCGCTGGTGGACACGACCAGGGAGGCCACGAGGACGGTGGCGTCGGGGGCGGCGCCGGTGATCTGGGCGACCAGCGACCTCAGCCGGGCGGTGGCGGTGGAGACCTGGTAGCTCTCGTTGAGGTCGTTGGTGCCGATCATCAGCGTCACGACGTTGGGTCGGTAGCGGGTCAGCGAGGCGTCGGCGAGTGCGGCGATCTGGTGGATCTTGTATCCGGAGTGTCCTTCGTTGTCGGGGTCGGACATCGAACCGCCCCGCAGCGTGCCGACGAAGTCCAGCGGATGGCCGTCTGCCGCAAGCTTGTTCCACAACGGTCCCCGGTAGCCGTTGCCCGTACTGCTTCCCACGCCCCAGGTGATCGAGTCGCCCAACGGCATGACCCGCAAGGGGGTGTTCGAGGCGGCGGAGGCGGGGGCCACGCCGGCCGCCGTCACCCCGAACGCGGCAGCGACAAGCATGATCAGGGGGAGAAGCCAAGGCTTTCTCATGGAGGCGTCCTCTTCTGCGAGTGTGATTGCTCAAAGTTGAGGACGTCCAGCACCCTGCCCGAATGCTGAACCTTCCCAGGGGAACCGAACCCCGTCAGGAGCCCCGCCAGCAGAGCGGCGTGTCCTTCTCGCGCGGGCTTCGCCGGCTACAGCGCGGTGAAGGTCCACAGCAGGTTGGTGCTGTTGCCGTAGGTCCACTGCTTGGTGATGGAGCCCGAGGGGACGTTGCCGCCGCCGTCGAGAACCAGGCCGGTGGTGCGGTTGGCGATCGAATAGCGGTCGCCGCCCCGGTGGGTGATGGTCCACTGCTGGCTGGGGCCGCCGTTCCAGGCGGCCTGCCTCGCGGCGGAGCCGTCGACGGTGGCGCCCCAGCCGTCGGCGACCATGCCGTTCGTGCGGTTGACCAGCCTGTAGTAGCCGCCTCCGACAGCCTCCGCGTGCCACTGGAGGTTCGGACTGCCGTTCCAGGTCCACTGCTTGAGGTCGGAGCCGGAGGCGACGTTGCCGCCACTGTCCAGGGCGAGGCCGTTGGTGGCGTTGGTGATCCGGAAGTACGTCGCCGGGTTGAACTGGACCTTCAGTGAGGTGATCCGGTCGTTGTTGCCGGTGGCCCTGAGGTCGGGGTTGTCGGCGGTGAAGGTCCAGGAGGTGCCGGTGAAGCCGTCTCCGGAGTAGCCGACCACTTGGTAGCCGGGTGCCGGGCGGAGGGAGGAGAGAGTGCGCGGGCCCGGTCCGGCCGCGGACAGGTCGGCCGCGGTGTAGTCGCCGACGGTGAGGACGGCCGAGGCGCCGGTGTAGTTGACGTCCGTGAAGGCGACGGCGCCGGCGAGCGGCCGCAAGCCTGGGATCGTGCCGGAGAAGCTGAGCTTCAGGACGTAGGCGTTGGCGCCGTACGGCGCGGAGGAGGGCAGGGTGACCGTGAGGCCGGAGGCGTTCTGGGCCGGCGTGGGCAGGTCGATGTAGGTGCCGGCTTTGGTGCCGAGGAGCTTCACCGAGCTCAGCGAGGAGAGGTTGATCCGTTCCGAGTCGAGGGTCTTGATCGTGAGCGAGCTGCCGGGCCAGCCCAGGACGGTGGCATACAGGACGTTGCCGGCCTTGTTGCGGGTGAAGCGGATGTCCTGGGGCGTACCGGCATGCGGGGTGGTGAACGAGCCGCCGCCCATCTTCGTCGGGCCTTCGCCGTACGCCGTCCAGGCGCGGGTCGCGTACACCGACTCGCCGAAGCGCTTCAGGTGGTCGCCGATGCCGAGCAGGATGTCCTTCTGCGCCTGGGGGATGGTGCCGTCGGCCATCGGCGCGATGTTCAGCAGCACGTTGCCGTTCTTGCTGACCCGGTCGATGAACGAGTGCAGCATCTGCTGGGTGGTGTAGTAGCCGATGCCCTGGGTGTAGCACCAGCTGCTGCTGGAGATGCTGTCGTCGGTCAGCCAGTACGGAGTGGTGAGATCGGCCGGGCCGCCGCGTTCGTAGTCGAAGACCTCGCCCTTGCCGTTCATGCCGTCCTTGTAGGTGGCGACGACTTCACGGCCCCAGCTGATGGCCTGGTTGTAGTAGTACGCCAGGAAGTTCAGGCGCTGTCGCTCGTCGACGGCGTCCAGGTTGAAGTCCTGCCACAGGATGTCGGGCTGGGCACGGTCGACGACCTCTTTCAGCTTGTCGAACCAGAGTTGGTTCGCCGCGGTCGGGTCCAGTTGCCCGTAGAGCTTCTTGAGGCTGCTGTCCGTCTGCCCGGGGGCGAACTCGTAGAAGCCGGTGAAGTTGTAGGCGTGGTGCATGGCCACCAGCAGCTTCAGGCCCTTCGCGCGGATGGCCGTGGAGAACAACCGCAGCAGGTCGAGACCAGGGCCCTTGTTCACCGAGTTCCACTCGTTGACCCGGCTGTCCCACATGGAGAAACCGTCATGGTGCTCGGCGACCGGACCGGCGAACCTGGCGCCGGCGTCGACGAAGAGCTGCACCCACTCGTCGGGGTCGAACTTCCCGCCGGCCGACTTCAGCTTCGGCGCGAACTTGGCGGTGTTGCCGGCCAAGTCCTTCGCTCCGTTGATGAAGTTGTGGTACGGCCATGTCGATGGCTGGCCGTAGGTCGCGATGTGGTGCTTGTTGGGCGAGCTCCCGGCCTGGTACATGCTGCGTGGGTACCACTCGTTGTCGAAGGCGGGGACGCTGAAGGCGCCCCAGTGGAAGTAGATCCCGAACTTCGCGTCCTGGAACCACTCCGGAGCCGGCGGGTGCTGGTCGACCGAGTCCCAGTCGGGCGTGTACGTGCGGGGCGCCGCTTCGGCGACACCGGCGCTGAACACATTCCCGGCAACGGCCGCCGCGGCCACGCAAGTTGCCAAGGCCACGAACTGGCGTCTGTTGATCGAGCTCGACATGGACACATCCCTGATGCGGAAGGGGCAGGGGGAATGCAGGGCCACGCATGAAGGTCCGTCATGTCGCCCTGGGATGTCAACCAGTGTGCAGGGATGAATGTGTCAACTCGGCTGGTGGAGTTGCCTGTTCTGTCTCCATCTGGCAGGTATTTCGACCAGGCAAACATAGAATGTCTCGCACTGCTCCGTCTGTGCAGGGTGCTGAATAGGCGGCTGGACGAAGCCGAGCCGGAGAGTCCTCTCCAGGCACCCCAGTATCATCAACGTCACCCTCGGCATGCGGACCCCGGAACAGGTCGGACGAAACGTGGAACTCCATGACCGGCAAGTCCCGGACGGCCTCCGGGACGATCTCCGCACTCAGGGACTGATCAGGCCGGACGTGCTCACGGGGCACGGTGGGGGGAGGGGCGAGCAGTGTCTCTGACGGACAAGGCGATCGAGCAGATCCGTGAGCTGATCCGGACCGGTGCCCTGCCGCCGGGCTCGAAGCTCCCACCGGAGCCGGACCTGGCCGTTCAGCTGGGCCTGTCCCGCAACCTCGCCCGGGAAGCGGTCAAGGCGCTGGCCGTCGCACGGGTTCTGGAGGTCCGGCGGGGCGACGGTACCTACGTGACCAGCCTCCAGCCGAGTCTGCTGCTGGAGGGTCTCGGCGGCGCGGTGGAACTGCTGCAGGGCGACTCGGTCGCCCTGCAAGACCTAATGGAGGTACGGCGGCTCCTCGAACCGATGGCCACGGCGCTGGCCGCCACCCGGATCTCCGACGCCCAACTGACCGAAGTGAAGCGGCACTTGGACGCGATGCGCGAGGCCCGCGACGACGTCGAACAGCTCAACGCCCACGACGCCGCCTTCCATCGCGCCGTCGTCTCGGCCACGGGCAACGAGAGTCTTCTCAGCCTCCTGGAAGGGATCTCCGGCCGCACCCTGCGGGCCCGCATCTGGCGCGGTCTGGTCGACGACAAGGCCGCGGGCCGCACCCTCGCCGAGCACGAGGCGATCTTCAACGCGCTGTCCACCCGTGACGCCGCCCTCAGCCAGGCCGCCGCGCTGCTCCACGTGAGCAACACCGAGCAATGGCTGAGGGAACACTTGCGCGCCGGCGACACCCACCCCTTCGGGACGTCAGCGCGGAACTGACTGACGGACGCTGTCCGCCACGGTGCCCTGCGACGCCGCCCGCCCGGCACCGGGCTCCGGCCCCCGCCGCCCACACCGCGGGCTCGGCGCGCTCGAGATGACGGCGGTCAGGTCAGCGTTGTGGATGCCGGCGAACGGTACGAGCGTGACGGTCTCGCCCGGTCGCGCGTCCACGTGTTCCGGGGCGAACTCCGGCCGGTCCGGGGCGAGTCGGCGTACACCGGCTGCCGGATCAGAGGGCCTCGGAGTGAGCACGACCGGCAGGTGCCCCAGGGGACGCAGCGGGCCGCCGGCGACGTGACCCGTTCTTGAGCCGTCGGGGAGCGGCTCGGCGCTGATGCGCGGGCGAAGCCGCAGGGTGATCGTGTCCGCTTCGCGCGACAGCCGCTCCAGACGTACGTGGGTCAGGGGCTGTCCGCCTGCCTCGCGGCGGGTCGTCGAAGCGGCCGGCCCCCGGCCGGCAAGGGGTGGTCTCGCCCGGCTGCCTCGCGGGATCGTCCACCGTCCATGATTGACCGGGTCCTAGAATTGACAAAGTCTAATCTGGAGGTCTACTTTTCGAGCTCCTTAAGTAGGTGTGTGCGGCCTGGGTGGGTTTGGTTTGTTCATGCTGGTTGGCCGCTATGCCTGACCCCTAACTGAAATCGGAGTTGGACATGAGGTGCTACGACTGCCTCCAGGAGGCGCGCAGCGACACCGCCGGTATCGGCGTCTGCTCGCGCTGCGGCTTGGCCACCTGCGAGAACCACGCCCGCGTACGTCAGGTACACGTCACTCGCCAGATCGGTATGGGTTCTTCGCACGGCCGTGTTCCGGCCCGCAGGGTGGTGTGCCACACCTGCGACACGGCAGAGACGGCGCAGTGACGCCGCAGGGTGCGTTAGCCACACCGCAGCACCGGCCGGAGAGTGCGCGCTGCCCGTCCGAGCAAGCATTCCCGGCCTCCCCGGACGCCGTCCCGGATCACTGGCGCGGCGTCCGGGCTTCAGCCTCGACCTCCGGGGAGGCCGCGTACCGGCTCACCACCACGGCCACGCGGAGCACCGAGGTCCAGGCCACCTCCACACGGGTCGACTCCACCTGGACGTTCCTCTCGAAGAGGCCGTCCTCCGCCCCGCCGACGTCACTGACGGTGTACGTGCCGTACGACGACGGCGGGACCTGGAAGCACGATCTCGGTCCACACCGCGTACTACGGCAAGTGAGGCCGTGGTTCGCTGACATGGGTCGTTGAACGGGTCGGTGTGCGGCAGCGCGGCCACCGGCAGACCGGTCTCAGCGCGCCACGCGGTAGCGGAGGTAGACGACCTTCGAGTTGAAGGTGCGGGTCTCGACGAGTTCGAGATCCACCCGGCGCTCGTGCCGGGGAAAGAACGGAATGCCACCGCCGACCAGCACCGGGTAGACCATGGTCCGGTACTCGTCGATCAGCCCTGACGCTGACGCCTCGGAGGCGAGAGTCGCGCCGCCGATCGCGATGTCGCCTTCCCCCGGCTCGGCTCGCAACCGCTCGATCTCTTCCGCCAGGCCGCCGGAGGCCAGGCGGGCATTGCCCTGCACCTCCGACAGCGTGGTGGAGAACACCACCTTGGGGAGCGGATTCCAGAGCGCGGCCCACTCGAGCTCGGCGTCGTCGAGCGACGGATTCTGGTCGGCGGTCTCCCAGTACAGCATCGTCTCGTACAGCCGTCGTCCCAGCAGGTGGACGCCGACCTCTCGGATCTCGTCGATCCAGAAGCGAAAGACGTCCTTGTCGGGCACCGTCCAGTCGAAGCCTCCGTCCGGCCCGACGATGTAGCCGTCCAGTGAGACGCTCATCGAATAGGTCACTCTGCGCATCAGACGTCCTCCTCGGTGACCGTTCGACAGTACGACTCCTACGCCGCAGGGCTCGTCGCGGCTCGCGGATTCGCTGGGACAGGAGGGCACCTCTGCCGGTCAGAACTGGCAGGTGTCCATCCAGCGGGTGACCAGGGAGGTGTTGTTCTTGTCGGCGTCACGAGCGGGACCGCACAGGAACGGGCTGAAGCGGGTGTCGGCACGCAGCCAGAGGCTGAAGAACGACACCATCCACTTGCCCTGCTTGGCCTTGTCGCCGTACCCCGTCATCGGGCACAGATGGTCACCCGGAACTTCGATGTAGAGCTTCTCGGCCTGGGACATGGAGTTGTACCAGGGCACCGCGTAACGGTTGCCGTGGGCGACGGAGTCGCTCTGGCAGGTCATGAAGAAGGTGGGCTCGGTGACTCCGGAGAAGTTCCCGTTCGGGTGGTACGGGGCGGTCGGCGCGCCCGCCCGGAACCGCGGGTCGTCCCGGAGGGCCGCCATGACGCCACCGCCGCCCATGGAGTGCCCGGTCGCGCCCAGGGTGCCGTTGAGCTTCCCCGACAGCGGGTTGCCGGGGGCGTCGCCGAGCGCGAGCAACTGGCTGCCGGCGGCGGTGATCTGGCGGCCGCGCGACTCGGGATCGTCGGTCAGTGTGTTCGTTCCGACGTTGATGACGACGAAGCCCCAGGAAGCGAGGCGGGGTGCGAGCCACTGAAGGTTCTGCTGTGTGCCCTGATAGCCCGGCATCAGCACGATGCCCGGGTACGAGCCGTCGGCGGTCGGATACGTGACCGTGCCGGAGCCGTACCCGCTCGGGCGGGGAACGGTGTAGGTGGCGGTGGTCAGCGGCCCGTTGGCGGCCTCCAGGGCAGCGGTGGTGGGGTCCGGGACGCCGTTGCCCGGAGGGGTGCCCTCACCGGAGCCGTACACCTGGAACTCCCAGAGCGAGTATCCGTAGACGGTGCCGCGCTGGGTGCCGTAGAGGCGGATGTACCGGCCGTTGCCGTCCACGTCGAGGGTCTGCGTGCCGCCGGTTCCTGCGGTGGTCGAGTAGATGGTGGTCCAGGCGGTGCCGTCGTCGGAGGTCTGGACCCGGAAGGAGCGGGCGTATGCGGCCTCCCAGCGTAGTACCACCTGCCTGATGGCGGCGGTGGCGCCCAGATCCACCGTCAGCCACTGCGGATCACCGAACTTGCTCGACCAGCGCGTCGCGGTGCTGCCGTCCACCGCCGCCGACGCGGGGGTGGACGTGTTCTCGCTGGACGAGGAGGTCACGGGTTTGCCCTGGGACAGCAGGTCGGCGGCGGCTGCCGGCGCGGCGGTGGCCGTCAGCAGGGTCAGCGCCAGGCCGATGGTGGTTGCCAGTGCGATCAGTGCCGTCATGGGACGGGATCGGGTCCGTAACGGCGCGGTGGTGTGGGTTGAACGACTGCATGGACGCATTGCTTTACCTCCGGAGAGCGATGAGAGCGCGGCAACCGGACACGATGTGGGCCCGCACTCGGCCGAGGGAAGAGGGGGTTCCCGGGCCCGACGGCTGACGCATTCGCTGACCTCGGCCCGGCCCGGTCCGCCACGGTGGTGGACCGGGTGACCGGCGCGAGCGGCCGGCTACCGGGACTGTGCGAAGAGCCAGTCGATGACCACGTCGTTCTCGTACGTCTGGGCCCATGAAAGGTGTGGGTTCACCGGTGTCGTTCCGGCCGTGTAGCTGGTGAACAGTACGTGGCTGCGCGTGGCCCGGGCCTGCCGCAGGAGAGCCCGTGACCGGGCCTCGAACTCTGCCTTCGGCAGGTCGTTGGCCCACTCCCCACGGCTGACCCGTTCGCCGGCGGACTCCAGCGCGTTCATCAGGGTCCAGGTGCCGGGGTTGCCGAACCGGCCCTCCCGGTAGGGGACGACCGGGTCGTCGACCGAGTGGTCGGCCCAGATCGGGATGTGCGTGATCCTGTCCATGACGGCCGCGTCGCCCCAGCCGGCCGTGGGCAGGGCGGCCGCGAACGCTTCGGGGCGCTTGGCCAGCAGACTGTAGATGCCGCGGCCGCCTGAGGACAGGCCGACCAGATAGAGCCGGTCGGTGTCGACGGTGCGCGAGTGCTCGCGCACGAAGGTGTCGATGAGTTCGATCAGCGCGCCCTGGACCTTCGGGTCGGTCCAGTCCGTGCCGTCGGGTCCGTCCATGGGGCGGGGGAGAGGGATCTGCGGAGAGAGGACGAACGCGGGGTTGCGGCGCTGCCGTTCCGGTCTGGCGAACGTGACCGCGATCCGGTTGGACGTCAGCTGGGTCATGTTGTTGTCCGCGACTTCGCCACCGCCGTGCAGGGTGATGACGAGCGGGTACCGCCTGCGGGTCTGCGGGTCCCGTGTGAATCCGGCAGGCTGGTACAGCCGGAAGTCCAGTTCGAAGCCCGCGGAGTCGGTGAAGGAGCGGGCGGCGAAGTCGTCGACCACGGGAGTGATGACGTCGTCGTTCCGGTGCGCGAAGGGGCCGACCTTGAGCACCGGTTCACCTTCCGGGGTGCGCACGTCCGCCACTTGCCTGACGGAGTAGGCACGGTCCAGCGGAAGGGGATCGGTGCCGGACGCCCGCGCGTTGGAGTCGTTCGGATCGAGCTCGATGATCAGGCGGTCCCCCGGCCGTCCGGGGTGAGAGCGGTCGTCCACTTCGGCGGAGGCGTTGGAGTAGACCCGGGTCACCGTGCGAGCCGCTGTCTGTCCGCCCACGGTGGCCCGCACCTGGAAGGCGGTGGGCGGGACCGTCCCGCCGCGCAGGTCGATGCGATGCGCGTACTGGATGGCGACCGCTGTCACCAGCCAGTTGTTCCTCGGCGTCACCCGCGTGAGGAGGTCCGTCCGCAGGACCGGATTGGGGCCGGAGGCCGCTTGCCGCCCCGCGGACGTGGCTGTCGCGGCGTCGGCGGCCGCCGCGGTCCCCGTGCTCACCGTCGGCGCCGCGACCGAACCTGCGGTGGCGGCGAGCACCGTACGTCTGGAGATCGATCTCATGGGTCCTCGTCTCGCTCGGCGGGGCACCCGGACCGGGTGCCGTGGTGTGTGGATCCGGTCGTCCTGCTCCGAACTCACCGAAAGAGGAGGCACGTTGGGGGCCATGGCGCGGCATGATCCCAGGGCTGCCGGCATGCGGCGCTCGCTTTCCCGGGGACGGCCCCCGGCGGTGGGGGGAAGCTGGGAGGGGACAGACCGAGGCATTACGCGAGAGTTTCGGAGCACTACCGGATCCCTGTCCAGCATCAAACCGGGATCTGTCCATGCGATTGGCGCATCAATCCGAGGAGGCGCGCCCTGTGCTCGCGTGCCCGTCCGCGCAGTGGGCGTACCGAAGTCACGCCCCGCGTAACCTCTTCCTGTGTCAGCTTCCCGCCTGCATCGCGTCGCCGTCCTCGTGCTCGAGGGTGCGAAGCCGCTCGATGTCGGCATCCCCGCGCAGGTCTTCACGACCCGCGCGAGCATGCCGTACGAGGTGCGGGTGTGCGGGGCGACACCCGGTCTCGTGACCGGCGGCGATGGCCTCGCGTACCACGTCGCCCACGGCCTCGACGCGCTTGCGTGGGCCGACATCGTCTTCGTCCCCGGCTACCGGTTCCCGGACCGCGACGACCCGCCGCAGGCCGTCGTAGAGGCACTGATCGCCGCCCACCACCGGGGCGCCCGGCTCGCCGCCATCTCGACGGGCGCCTTCGCGCTCGCCGCCACGGGCCTGCTCGACGGCAGGCGCGCCACGACGCACTGGCACTACACGCGGGCACTCATGGCCAGGCACCCGCTCGTCCAGGTGGACGAGAACGTGCTGTTCGTCGACGAGGGCAGCGTGCTCACCTCGGCCGGCGCCGCCTCCGGCATCGACCTGTGCCTGCACATCCTGCGCGGCGACCTCGGTGTGGCCGCGTCCAACCACGCGGCCCGGCGCCTGGTCGCCGCCCCCTACCGCAGCGGCGGCCAGGCCCAGTACGTGCCGCGCAGCGTCCCCGAGCCGCTCGGCGAGCGGTTCGCCGCCACCCGGGAGTGGACGCTGCACCGGCTCGGTGAGCCCCTCACCCTCGACATCCTGGCGCGGCAGGCGGGAGTCTCGCCGCGCACGTTCTCCCGGCGCTTCGTCGAGGAGACCGGCTACACGCCGATGCAGTGGGTGATGCGCGCCCGCATCGACCTGGCCCGCGAACTGCTCGAGCGCTCGGAGCGCAGCGTCGAACAGATCGCCGCCGACGTCGGGCTCGGCACCGGCGCGAACCTGCGCCTGCACTTCCAGCACATCCTCGGCACCACACCGAGCGAGTACCGGCGCACCTTCACCCGGGGCGAGTGACCCGCCCGGCACCGCGTGGCGAGATCCTTTTGAACCGTGGCGTTACCGCCACTGTCAGCGGTGCGAGCCGCGGGCGAGCCTGGTGCGGAAGGGAAGGGACATCACTCATGACTCGCATCGCCATCAACGGGTTCGGCCGCATCGGACGCAATGTGCTGCGCGCACTGCTCGAACGCGACAGCACTCTCGAGATCGTCGCCGTGAACGACCTCACCGAGCCCGCCACGCTCGCCCGGCTGCTCGCCTACGACAGCGCGGCCGGCCGGCTCGGGCGCCCGGTGACCGCCGACGGGGACGCCCTCGTCGTCGACGGCCGACGGATCACGGTGCTGGCCGAGCGCGAACCGGGGCAGCTGCCGTGGGCCGAACTCGGTGTTGACATCGTCCTGGAATCCACCGGCCGCTTCACCTCGGCCAAGGCCGCCCGGGCCCACCTCGACGCGGGCGCGAAGAAGGTGCTCGTCAGCGCGCCGTCGGACGGCGCCGACGTCACGCTCGCCTTCGGGGTCAACACCGACGCCTACGACCCGGCGGTGCACACGATCGTCTCGAACGCATCCTGCACCACCAACGCGCTCGCGCCGCTGGCCAAGGTGCTCGACGACCTCGCAGGCATCGAGCACGGATTCATGACGACGGTGCACGCCTACACGCAGGAGCAGAACCTGCAGGACGGGCCGCACCGCGACGCCCGTCGCGCCCGGGCCGCCGGCGTCAACATCGTGCCGACGACGACCGGCGCCGCCAAGGCGATCGGCCTGGTGCTGCCGAACCTCGACGGCAAGCTGTCGGGCGACTCGATCCGCGTACCGGTGCCGGTGGGCTCGATCGTGGAACTCAACACGACCGTCGCGCGCGACGTGACGCGCGAGGACGTGCTGGCGGCGTACCGCGCCGCGGCGGAGGGGCCGCTCGCCGGCGTCCTCGAGTACTCGGAGGACCCGCTCGTGTCGTCCGACATCGTGGGCAATCCCGCCTCGTCGATCTTCGACTCTGCCCTCACCCGCGTCGACGGCCGCCACGTCAAGGTGGTCGCCTGGTACGACAACGAGTGGGGCTTCTCGAACCGCGTGATCGACACCCTCGAGCTCCTCACCACCCGCTGACCGGGCGCCGGGGTGGTACCCCACCTCCGGCGATCCCGCCGCCGGCACCTGCTGTGGGCGCTCTGGCTGACCAGTCGGGCCGGCCAGAGCGCTCAGTCACAGAAAGCAGGTAGCGCGGATCCAGTACGCACCACCCGCCCCGCAGGCATCAGGCACCGGTGTGCAGATGAGCAGCCCAGGTGCTGACCAGTCTGGGGCAACGGTCTCGCAGGTCCCGGAGGGTCTTGTGCAGCGCCAGCGCCACATCGCCCTGGCCGGTGCCGGCTTCGGCGAGATGACCGTAGAAGGCCGTGGCGACCCGGAGGGCGGCAACGTCGTTCACCTGCCACAGGGTGCCGATGACATGCGGGAAGCCGGCAAGCTGGAACGCCGATGTGAGATGAATGGCTTCGTCGAGCAGGAAGTCGGCGGCGGTGGCGGCAGTGCTGCAGGCGGACAGATAGGCGAGCTGGCTCTGCTGGAGGTGAAGGGTGTTCAGACGTCGCACGGTCAAAGGCGCGTCCTCGTGGTCCGCGAGCAACAACGTGCTGTGCGACGGGTCCGTCGGATGGCACAGGGCGTGGCAGGCGAAATGCACGATGGGGTAATCGGCCACGTGCGTCATGACCTGTGCGCTGGTCGGGGCCGGTAGGTGAAGCGATGCGGGAAGCAGGGCCTTCAGCAGGTCGGCTTCGAGGCCGGCGCCGGCAAGTGGCGCGTCCATGCCGGGAGTTGTCCTCATCGATACCACGAGTGCCTTGTCCGGCCGCCGGTGATGGTTCCTGCTGCGCGCCCGGGAGAAGTCCAGCGCGCGGAGACTGGGCGAGAAGGAGGAGACCACCCGGTCCATCACCGTACGGCGGTCCGCGGCATCGGGGCTGTCGTCGTGGTGACCTGCCGCGTGCAGGGGGAGTTGCCCCAGCAGACCCCCCGGTACCCACCACACGCGCGGCCACGGCGTCGACGCACGGTGCGCTGTGCGGATACGGAGGTGATGCAGTACGGGACCGGCGGCGTTGTCCCAGAGCCAGGCGAGCCCCTCCCGCAAGCGGTCCTGGGCGTCCCTGCGCTGCACGGGCCGCAATTGCGCATCCGCGGTCTGCCGCAATGCCCGCTGGAAGGCCAGCACTTGATGCCGTACGGCCTGAGGATCGAGCGCGGGCAACTCCACGTTCGTCACCCCGGCTTCCGTGATGATCAGGGCGTCACTGCGGTACGTGCTGATGTTGTAGGCGATGATGGGGCCCTGCGCGGCCTGGGCCGTCAGTGACTTGAGGGTCGGGGGCATGGCGAACGAGGCGAAACCCGGCTGCTGACGGATCTCCTGGAGCACCTCGGCGAGTTCCTCGGCCAGATGGCGGCCGTGACGGGAGGCTGGAGCCGGTGAGCCACCGGCAGTCTCCTCCTCCCTCTCCCAGTCACTGTCAGCGAGGTGCAGGGCGGAGCGAGTGTCGACGAGGCGCCGCGCGAGAGCGGGATGATGTTGTTGGAGGAGTGCGACGTCACCGCGCACCTCCAACGCCTGACCGATCAATACCGCGCGGCCCGACTCCAGCAGGGTCAGAGCCCGCAGCGGCGCCTGCCCATCCGCCTCCTCGGTGGCGAGCGTGAGCGCAACCGCATCGGCGACGAGCCCCGGGAATGCCGACAGAGCGCTTTGCTGTACTTCACGCGCCTGCTGACGCGGGGCGGTGTCGGGCAGCAGCCGCACCGCTGTGCCGAGAACCCGGGCGGCTTCCCCGGGGTTGTCCGGCGCCAGGAGGTCGGCGGCAGCCCGGGCGGCGTGAATCCGGACCGCCGGCGCCGCGGTGAGGTGCGCGGATGCGCGCACATAGGCGTCGATCGCCGCGGTGCGGTCGGAGTCGTTCTGGTCCATGCGGTAACGGTGGTGCAGCAGTGCGGCCAGTCTGGTCAGATCGGCGGCGCGAGCCGCCCGCGGCACCACCGCCGGATCGACGGCACACCGGGAGACCTCCACGGCTTCGTCAAGGGACCGACGGTCCCCGGTGCGAGCGTGACGCAGACGCAGGAGCTCACCGAGACTCGATTGGCATGCCACCCGGTCCGCATCGTGATCGGGCAGAGAGCCGAGGACAGCGCGGCACGCCACGATCACGTCGTCGAGCAAGCCGAGAGGACTGATGGAGTCCCGTCCCTCGTGCGACCGCCAGACCCGCAGTGCCCGGTACAGCTCGTGATCAAGGTCTTCGGCGGTCAGGCAAGCCTGTGCCTGCTCCAGCGATCGTAGAGCCTCTGTGCGGTCCCGCTCGGTCCGCCACTGTTCGAAGGCCAGTTGATGGGCGCACGCGAGGTTGAAGTACAGCCGGCCTGGCCCCTGGCCGGCGGTGGGCAGCATCCGTGCCAGGTGACGCAGCGAGGCGATCAGGCCCCTGAGATCCTCCGGTTCCCCTGTCCGCTCATGGCGTTCTCGCAGGGCATCGGCCAGGAACCAGTGGTGCGCAGCCTGCTCGTGATGCCCCGGGGGCGTCGCAGCGATGGCAGAGCGCACGGCATTCAAGGCTGTGTCGAGTTCGGACAGGTGCCCCGAGTGCTCGTACAGGGCGAACCTGGAACACGCGAGTGCCAGGTAGGAGTACCTCTTGCCGCCGGATTCCAGCTCTTGGAGCATCTTTTCGTGCATGTCGATCACCGCATGAATGCGAAGCTCCCCGTACGGCCGCGTGACGGGGTCCGCGAATTGGGCTCTGAGTTCCTCGAGAAAGGCATCGAAGTCGAGGCGTCCCCCAGCCGACTGCTTCACGGTGATCGGCACAAGGGCGGCGCCGTAGTCGTCGACGGCCTTCCTCACCCCCGGTACGCCTCCGAGTGTCTCCGGTCGTTGGCTCAGGACCTTCTTCAGCTGCTGTGCGTAGGGCCACTCCGGAGACGTCGTCGGTATGGCGGCCAACGTCTTACGCACTTTCATCAGGATCGGCAGCAGTCCTCCGTTCCAGCGGTTGTTCTCAAGGCGCACAACGCCGTGTTCGTCGATGTAGTAGCCGAGACCCTCTCGTCGAGGAACGTCGGCAGAGGCGGGGACGGACGGTTGAGCCTTTGTGGCCGCGGCGGCGGCTTCCAGGTCTCGCCAGTCTTTGGTGAGGTTGCCACGCAGGCGATAGGTGTCCCGAAGGGCATGCTCGAGCATCGCGACATGCGGGCTGTCGTCAGCCGCACGCTCCAGTCCCGTGCGGAGTATGTCGATCGCCTCGTTCACATCCGAGGCTTCACCTGTCGCATGGAACCGGAAAGCCAGTGCGTTGCCGAGGCGGACGAAATACAGGGGGTACTCGGGATCTTCCGGGCGGGCGGAGTCTTTCAGTATCCGGTTGATCTCTATTTCCGTATCGAGATCCGTGAGGCCGCCCGTCAGATGATATCGGGCGTTGTGTGAAGCGGCGAGGTTGGTTTGCAGGGAAGCGAGCAACGGGTGCCCGGGCGGCGCTTCTTCGACGGACTGGCGACATGCGGAAACAGACGCATCGATGTCACTCGCGCTCCCGGATCGCTGTGACCGCTTACGCAATGCCGAGCCCAGATGGGCCAGCGCGTTGAGATGTACCGTCTGATCGGCCCCTGGAACCAGCGAGGCCCGCTGATACAGGACGATCGCGGAGTCGAGGTCCGGGGGCTGCGACAAGCGCTCCTCCCGTAACTCCAGGACGCGACCGTGAAGCAGCAGCACCTGTGCGATCTGCGGAGCACTGGCGGACAGACGACGCGCGCTCGTCTCCAGGAGCGTTACCGCGGCTTCGATGTCTCCCCGCATACCGGTGATTTCGAAGCGGCTTGTGAGCATGCCGACGAGGCCACCGACGACCTCGCTGTTCAGAGGGTCGTGCTCGTCGGTGGTGTGGAGCAGCAACATCAGAATGTCGATGCTCTTGTCGAGATCGGTCCGTCGGCGGTGCAGTCGGTAGAGCTCGGACACCGCCTGAGCGAGGTCGCTGATCTCTCCTACACGCAGGACGCGGGGATAGCCGGCAGGGGCGCTCCGGATCAGCTCATCGTATGCGTCCACGGCCTGTTGAAGATCAGCTGCGGACCCGATCCTGCTGTACCGGCTGTCCAAGGCGGTTGCCAGGGTGTAGAGACAGGTGCGCCGATCGGCTTCCTCAGCAGCCGCCAGCGCGCGGCGGGCGTCCTCGATGGCCGTGTCGAGTTCCTGCAACCGCGCCGTACGTCCGAGATGGAGGCGCTCCACCATACGCCGTCGGCCGGTCAGTTCGGGATCGGGCGGAAGACCGGACCCAGTGATCTCCTGGGCGATGCGGCCCGCTTCATAGGCTGCTTTCAGATCGGCCTCGGCGTCCTCGGAAAGGAAGCGTCCGAACAAGGCATTGGCCAACGCGTCCAGGCGACGGGCTCGGTCACCGTGGTCGGGAGGGGTCGCGGCAACGATGGCCCGGCCCACGTCGACCAGAAGGTCGACCTGCTCCGGCGTATAGGCACCACCGGTGGGCAGCACCCTGGCGATGATCTCGTCACGAGGGCCGCTGGGTGCTTCCCGCAGACTGCGTGCCCAGACGGACACCAACACGCTGGGCGGGGGGCCTGCCGAACCGGCGAACGTCTCGTCCAGCCGTTCGGTGAACAACCGCAAAGAGCGCTCGGCCAGGATCGGCACCAGGGCGACAGGAAGGGCCGACCCGGCGACGTAGCACGGCAGCAGGAGTTCCTCAGCCTTCGCGCGCTCCTCCGGAGCGCCGTGCTCGGAGAGAACGCCACTGCGGTACCAGTGAAACAAGCCGAGCGTGATATGGCATCGGAGATCGTTGTCGGAATCGAGCATGGCGGCCAGCGCACTCGCTTCGGCCTGCGCCTTCTCGCCGAGTAAATGCCCCGGGTCGCCATCCGCCCGGAACCACCGCAACCGCGCTTCCACGGATGCCAGCGCGTCCTGTCCCACCGTGTTCACCCCCCGATTGTGAAACCCTGACGGACCATCTCCCGCGAGGACTTGACCGGCCATGGTGCGGTCAGTCCGGCGGCCTGGGCTGCGACCATCCGACCGTCAGGGGGATCAAATGGCCCTGGCCCTGCACGAGGAGAGTCATCGCCTGGCCGGTACGGGCGTGGAGTGGACCGTCGTGGTCCAAGCCCAGCCCACGGGCCAGTTCGGGGGCGTGCAACCGGGTCGCCGCCTCCCCGAGCACGGCATACGTCTCCACCGCCCGGCGGCCTCGCTGCCGTGCCGTCATGAACAGGCCGACGACCACAACAGAGGCGGGCCACCAGAGGACGGCGACCGTCACATAGAGCACGGTCCAGCCGGCCAGCATCGTGGCCTTGGTGATCCGCTCCCCCTCACGCAGCTCATGCACCGCCGCGACACTCGCCCGCGCCGTCTGAAGACTCCGCACGGCCTCCCGGGCAGGCTCGATCAGGGCCCTTCCGGCCTCCGTCAGCACTGCCCTGCGCCCGATGCGATGGAACAGCTCGGAGCCGAGATCACGCTCCAGTGCCCGAACGGCCTGCGACAGCGACGGCTGCGACACGTACAGCGCCGACGCCGCACGGTTGAATCCCTCATGATCAACAATCGCAACGAAGTACTTCAGCTGCCGAATGTCCATACGCGCCTCTGCCCTCAAGTAATCAACCGACGACTCGATTGGCCCTGATCATGGTTGCGGGAAGGATCGCCTCGACGACGTCGACCACCGATGCACTGACCGTAATCGCACCGAAGCGCGGTCACAGCTGTCTGAGGCACTCGATGGCGGCGCCGCCCGCAGAACCTGTCGAGGTACGCACCCGCGTGTAGAGACCCCGCGCACCCATCTCTCTGGGACACCCAAGCGCAAACCGAACCCCGTGCAGCCCATCCACCCCGTCGTGGCGGGCGGCCGGTCCGACCGGCTGGTGACGGTGGCGTCGGTCGGCCGGTCCCTTCGGCGGACGCCGGGTTCGTGCTCTTGCCTGCGCGGTGTCAACAGCCCCCAGCAGTCGGCGGATCACCGGCGCGAGTGGTTGAGAGGCGGTGTGCGAGGTGGAGCAGATCTGCCAGGTGCAGTACCCGTCCGTCGAATCCTGGGAGGGGGACATGAAGCGGCTGGGTCCAGTGGGCGGGGATTGCGTCCAGGCCGTAGTACGCCCCGGCGAGGCCCCCGGTCACCGCGGCGACGGTGTCCGTGTCGCCGCCGAGGTCGATCGCCGCGCGTATCGCGTCTTCGAAGCTGGCGGTGGTGCGCAGGGCCCAGACGGCGGAGCCCAGGCAGGGCCAGACGGCACCGTTGAACTCGGTCGCCTGATCGGGGTGCCAGCCGGGTGCGAGGACGGTGGCGTAGCGGCCGCGGTGGTCGGGGTGGACGAGAGCAAGGATGTCCGGGAGCGCGGTGAGGGGGTCGGTGTCCTCGAAAGTGACGCGGATGAGTTCGTGGAAGATCGCGGTGCCTTCCCAGGCCGCGCGGTCACCGTGGGTGAGGGCGGCGATATGACGGGCCGCGTCCATGGTGGCTTCCTGGCCGGCGGCCGCGAAGTGGACCGCGGAGGTCGATGCCCGCATCAAGGAGCCGTTTCCCGCTGCTCGTCGATTGACCTGGAAATGGATCGCGGCGGCGAGGTCCCAGGGCATGCCGTTGGTCAGGACGTCTTCGGTCTGCAGGCCGATATCCTTCGGTCCTGATGCTGCCCACCGCTGGAAGCGGGCGAAGATGTCCGGCAGGTCCAGCCCGCCCCGCTCCAGCAGCGACTCCGCGACCAGGACGGCCATCTGCGTGTCGTCAGTGGCCTCGCCGGGGTCCCAGCCACCGCCTCCGCACATCTCGCCACCGCCACCGGGCGCGGGAAACCGCGCGGAGAACGCTCCCTGGGGACCGAACTCGAAAGGGCCGCCCAGGGCGTCACCCACCGCTGAGCCGACGACCGCGCCGGCGGCCCGCTGAATCCGCTTCATTCGCGCAGGTTAGCTGTGCCTACCGACGGCTGCGCGGCCCAATTCGCTTCTTCGGCTCACGTTCTGGGGTGAATGAAGACCCCGTCGGCCGACGGTGAGACCGGAGCCGTGCCGATGTGATGGCCGAGTACCGAGGCGCCACCAGCGGCGGGACCTGGTGGATCGACGAGGCAGGCGCGGCCTGGCTCCATCCAGGGGCGCGGTCGCCGCGCACACCACCGCCCCCGCGCTGACCTTCACCGCCTGGGGCACGCAGTCCCGGACCACTTGATCGCTGCTTCTGGTTGGAGGTGCGCGTCGACTTGATATGCAAGTGAACAGTTGCCTATTGTGTGGTCGTGGCCGATGACCTTTTCAAAGCTTTGGCCGACCCCACCCGCCGCACCATCCTCGACGAACTCGCGG
The DNA here is from genome assembly GCF_029813805.1 of Streptomyces sp. DH10. NCBI lineage: Bacteria > Bacillati > Actinomycetota > Actinomycetes > Kitasatosporales > Streptomycetaceae > Streptomyces > Streptomyces sp. DH10. The sequence goes on from NZ_JARVKU010000012.1 coordinate 123,366, forward strand.
AGAAGTCCGGACAGACGCTGTTCGAGATCTGCTCCCGACTGAGCATGAAGCACCAACTCGGCATCTCGCGCCAAGCGGTCTCCCAACACCTCGCCGTGCTGGAGGCCGCCGGGCTCGTCGAGACACGGCGGGAGGGCCGCTACAAGTTCCACGAGCTGAACACAGCCCCGCTGCGGCAGATAGCCGAGCGATGGCTGGTGGCCGATACGTCCGGATCCGAGAAGAGCACTCCATGAAGATCCATCTGACCAGCGTTTTCGTCGACGACCAGGTCAAGGCCGAGCACTTCTACACCGAGATCCTCGGCTTCGTGAAGAAGCACGACGTCCCGGTGGGCGAGAAGGACCGGTGGCTGACCGTCGTCTCGCCCGAGGAGCCCGAGGGCACCGAACTCCTCCTGGAGCCCGCGGGCCACCCGGCCGTCAAGACCTTCCGCGACGCACTCGTCCAGGAAGGCATCCCACTCGCCCAGTTCGCCGTCGACGACGTGAAGGCGGAGTACCGGCGCCTGCACGGCCTCGGAGTGCGCTTCACCCAGGAACCCCTGGAGATGGGCCCCGTCACCACCGCCGTCTTCGACGACACCTGCGGCAACCTGATCCAGATCGCGACCAAGCCGCAGTAGGCAGTCGCCCGGGTGCGCGGCTCGGCCACTGGGGCGAGACCGGTCTTCGAGGTCGGTCGGCCAGGGGATGTGGTCAGAAGATCTTGCCACGGTGACGTAGACACCAGGCACGATGTGCCGATGGGACAGCTTCCTGTCGACGTACGGGCATCGCTTCGGCTCTTCGCCTTCTACTTGGCGAACGGCACCATCGACGTTGACCTGCTCGATGGCTTTGACTACCGACCTGCTCTCTTCCAGTTCGGTTCATCGTTGGAGCAGGTCTTCGCGATCTACGGCAATGTGCTGGAAGTCGACACAGACGGCAAGGTGCTGAACGAAGGGGATGCGCAGTACCGTGCCGCACAGTGGATCCGCGGCCATTGTGACCCGAGTTACCAGGTCGAGCCGCCGTTCCAGGCTTGGGAGACCGAACTCCACGGTCCGTGAATGAGCCAGTGGTACTCGTGAGGCAGCACACCCACATCAGGAGCGAGGGAAGCAGCGCTCCACCACGTCGCGTCGTTTGCGGATCTCCCGGTCGAAGCCTTCAGATGCGTAGGCACCAGCCACACCTGTCCTGGTCCCTGCGCACTGCGAGCCGACTCGGGCCGGGGCCTGAGTGCTCACTCAGCCGCCTGTGATGCCCCCATATCGTCCAAGGTCTGCACCTGTGAGATGGATTGCGTGGGGGCTGCGAATGGAGCGCGGAAGATCACAGGGGCATTTCGGGCTTTTCAGGCTTCGATCTTCACGGAAGGCTCACAAGTTGGCTAAGTTGACCACTGCGTGCACGACTTCCACCGACAGGCAGGTGATTTCGTGCGCTCTCGGACGGAAGAAGGGCCCTATTTTTCATGGAGTCGGAACGAACCTCGCGCCCTGAAGTGGCCGACTTCGCGGGCATGGCCAACTCCCTTGCCCCGAAGGCCTTCACTGTCGAGGCCCGTCTCTCGCGGTTTGGTGGTTCCCGCGTTGGTGAATGAGAGCGAGAGCCCGAGCCCTGACGAGGTCCGGCGGTGGATCGACAGCCTCTACGACCGGGCCGAGAGCGACACGGGTACCTTCAACGCGACCCGTGCCGCTGCGATCCCGCGCCAGCGGGGTGCGGCAGCGGGCGGCCGGTCCCGCGGGGACGCGGAGCCCACGGTCGGAACCCTTGCCCGGCAGTGGTTCGACGTCGCCCGTGCCAAGCTGGGGCCGACCGTGCCGGCGCCGCAGCCGGACAGGAGGTTGCCGGTCCGTCCCGACCGCGCGCCCCAGGCGGCACGACCCGAGCGCCCGGCGGAACGTCCCGCGGAACCCCGAGCTCTCGAAGCGCCCCAAGCATCCACCGGTGTTGCGCGTGAGCTGACCGCCGGATCAGCTCAGGCATCGACCACTGGATCCCTCCCGGAGCTCGCCGACCAGCGTGTCGCACCGGCTGCGGCAGGCGAGTCCCGGTGGGACGAGAGCGCCTGGCGCACCGGTGCACAGCCGGTCCTCGGCGACGTGGCGCCGCGGCCGCTGTACGAGCCCGCACCAGCGTCCGCCCCGGAGCCCGCCCCACTGCCCGGCCCGGAGTTCAGCCCACAGTCCGGCCCGCAGTCCACCATGGCGCTGCCCACCATCCCGCACCCCACCGCGGGTACTCACGATGCGGATCTTCCAACAGGCGGGACCGACACGTACGGCGCCGGTCCGACGATCGGCGCGACCGGCGCGACAGCACCGTACGCCACTGCCCTGTCAGCCGATCCCACCGCTTACTACACCCCCGGTCCACCGGTCGACGTGACCACCGCGACCTATGGCGCCGGTATGCCGAGCATCTCCGCTTCTGCCCTGGCGGCCCCTGCTGCGGCAGTGCCCGCGGAGCCGGTCATCGCGCCCGCTCCCGCTGCACCGACAGGGGCTGCCGCCCCGACGGAATCGGTTGCCTTCACGGCACGCGAAACTCCCTCCACCATCTTCACACCAGGTGTTGACGGTAGGCCCTGGCTGTCGCCGGGCTCCGGCCACAGCACCCAGGTCGAGCGGGTGGTCGCCTTCGCCCGGGCGCAGATCGGTCGGCCCTGCGTATGGGGTGCGGTCGGGCCGGGATCGTACGACGCCCCCGGTCTGACCCAGGCCGCGTGGAAGGCCGCCGGTGTCACGCTTCCCCGGACCGCCCAGGCCCAGTGGGGAGCGGGAGTGCAGGTCTCGCTCGTTGACATCCAGGTCGGAGACCTCGTCTTCTTCCATGACGACCTCGGCCACGTCGGCATCTGGAGCGGCGACGGCAGGCTGATTCACGCCCCGGGGCCGGGAGCGCTCATCCGTGAGGAGTCGGTGTTCTTCGCCGGTCAGTCGGCGATCAAGGGTGCGGTCCGCCCGGCCTGACGTCCCCCTCGGGCCGGTTGCCGAGGCGGCGTGCCGATGTTCCTCATGCAGGATCTGGCCCTGGAGCTGGACAGGGCAGCCCGGCGTGGAGATGCTCCTCCACGCCGGGGAACCGTCGGTGTACGGGGGTTCGGCGGCATTCCCATGCGCGACGCGGACGAACAGCAAGTCGTCAACCTGACCGCAGCCGTTGAGAAACGCGAAGCCGAGCCGGACGGCGCCCAGGAAGTCCACCGACAGCTGAGTGCACTGGTGTGGCCACGGTGGCCCGCGTGCAGGGCTGGAACGTAGTGGTGGTTCAGGTGGGCATGCCGGTGAGGGAGAGGAATTCGGCGCGTGAACGGGCGTCGTGGCGGAGTGTGCCGAGGAGGGTGGAGGTGAGGGTGCTGGAGCCGGTGGCCTGGACTCCGCGCAGGGTCATACAGGTGTGTTCGGCTTCGATCACGACCCCGACGCCTTTGGGCTCGAGGTGGGTGTGCAGCCAGTCGGCGACTTGCTTGGTCAGGCGTTCCTGGACCTGGGGACGGAAGGCGAAGTGTTCGACGACCCGGGCCAGTTTCGACAGGCCGAGGATGCGGCTGCCGGGCAGATAGCCGACGTGTGCGGTGCCGATGACGGGCAGCATGTGGTGCTCGCAGACCGATCGGACGGGGATTCTGCGCGCCAGCACCAGCTCGTCGTAGCCCTCGTCGTTGGGGAAGGTCGTCAGGTCGAAGGGGCGCGGGCTGAACAGTTCGGCATAGGCGCGGGCCATGCGGCCGGGGGTGCCGTTCAGGCTCTCGGTGTCGGTTTGGATGCCGAGCGCCTCAAGGAACTGGGCGGCGGCGCGTTCGGCGCCGGGCAGGTCCATGCCGCCGGTGTCGTGGACGACGCGCAGTGGGGTGATGGACGGCATCGCCGTTTGGGTCCGGGGATGCCGGCGAAGCGGGTGGGCATACCGGCGTCTTCCGGTGACGAGGCCGTGATCGGTGCGGTGGCGTCCATGACGTACTCCTCGTGAGGTGTGGAACTGCGGGGGTGAGGCGTTGCGCCTCAGGATGGGCGCAAGCTGGCGGGTGGTGAGGAAGCCGGCTCCGGACGGACGCAGCAGTGGCCGGGGCTGGGGGCCAGGTACGCCTAGGGGCCGCTTTCGGCGATCCCTACGCCGGTGCGGGGTGCTTCCTTCGGGTGGTCCATGAGCCCCATTGTAAAACCAATAATCATTGACTAAAGAAGATTTCCGCGCTTCTATTGCTAGTGAGGGCTACCGATAGAAGGGCAGGTGTCATGCTGTCCGCAGCCACCACAAGGCTTCGCGACTTCGGCGTCTCACTGACGGCAGGCGGGGGCCACGGAAGGTGACGAGGCGAGGGTGGGCCCCGCCATCACCTCGCCCGCCTCCTCAGAGGGCATCGCCCGAAGCGACGCGAGAAAGGAAGATCATGAGCGAGAACCTGGACCGGCTGGCCGCCGAAGGCGTAGCGGTCTGGCTGGATGATCTGAGCCGGGAGCGGCTCGCGGGTGGCCGGCTGACCGACCTGGTGGAGGAACAGCGGGTCGTCGGCATCACCAGCAACCCGACGATCTTCGCCAGGGCGATCCGCTCGGGTGCCCGCTACGACGAGCAGGTAAAGGGTCTCGCCCGGCGCGGGGTTCGGGTCGAGGAAGCCGTCCGGCTGCTGACGGCGTTCGACGTGCGCTGGGCCTGCGACGTACTGCGCCCGGTGTACGAGGCAAGTGGCGGTGTCGACGGGCGAGTGTCGCTCGAGGTGGATCCGCGCGTCGCCCACGACACTGCGGCGACGGTCGCCGAGGCACGGGCCCTGTGGTGGTTGGTGGACCGCCCGAACATGTTCGTGAAGATCCCCGCCACCCAAGAGGGCCTGGAGGCGATCAGCACGGCGCTTGGCGAGGGCATCAGTATCAACGTGACCCTGATCTTCTCTCTGGACCGCTACGACCAGGTGCTTCGCGCCTTCCTGGACGGCATGGGCAGGGCGCATGCGGCGGGCCAGGACCTGACGTCCATCGCGTCGGTGGCCTCTTTCTTCGTCAGCCGGGTGGACACCGAGGTCGACAGCCGACTGGACAAGATCGGCACCCCGAAGGCACGGGACCTGCGCGGCCGGGCAGCGATCGCCAACGCACGCTTGGCCTACCAGCACTTCGAGCAGGCGTGCGCAGGGGACCGATGGAAGACCCTGGCGGCGGCCGGGATGCGCCCGCAACGCCCGCTGTGGGCATCCACCGGGGTGAAAGACCCCGCCTACCACGACACCCGCTACGTCGACGAACTGGTGGCTCCCGGGGTGGTCAACACCATGCCCGAACAAACCCTCCGCGCAGTAGCGGATCACGGCCGCATCCAGGGCGACACCATCCATGGCGCTTACGGGGAAGCCCAGCAGGTACTCGATGACCTGGAGGCTGTCGGAGTGTCCTACGAGGACGTGGTGCGTGTGCTGGAGGACGAGGGCATCAGTACGTTCACGGCCTCCGGCAACGAGCTCTTCGAGCAACTGGACAGGGAGCTTCACGCCGAGCCCGCCGCGGCCTGACGCAGCCGGCCGCCGACCGGACCGTCCCGGAGCAGCCTCACGCACGACGAGGGTGGGCATCCTGTCTCCGTTCTCTGCGAGAGCTGTGTCAGCTCCCGGTGAGTAGCGCCGTGAGGCGGGCCGTGCCCGCGGATACGGCGAGAAGAGTGCCGAGTGCGGTCCGCTCAGCCGAAGCCGAAGCCGAAGCCGAAGCCGAAGCCGAAGCCGAAGCCGAAGCCGAAGCCGAAGCCGACACCGACACCGACGATCCCGTGTCGCCGGGTTCCGCCTGCGCCCCGACCAGCAGCACCTGCCACGGCCCCGGTGCCCCCTCCGCCTCGACCGTGACCGTGTCGCCGTCGCGAGTCGTCCGGAAGACGGCCGCCGCCCCGCCCCGGGTGCCCGGTGCCGGGATCCGTGTCACGACCGTCGCACCGTCGACGGGCGTGTGGACCCGCAGCGTCACCCCGTACGCCCAGTCGTACTCCGCCGCGTCGTCGCTCACGCCGTACGGGATGACCGAGCCGGGCCGGGCCAGCAGGGGCAGGCTGTCGTAGCCGTACCGCTCGCGTCGCCAGCCCGGCCCCTGGACCTGTTCACCCGACAACAGATGCGTCCAGGTGCCGTCCGGGACGTAGTAGTCGACGACTCCGTCGGCCGAGAACACCGGGGCGACGAGCAGGCCGTCGCCGAGCATGTACTGCCGGTCGAGGGTGTGGCAGGCCGGGTCGTCGGTGAACTCCAGGACCATCGCCCGCATCATCGGCGTGCCGCGCTCGGCGGCCTGCTGTGCCGCACGGAACAGGTAGGGCATGAGCCGGTGCTTGAGGCGGGTGAAGTCGCGGGTGACGGTGACCGCCTCCTCGTCGTAGTCCCACGGCACCCGGTACGACTTGCTGCCGTGCAACCGGCTGTGCGACGACAGCAGCCCGAACTGCACCCACCGCTTGAACACCTCGGGCGTCGGCGTTCCCTCGAAGCCGCCGATGTCATGGCTCCAGAAGCCGAATCCGGACAGGCCGAGGGACAATCCACCGCGCAGCGACTCGGCCATCGCGCCGAAGTGCGACTCGCAGTCGCCGCCCCAGTGCACCGGGAACCGCTGTCCGCCCGCCGTCGCCGAGCGGGCGAAGAGCACGGCCTCACCGGCGCCCCGGGCCTCGCTCAGCACCTCGAAGACCGTCTCGTTGTAGAGCTGTGTGTAGTAGTTGTGCATGCGCTCTGGGTCGGAGCCGTCGTGCCAGACCGCATCGGTCGGGATCCGCTCGCCGAAGTCGGTCTTGAAGCAGTCGACGCCCTGCGCGGTGAGCGCGCGCAGCTTGCCCGCGTACCACTCCCGCGCCTCTGGATCGGTGAAGTCGACCAGGGCCATGCCGGCCTGCCACAGGTCCCACTGCCACACGTCGCCGTTGGCCTTGCGGACCAGATGGCCGTGCCGCTTGGCCTCCGCGAACAGCGCGGACTTCTGCGCGATGTACGGGTTGATCCACACCGACACGCGCAGGTCGTGCTCCTCCTTCAACCGGCGCAGCATGCCCTCCGGGTCCGGGAAGACCTCCGGGTCCCAGGTGAAGTCGCACCACTGGTACTCGCGCATCCAGAAGCAGTCGAAGTGGAAGACGCCCAGCGGGATGTCGCGCTCGGCCATCCCGCGCACGAACCGGTTCACCGTCTCCTCGTCGTACGAGGTCGTGAACGACGTCGACAGCCACAGCCCGAACGACCAGGCCGGCGGCAGCGCCGGGCGGCCGGTCAGCGCCGTGTAGCGGTCCAGGACGTCCTTGGGCGTCGGACCATAGACGACGAAGTACTCCAGCGACTGGTCCTCGACGCTGAACTGCACCTGCCCGACGGCCTCCGAGTCGACCTCGTAGCTCACCTTGCCGGGGTGGTTGACGAAGACGCCGTAGCCGCGGTTGGTGAGGTGGAAGGGGATGTTCTTGTACGCCTGCTCGCTCGCGGTGCCACCGTCGGCCTGCCAGATGTCCACGCTCTGGCCGTTCTTCACGAACGGCGTGAACCGTTCGCCGAGCCCGTACACCAACTCGTCGACATCGAGCGTGAGTTGCGCCAGCGAGTAGTGGCTGCCGTCGCCCGTGACCGCGAAGCCGGTGCCGCGCGCCGTCGCCGAGGTGAGGACGCGACCGTCCACGGTGAAGTCCAGCCGCCACGGGGCGGCGGTGTCCACGCGCAAGGACAGCTCCCCGGCCGTGAGTTCCAGCAGCGAGCCCTCCCGGGTGACCCTGGCCGCGTGGGCGGGCTCGGTGTGCAGCGTGAACTCCGGGCCGCGCTCGGCAGCGCCCGCGTGGTGAGTGGAGCGGATGCCGATCACGCCCTCGGCGGGGGACCAGCACTCGACGGTCAGCAGCGGGCTGTTGAGGGTGTGGCCGCGGCGCGTGACGTGCCGCACGGGCGCGTGGAGCGTGAACCGGTCCTCGTCGACGCGGACGTCGGCGACCTCGGCGGCGTACGACGCCTGGACGCCTTCGCGCATCATCCAGTAGCCGTCGGTGAACTTCATCGGGCGTCCTCGCCAGGGGCGGTCCGGGCGCGGTGGGCGGCGATCAGCCGCTGGTACCAGCGGTAGCTGTCCTTGGGTGTGCGTACTTGCGTGTCGTGGTCGACCCGGACGATGCCGAAGCGCTGGCCGTAGCCACGGGCCCACTCGAAGTTGTCCAGCAGCGACCACACGTAGTAGCCGCGCACGTCGACACCCGCGCGCAGGGCGGCGGCGAGCGCGTCCAGATGGCTGTGGAGGTAGTCGACCCGCTCCACGTCGCGCACCCGGCCGTCGGCGTCGACGGTGTCCGCCTCCGCCGAGCCGTTCTCGGTGATCAGGAGCGGCGGCAGCGCGGGGTAGCGCTCGGCCAGCTCGACCAGCAGATCCGTGAAGGTGTGCGGGACGACGGGCCAGCCCATGGTGGTGTGGCGGACATCGTCGCGCCAGGTCTCCTCGGCCCGGACGTCGACCGCGGTGCGGGTGGCCGGGTCGGCGTCGCGGTACGGGGCGTCGGAGACGGTGATCGGGCGGTAGTAGTTGATGCCGACGAAGTCGAGCGGTGCTCCGATGAGACCGAGGTCGCCGTCGAGGCGGTACGAGCCGGCGCCGCTGGGCACCAGCTCGCCCCAGGTCTCGGCTTCGTGCTCCGGGTAGCGCCCGGCGAACAGCGGCTCGAACCACACGTCGTTGTGGAGCGTCCCGACACGGCGTACGGCGGCCAGGTCGGCGGGGGAGCCCGTGGCCGGCAGCAGCCGGTCGGGGTTGAGCGTGATCCCGACCTCCCGTGCCCCCGCCGCGCGCAGCGCGCGCACGGCCAGCCCGTGGCCGACGAGCAGATGGTGTGCGGCGGCGAGCGCGCCGCGGCCCTCCCGGGCGCCCGGGGCGTGGGCGCCCGCCGCGTAGCCGACGAAGGCGCTGCAGAAGGGCTCGTTGAGCGTGATCCAGCGGTCCACCCGGTCGCCGAGCCGGGCGGCGACCACCCCGGCGTACTCGGCGAACCGCTCCGCCGTCTCGCGTACCCGCCAGCCACCCCGGTCCTCCAGGGCCTGCGGCAGGTCCCAGTGGTAGAGGGTGGCGGCAGGAGAGATGCCGGAGGCCAGCAGCTCGTCGACGAGCCGGTCGTAGAAGTCGAGCCCGGCCGCGTTGACGGGGCCGGAGCCGGCCGGCTGGATACGCGGCCAGGCGATGGAGAAGCGGTAGCTGTCCACGTCCAGTTCGCGCAGCAGCGCGATGTCCTCGCGGTAGCGGTGGTAGTGGTCGCAGGCGACGTCACCGGTGGCGCCGTCCGCGACGCGCCCGGGCTCGCGGCAGAAGGTGTCCCAGATGGACGGGCCCCTGCCGTCCTCGTCGTGCGCGCCCTCGATCTGGTAACTGGCCGTGGCGGCACCGAAGAAGAAGCCGGCGGGGAACTCGGGGAACTCGACGGACTCGGAGTAACTCACGGAAGCACCTCCCTACTTGACCGATCCGCCGGTGATCCCGGCGGCGATGTACTTCTGGGCGACGACGAGCAGGATCGCGGCCGGTACGGCGGAGAGCACCGCGGTCGCCATGACCGCGCCCCAGTCGCTGACATGTGCGCCGACGAACTGGTAGATGCCGAGCGTGATGGGCTTGACGTCGTCCGTGGTGTTGAGGGTGAGCGCGAACATGAAGTCCGACCAGGCGAAGAGGAAGGTGAACAGCCCCGCCGTGATCAGGGCGTTGCGGCTCATGGGCAGCACGATCCGCACGAACGCGGTGAAGCGGTTCGCCCCGTCCACCATCGCGGCCTCGACGACCTCGCTCGGGATCGACACCATGAACGCCCGCAGCAGCACGACCGCGAACGGCAGACCGAGCGAGGCGTCCGCGAGGATCAGCCCCAGATAGGAGTTGACGAGGTCGAGCTGCGCATAGGCGCTGTAGAGGGCGTTGGCGATGACGATGCCCGGGACCATCTGCGTGATGAGCGTGGCGAAGACGATGCCCTGCCCGCCGCGGAGTCCGAACTGGGCGAGCCCGTAGGCGGCGGGCGCGGCGAGCGCGAGACAGACGACGACGGCGCCGAGTGCGACGACGAAGCTGGTGAGCAGCGAGCCGCCCTGGGTGCTGATCGCCGTGTCGAAGTTCTTCAGCGACGGCGAGGCGGGGAACCACTCGGTGGCGGCGATGCTCGACTCGGGCTGGAGAGCGGTGTTGAGCATCCAGTACACGGGGAAGAGCAGCACGGCGAGGATCAGCAGCGCGGCGGCGGTGTTCCACACCGAACGAACGCGCAGAACGCTCGCCGGTCGTTTCATCGGTCGGTTCATCGCCGGTCACTTCCCCTTGCCGAAGTCGGCGCGGTTGGCCCGCAGGTACAGCACGGCGAAGACCGCGCTGATGAGGATCAGGACGTTGCCCACCACGGCGCCCTGGCCGAAGTCGAGCTGAAGGAAGGAGAGCTGGTACGTGACCGTGCCCAGCGTCTGCGTGGAGTCCGCCGGCCCGCCCGAGGTCAGCGCCAGGATCAGGTCGAGGATCTTCACCGTCGACATGAAGCCCAGCACGAGCACGACGGTGATCACCGGGCGCAGCATCGGCAGCGTGATGCTTCGGAACGTCCGCCATGGGCCACAGCCGTCGAGCGACGCGGCCTCGTACAAGTCGCGCGGGATCTCCTGGAGACCGCCGTAGAGGATGACCATGTTGAAGGGGATGCCGATCCAGATGTTGACCAGGACCGCCGACAGCAGGGCCACACCGGGGCTGCTCAGCCACGGCACACCGTCCTGCGGGACCAGGCCGACCGCGTGGAGGGCGGTGTTCAGCATGCCGTGGTCCTGGTCGAGTATGCGCCGCCAGACGACGGCGGAGACGACCATGGGCACGAGCCACGGCAGCAGCAGGATCGCGCGCACGAAGCCGGAGAGCCGGAAGCGGCGGGAGAAGAACACGGCGAGGGCCAGGCCGATGGTGAACTGGCCGAGCAGCGAGCCGACGGTGAACAGGGCCGTGTGCCACAGGGCGTCCGTGAACAGCTCATCGGCGAAGACGGCCCGCCAGTTGTCGAAGCCGTTGAACGGTGCCTCGCCCGTGAAGTACGTCTTCGGCGTGTAGTGCTGGAAGCTCATCACGATGTTGCGGACCAGCGGGTAGCCGAAGAAGAGCGCCATGTAGGCGAGCGCGGGAGCGACGAAGAGCCAGCGCAGCAGCCCGCGGCGCGCCGGAGCGCGGCCGGTCGGGGACTTCGCTTCTGCGGCGCCCGTGGCGGGCGCCGGGGAGGTGATGCTGGTCATGGTCCTCACCTCCCTTCCGAGGCCTGCTGCTGGGCCCGGCGCAGGGCCTGTTCGGGACTGGTCCGGCCCGTCAGCACGGACTGGAAGGCGCCGGCGAGCGCGTCGCCGACGACCGGCCAGCCGGTGCCGACCTTGGCGGTACGGGAGCGAGCGGTGGTGACGAGCTCGGCGAAGGCGGCGAGCTTCGGGTTCTGCTTCGCGTACGCCCGTGCGGCCGTGGTGCGGGTGGGCACGTTGTTGACCGATGCGCCCCACTGGAGCTGGTTCTTCTCGGAGTTGAGGCAGTTCAGGACCTTGCCGGCGTTCTTCTCGCGGACCGGGTCCTCGTCGTTCTTCGGTACGGCCATGACGGTGCCGCCGATGGGCGGCACCGCCGGCTTTCCCGCCTCGGGCACCGGAATGCTCGCGACCGCCCAGTCCACGTCCTCCTGGGCGCTGAGGACCGGCACCTGCCACGGTCCGTTGATCATCATGGCGGCGCGGCCCGCCACGAACTGATCGTTGACGTCCTGCTGGTTCCAGTTGACGACGGACCTGGAGGCGGAGCCGTCCGCGACCAGGTCCTTCCAGAGCTGGAGCGCGGCCTCGCCCTTGCCGTTGTCGATCCTGGCCTCGTCGCCGCCGGCGGACCAGAAGAACGGAAGGAACTGGTAGACGCCGTCCGCGTTCGGGCTCGCGCTGAAGGCCATCCCGTACGTGTCGCCCGCGGTCAGCTTCTTCGCGGCGGCCCGCAGCTCCTGCCAGGTGGTGGGCGGGGCGACGCCCGCCTCCTTCAGGAGCTTGGTGTTGTAGATCAGCGCGAGGGAGTTGACGGAACGGGCGATGCCGTACTGGGTGCCGTCGTACGAGCCGAGGGACTTCGCGCTCGCGGAGAGGCCGGCGGTGTCGACCCCGACCTCGTCGAGCGGCCGCAGGCCCTCGGTCTGCGCGAACTGGGGCAGCTCCGAGCCGTCGAGCTCCAGGATGTCGGTGAGCGAGTCGGACGACGCCATCCGAAGCGCCTTGGAGGCGATCTGGTCGGCGGGCACGCTGATCTGCTCGACCTTCAGGCCGAGCGGCTTGCCGCAGCGGTCGAAGAACCGCTGGTTGGCGGTGTGCTCGGCGGTGTCGGTAGCCGAGTTGAGCACGGTGACGGTGCCCGGGTCGGGCTCCGCGGCACAGCCGGTCAGCCCTGGCGCGACGAGGGCACAGGCAAGGGTGGCGGCGAGCGCGGGAACGCGTCCACGTCTCCTTCTGATGCGTCCTGCTAAGAACGGCAAGGTCTTGATCCTCCGTTACATGTGCGGCTGTGGACATGCGGTGATCTGGCGTCGCGGGCGAGGCCGGCCGTGCCGTACGGGCCGTGTGAGCGGTCAGCCGGGCGACGGCGGGGCGATGACGGGCCCGGCCATCCGCGGCTGGATCAGGTGGTGCGGCGTGCCGGAGGACAGGGTCGAGGCAGGTGCCGCGAGGGGCTCCTGCGAAGTCGATGACCGGTCGTCGCCGCCGGTGCCGATCGCCTCGACGGCGAGTCGGGCCACGGCCGTGGACATCTCCGCGACGGGCAGATCGATCCGCGGCAGGTGCCGGATGCCCATCTCGTCCGGGAGGCTGCCGACGAGCACGACGGTCAGATCATGGGGAATCCGCAACCCGGCCGCCGCCACCGCGTCCAGCAGGCGGGGGAGGAGGATCAGGTGCTGGACGACCAGCGCGGTGGGGACGGGCCGTGCGGCCAGCGCCTCGCTCAGCCGCCGCGCGAGGACGTCCGCGTCGCGGTGGGAGGGGACCACGCGGACATCGGCCGCCGTCTCGACGGCCGCTCGCCGGGCGCCGTCCAGGCCGTGCAGGGCATAGCCGCGGCGTGCGGCGACCTCGTGCTCGGCCGACGAGAGGAAGAGGATCCGCCGGTGACCGGCAGCGGCGGTCTCACGCACGGCGAGGGCGACGGCGGCCTCCCAGTCGAGGTCGGTCCAGGGCAGCGCCGCGTGATCGTCGTGACCGAGCAGCGCCCCGGGGAAGCGCAGTTCGCGCAGGACCTCGACACGGGGGTCTCGGTCCTCGACGGCCATCAGCACCGCGGCGTCCGCGAGCCTGCTGCGGGCCACCCGGCGCAGCCCGCCGACGCCGTCGCTGTCCGTCATCAACAGCACGTCGTACCCGTGCACACGGGCGGCGTCGGTGACGTCGATCGCGAACCGCCCGTCGATCGCCCGGTACGCCCCAGGCACGCGGGGCGCGGCCAGCGCCAGCACCCGGGTCCGTGCGCTGCGCAGCGTACGGGCACTCGCGCGCGGGTGGTACCCGAGCTCGTCGATCGCGGCCTGCACCGCGCGCCGGGTGTCTTCGGAGATCTTGCGCGACCCGCTCAGGACGTACGACACGGTGCTCGGCGCGACGCCCGCCCGCTCGGCGACATCCTTGATCGTGGTCATCCCCACCTCCGCCCGGCCTGTCTTGGGCCCACCGGCTTCCTCGAATCAATCGAATCGATTCGACAAACGGGGTGACCTTAAGCACGGCGGGTCGGTAAGGGCAATACCTCGAGCGATACCTCTGGCTCGGGACGGGGAGTTCGCCGGCCCTGAACACGTGTCAAGAGCGGCGCCGCCCGATAGTTGGGCATGTCCGCGACTCCCAGGAGCGGCCGCCTTGGCGAGACTCGGTTCAGCCCGCGTGTCCCATCTCCTGCGCCATACGCTGGACGGGGTCGCGCGCGACGTGGAACAACGAAGCCCCGCTGAAGCCTTGCGGCCGATGATGCCGAAGCAACCCCCTGCGCAAGGCAGCGGCCGACTGCCCGGCCCAGACCGTGACGTAGGACCGTATCGACCGACCTACGGAACCCGCCACCCCCGGGAGGCGGGGCCGCTGGTCGGCACCGCCGCGTCGCCGGGGCACCGCCTCGCCCTGGCCGGCACTGTCCTCGCCTTTCACCACAAGGGAGCGGCTGACCAGGCGCAATGGCAACTCGCAGTCGCGCACCCCTCCCGGCCCGGGGCCCTGGTCCCCGACGGGGTGGTCCTCTGACCGACGGCTCCAGCGAGTTCGTGGAGATCGACCGCACGATGTCCTAGACCCACTTGGTCGCCCAGCTGGAGCCCTACGACGCCTACCGCTCCGCACCCCCTGAGCGGACGCGGCAACGCCGCCCGCGCCCAGCGCAGCCACTGGCCCGAGACTTACAGAGAACGGCCCCGGAACAACCCTTCCCGCCGGCGCTGTTCGTCTTCGCTCCTGCGCGGCACCACGCTGCTCCGGCCACCCGGGCGACGGCCTTCAACGCCCGTGCCCGCCGCACCTGGGCGGTGAGCTAGTGGATCACCGTGGCGGCTGCTGTCGGCTCCGTCAACCCGCGCCAGGGCAGTCGTGCTCGTGACGGCGATGACTCCGTGGCGCGGGACGTGCGGGCGGTCCCACCGCTGAAGCCGCCTTCTCGATGGAGCAGAGACCACCACGGCGTGTGATGGTGTGCCCTCTCCAAGGGACAGCGGTTCAGGCGATGGAGGCCGAGATGACGGCGGACACCGCGAGGTTGCAGGACGCCGTCACCCAGACCGCGGGATGAGGCTCTGCCTCGACCAGCGTCGCACCCAGGCGCCCCGGCGTGATCAGGTCCACCACCAGGAACGCCACGGCCATCATCACCAGCCCCAGCAGCCCGAACGCCGCGGTCGAGACCAGCCCCTTGCCGAAGTCCTCGTACGTCGTCCAGATGGACGTGAACACTATGCCGCCGATACCGAGCAGTGCGGAGCTGAGGACCGTGGCGGCGTTGCGATTGCGCTGCTCCCAGATCTGCCGGCCGAGCTTTCCAGGCGTCAGCACGTCGACCAGGACGATGCCGAGGACCAACAGGACCAGTCCCAGGCCGCCGTACGCAGTGGCCCGCCCGAGTCCGTTGACGATGTCGCTCATGGGGTTGCCGACTCCGAAGGGTAGAGATCGTGAGTGATCGCGGTCAAAGAGAGGCAAAATCTAGCGCATCCGTTTCGCCTGCTGATCAGCACCCCGGATCCTTCTCCGCTGGTGGGACTTTTGATCCGGCCAGGTCCGTGTAGGTGAAGTTCGAGCGGACTCCGCCGGCACTTCCGTGACGGAGTCCGCTCGGCCGCGCTGATCAGCGATCAGGCCGTGTGCAGTGTCAGCCCGTACCGGTTGAGGATCTCGTTGACGGGCTGGTGCCAGGTCTGGCCGCCGCTGGTGCAGTTGCCCCAGCCGCCGGAGGTGACGCCCTGGGCCTGGTCGCCGCTGATGAAGGAGCCTCCTGAGTCGCCGGGTTCGGCACAGACGCTCGTCTTCGTCATCTGATGGACGGCGCCCTGGCTGTAGTTCACCGTCTCGTTCTTCGCCAGCACGGTGCCGCAATGCCAGTGAGTAGTGGAGCCGGAACGGCAGACGGAGGCACCCACCGGGGCCTCGGCGGAGCCGCGGACGAGCTGGTCGGGAACCGTACCCCAGCCGAGGACGACCGGCACGGTCCACCAGCCGCTGCCCACGTTCACCCAGGCGTAGTCGTTACCCGGGAACGACGACCCCTGGAAATTGCCGATGTAGGACCGGTCCCAGCCGTACACGGCCGCACTCGGCTGGCCGCAGTGCCCGGCGGTGACGAAGCCGCCGTGCACGGAGAAGCCGATGGAGCAGCGGACGTTGCCGGTGTAGTAGGGGTCACCGCCCACGGTGCCGGCGGAAAAGGTACGGGGCGCGGTGGGGGTCTGGCGCACCGTCACGGGGCCCGCTTCGCGGGCTCGGGCGAGGAAGGCCCGGACATCGTTGTCGTCCCGGTGCGCGGCGACGACGTTCACGACGACCTTGTTGGCTTTCGGATCCACGTGCCAGCTGGCGACTCCGGCGGGCGCGGACAGCCCGTCGATGCTCTTCTTCGCCGCGTCGAGTTGCCGCGCGTCGTACCGCACGAGGCGTACGGCCGCTCCGGTCGCGCGTACGGCGTCGGCCTGCGCGGCGCGGGTGACGGCGACGGTGAGTCGGCCACTGCCGGCGTCGAACCAGGAGCCGCCGTAGGCCGAACCGGCCGCGCTACGCGCCTTGCGTTCGACGGCCGTCGCGGTCTTCTCCGCGGCCAGGCGTGCCTCGGCCTCGTTCCGCGTCAGCGCCAGGTCGCGCTGCATCGCGGAGAGGAGCTCGGGGGAGGCCGGTGCTTCGGTGGAGCGCGCGGGAGCGTCCGCGGCGGAGGCAGGCAGGGCACTCGCGGTCGCCCAGGTTCCGAGCAGGAGGAGTGCGGACAGTGCGGTGCGCAGTGTCATGGTGCGTCTCAAGGGAATGACCCTTCGTTGTTCCAACAGGGTGGGGGTGGAACAGCAGTGCTTGAGAGCGCTCTCGTGATGTGCGCGGCAGAGCCTAGTCCGTGGTCGCGTAAAGGTCTATGCCAATTCCGGCCGGGGAGGGAATTCCCCCACGCGGGACGATCTTGGATGATATACGCTGCGTCTGACTTGTTCGAACAGTTCGACGAATCCGCGCCAACCGATTCGTCCTGCCCGGGGGGGCATTCCCATGATTTCGCAGTCCCGCGCGGTGCTCGGCATCGCGCTCACTCCCGTCTTCGCTCTGGCGGCCGCCGACCCGGCCGCCGCCCACACCACCACGGCCACTGGCGCCGCCACGACCACCGCAACCACCGCCGCCACCACCCCTGCCACCGCCACGGCTGCCGGCACCGCTCTGGCCGCCGTCGAGACGCGTGCGCCGGGCCCGTGGGGCACCCGCGCCCTCCACGCTCCGGCACCCAACCCAGGTGAAGCCTCGGGCGGGCTGAGCGCCCTGGTGTCGGCCGGGGACGGCGCCCTGGTCTCCCTCACCCACGACGGGCGTTCCACCCGGATCCGGCCCGCCGGCAGCACTCGCTGGCTCACCCCGCAGGCCTGGCCGGACGCCGGCGGATACAACACCGAGTTGGCTGCGCTCGGCGACGGCTCGGTGCGCCTGGCCTGGCGGGCCAAGCGCGCCGACGACCAGGGCAACCACTGGCTGAAGGTCGCCACCCTCACGCCCGGCGCGACCGCCTTCTCCGAGCCCGAATACGTCGCCGCCGTCCCCGAGAAGGGCTACCACCACCTGGCGGCGGCCCCCGACGGCCGGTTGGTCGCCGTGTGGTCGGTCTCCGGTGTCGTGAGGGCCGCCGAGAAGACCGGCCCGCAGGCCGCGTGGACCGCTCCGGCCGACCTCAACGCGCAGCCGCCGTCCGGCAGCCGCGACATCGCCAACATGGACCTCGCGGTCGACAAGGACGGCACCGCCCTGCTGGTGTGGCAGTGGCAGGCGAGCAAGGCCGTCGTCGCACTGGAGAAGGCCTCCGGCGCGTCCGCCTGGACCACGGTCCAGGGCTTCCCGGTCCCGGGCAAGGATCTCGCGCGCCCGAAGGTGTTCGCCGTTCCGCAGGGCGGCTTCGACGTCTTCTACGACGACGCGCACCTTATGCACTCCCGCCGACCCGCCGGCGCCACGCAGTGGAGCACCCCTCAGTCCGCCGACAGCCGTGGCAGCACGTACAGGATGACGGCGCCCGTCCACCTGCCCAACGGCGACCTCTTCGTGGCCGGAGGGCCCACCACCCCCTGGTACGCGGTGCGTTCGGCGGCCACCGGCCTCTGGCGGTCGTACGCGCAGCGCTTCTCCACCCACCAGAAGGTGCGCAATGTCGCCGCGGCCGCAACCTCCGGCGGCACGGTCACGGTGACGTGGCGGGAGGGCTACTCGTACGAGGAGTACACGATGGCCGCCGTCTTCAAGGGCGGCACATGGTCCGCCCCGCGGCGGCTGAGTGCGAAGAGCGCCCAGTTCGCCGGGCCGCCGCAGGTGGCCGCCGACGCGCTCGGTCGGCCCGTCGTGCTGTGGGACGAGTACCTGCGGGGCGAGACGAACAACACCGTCCTGGACGGCGTGTACCAGGCCACCACCACCGGCCGCGCGCTGCCCAAGTGGCGTGACTACACGGACGACGGCAAGGCCGACCTGTTCGGCCGGGGCAGCGCCGGGCTCAAGCTGTACGCGGGTGACGCGACGAAGCTGACGGCGGGGCAGCGCGCGAGCAGCTCCGCTACGAGCGAGCTCGTCCTGCCCTTCGGCGACCTCGACGGCGACCGCTGCAACGACGTGTTCGTCCGCTCCTCGAAGGGCGAGGCCCGCGTCCACCAGACGATCTGCGGCGGCGGGCTGCCCGACCAGCAGTCGCTCTCCGTGAAGGTCTCCTCGGACTGGAGCGCGTACAACGCGGTCGTCTCACCCGGCGACGTGACGGGCGACGGCAGGGCCGACCTGCTGACCCGGTCCGCCTCGACCGGGAAGCTGTACCTGTACGCGAACAACGGCGCCGGCGGCTTCAAGGCCCGAGCGCTCGCCGGGTCCGGCTTCGGCGGCTACAAGAGACTGATCGCCGCGGGAGACCTGGGCGGCGACGGCAAGAACGACCTGCTGGCCGTCGACGCGTCGAACGAGCTGTGGCGGTTCAACGGGACCGGCGCCGGCACCTTCAAGCCGCGGACGCTGGTCTTCAAGGACTGGGGCACCTCCTACAAGGACGTGGTCGGCGGACTCGACCTGTCCGGCGACGGCCGGGCCGACCTGGTCTCACTCGACAAGGACGGCCGAGCCTGGCTGAACCGGGGCAACGGTAAGGGCGGCTTCGACAACCGGTCCCAGGTCGGCAAGACGACGAACTGGTCGGACATCCGCATCTCCTGACGGCACGGATTCGAGGGCGGTCCGGGACCGTGGGGCCCCGGATGCGGGTACGTCTCTGATTCCGCTTCCGGGGCGCGGCCGGGCCGCCCGACCACCGCGCCCCGGAAAGTTCGACACGACCGACTACCGCGAGCGCCACTCGGTCGAGTGTGGGATCAACCGCCTCAAGCGTCACCGGGCCGTGGCCACGAGATACGACAAGCTTGCCGTCCGTTACGAGGCGACCGGTTTGGTGGCAGTCCTCAACGAGTGGCTGTGACCAGTGGGCTTTGCCGTCGACCTCAGTCTGTCGGTGTCGGTGTCGGCGCGGCGCAGGCGTCGGCGATAGCCCGCGTGTCCCAGTAGAACGGACGGACCTTGGTGATCCGCCCGTCCTTGACCGTGATCGCTTGCAGAATGGGGAAGCTGAGTTCACGGTTGGTCGCGCGAGCGCGAGCACGGACCTGTGTGAGCACGACCGCAGTCTCACCGGTGGCCAGGAACTCCTGTTCCACCATCTCGAACGACTCCCACACCTCTCCCATCGTGAGGAAGAACTGCGTCATGCCGTTGTGCCCACGCCAAGTGCCTCCGTAGGGCAGGGAATCTGCTTGATGCAGCTCGACATCCGGCGCAAAGAAGGGTGCGAGGAGGTCGAACGAAGCCTCGCCAGGGCCTCCCGCCGCCAGGTACTCCGCCTCAGCCGCATACATGCCGGTGAGAACTGTTGCTGACTCCGTAGTGGATGACATCGTCATGTCGCCAGCATGAGGACCACAGCAGGACCTTGCTGGCGGCAATCAGACATCGTTGTGCTGCACGGTCGGCACGTCCTAAAGACTTCCCCCAGCCATACTGGTTCGCTGGCTGCCATCAGGACGCCTGAACCCCTTCGCCGCCCGTTACTACGCCTCCAACATCGGCCACTTCACCAGCCCCTACCTCTACGCCGACGGCGACCCTGCCAACGGCTCCAAACTGGCTCAGGGCGGCAAATTTCGCGGTGGTCTGCAAGTCCAGTTAGAGGAAAGGGAGAATGGACATCAGAATGCTCGCTGCCGAAGGCAAGGAGTCGGCGAGTCTCTTCGGCGCGGCATCCGGGGCGGATCGGCCCTGCCTTCGCGGTCCAGGTCGGCTCTCTGCGGGCGACGCCGTCTGGGCGGTGCTCGGCCTGGCGGGGGCGGGGGCGGGGGCGCTGTTCGCGGTGCCGGCCTTGCGCGTGCCGCTCACCGTGACCGGGTGCTTGTTGCTGGCCTGGTTGGGGGTGACGGGCCTGCGCGACGCGCTCGTGCGGAAGGTGTCCGATCCGACGGCACAGCCGTACGCCGAACAGGACCGCAGGGCCATGGCTGTGGGGGCGGGCATGTCCCTGGCGAACCCATGGAACGTTGTCTATTGGTCGGGCGCGGCCGGCGGAGTGGGCGCCGTGCTCGGCCCGGGCCGGGCGGCGGAGCTGGGCGTCTTCTGCGCCGGATTCATGGCCTCCTCGATGCTGTGGTGCCTGATCGCGGCGGGGCTGATCGTTGTGCTGCGCAGGGCGCTGCCACCACTGGCCCTACCCGTACTCGAAGCCTGCTGCGGTGCCTCGCTCCTGGTCTTCGCGTTACTCCAGCTGAGCCGCGTCTGATCGGTTGATGTCGGAGTGGCTCGACAACCTCGTCAACTGGCGCTCGGTGCCCGCCGACTTCCCGGCATGGGATCGTGTTTGTGCACCGTCTCCAGAGGGTGTCCCCGCCTACTTCTCCCCACGACTCACCCGGACGCAGCCCCACGTGCCTGTCACGATGACCAGCACTGCCAGGCCGCCGATTGTCCCTCGGTACGAGCCGGGGTCCAGCTCGACTGCCGTGTCGTCGTCCTCCAACGGAGCAACTGCGCCCTTGGGGTCGTACAGCACGCGCAATTCGTCGCCTGGCTCAACGCTTTCCGGGTCGCAGCCGTCCGTCATCTGAGGTGAGATCTCCCGGCCGTCGCGGGTGCGGAGCGTGCACTCGTCGGTCTTGCCGTTGTCGACGCCGACCACGACGGCCTCGGTCCACCGGCCCCTCTTCTCCAGGCCCCGCTCTTCGCCGGCCTCTCGGGTGATGACCGCCAGCACGATCGCGGCAGGGAGGGCAACCGCGAGCGCCCCGATGGCCAGTTTCGGCGCCTTCTTGTGAGTGACGTGGCGGAGCAAGACGCCGGGCACCAGGATGAGCGCCAGAGGTGTCACCAGCGCGGAGATGACGAAGGCCGGGCCGCGCAGGAAAGCGGGCAGGGGCGCAACCGGCGCGAACCACATCAGGGTCACCGAGGCCGCTACGCACGCGCTGTTGAACAGAAACCAGTGAATCGGGCCCGTACGGCGGCGTCGGGGCGGAGCGTTCTCGGCTGGCTGGGCCGCGCGGTCGGCTCCTGCCGCGAGTCCGTGTATGTCCCTGTCCGCCGCCATGCGCTCTCTCCGTCTACGTCGGCCTGTTGACGTAAGAGGGTATGGGGCGCGAAATCCA
This sequence comes from Streptomyces sp. DH10, assembly GCF_029813805.1. Taxonomy (NCBI): domain Bacteria; kingdom Bacillati; phylum Actinomycetota; class Actinomycetes; order Kitasatosporales; family Streptomycetaceae; genus Streptomyces; species Streptomyces sp. DH10. The sequence goes on from NZ_JARVKU010000012.1 coordinate 144,758, forward strand.
GCTGATCAGCGAGGTCTCGACCGGGGCTGCGGGAAGGCGACGGCATCGCCGCCGATAGGCCGCAGACCGTCGTGCACACTCGCGGTCGATGCAGATCACCCAGCCACGGCCTTTGCGCAGTAAGGGGCAGCGAGTTTGCGGGTCGACCGGATCGGACGTCACCGCACGTCGTGGTCCGCGCTTCAGGGCAGGTGTGACAGCAGTAGCTCGGTGAGGCGTCCGGGTGTGCGGAGTGGCAGGTAGTGGTCGGCGTCCGGGATCGTCTCGCAGCGGGCGTTGGGGATGTCGGTGACAAGTCGTTGGGCGATCACCGCGATCTCTGGGTGGTCATGGCCGCCGTGGATGACCAGCGTCGGCGCGGCGATTTCTCCGAGGTTTGGTTCGGCATCACGGCCCGCCGAGACAACGCAGTGCTGTTCGCTCACGACTCGTCGCTCGGCATTCGAGGCAACCATGGTCTCGATGAGCTCTCCTCCGGGAGCCGTGCGGCCCATGGCTGCCCAGATCGTCAGTTCCAGCTCGACCAAGGTGGCCGTCTGATGCTCGCGCCGGGCCGTGGCGTAGGCCGACAGCTCGGGACTTTGCGGCCAGACGTGACCGCTGACCGAGGCGCCGACCAGAGCGAGTGCGGTGACGCGTTCGGGGTGAGTGAGGGTGAAGTCCAGCGCGGTCTCCCCGCCCATGCTCAACCCGACCAACGCGGCTTGACGAAGGCGGAAGTGGTCAAGGACCGCGCACAGATCCTCAACGTCGCTGAAGGGCTTGCCTGGTGGTGCGGAGCGTCCCAGCCCGCGGGCGTCGTAGCGGATCACGTCGTGGTGACGGGCCAGCTCGGGAACGACGGCGTCCCACAGCCGGGAGTCCATGCCGGCGCCGTGCAAGAGCACGACCGGGTTCCCCGTGCCATCGCGCTCGGCCCAAAGTAGACCGCCGTCTGGAGTAGAGATGCGGACCTCGTGTGGCGATCCGTCAGATCGTTTGCAGGAGTCGGTTGTCACGGTCTGATCTTTTCAGAGCTTTCGTCTGAGAGGTCCTGCACCAGATGTCAGCCGACCCCGTCCTGCTTGCTGGCGCCCCAGGGGCACCAAGCTGTGGCGGGACCACGCTGGCATCCTGTACCTCCACCGTCTCCGACCCTTGAACAGCTCCGACACCACCAGCAGCAGCACCGCGTCCCCGGCTGCTTCCCCCCTCCGGACCGCCCTCCAGCAAACAGCCACGGGTCACATCCCGGGCTTGCTCAGCCGTCCACACTCTGCCGTCAGCGACATGTTCGTCGCCCTCCGGGGATGAATACACCATCGCGATTTCCGACAACTCGGCACTCGGACACCACCCCCGCCCTGGACAGATCAGCTCACCCCGGGGATCACTCACTGGGCCGGCATTGGTCTCGATCGCGTCGCGCGGGATCAGTTCGGGTGGGACGTTCCATGTCACCGCCGTGGGGCTGAACATCGTCCCCACCGGGGCTTCTAGGCCGGAATCTGGCCTAGAGGCCGCCTAGCGTCAGGACGAGCAGCACACACTCAGGAAGGCAGCGGATGACCGTAAAACCGATCCCGGACGGCTACCACACCGTCACGCCATGGATCATCTCGCGCGACACAGCCGGGCTCATCGACTACCTGAAGGAGGCGTTCGACGCAGAGGAGATCACCCGGGTCGTCGGGGACGACGGCCGGATCGGGCACGCGGAGGTACGGATCGGCGACTCGGTCGTCATGCCGTTCGACGCACCGCCACACTGGCCGCCGACCCCCGCCTTCCTGCGCCTCTACGTCGAGGACGCCGACGCCGCGCACCGCAGGGCCGTCGCGGCCGGCGGTACGTCCGTGACCGAAGTGACACACCTCTTCTTCGGCGACCGGGTCGGACGGGTACGCGATCCCCTGGGCAATCTGTGGTGGCTCCAGACGCGAGTGGAGGACGTCAGCCCGGAGGAGATGGAACGCCGTCTGGGCGACCCGAAGTGGGCCGAGGCGATGGCGTACGTCCAAGGTGCCGACTTCTTCCCGGACGCCTCAGACTTCGGGGGATGACTCACCTCCGTGCGGGTGGAGCGCAGGCGGCCCTGAGCCCCGGTTCCTGAGCCGCCATGCTGCCCGCCGGTGGTCGGCACCCTGAGTCCAAGAGGAGAAGGGGGTGTCCAAGGTTGTCGGGCGACGAACGAGAACTTGGGCACCCTGACCGCTCCGCATGTGAAACCCCTCGCGGGCCCGACAAGTTCCGCGCTGACAAAGGTTACGACTCATAGCAGGCCGGGCCTGGTCGTCGTCGACGTCGCGGCCGCTTACGACGAATGCGCACTCGCCTTCTCAGCAGCTGCTCGCCGACCGATGGGCGACGGCGCCAGGGGAGCAGTCGACGCGGGACGCCGGTCAGCCCGGTGTTCGGCCGCGCTGCTTCCTGGACTTGCGGCAGCCGCTCGACTCGTAAAAGGTCGCACAGAGGGGCGGCGGGGCAGCAGTGTCCGGGGTCTTGTGAGGGAGCCGGTTCTCAACGTCGATTGCGGCGAGTTGTCAGATGCAAACGGCGCGTCAGGCCCTCTTCATCGGCGGGCTACCGACGAGTAGGTGACTTTCGGTCAATCTTTGGCAGGGAGTTGGCGGTATCTGCGCTCATCCTTCACATCTCCCGCACAGGTAACTCCCGCTGTGAGCTCGGCGTTTGCGGATGCCGCGCCGCGAGGAGGCGCGCACACGATGTCCCGTTGAGTGGTCCGGGCGCCTGGGGCAGTGCTTGCCGTGCCCGGCTGGCCTGTGGCTAAGTTGAACCCCGCGCGCCCCGAGGGGCCTTGACCATCCCTTCGCGACGCGCGCATGCCATTCGGCGGCCGGGGTGCAGTGCCGCTACGGGGAGGATTGCTTCGTCATGCCGCGATACCGGCTCGTCGTGAACGCCTGCTCTGTCGCCGCTGACTGCTGCCCCTGCTCCCGCACCGCAACCGCGGACTGACTGACCCGCGCGCACATCGCCACCGCCTGTTCGGGCGGTCACTCCCGCCTGCTCTCGTTTGCTTGCTACGAAGGATGCCCCCTTGCGATTCAGACCGGGGTTGTTAAGCCCCAGATCACCCATATCCGCGACGGTCACTTCGGCTGTCACGTCCGTGGCTGCCCTGGCCGTCCTCGGTGGCCTGGTCGTCCAGCCTGGCCAGCTCGGCCGGGGCGCCGAACAGCGCACCGCGACTGTCGCCGCGACGGGCGACTCGTACGACGGCTTCGACACCAAGGCGGCTGAGCAGCTGCGGGAGGATCAGTGTGTGGCCGTCGACGCCCTGCGCAAGGGCGGCCCCAGCTTGTTCGCTCTGGCGCAGGGTGCCATCGGGCTGCCGGCCGACCAGCTCCACCAGAAGCTCAAGCGGGACCTCGCCGACACCAAGACCCCCCTGCACCAGGCCTACCTCGCGGACGACGCCAGCAGAAACCAGTGGGTCAAGAAGGCCAATGACCAGGAGTTGGCGTTTGCCAAAACCGTCATGGGCCTGACCTCCTACCCTGACGAACCGCCCGGGGAGTTCGAGGTCTTCGAGCGGACCGGTCTGATGCCGTGGCTGTACCAGTCGTACAACAAGTCGATCGACTTGTTCTCCCCGTTCTACGATCCGTCTCCCACCGCTGACGACAAGACGAAGGCCGCCGCGCTCGCGATCGGCGACCCGCTGTACACCACCGGGGGCACACCGGAGGAGCAGCAGGCGTGGAAGGTCTGGAAGAAGAACTCGGGGAAGATCGAACCCAACGAGTTGTTCGTTCCCAGGGTGTTCGCCGATGACGCCCGCATCTTCCTGGCCTCCGGCGGCTTCCCCCGCACGGCCCCGGCCCCGGGCACGCCGGAGTACCGCATCGCGGTCGAGGATCTGAAGTCCCGCTTCGCCTCGTGTGCCTGGCACGCCCCGATCGACCCGAACCGGGTTCTGGGCAAGGAGGTGGCCCAGGCGTCCGCCGAGTGGCAGCAGGAGATCACCTCGCAGGCCACGCAGCGCCAGCAGATCCTCGCCGCCAACGTCACCGCCACCAAGGCGTTGCAGGACGGCACGTTCACCCTGGGGCAGATCCTCGGCCAGTCGTGGATCGCGGACTTCTCCGCCCGCTGGCAGGACTACTACTCCGCCGGAGGGCTGGGCTGGATCGGCGAGAGCCCGGTCACGATCGAGGTGCCGGGCGCGAAGGGCCACTGCCTGGATGTCGCAGGCGGCAAGGAAGCCAACGGCACACCCGTGCAGATCTACACCTGCAACGGCGGCGCGGCCCAGCAGTGGACTCTGGAGGGCAGCGAGGACGACCTCTACTTCCGCAACGTCGGCTCCATGAAGTGCCTGGACGTGGCCGGGAACAACTCGGCGAACGGCACGAAGATCCAGATCTATGACTGCTACAAGTCCAAGGGACAGTCCTGGCAGGGCGACGTCCGTGCCGCCGGGCCCCTGAAAAGCGTCAGCACGGGCAAGTGCCTGGACTTGAGCGCGTTCACCAAGAGCACGGACGCGCGGCTGTGGGACTGCAAGGACACCAGTGCGCAGAAGTTCCTGATCAAGCCGACCGGTCACAAGGGCACGGACAGCCCCCTGTATCCGGAGAAGGCCGAGTTCGACAAGGCGAAGAAGCTCGTCGCCGATGCCCAGGCGGCGGCGAAGAAGCACCTGGCCGCGCTCAAGACCCAGTTGGAGGACGCCAAGAAGGCGGCCACCGCGTCCGACACAGCTGAGCAGGCCGCGTACGGAATCGCGGACGCCGCTGGTGCGCCGCGGGGTCGTGGGCTCCTGGCCGGCCAGCAGAAAGCGCAGGTCACCAAAGGGTCGGTGGCGGCGCTGACGGCGATGGTGAAGGCCGCTGAGACAGCCGAGGCCGCGACCAGGGCTTCCGCGGGCGACAGCCAGACCATCGCCCAGCGCGCTCTCGCCCAAGCCGCGCAGTCGAAGGCGGAGTTCCGCAAGGCCGCCGCGGCAATGGCCGAATCCCAGGCCAAGGCGGCGGCCGACGCGGCGAAGGTGCACCGCGACAACGCCAAGAAGGACAAGGAGACCGCGGAAGCCAAACTCGCCGAGGCGCTGAAGGCCGAAGGCGACGCCAAGGCGGCCGCCGCCGACGCGCACGCCAAGAGGCTCGCGGCCGAGGCCGAGGAGAAGACGGCCAAGGCCGAGAAGGAAACCGCCGCGGCCAAACAGGCCGAAGCGGCTCAGCACAAGGAGAACGCCCAGACCGAGGCGGCGAACGCCAAGGACGCCAAGGACAAGGCCGAAGCCGCCGAGGCGACCGCGGTCGCGCGGAAGAACGACGCGGTCAAGGCCCGGGACAAGGCCCGCGACCTGCGCGACGATGCCTGGGACGCCGAGCACAAGGCGGATGCCGCCCGTGCGAAGGCGGACGCGAAGGAGGCGTTCGCCCAGGCCCACGAGTCCGACAGCAACGCCAAGGAGTCCAGAGAGGCAGCGAACGCGGCTTCGGCACACGCGGACGACGCCGAGGCAGCCGCCGGCCGGGCCCGGACCTCCGCGAACGCGGCCACCGAGGCGGCAGCCGAGGCGGACGCCGCGGCCACCCGCGCCGAAGCGGCCGCCAAGCGGGCACGTTCCCACGCGGACGCCGCCCACGCCGCCAAACTGAAGGCCGACGCCGCGATGAAGACCGCGACGAGCGCCGCGGCCGACGCCATCAAGGCATCCGAGCACGCCTCCTCCGAAGCCAAGACGGCCGTCGAGCTGGCGGACGAGGCGGAGCAACTCGCCAAGACCGCCAAGACCCAGGCCGACGAGGCGAACAAGGAGGCCGCCAAGGCCCTGGCCGCCTCGGCCAAAGCCGCCGGCTTCGCCCACGTCACCGCGCAGGCCGCCACCGACGCGGGCAACGCAGCCGTACAGGTCGCCAAGCCGGCCAACGACGCGATCGAACTCGGCTCTGCCTACGTGACCACCGACTCGGCCGCCGGCCTGGTGGTGCTGACCGGTCAGGCGTCGAAATCGATCGCCGAGCAGCAACAGGCCGTCGCCGACGCCCACGCCAAGAACGCACAGGCGGAAGCAGCCGCGGCCAAGAACCTCGCCGAACAGGCAACCGGGGACGCCAAGGCCGCCTACCAGCACGCCGCCAACGCCGCCACACACGCGGCCACCGCCCGCACCTACTCCAAGGAAGCCCTCGGCTACGCCGCCGACGCCGCCAAGGCCGCCTCGAAGGCATCCGCGTCCCTGGCCCGCACCATCGACTACAACCGGCAGGCCACCGCCGACGCGGACGCCGCCGACAAGGCAGCCGGCCGTGCCGAAGGCCACGCCAAGGACGCCCGCGCCTCCGCCGACCAGGCGGCCCTCGACGCCCAGGCCGCACGCGACGCCGCCTCACAGGCCGAACAGGCCGCCAAGGACGCCCGCGCCGCCGCCAACCGCGCCGACGCCGCCGCCACCGAAGCCGAACAAGCCGCCAAGGACGCGCTGAAGTACGCCAAGGAGGCACAGGAAGCCGCGGAGTCCGCAGCCCGCAAGCAGGCCAACCAGCAGGTCAGCAGCGGTGCGGGTACCGGTATCGGCGGCACCTGGTACGTCGTCGACGACAACAGCATCGAAATCACCGACACCAAGCAGCAGAACGACTGCGTCATCGACATCGGCTTCGAGGGCTGCACCGTCACCTTCCTCGTCACGTTCAACGCGACGGTCGACTTCTTCCTGTGCACGGACCCCGACGTACCGGCCAGCGCCAACGGCTGCCCGCCTGAGGACACGCTGCTCCTGGAAAGCAAGCCCTTCAAGGGCTTGAAGAAGGAGGTCACCGAGCACTTCACCAAGCTCGAACTCATCCAGCAGACCCTCACCTACAAGATCATCAAGGCGGTCCTGGTCCAGGACTTCGTCGACTGCTGGCACGGCAGCGCCAGCGGCTGCGGCTGGGCCCTGAGCAACTTCATCCCGGGTAAGGCGTTCACGAAGATCGCCGAGGCGATCCGCGCGCTGGACGCCGCGATGAAGACCGGCACCGGTGTCGCCGACGCCTACAGGTCGCTGAAGGCGCTCGACCTGGACCCCGCGACGCTGGCGCGGATCGAGGACACCGTCAACCTCTTCGAAGACCTGGCGACGTCCTGCAGGGTCAACAGTTTCCCGGGACACACCCAGGTGCTGATGGCGGACGGCAGCCGCAAGGCGATCAGCGACGTACGCCGCGGTGACCGGGTGCTGGCCCAGGACCCTGAGAGCGGTGAACACCGCCCGCAGGTGGTCAGCGCGACGTTCGCTCATGACACGGACCGGTTGATCGACATCAGCTTCGCCGGTGGAAGCACCCTGTCAAGCACCGCGGGGCACCGTGTCTTCGTCGTCGACCGTGGCTGGGTCCTGGTCTCGGAGCTCCGCAGGGGCGACGAGCTGCGCTCGCCCGACGGCACGGTCCAGGCCGTCAGCGGGCTGCGGGATCTGACCGACCTGAGGCCGCGTGAGGTCTACGACCTCACCGTCCGTGGTCTGCACACCTTCTACGTGCGTGCCGAGGGCCCGCGTGCGAAGGACCTCCTGGTACACAACTGCGCGAATCTCGCCGATGAACTGGACTTCCCGAACACCGGGGCCCACACACTCAGCAGGCACGTCAACGTGACCCCGGACCAGGCCAGGGGGTTCGCCCTCGAGAATGAGCGGAAGGGCCTGGAACCCATAAGCACCGTGTGGACCGACAGGGACATCGCCCAGCAGGCGGTCGACCGGGTTCTGGCCTACTACTTCTTCCCCAACGGCAAGCGGAGAGGCAAGAGCTTCGAGGCGCTGGACAATTTCATCCACCATCGGGGCCAGTGGAAGAACAAGAGCGAGTTCCCGATCACAGGAAGATGGGACAACTACGATTCCCTGGGCAAGGTGTACAAGACGGACGGCTCCTGGGAGGCTGCCGGGAACGAGGTCCGCGTAATCCTCAAGAGGTTGCCGGGCAAGGACGACCGCCACGAGGGCTACATCGTCTACACGGCGTATCCGCTGAAAAAGCGCTCCTGAGGTGACAACGACGGACAGTCGGCGCATGACCTGAACGCCGGCTCGATTCCCGGCCCGCTCGCCGGCACACCGTCCCGCGGTGGGCCCGTCCCAGGACGGGCCCACCGCGGGAACACACTGAGAGACAAGGAACACGACGTGGCAAGGCTTCGTAGGCGCCCCAGCGGACTCTACGAGGGAGACTTCGGCCTGAGCGCGCTCGCAGAAAGGCTCAGCACCTCAGCCGAGAGGGTCGATGAAGCAGGGGCACGGGGCCTCGCCGCGGCGGTGGCTGACGACTGCGAGGGCGAAGGCGCCGTCGAACTCGGTGTCGACCTGCTTAGCCTGCTGGACTCCACGCTGTCCGAGGAGGTGATACGCACGGCATGGCTGGCGGCCACCCGTCATCGCTTCGATCCAGCCGACTGGGGAATGACCATCCGTGGGTGGCTCCGCCAACTCGCGACTCTGTACCCGGCCCACCCCGGAGGTAAGGCCCACAGCTATCGGCCGGAATCCTCGTCGACCATCGACGAGGAAGAGCTGTGCGAATCCGTAATCCGGGAGATTCACACCTCCGCGCGTGAGCTGACGCATGCGATGGCTGACTCCGGCGCCGACGCCCCACTTCCTGAACACGTACCCGAAGCACTGGAAAGGATCGTCAGGGAAAGCGACGGCGAACTCGGATTCCGCCTCTGGCTACGCGTATTGAAGACGTACCGGGTTCCGGTGGCCAAGGACCAGTACGACCGCCTCATGGTGCTCGACACCAGACTCAGGTACCCCGGACCGCTGGTCTACGACGGGCTCAACGTGCGGTGGCCGCAGATCGACACCACCCGACGGGACGCCACAGGAGACTTCGGCTTCTCCGAACTCACCTCGTGGTTCACGGGCCACTGGCACGACCACACGGCCACGGAGACGGTCCGGCAAGCCGCGGCCAACGACGACACCGCCCAGACTCCGGGCTCAGCGGCGGCCCTGCTGCTCCAGGACACGGTCCGCTTGCTGGAGTCACCGCTGTCCCCCGACACGATCACCACCCTGTGGCTGGCCGCGTCGGACCGGGGTTTCAGCATCGACCGGGCAGGAATCGACGCACGGTCCTGGCTCGAGACGATCACGGAGGTATGTCGCGAACGCCTGCGGGAAGTCGCCCCGTCCTACGCACAGGTCATGCCGCCTCTCCGGGCTGACTTCACTGGTCCGGTGCTCCAAGAGATCCACGACGTGACGCCGTTGCTGGTGGATCGGGCCGTCAGCCCTGGCTGGCACGAAATCCCGGGCCCGGCCGCAGCGGAGGCGATGGAGCAGGTTGTGACCCGGGTGGACCCCGACCTCGGGTACCGGCTGCTCCTCAGGCTCCTGCAGGTTCTCGCCCTGCCGCTCACCGAGCAGCAGTACGCCCGCTACCGCACGTTGGGCGAGCAACTGGGCTACGGCGAATTCCACGTCAGCGAGTTGGAACTCCTGGTGAGGCAAGTGTGAGTGGAAGGCGGGTGGCACGGTCGGCCACCGACTGCTCCACACGCTCCATAGCGCGAGCCGCTGGCCGGCACCGGACCAGCCTCTTCGCAGACACGACTCCCGCTGTCCTCTCCTGGCAGCGCCCCTTCGACGGGCTCATCTGCCGGATGCTTGGCCCTGCCCGGCAGGGGGCAAGCCCGGGTGACGGCACCGACGCCGCGAAGGAGTTTTCGCAGTCGGCCGGCTCTGCATCAGACATCTCCGCCTCAACGTGTGGCGGGCGACGCCGCCGGCGAGTACGGCGAGGGCGAGTACGGCGAGGGCGAGTACCGCGAGAAGCTTCCGTTTTGCGCTGCGGCCGAGGGCCTTCGGGGGCGGCCGGGGCGGGGCGGGCTGGCGTGACAGGCCCTGTGTGATGCGCTGCCAGACCAGCTCCGGAGGCGCGGCCGGCATGTCCTCCAGCTCCGCGCTGCGGGCGGCGGTCACCACGCGGGTCATCATCCGCAGTTCGTCGCGGCAGCGGTCGCACCGCTCGATATGCCGCAGGGCCTCGGCGTCGTCGTCGGTCGGCGGGGTGTTCCGCAGTGCCAGTTCCACCAGGTGCGCGGGCTCTACGTGGTCCACTACGCCCTCCCGTTCCCCGGTCCCCGCGACTCGGCGGGCTCTGCCGTGACGACGAGGTTGGACAGATAGCCGCCCCGTTCGGGGACGAACGGCGGCGCGCAGGTGATGAGCGTCAGGACGGGCGCACCGGACCGGCGGAACACCGAGGAGGGCAACTCGTCCTTGGGTACGGTGACGCGCGAGACGACGCGGTAGTACACCGGTTCCGCCCCCGCCCGCCGCACCTCGATGCGATCCCCGCGCTGTACGTCGTACAGCGCGGCGAATTCACCGATCTCACCGGTGTCGCTGTCGACGTGTCCGACGAGCACGGCCGACCCCCGCTCACTGCCCGGTGCAGGGCCATAGCGGTACCAGCCGGCCGCGGAAGGCTCGTCGGGCACGGTCATGTCTCCCCGGTTCGTCACGCCCACCGGGCCGACCCGGGCGTCGAGGCCGACGTCGCGCACCAGGACGCGCCGGGGCGACGGATCCTGCGCCGTGCCGGGGCCCGACTTCGCGGCCGCCCCGTCCGTACGTCCAGAGGTCGCGGCCACGACGGCGGGCGGGGGCGCGGCCGGGTGCGACGGTCCCTCCGGAAAACCGAGGACGGCTGCCAGAGCGGCAGCCGCCACGGTCGGTCCGGTCAGCCGTCGCGCGCTGTCAGCCACGCCGGCCGGCGACCCTGCGGGCCGTCAGGACGCCCGTCACCGTGACCACTCCGGCCGCGGCGGCCCAGGCCGGCCACGTGTCGGAGGAGTTCGTGGTGACGGCGGCACCGCTGCCGCCCGCGTCGACGCCCTTGGGAGCCGATGCCATGCCGCTGAAGGACTGGGTCTTCAGGGCCAGGTTCTTGTCGCCGGCGCTGCCCCATGCGTAGACGACGTTGCTGGTGCCTTCCTCGAGGCTCAGGTCGGCCGGGCCTATGGCCACGGTGTCCGTACCGGCGAGCACCACGTCTGCGTTGACCGTGCCCGCGTCGACCTCGGCGGTGTCCTCCTTCGGGTTGGTGAGGTTGCTGAAGACGGGCTGTCCGCCGGCCCGGACGTCGACGGCGGGTGCGGCCGCGACATGGCGGACCGTCAGACGCGCCTTGCCGGCGCCGACCTGCGAGACGTCGTTGACGAAGGCCGTCAGCTGGGGCTTGCCGTCGGCGGAGAGGTGGGCGGCGACCGTGGCGTTCGCGCCCTCGGGCACCTCGACCTTCTTCTCCAGGGCGGGAGCGCCCTCGGGTCCCTTGCCCGCTTCGAAGATCTGGATGTCGTAGGTACCGGCGTCCAGGGACTGCGGGTCCGTCACCGTGCCGGGCTTGAAGTCGCTGAGCAGTTCATCGCCGTTGGCGTACACGTCCACGGTCATCCCGGGGATGCCGTGGAAGACGGACACCATGGTCTTGTCCTGCTCCTGGGCCATGGCGGGTGCTGCCATGCCGAGGGCCAGGGCGCAGGCGCCGGCCGAGGCTGCGACGGCGAGGTGGATTCGCGAGCTCATGGGATCTTCCCTTCAAAAGGAGTCTCCGTACGGTGCGGAGTCTCAGTCCCGTTTCAGGTGTGGGGCCCACCGCGGATGCGCGGCCGGCGGTGCTTCTTCGGCGCGGTCACGTGCCCGTGCCGGGAGCGGCGGACTGTTCGATCACCAGGCGCAACCGGTGCAGCCCCCGACGGGCGTGGCTCTTGACGGTCCCCAGGGGTATGCCGGTGCGTTCCGCGATCTGCGCCTGGGTCAGGTCCTCGTAGAAGGCCATGCAGAGCACTTCGCGCTGCTGCTGCGGCAGCCGGGACAGGGCGTCGATGAGCAGCACCCGGTCCAGGACGCGCTCCGGTGCCGTCTCGCCCTGCTCAGCGCCGGCGTCGGAGTCGTGGGCGGCCGAGTCGATGAGCGTCAGACGTCTCGTCCTGGCCGCCAGCGCGTCGACGGTCTTGCGTCGGGTGATGCCGACCAGCCAGGCGCCGAGCGGTCCCCGTTCCGGGCGGAAACCGGCCCGCCCGTGCCAGGCGCCGAGAAAGACCTGCTGGGTCACGTCCTCCGCCTCGTGGGCATCACCGAGCAGCCGGGTGGCCATGGTGTGGACGAGTGAGCCCCAGCGCCGGTAGATCGCGGCGAACGCCTCCTCGTCGGCGGCGACGAGGCCACGGGCCAGTTCCTCCTCATAGCGCGTCTCCTCCACGGGCGGGGCGAGGGTCGTGGATCGTGTGTTGGTGATCATGGCCTGGTTCCTCCTGCCGGGCGCCGTGCGGGACGGAAGACGATCTGCCGGACCACACCGGTCGCGCTGTTCGGGGCGGCGACCATGCGCTCAAGAACCAGCGTTCGACGCTCAAACGACGCACAGCAACATGCGTCGATTGTGCGTCGTAAAGTGGGGGATATGGGCATACACGAGCGGGATGACGAGGGGATGCCGACGGGCGCCGGCCTGACCACCGGCGAGGTGGCCCGGCGGCTGGGAGTGGCACCCACCACGGTCCGCACCTGGGACCGCCGCTACGGCCTCGGTCCCGACGCGCACACCGGCGGCCGGCACCGGCGCTGGACGGCCGGGGACATGGCACGGCTGGAGCGGATGTGCGCCCTGACGGCGACCGGCATAGCGCCCGCCGAGGCGGCGCGCATGGTGCGCGGCGATGCCCCGCCCGAAGCGGTCCCGGCCCGGCCGGCCGCCGGCGCGGCACCGCGCCCGGCCGTGCGGGCTCGCAGCCGTGCGGGCAGCGGGCTGCGCCTGGGGGATGTGCGTCAGGAATGCAAGGGCATCGCCCGTGCGGCCCTGCGCCTCGACGCCGCCGTGCTGGACGAGCTGCTCGAAGCCGTGATCGACGAGCACGGTCTGGTCACCGCCTGGACCGAGGTGATCATGCCGACGCTCCAGGCGGTCGGCCGCAAGTGGGAGAGCTCGGGCGAGAAGTACGTCGAGGTCGAGCACTTCCTGTCCTGGCACGTCTCCGGCGCGCTGCGACGCAGCACCCCCACCGCGGTCGCCGACCGCCCGGGCGCCACCACGGTGCTCGCCTGCGTGCCGGGAGAGAATCACACGCTGCCGCTGGAGGTGCTGGCCGCCGCGCTGGCCGAACGTGGCCTGCCGGTGCGGATGTTCGGCGGTGCCCTGCCCGTGGAGTCGCTCGTCACGGCCGTACGCCGGACCGGGCCGGCCGCGGTCGGGCTGTGGGCGCAGTCCCGTACCACCGCCAGCCGGCCGCTGGCGCAGCACGTCGCCGCGATGGAGTGGGGAGTGCGCGGGGCCCGCCGCAAACCGGTCGTCCTGACGATCGGCCCCGGCTGGGCAGGCCGGACGTCGGCCGGCCTGCCCCGCCCGGCCGGGCTGGCCGAGGCCGTCACGCTGCTGGAGTCGGTCGTGTCGCACAAGCCCTGATCGGCTTGCGTGCACAAGCTCTGATCGGCTGCATCCGGACACGGCCGATGGCCGGGCGGTGAGGGACGGAGCGGTGCCGTCGGCCCAACGGGCCGGGAACGGGGTGCGGAGATGATCGGGGGCGCGCGGCCTGGGACCGGTGCCACCGGCGAGCGGGGTGGGACCCGGTGATCCAAGGGCCTGCCGCCGCTCTGGGCGGGGTGGTCGTCGCAGGCGGCGCCATCGGCCTCAGGCTCGAGTCTCGGGCATGGGCTGATCGAGACCGACGCCGCGACCGTGACCGTGGCGGAGTGGCCGGACGGTCCCGCGCGTCCGGCGGAGCGGACCTGATGCTCCTGGGACGAGGACGGCGGCGACTACGACGAAGCGGTCACCGCCCCCCTGGCCCTTGCTGCGGTACACGGCCCCCGGCGACGGCGCGCTCACTGTCGATGCGGCCCCGTCACGCTGCCGCATGATGCGGTCCGGTGCATACGAACGGCTGGTGCACGCCCGGCTGGCGCGCTCACCCGGCGGGGCGTGTGCTGCGCGCGACGGCGCAGACGGTGTGCGACGTGCCCGCAAGTGCTGGCATCGCGGTCGGGCACGTCGGAGCCGGTCACACGGACGGCGGGGTCGCTGACGAACAGGGGGCCCTCGTCGGCCGCGCCAGCGCGGCGTGCAGAGACGGGTGGTCGTACAGACGCGCGTCCGAGGTGAGCAGGACGACCGAGACGGTCATGGCGTCACTCCAGGTGCGGTGAGGCAGCGGACGGGGGATGCTGCCTCTTCCTTCGCCCGGCGCGGGCCCGTCGGACGCGGGTGGCACGCGAGGCGCTCCGGCGTCCGCTGGTGCGGCCAGCCGCCGCCACGGCGATGTTGCGCGCCATGCCGCCGAACACGACGGCGTGGAACGGGGCGACGCTCCACCAGTAGGCGTGCCCCAGCAGGCCGCGCGGATGGAACAGGGCGCGCTGCCGGTACCGGGTGCGGCCCTCGTCGTCGGTTTCGGCGTACATCTCCAGCCAGGCGAGGCCGGGGAGCCGCATCTCGGCGCGCAGCCGCAGCAGATGACCCGGCTCGATTTCTTCGACCCGCCAGAAGTCCAGCGAGTCGCCGACCCTAAGGCGCTCGGTGTCACGCCGTCCCCGGCGCAGTCCGACCCCACCGGCGAACCGGTCCAGCCAGCCCCGGACCGCCCATGCCAGTGGAGAGGAGTACCAGCCGTTCTCGCCCCCGATGCCCTCGACGACCTTCCACAGTGCCTCCCGCGACGCGTCGACCGGCCTGTGCCGCTCGTCCTCGTAGAGGCTGCCGCCGGCCCAGTCCGGGTCCGTGGGCAGCGGGTCGCTGGGGGCTCCGGGCACCGAGGCGGAGGACCAGCGCGTGGAGACCTGAGCCTCCCGCACCCTGCGCAGCGCCAGGGACAGGGCCTCGTCGAAGGGCAGCGGCCGGCCCGGAGCGTCCGGCACGTACTGGGCGATGTCGTGCTCGTGGCAGACGACCTCGTGCCGCAGCGACTCGGTGAGCGGCCGGGCGAGGGAGGCCGGGACCGGGGTGACGAGGCCCACCCAGTGGCTGGACAGCCGGGGAGTGAGGACCGGGACCGGCACGATGAACCGCCGGGGCAGCCCGGCGACGGAGGCGTACCGGTTCATCATGTCCCGGTAGGTGAGGACGTCCGGCCCGCCGATGTCGAACCCCCGGTCGACGTCGTCCGGCATGGTGGCCGACCCGACGAGGTAGCGCAGCACGTCCCGGACCCCGATCGGCTGGGTGCGGGTGTGCACCCAGCTGGGCGTGACCATGACGGGCAGGCGTTCGGTGAGGTAGCGCAGCATCTCGAAGGACGCCGACCCCGAGCCGATCACGACGGCGGCCCGCAGCACGGTGGCGGGCACGGGGGAGTCGAGGAAGATCTCTCCCACCTCGGCCCGGGAACGCAGATGCGGGGAGAGCGACTCCTCCGGGACGCCGCGTGGTGTGAGCCCGCCGAGGTAGACGATCCGCCGTACGCCGGCGGCACGCGCCTGTTCGGCGAAGATCCGCGCGGCGGCGCGGTCGGTGTCCTCGAACCGGGAGCCGCTTCCGAGGGCGTGCACCAGGTAGTAGGCGACATCGATCCCGCGCATCGCGGCGGCGACCGACTCCGGATCCGTGACGTCCCCCCGGACGGTATCTGCCTCCGCCGCCCAGGGGTGATCGCGGAGTTTGCCGGGGGAGCGGGCGAGGCACCGGACGCGATGACCGGCCTCCAGCAGCTCCGGCACCAGGCGCCCGCCGATGTACCCGGACGCCCCGGTGACCAGGCAGTGCAGCTGCTGCCCGGTCGGCTGTCCGTCCGCCGCCATGGTCGTGCCTCCCGTCGTCCGCCGCCGTCGTCGTCGTGCCGCCGGATCGCGGCCGACCCCGGCACGAAGACTTCCCCCTCGGCCGCCCCGGCGGATGCACGACACCGGGGGAGCGAAGCTACGCCCCCGAGCCCCGCCCGGTGGATCTCCGCGAGGGTGAGGCCGGCGTGCCGGGCGTCTTGGAGGAGGCCGTGGTACCACCGTAGTTCCGCAGGACTACCACCGCCCTGTCGAAGGCCGAGTCCCTCTTCATGTCGAACTCCTCCTCGGTGAAGACCGGCTCGGTGAGGTGCGGCGGAAAGCAGTGCGGTGACTGGTGCGAGGACAGGTGAGGCGGGCTCTCCGAGCCGTAGTAGCACCGTCTCGCCGTCGTGGATCACGTCGTCGACGGTGAGCCGCAGCGTCCGGCTCACCGCGGACGCCTCCCAAACTCGCCTACAGGCACTGTTGGTTGTTCTCGGACCTGGCACATATTCCGTGAGGCGAACGGTGAGGCAGTGGCCTTGGCATGTGCCCTCGATGTGGCGGTGCGATTACCTCTGGGGTAATCGCACCCTCCAACCATCCTCAACTACGTTCTGGTCATCGCTAACACCCCGGAACGAAGGAGCCTCGTGGTGTCCGCTTACGGCTTCGCTCATCTCCGCAGCCACCGGAATCACTCCGACATCATCGAGTATCTGGAGCGCATCCAGGCGACCCTCGACCCCTTCGCAGGCCGCTTCGTCATCCACGGCCCGCCGGCCGAAGTCGTCGAGGGTACGTGGCCCGGCAGCATGGTGCTGATCGAGTTCCCCAGCCTTGCCGAAGCCCGTGCCTGGTACGACTCTCCCGCCTACCGGGCCATCCTGAGGTTGCGCACCGACCACATCGAGGGCGACTTGCTGCTGATCGAGGGCGTCGGGCCGAACTACGACCCGGCCGAGCGAGCTCGCAAGTTGCGAACAGAAGTCGGCCGAGCGGGCCAGTCGACCACCTAGTCCTGCAGCCGCCTCCTCGAGTGCCGAGATACTTCCGCACTTCTGATCCTTCCGAGGGCTGCGCGGGGGCACGGTGGTCGGTGTCGGTTGTACGTAGGCGGAAGGGAGCGGGGTGGGGGAGCCGGACGCATGGGATGAGGTCACAGCGGGGTTGAAGGGGTTCAGGCCGGCACTGGTGGCGCGGTTGCTGGAGCTCGAGGCAGCCGCGGCGTTGACCCCAATGCATGCCCACCGATGCCCGGGCCTTCTGCCTGAGCACCTGCAGATCCGGCGTACCGACAGCCGAACGACGCGACACCATGCACGACTGTGTGGTGGCAGCGGCCGCCTGACACCGGATCCGACTACGCGCAGCCGGGCTGCTCGGACAACCATTCCGTTGCCGCGTCCAAGACGGGATCCTTGCCTCTCCCGCGCCCGAGGTTGTCGACGACTGGCTGGTCAGGAGGAATGGGGCTGTCGTATGCACGCCCCGTGCGGTCGGCATCCATCACCTCTGTCAGGTTGAGGATCGCCCCATCGGACAGTCGATGCCGTGCGTTGCCGGTGGGGAGGCCTGTGGTGTCCTCGCCGAAGGAGCGCGTATCGGGCCGTCCGCGGAAGGCCACTGTCACCGCCTCCCCGCAACTGGCAGTGGAACGGCTGGTGAGCACCGCAACAGGGGCTGATCCGCCGCCTACTGGAGGACTTGTTCCCCAGCCGGTGGAGTCACCGTCCAGACGAGGGCTGCCCTTCTCGACGGACCACACCGTCTTCTTGCCGTCCGCATCGACGAATGATCCGACGTCGCCGTCACCGAGGATCGGTCCCACGACGGCGAGCATCGGCCACATGTTGCCACCGCGGTTGCGGCGCAGGTCGATCACCCAGCCGCAGGCGTTCGGACGATTGGCCTTCGCCACGGCATCTCGTCCTTCCCGCACGTACTGCTGCAAGACCTTCTCAGATCCCCGCACTCCGGGGAGCGACAGATACCCCACGCGGCCGGGCAACGCCCGCCCTTCCACAGGCTGGCGGACCTGCTCGTCCCCGGACAGCTCCTTCGCCTTCTTCGGGTCGAAGAATTCGCTGTGCCCGTCTCCCAGTCTGCCCAGGGCTGCCTGGATGGCCTCATAGGTATCGACGGGACGCTGCGCGTTGCCGGCTTCGGTGAAGGCTGTTCGCCGTACCTCATCCCATTCGACATCGTCGCGGCGAAGTGCCTTGTCCTCCATGACGGTCAACGCGGTGGACAGGTAGGACCGAGCCTCGTCAGACATTGCCGCGCCAGGGGGCGATGCTTCCCCTCCCGAGCACCCGGCCCCAACAGCGAGAACGCACACCAACCCAGCAGCCCTTAAGCGCGGCAAACGCCCCCGAACCACGTGCCCTCCCAGTCGGCCAAACCAGTTGATCTATTGGTGACCCTAACTCCTGATGATCAGTGAGCGGCCGACTCCGGTTCAGAAGCAGGCTCTGAGCTTGTTCTTTAATTTCCGGTCGTTCGCGGGTCGGCGGGCGTGCTGGGAATTCGTTCGCGGTGCCCTGCGACTACGGATTAGCGTCTCGCGCGTGGACATCACAGATCCCAAGGACATGGTCCGGCGTGGGTACGATGCGGTTTCCCTGCGTTACGACGAGGTGTACGGCGCTGAGACGAAGTACCAGTCATGGCTCGGTGAGCTCTGCCGCCGGGTCCCGGACGGCGGGATGGTGCTGGACGTGGGCTGCGGAAGCGGGAAGCCGGTCGCGCGTACTCTGGCTGCCGCCGGCTACCGGGTCACCGGAATCGACATCAGTGAGGTGCAGGTCCGACGTGCCCGGGAGCGGGTTCCCCAAGCAGATTTCATTCATGGCGATGCCACGGCAGCGTGCTTCGATGACGCTTCCTTCGACGCCGTTGTCTCCCTCTTCGCCCTGATCCACATTCCGCAGGCTGAGCAACCGCCCCTGCTGCGAAAGATCTCCCGATGGCTGCGACCGGGAGGCTGCTTCGTGGCCACCACGGGACACGGCGAGTGGACCGGGACCGAGGAAGACTGGCTCGGGGGCGGTGCTCCGATGTGGTGGAGCCATGCGGATGCTGCCACCAACCGTAAGTGGATCGAGCAGGCAGGTCTGACGGTTGAGCGGGAGGAGTTCGTCCCCGAAGGCGATGGCGGGCATGCCCTGTTCTGGGCGCGCCGCCCTTAACAGCACCGGAGTGACCGAGCCGGACCCGCTGACTGCGTCCGCGGATACGAGGGTTTCGAAAAGCGGCTCGAACTTGACCGCCCACCTGGGTATTCGTCGGACGTGGAAGCGACCTTCGTCTGATCATGTGCTCCGACCAAGGTGCACGTGACCCCGACGAAGGCCGTGAGAGTGAGTCTGCTGCCCGAAGCTGTTCCAGAGGAGTCGTTCGCGGAAGCGCCGCGCTAGCGGGACGAGTTGTACGCGTGTCTGACCATGCGGGGCGATGAGCTGTTCGAGCCGGCGGACGCGGTGTTGTGTGCTCCGGGTGCGGTGCACTCGGCGGTGGAGCTGACGTAGGTGCCCGAGCACGGCGTGGGCATGGCGAGATGTACGACGGTCTCAACCAGGGCCGGATCGAAGCCGACTGGCTGCGGCAGGTGCTGGCCTCCCTGCCACTGCCCCGGTTCCCGGACGGACGCCTTGTGTTGGCGGTGGACGTCTCGCCGTGGCTGCGGTCGGACGCGCCGTGTTCGCCGGACCGGTTGTTCTGCCACGTCTATGGCCGTGCCAAGCCCGCCTCCCAGGTCATTCCCGGCTGGCCGTACTCGTTCGTCGCCGCGCTGGTGATGGGCTCCACATTCTGGACGCAGATCCTGGACGCCGTCCGCCTCGGGCCCGCCGACGACGCCACCGCAGTCACCGCCACCCGGCTCCGCGATCTCGTCGAACGACTCATCGCGGCGGGCCAGTGGCGGCCCGGCGAGCCGGACATCGTCATCGTCGCCGACGCCGGTTAAGACGTCACCCGCCTGGCCTGAGTCCTGCGGGATCTGCCCGTCGGGCTGATCGGACGCATCGGCAGCGACCGCGTGATGCGGCTCTCGAAGCCGCCCCGGGTTTAGGACCCCGAGGGGGGTCGGCCACCCAAGCACGGCCCAGAGTTCCGCTTCGCCAAGCCGGAGATCTGGCCCGGACCGGCGGTCATCACCCGCACCGCGACGAACTACGGCATGGCCGTCACTCAGGCATGGGACGGCGTCCACCCGCGGCTGACCCACTGGGCCGCATGGCTCGACCACGAAGGCGGACTCCCGCTGGTGGAGGGGGCGTTGATCCGGCTGGAGGTCGCGCATTTGTCGAAATGCCGCGAGGCGCCGGCGGTATGGCTGTGGTCGTCGAAACCGGCGCCGGCGACGCTGACGTCGACCGGGCCTGGCAGACGTTCCTCCGCAGATTCGACCTGGAGCACACCTTCAGCCGACCACACCCGGCCGTCTCACCCCGAGCCGAGTCCGCCGGACGTTTCGGAACCTCCGCCAGCACCTGCCCTGTCCTGCGAGAGCACCGAAACCCCACCGGCCCGGCCCCGGACGGCCACGCGGCACGAGAAACAGATACCGGGCGCCTTGCTACGACGTCGGCAATACCGTCCGGCGCGAGAAGACACTCATCGCCCTGCAACGGCCAAGTCTGCTCGGAGGTTAAACGACAGGCTCAGCGCAGCCGTCGCACATAGGCGTCCGCTTTCGGGCTGCGTGGGCCCGGCGCCAGGTTGTCTGCCGTGGAGGAGAAGGCCACAGTCCGGGCCCGGGCGTCGAGCGGCCGGTCCCCGGTGTCGGCCTGGACCGGGGTGCCGGTCGCGTCGGTGATCGCCACCCTGGTGCGGCCGTTGCGCAGGTCGCGCAGGTACCAGGTGCCCGGGTCCGACGTGCCCGCGAACGCCCGGAAGAGCAGGTGCCGGCCGTCGCGGCTCAGCGCCCCGTCGGCGGTCGACAGGGCGGGGTCGGGCGCCTCGACGATGCGCAGGGCGTCGGTGCGCAGTTCGCGGACGAAGACGTTGGTACCGTCGCCGTTGGTGTCCTCGGGGCCGAGGTCGGTGGACGTCGAGGTGAAGGAGGCGTAGCGGCCGTTGCCGCTGAGGCCGGCCTGGGACGCCCTGCCGTTGCCACGGGCGCCGTCGGGCGTGGTGTGCAGCGACCTGTGGGTCCCGGTGAGTGGGTCGGCCACCTTGACGTCGGAGGCCGGATTGTCGTACGGCCAGTAGCTGCTGTTCGTGTACACCATGACGCTGCCGTCGTCGTTGAGCAGCGGCCTGGTGGCCCGGTGCAGGGCGAACGGGTGCTTCGTCAGCTCCCCGGTGCGCATGTCGCGTACGGCGACCGACGCGCCCGGTCGGGGGACCGTCTCGCTCACCGCGAACGCGACATACCGACCGTCGGTGCTGACGGACGCGTGCAGCGCCCGCGTCAGGTAATTGCCGAGGTCGTTGCCGACGTACCTCACTTCCCCGGTCCGCAGGTCGCGCCAGTAGACCGACTGCTTGTCGTGGACTTCGCCCGGAATCAGGTCGGTCGAGGCCGACACGAAGACCACGTACCGTCCGTTCGCGCTGATGGCTCCCTCGGTGCCGCCGAGCCCGGACTGGCCTCCGGCGGCGTCGGTACTGACACGCTGGGTGCGGCCGGTCCTCAGGTCCCGCAGGAAGACGTCCGGGGCGCCGTTCGTGTCATCGGGGACCAGGTTGGAGGCCGATGACGTGAAGACCGCGTAGCGGCCGTCGGCGCTGAGCGACGGGGCGTCCGAGGCGCCGTCGGCGCCCTGGCTGAGGCGGACGGTGTGCCGGGCGCCCGGCTTCTTCCCGTGGTGCTGGCGGTGCGGGTCGTGCGGTGCCGCCTGTGCTCCCGTCGGCGCCAGCAGCGCCGCCGCGCACACGCAGGTGGTGACGGCCACGGCTGTGGCTCCGAGTCTGCTTCGCATGGATGTGTTCCCCCTCGACTGGTGCGGACGTGGACGCCGCCCGGGCTCGGCATGCCCCGCGTGCCAGGCGTCGGCGGCGGCCGTCAGCGTCGACCGGGCGGTCACCGGACGTCGCGGCGCCAGGCGGCGCACCTCTGATAAAACTCCAACTGCCGCCTCTGGACAATCCGATGAATGCGGTACAACCAGGCGGCGAGATCAGCGGTCCGTACGCTTGCTCAGTCCTGGCAGACGGCACCAGGACTGAGAAGCCGCGCAGTCGGCCATGCAGTGACGGGTGGATTCGAGGGGCCGTATGCGGCCAGTGGTGCAGCGGCGGCGCTGCGTTGCGGTCAATGGTGTCGCCAGGGCGGTGAGGCGTTCGGCCAGCGAGTCAGGATCGGTTGTCGTCATGGCGGTGAGGCCTTGGAGACAGTCTCGGATCCCTTTGAATCTACGGCGAACGTGGGGGCAGGAGGCAGGCTGGGCCGGTTGAGCGCTCGTCGGTGTAGGCCTATCGGCGGCACGGGCGGTGTGAGAGGGCGGGAGGTTCGGGACTTGTTCGAGGGTTTTGAAACACAGCGGGTTGAGGTCGATGAGGGATCGATCTTTGTTCGCCATGGCGGGGAAGGGCCGCCGGTAGTGCTGCTGCATGGCCACCCCCGCACCTCTGCCACCTGGCATCGCGTCGCCCCGCTTCTCGTCCAGCGGGGTTTCACCGTCATCTGTCCCGATCTTCGCGGGTACGGGCGGTCCACAGGACCGGCACCTACCGCAGATCACGCGGGACACTCCAAGCGGGCCGTCGCCGGCGACGTGGTGGAGGTGGTGCGTTCTCTCGGACATGGCCGGTTCGCGCTTGCCGGACACGATCGCGGAGGCTATGTCGCGCTGCGTCTCGCCCTCGATCACCCAGAGGCGGTCTCGCGGGTGGCGCTGATGGACTGTCTGCCTCTCACCGAGCACCTGTCCCGCATCACGACCGAGTTCGCTACACAGTGGTGGCACTGGTTCTTCTTCGCCCAGCCGGACATCCCCGAGCGCGTCATCAACGCCGACCCGGACAGCTGGTACCGAGGCGACCCCCGGGCTATGGGGCAGGACAACTACGACGAGTGGCGTGCGGCCACGCGAAATCCCGACGTGGTGCGGGCGATGCTGGAGGACTACCGGGCGGGTCTCACCATCGACCGCCGGCACGAGGAGGACGACCGCGCCGCCGGGGCACGGATCCAGTGCCCGGCACTGATCCTCTGGTCACTGCGAGACGACCTCGAGGACCTGTACGGGGATCCAGTGAAGATCTGGCGGTCATGGGTTTCGGACGTACGCGGCCACGGCATCGACTCCGGACACCACGTCGCCGAAGAGGCCCCGGAAGCGCTCGCCTCCTCCCTCGCCGAATTCTTCACCGGGCGGCATCACGCATAGGGCCGGTGGATGTCGGTCCACCAGCTATCCGCAGGGCGGAACCCCCGGTGGCGGCGGTGAGCTGCTGCTGTGGCCGCCCGCCCGGGCGTACTGGCATTGGCGCCTTCCTGCACCGCCCTCGCCGCGTCCGCCGCGCATCGCTGTGAACCGCTTTACGTCTCCGCCCAGGGCAGCGCGCGGCGCGAGATCGAGGCCGGCTCCCTTCACCCGTTCGAATGACGTCGACGTACGTTGGCTGCGGCGGTGGAGGCCCGGCCGCCGGCGCCACCTGCCTCCACCTGATGCTCCTGGCGGCGGCGAGTGGTGGGACGCGGGTACTGGGAAGCCTCGTGGTGGCCGCGTAACGGAAGTGCCGGGGATGGATCCCGCAGCGGCACATCGTGGCCCCATCTCTCGTCGGTGTGGGGGAGCGCAAGGGGCTCGGTGAGGACCAAGAGGAGCGTGAACCGCTCTCCGCCGCGTGCGCTGGAGTCTGGTTCGACCTGGGCAAGGCCATGCACAGGCAGGTCGAGCGCTGAGTCAAGCGCCTTCGTCTTCGAACACGACCTTTGCGATCCTGACGAGGTCGTCATGAGTTAGCTGGGGCGGAGTCCAGTTCCGGCTTCAGGCGTGCTGGACGAACGGCTGGTCAGCGGTGAGGTGGAAGCGCTCGACGTAGTAGGCGAGGTCGGAATACCAGAACCACTGGCCGTCGGTGAGCAAGGACAACGCGCCGATCAGCTCATGTCAGGGCTGAGGACGTCATGAACGCTGGCCCGGGGGCGGAAAGAACCACCCTTTCGCGCGGTCGGGCGAGGGCTTGTTCGTCCTGATCTCCTTCGTCGCGTGCGGCGGCAAGGAGCGAAGGTCCGTCAGGCCGACCGTGCCGAAGTTCCCGGAACTCGCCGATGAAGCGGTCCGACACGGAGGGCTGGTGGCTGCTCATGTCGCGGGAGCCTAGCCGCCTGAGGCAAGGTCCTTCAGAGGCTGTTTCTTAACCCCGGACCGGCCGGGTGACCGCCCTTGGACCGCCTGTGCGACTGGATCCTTGAAGGGGACGGTGCTGGCCTCCCCAGGCACACCGTCGCATTCTCACCAGCCACTCGACAGCTACTCGCCCGCGCTGGAGGCACGCCTGTCCGTCGGCCGGTCGCTGCCGCAGACAGCGTCCACGGCCGTGGACACCCGAGTCGTTGAGCTCACGGGCTCGACAGAACGGGCGGCTGCGTGATCGTCGCGGTGAGCGGCGCGATGGACTACGTCACCGGCCCCGCGTTCCGTGCCGCCGCTCATGGGGAGCGCCCTGGTCATGGCTGCTGCTTGGTGCGGGCAGCTGAGGCCTGCCCGGTGTCTGCGCCGGAGCTGACGTGCCGCTGGGTCTCCTGGGGGCCGTGCCAGTCCAGGCACATGGCGGTGGCGTCGTCCGCGAGCCGGCCGTCGGCGGCGTCCCGGACTGCGGACGTCAGCGCCAGCACGGTTTCCCGCGGGTGCAGGTGGCGGGTGTGTTCGAGGAGGACGGGTAGGTCGACCGTCTCCCCGTGGCGTTCGAGCATGCCGTCGGTGACCATGAGCAAACGGTCGCCGGGGCGCAGATCGAGGTCCTGAACACGGTAGGGGCGGAGTGTGAACTCGGACAGTCCGAAGGGATGGTCCACCTTGCAGGTGATCACCTCCATAGTCCCGTCACGCATGCGCAGTGGCCAGGGGTGGCCGGCGTTGACGAGCTGGGCCTGTCCGGTGTGGAGATGGATGCGCAGGAGCTGTCCGGTGGCGTGACCGTGGCTGTGTTCGATCAGTGCCTGGTCGGCCCGGTGGGCCTGCTCGGCCAGGCCGGCTCCTGCGCGGCGGGCGCCGCGCAGGGCGCTGACCAGGAGGGTGGCGGCCAGAGCGGCGTCGATGTCGTGGCCCATGGGGTCGGTCACCGACACGTGCAGGGTGTCGTGGTCCAGGGTGTAGTCAAAGGTGTCGCCGCTGAGGTCTTCGTAGGGCTCCAGGTTCCCGCTCAGGGTGAACTGTGCGGCCTCGCACGACAGTGACGGGGGCAGTAGCTGGTACTGGATTTCTGCCGCCAGGGTGGGGGGGGTCTGGAGCGTTTGCCCCAGGTGTAGAGGTCGGTGAAGCGCCCGTTGGCGATCACGATGTAGGCCAGGAGGTGGGCGGCCTCCCCGACCGCATCGAGGACGTCCGCGCCGGGGTCGGCCGGAAGGAGCAGCTCCAGCAGCCCGATCGCATCCCCCCGGTTGGTGACCGGCACGATCACCCGATGCCCGTGCCCGGTCGCCTCCTGGTACAGCCGCTGGGTACGGATCACTTCCTCGTAGACGCTGCCGAACATGGGGATCCGCTCAGCCTCCCGGCCACCCTCCGAAGGGGCGGTGGACAGCCGCGCCACCGCCTTGCCCGTCAGGTCCACGATGAGGAAGGAGACCTTCGTGGCCTTGAAACGCCGCCGCAGGTCCTCCGCAACCACGTCGACAGCGTCCACCGGCGCCGCCGTCTCGGCTGCCGTCAGCACGCGGGGAAGACCACTCTGCCCACCACGCACGACTGCGGTCCCTTCCACCAGCCCCTCCTACCAGCATGAGAACCGCCGCGGAGAGCGTCAACCAGTGGACACTCGCGGTAATCGAAGACGGTCACGTCATGCTCTCGCGGAACCGAGAACGAACATGACCCAGACAACGACACGGATACGTCAACAGCCCATCTTTGATCTTGGGCCTGAAAACAGTCGCTCATGGGCGGTCAGACGTTGGCCTCGGTGCTCGTCAGGAGCGCGTGCTGACGTACCGCACACCCGGGCCCCACTTCTCCATGGCCGACGCCATGCACCACTGACACGGTGAAGACTCCGAAGGCGCAAGCGAGGCGCAGTGAACGCGCCTTCGCCCGGCTGAAGTCCTGAGGGGCCTGCGCAGAACCCGCTGCTCAACCCGACGGATCAGCCATACCGCCCAAACCGCCCACACTCTCTTGACCTGCGACTATGCAGTTGAAAGAGATTCAATGGGTGTGCGTGGTCACCAGCGGCTTGGTCTCGTCGACGACGTATGTGGACAGCATCATCGTTGTTACTTTCCCGATATTGCGGGCATTGTGGATGGTTTCAGTGGGGATAAAGAAGGGGTCGCCGGTGCGAAGCCGCAGGGTGGTCCCGTCGTCGAACTCCATCAGTACGTCGCCGCGGACGATGTATCCGACCTCCACTCCCGGGTGGCTGTGGCGGCCCGATTCCTTACGCCGAGGTATCTCGACGAGGGTCTGCACGGTCTTCCAGCCCTCGGCGGGCGACGGGTTCTCCTGGAGCAAGGTGCGCGTTACGCCGGCGGTCGGGTCGGGATCAAGCAAGTGATGGCCACGGGACGGTGTGGAAGAGGCCTCAGCAGTCGAGGCCAAAGCGGCGGCGCCGACCGCGCCAGCTGCCGCCACGCCACTGGTCCGCAGAAGAGAGCGACGATCCAACATGATGAACTCCTTGATGGATAGGCAGAGTTGCGTTTCCCTCCTGTGGACGCCTGGAACAGCGTGATGGTTCACCTTGCAACGCTGCGTCTTGTACAGCGGACTGCCGACGGGCTTTCGGGCAGTAGAGGGCCGCTGCCTCGGTCACCGTCAGCCCACGGCCGATCCGCAGCCGCACGGCGGTCGGATCGGCCACTGTCTTCGGCGGCCGCCGCCCTCGCATCTCCGGCCGCTCACCGGCGACCCGCACCCCGTACCGGGTGGGAAACCAGACCCGGGTCCGCCCGGCCCGCGGCAGGGCGACCCGGCCGACCAGTCCTTCGGTGCGCAGCTTGGCCAGCCGGCGCCTCGTCTGCTCGATCCGCACCCCGGCGCGATCACCAGGTGCATCTGTTCAGTGGTGGCCATCCGGTACTGCACCACCGCCAGTGCCAGCCGGTCCCCACCGCCCACGTCCACGTCGGTCACGTGGCTGCTACCGCCGCCACCGGTCCGCGACGATCCAGAACCCGGCGCACACGTCAACGACCGCCTCGTGGACTGATGATGCTGGTCCACCCGGCAGCGACGACCCCGACCGGCTGCTCGTCGCGGCGAAGTGCGCCCTGGCGGAGTGGGCCACCGACGACTACTACTGCGACGACGGGGCCGCGCCGGAACCCCTCGGCGCGCGCCTGGGAATCGCCTACACGGCCTTCGACCCCACCCATCCCCATGGTCGAGGCCTCCTGTCGCGTCCTGCGCGGCGACTCCTGACGCCCCCCCCGGCCGTGTGCTTCCTGCGCGGCCGCCGGGCAGCACCACCGGCACGACATGCCGGTCCCGCCGAACGCACCACCGCTCGCCCGCGTTCGGCGCACCACAGCAGGTCTGGGAGGATGGCCGGCAGCCGTCCGTACCGGGTCCGGGAACCCGCGGGCGGCGAGAGGCGGGCGGGTACGGGCAGCGGCCCGGCGGGCGGGAGAGCGGAGCGGTGCGGCACATGCCGGAGTACCCGGAGTACCTCGCAGCGGTCGTGTTCGCCGCGGGCGGCGTCGTCAACGCCCTGCTGGCACCGCACCGGTTCTCCACCGCCGTCCTGTTCTGCCTCGCGGTGACCTCTGCCGGACTCGGCGTGGCCGGTCGCAGTGCAGCAGCCCACCCGACCATCGCCACCGTCCTCGCCGTCGCCGCCCTGCTCCTGGCGCTCGCGCTGGGCTTGCTGCTGCTGGCCGACGGCGTCCTCCTGGTCCGGCGCTACGGACCGCAGGCAGCCCTGCTGGCGACCGGGGCCGCCGGCTGCGCGGTGCTGGCGGTGCTCGGCCTCGACGCGGTCTTCCACGCGGTCGGCGGCGAGGCGTTCGGTGCCCTCGTGGTCGCGGTGAACGCGGCCGCGGGATACCTCACTCTGCTCTTCATCGTCTTCGCCGGCTACGTGTACGTCCGGGGCCGTAGCACCCCCCTGCCGGAAACCACCCATGTCGTCGTCCTGGGCGCCGGGCTCAACGGCGACCGGCCCGGCCCGCTGCTGACCGGCAGGCTGGAGCGCGCCCTCGCGATCGACGCCGCCCGCGCACCGGACACGCCTCGTGTGGTGTTCGTCGTCTCGGGCGGCCAAGGTAACGACGAGGTCCGCTCCGAGGCGGACGCGATGGCCGACTATCTGCGCGGACGCGGAGTGCCCGCCGACCGGATCGTGCGGGAAGACCGCTCCGTCAACACCGGGCAGAACCTCCGCTTCAGCGCGGCCCTCGTGGACGGCACCACTCCCGGCCACCGTGCCACGGTGGTCACCAGCGGCTTCCACGTCTACCGCACGACCCTGCTGGCCCGCCGCGTCGGCGTGCCCGTGCACGTCGTGGGCGCGCCGACCTCCCCCGCCTACTGGCTGGCCGCGACACTGCGCGAATTCGCCGCCATCCTGTGGCTGGACCGCCTCCCTCTGGTCGGGCTCAGCCTGCTGCTGGCAGTGCCGGTGGCGACGGCGGTCTTCGAGCACTGAAGCGCCGGCCGCACACCTCGTAAGAGGTCCTGACAACGGCGCCGTACATGGCGCGGTTGAGGAGGGAGAGGGCTGGCCGGGCTGCCCGACCGGTGCACGCAGCCCGCTGCGCGGGGTGCGCGCGGCTAGCTCGTCGAGGTCGGCGCCCAGGTTGATGAGGACAAGGACAGCACTAGATTTTGGGGCCGGGGTTCTTGGGCTGTCCTCCCATGCGGTGGTCGCTCCAGTCGATGCCGTCGTCGTGCTCCTTGCGCGATGCGAGTCCGAGGAACCCGAGGAGGGGAGCTGCGATGAGGATGGCTCCGCACAGGCTGCCGATTGCGATGTAGGCCGCTGCGGCGGTGATGGCCCAGAACAGGATGTCGCACGCGATCCGCGCCCACAGCGGGAACGGGGCACGCCACGCGTGGTAGCGGCGGTACAGGCGCACGAGCTTGCCCGAAGCGCGCTTGGATCGGCCGGCCTTTCTCTGACTTGTCCTTCCTGTGCGGCCGTTGCGGTGCGGACGTCCCTTTTTCTCGCTCACGGAGCTCGTTGTCCCTTCGAGTGCCCGTGACCACAGCAGCTCTCTTCTGTGTGGCGGGCAGCGGTCGTTCAAGGCCCGATGCGCGCGAGCGAGAGGGTGAAGCTGCGCGGGCGTTCGGTGTGTTCGCCGACCGGCGGGGCGGTGGTGCGTTGGGCACGGATGCGCTGGGATCGCAGTGCTGGCGCCTTCGCCTCAGCGCACCAGCCTTGGGCTGAGGCGGGTTGCGCAGCGGGGCCGGGCCTGGGGCGGGGTGGCTTTAGCCGTGGAAGTTGATGTATCCGTTGCGGTCGGGGTCATCGTTGTGCTTGGTGTAGGTGTGGACGTCGTCGCGGCTGCCTGAGGGCTTGTACGGGTGGATGGTGTCCTTGTCGTTGTTCCACAGGAGTTGCAGTTGTCGCGGTAGACGACGTTGTGGGTGTCGGAGTCGGTGTCGTGGCCGTTCAACACCGAGCTGTAATCGGCGGCGTGTGCGGGAATAAAGGACAGGGCTGGTCAGCGCGCCGGCCGCAACAGCGGCAGCTGTGACGAGGTTCTTGCGCAAGAGCGGGTTCCCCATGGTCGAGCGGGTGGTGTCGCCTGTGCAGGACACGCACCCGGGTCCGGTGGTTGCGCACAGACAGAGACCTTCACCCGTTCGAAGGACGTAGAGGCACGTTGCCTGCGGCGGTAGAGGCCTGGCCGCCGGCGCCGCCTGCCTCTACCCGATGCTCCTGGGGCACGGCGAGTAGTGGGACGCGAAGTACCGGTCACGGCAGATCGAAGCCCGGAACGCCCCTGCCAGTCCGGGCCCGTCATCGTCGGGCTGCGCCCGGTTCGAAGGCCGATCCGGGGGTGGCCAGAGGCGGTGTGATCCCGGCGGCACGGCTGGGTTACGGTGCCGCGTATGCGCACCGAGGACGCGATCATCCGACCCCTGCTCCGGATCCGGGAAGTAGCCGCGCATGGGGCCCTGTACGGGCTGGCCGCCGTGCCCCTGCTCGGGGTGGCCTCCCTGTTCGTCGGCGACCACCACGACCGTAGGACGTTCCTCGGCGTCGTCGGATTGTTCGCCGTCTTCGTGGCCGTGGTGGGGATCCTCCTCGGGCTCTTTTTCTGGTGGACCTGCGGGGGAGACATCCGGCGCTGTCGCGACTGGCGCACCGTCAGGGGCCAGGCCGGACCCGTGACCGTCGCGGCCCCGGTCCTGCTGCGGATCGGGGTGCTGGCCCTGGTGCTGTTCCCCGGCGCCTTCGGCCTGCACTTCCTCGTGGACGGCGCCGAGTACGGCAGCTGGCTGTACGGCAACTGAGCCACGCGCGCCCGGCGCGGGCGCTTCGGCGACGTGGCCGAGCTCCGGACCGGCTGGGCGGCCCCATGCGTCCCTGCGGCGCAGCTTAGACGCCCCACCCGAAATGACCCACTTCACGTCCGAGCGAGACCAGCGGCGCCGTGCCCACCTCCGGTCGGGCCGTCGTCCCTGCTCGGAGTGTCCGATTTTGACGCTGCGCACCGCGGCCGGTGCACCCTCCTGGCGACCGCCGTTGCTCTGGCGTTGACCGCAAGCGGCTGCGGCGGGGATGAGGACTTCTTCCTGCCGGACTGGGATGCGCCGGGCCGGAACGCCCGTGTCGGCGACCTCGTGATCCGGTACGCGCACGTGGCCGTACCGTTGGGCGAGCCGTGGCAGCCTGGAGACGACGTCCCCGCCTACGTGGGGCTCCACAACATGAGCGACCAGGCCGGCAATCTCGTAGGTGCCAGCACACCGAACGCGGCCTCGGTGGACATCGTCGACTCCGACAGCAAGCCGCTTCCCGGCGGAGTGGATCTTCCGGTGAACCAGCTCGTGGAGCTGGAACAGGGCAAGGCCCATCTGGTGCTGCGGGACGTGCGACGGCTCATCAGGGGCGGCGACTTCATGAAGTTCACCATGCGCTTCGAGAACGCAGGATCGATCACCTGCAACGTCCAGTCGCAGATCCCGTCTACGACTAAGGCCCCTCCCCGACGCGGTGAGCCACCCACACCGGCTGTCGGCGAGTGGCTGGAGGGCGGGGCATGCCCCCCATGCGCGTGACGAGTGTGCAGGTCAGGCCGGGCTTCTCATCCGGTTGTACCGCCGGTGATCGGCGGTCCCGGGACGTCGTGGCCCGATAGCACCCTGGGGCTGCCCTGCATCACTCATCAGGCGCCCTGCGTTTCAACTCCACCGAGCACAGCCGCCGCAAGCCGGTCAGGTCGAACTCCCGGTAATAGAGGGGGCGCCCGTATTCGTCTCTGCCCCTGACGGCCGGGGCTTCGAGAGACGCCAACTCCTCCACGACGAGCAGGTCGGCATCGGAGAGTTGCACGGCATGCCGTTCCATAAGCTGCTCAAGCGCCCGAATCCCCATTTGGCGCTCTTCATCCCAATTATACGTAAACCAGTACCGGTCGTTGGCGAGCAGCCTGGCCACCTCGGCAACCGCGCCCGCATCCAGCGCCGCGACCTCGGACCACGCCTCGCGGGCGATCGCGACCCGGGCGCGGCGGACGTCATCGGTGGCCCAGCCCCACTCGTGCAGGGCGGCGGATGCTGCGCGCCGCACGCCGTGCAGCTCGTGGTCGAGGTGCACCGCCACGTCCTCGGCATGGCTCGGGTCACCGACCGCGATCAGACCTTTGATCGCGGCCTCCACCACCATGTTGCTCCAGTCGTTGAGGGCGTGGCTGAACACGTCGGCGAACGGCCTGGCGTCGAGTCGGGCCAGCGCCATCAGCGCGGAGGTCCGAACGTAGTCGCTCTGATCGTGCGCGGCAGCGTCGGCGAGTGCCTCCGCCGCCCCGGGGACGCCGGTCTGCCCGAGCTGCCAGCACGCACGCTGCCTGGTGGCGCCGTCCCGGTGCTGGCGCAAGGTACGGAGCCAACGGCGAGCCGCCCGGCGTTCGCGCCATGTCAGGTTGTCCGGCTCGGTGACCACCGCACGACGGTATCGAGACGCAAGCGCTAGGCCAAGTGCGTGTCCGTTCGCAAGCACCGCGTGCCCCGGACCTGCCTCCGTGCGTCCTGCCATAGCCGTTCCCCGACTGTCCGTGCAGCCGGTCAGCGACGGCGCAGTGCCCCCTTGATCCTCATGAGGGCCACCTACAGATCCTCGCAGCCCGCCGACCTCATCGACGCCCGAGGGCACGGGGTCACCTATCAATCGAAGTCACACGAACTGGTGCTGTAAGGGTCGAAGCGGGCCCCCTTGGTGAGTCTGGTCGGCCCGACCATGACCCCTTGTCCCGTCGTGGTCGGGCCGACCTCGCACCCCTTGTCCGATCGTGGTCGGGCCGACCACGCACCCCTTGTCCGATGCGGCGCGGGCCCGTCAGGAGCGGGCGTTTCCCCTAGACAGACTTCGCTACCGGCCGCCGTCAGGTCGCGGACAAAGGGGGGTGTCCACGATGGTCGCCACGTGCCCGCAGGAGGGCATGCAGCGGCCACCGAGCATCGGGGCGGCTCTCCCTCCGCGGGTGCGCCACCGGCGCCTTTTGGACGCTGGCGGCCGACAACCTCTCGCTCACCGCCGGCCAGGACCAGCGGCGCACCCTGCTTCCCCAGCCTCAGCAGCCCGACGGTTCCTGGCCGGCCAGCCTCTACTACCGGATGGGCCGGTTCCCCGTGTACTTCGGCTCTCCAGCTCATCTGACACCCGGGATCCGGGAATCAGGCCGCGAGGAGCTCCTGCTCGCGGCCCGGCGTTTTGACCTTGGGCTTCTTGTTCGGCAGTGAGAGCCGGACGACCTTGCGCCACGCGGAGAACACCTGCTTGGGCAGCGGCCCGGTGACGTACTCCAGCTCGTACTTCTCGAACAGCGCGCGCACCTTCACCGCGACCTCGGCGTACCGGTTGCTCGGCAGGTCCGGGAAGAGGTGGTGCTCGATCTGGTGCGAGAGGTTGCCGGTCATGAAGTGCATGGCCCTGCTGCCGCTGATGTTCGCCGAGCCCATCATCTGGCGCAGGTACCACTGGCCGCGCGTCTCGCCCTTGATCGACCGGCGCTCGAAGACCTGCACGCCCTCGGGGAAGTGCCCGCACATGATCACCGAGTGGGACCAGATGTTGCGGACCAGGTTCGCGGTGAACGTGGCGGCGAGTGTGGGG
This sequence comes from Streptomyces sp. DH10, assembly GCF_029813805.1. Classification (NCBI taxonomy): domain Bacteria; kingdom Bacillati; phylum Actinomycetota; class Actinomycetes; order Kitasatosporales; family Streptomycetaceae; genus Streptomyces; species Streptomyces sp. DH10. The sequence goes on from NZ_JARVKU010000012.1 coordinate 177,852, forward strand.
AGGAACGACGGGCCCGACAGCAGCGGGTGGATCACGTAGTCCTTGAGCACCTGCTTGCGGATCTTGCGGCCCACGGCCTTGGCCCGCGCGCGGAACTCCGGGTTCTTGCGGCGGCGCTTGTGCAGGTTCTTGCCGAGCTCCAGGTCGTACGCTGCGATGCCGTACTCGAAGAAGCAGGCGTTGATGAAGTTCCACAACGGCTGGCCGAGGTGGAACGGGTGCCACTTCTGGTCCTCGTCGACGCGCATGATGCCGTAGCCGAGGTCGTTGTCCTTGCCGATCACGTTGGTGTACGTGTGGTGCAGCTCGTTGTGCGAGTGCTTCCACTGGTCGGACGGCGAGACGTGATCCCACTCCCAGGTGGTGGAGTGGATCTTCGGATCCCGCATCCAGTCCCACTGGCCGTGCAGGACGTTGTGGCCGATCTCCATGTTGTCCATGATCTTCGCCACGGACAGGCCGACGGTGCCGAGCAGCCACGCGGGCGGGAAGATCGAGAACAGCAGCACGCCCCTGCTGACCAGCTCGAGCTTGCGCTGCGCCGAGATGACCTTACGGATGTAGGCGGCATCCCCCTCGCCGCGGCTGGCGATCACCTCGTCGCGGATCGCGTCCAGCTCGCGGCCAAGCTCCTCGATCTGCTCCGCGGTCAGGTGGGCGGTGGGGTCGATGGCGGTCAAGTTGCTCCTACCGTTCGATGTCGCAGGGGCCCGCCGCGGCGGACACGCAGGTCTGGATGAGGACGCCCGGCTCGGCCTCGGTGATCTCGCCGGTCCGCAGGTCGCGGACGGCGCCCGCCTTGAGCGGCGTGACGCAGCCGAAGCAGATGCCCATGCGGCACCCCGAGGGCATGAGCACGCCGGCCTCCTCGCCGATGTCCAGCAACGGCGTGGCGCCGTCCGCGTCGACGGTCGTGCCGGTGGCGCTGAACGTGACCTCGCCGCCGGCGCCGGTGACGACGATGCTGGGGCGGAAGCGTTCGGTGTGCAGGCGCTCTTGTACGCCGTGCTCGGTCCAGTGCTCTTCGGCGGCGTCGAGCAGGCCCGCGGGCCCGCACGCCCAGGTCTCGCGCTCGGCCCAGTCGGGCACGAGTTCGTCGAGACGGGCGATGTCGAGCATGCCGTCTGTGTCGGTGTGCACCTCGGTGAGCCGCAGCTTCTTGTCCGCGACCAGGTCGAGCAGTTCCTTGCGGAAGATCACATCTTGCGGCTGTGGCGCGCAGTGGACCATGACGACGTCGTCGAACTCGGTGTCGCGCAGCATGCCCATCACGGGCGTGATGCCGCTGCCGGCCGTCAGGTAGAGCACCTTGGCGGGCTTGGCCTGCGGCAGCACGAAGTCACCGGTCGGCTGGTCGAGCTGGATCAGCGTGCCCGGTTTGGCCCTGCGGACCAGGTGGTTGCTGACCTTGCCGTCCGGGATCGCCTTCACGGTGATCGTGACGCGGCCGTCGGGGCGGTTGGTCGGCGAGGTGAGGGAGTAGGCACGCCACAGGCGCACCCCGTCGACGTCGACCCCGATCCGCATGTACTGACCGGCTGTGTGGCCGCGCCAGCCCCGTCCCGGCCTGATCACGATGGTCGCGGCGTCCTTCGTCTCGGGGTGCACGGCCTCGATGCGCCCACGCAGGTCAGCGCCCGCACGCAGCGGGCTGACCAGGTCGAGGTAGTCCGACGGCAGTAGCGGTGTCGTGACCATCTCGAGCAGTTTCCACGCCCTGCTGCGGAGGGCTGCACTCGTCATGACTCCAGCTTGCTGCGCTTCAAGGCGTAAAGTCCTGACCGCAGGACGTGAATCTGATCGGCTGAATTGTTCGCAGGGAACAAAACATGAGCCATGCAATCCGGAGGGCCAGCGAACTGGCCCTGGACGAGACGACGGTCACCGCACTTCGGGCCGCGCTGAAGACCACCGCCGACGAGGTCGTCCAGGCGATCATCGACGAGGTCCCTTCCTACGCCAACGCCCTTTCGGGCAGCATGGGCGGAACCATCCGCCGAGCCGTCCGCACCGCCCTGGGGCACTACCTGGACCTCGCGAGCGGGAACGCCACGGGCGGCGATGCCGGTGACGCAGCCTACGAGCTGGGCCGCGGCGAGGTGCGTGACGGCCGTTCGATGGACGCCCTGCTCAGCGCATACCGCGTCGGCGCCCGCGTGGCCTGGCGATGCCTGGCAGCGGGTGCCGTACCCGCAGGACTGCCCGCCGCCGAGGTCGCCAAGTTCGCCGAGCTGACCTTCGCCTACATCGACGAGCTCTCCGCTGCGAGCGCCGCGGGCCACGCCGACGAACTGGCCGCCCGGGGCAGGGCCCACGAGCGCCACTTGGAACACCTGGCCCGCGACCTCCTCGCCGGCGCGAGCCCGGACGTGCTGTTGGCCTCTGCTCAACGGGCCGGATGGCAGCCTCCGGTTTCGCTGACGGCGGTCCTGCTGCCCTCCGCCCAGGCCCGGCCTGCCTACCGCGCGCTCGACCCGAGCACCCTCGTCCTCGACGATCTGCCGGACGCCACCGGTGTGCTGCTCGTCCCCGATGCGGACCGATCACATCTCTTGCGGCGGCTGACCGACCGCACCGCCGTGGTCGGCCCGGCCCGGCCATGGACTCGTGCGTCCGCCTCGTACGCACGAGCCGTACGCGCGCGCTCCCTCTCCTCCGATATTCGCGACACCGAGGACCACCTGCCCGAGCTGGTGCTGAGCGCCGACGTGGACGCGCTCGCAGACCTGCGTGCCCGAGCCCTCGCACCGTTGCGGAACTTGCCTCTCGCGACCGCGCGACGGCTGGAGGAGACGTTGCGGGAGTGGCTGCTGCACCAGGGCAGGCGGAACGAGGTGGCGGCGGCGTTGTTCGTCCATCCCCAGACAGTCCGGTACCGGATGTCGCAGCTGCGGGAGCTGTTTCCGGACCTCGCATCGCCACGCCGGGTCCTTGAACTGACGCTGGCGGTCGGTCTTCGGGTCAGCTGACGAGTACGGCCTCGTTCTCGGTGCCATCAGCTGGCTCATGCACCAGACAGGGCCTCGGGAAGCCCGTTGGGGGCGCTGTCTCCGAGAGGACGGTTTGGGAGTTGATGCCCGTTCCAACAGCGCCAACACCGTCGCCGACACTCTCGGCCGAGCTGCGCCCTTGACCTCAACTTTGGTTTAGATATGACACTTGACGCATGAAGATCACGAACAAAGCACCATTCTCTTCCGCAACACCATGCGCATCACCGACGGCCACCTCGACGGCTTCCGGCATGCCATCGCGCGGGCGGTGGCATTCACTCAAGAGCACGGTCCCCAGATCATGGTGGAGGTCTTCATCGATGAGGAGCGGATGCTGGCGCATAGCTTTCAGCTCTACCGCGACTCCGATGCAATCCGCGCCCACTGGCGGCTGTCGGACCCGTACATCCGCGAGGTGATGGAGCACTGCACCGTGCAGCACTTCGAGATATTCGGTGAACCGGACCACGACATCGTGGCGGCCCTCAAGACTCCCGACGGTGAATCATTCCCCTTCGTCATCTCGCCCCGCCTCGCCGGCTTCAACCGACTTTAGGCGCCTGACCAGGGGTGAATATCCCCCTTAGAGGGATCCGCGAACTGATGTCCGCTTCTGGGCGAGGGTTGGGCAGGGCTGCTGGTCGCGGGGCTTCGGGAGGCTGCTGCTTCCTGGTTAAGCTGCTGACGTCGACCTCGGTGAGGATTCCGAGTTTGAGGAGGCGTTTCAGCTTGGCGCGGGTGCCTTCGATGTTCTTCGGCAGCAGTTCGTGGTCGAGGGCTTCGAAGACATCACGGGCCCTCAGCGGGCCGGTGACCTCGTTGAAGACAGCGACGATGCGGGGGTAGTCCGGGTTCTCGGGCAGGTTCGGCGGGACGGCCGGGAGTCGGTCAGCGAGGCCGGTGACAGTCTTCCGGGTGATCGCGAGGTGTTCGAGGTGGATCTCGGCCTCCCGCAGCCGAGCCTGCAGTTCGGTGATCTGTCCGCGGAGACCGTCGGCCAGGGCGCGGGCGGCATCCTCCTGGATGCCGAGGGCGTCGAGCAGGTGCTGGAGGTTCACGCGGTCACCGTCTGCGCCTCGCGCCAGGTGGAAGTGTTCGCGCCGGTGAGCCGGCGGGCCATGACCTGGGTCATCGCCCAGTACACGCGGGACGCGGAAGAGGCCGGGCGGTGCTCGTAGTCGCGGACCAGTCGCCGGTGCAGTATCAGGATGCCGTAGGTCTGCTCGACCCTCCACCGCTTCGGATCGATCGGGCGGTGGCCACGCCGGAGCCCGCTCCCTCTCTCCCCCTCCGCCGCCGGAGGACCTGACACCCGCGCGAGTGTGAGGCGCTGGCCCTGGTCGGCGAGGGCCTGTCCAACCGGGAGATCGGCGAGGTCCTGCACTTGAGCGTGACGACGGCCAAGACCCATGCGGCGGCCCTGATGACGAAGACGGGTCTTGCGATCCGGATCCGGCTGGCCGGCGGCGACGCATCGTTAGCCTCACTCGTCAGTCCGGCCCCGCTACGGCCTGCTCGCCATGCGCTCCTCTGCGGGCTCCTCGTGGACCTCGGTGGTCTGCTCCTCCGGCGCCGACTTGGGGAGCCAGCGCAGGGCGGCCGTTCCGAGGGCGGCGTGCAGAAGGCTCGCCGCGACCACGACGACGTGCAGGCCGGTGACGAACGCGGACTTCGCGTCCCGGATCACGGAGGGGAGCAGGGAGGGCAGTTGGAGGGTCTCGTCGAGGGTGGGGGCGAGGTCCGGGCCCTGGAGGCGGAAGAGCAGCGCCGCGAGCGAGCCGAGGATCGCTATGCCGAGGGCGTTGCCGATCTCGTTGCTGGTCTCGGCGATCGCGCCGGCCGAGCCCGCACGCTCCGGGGGGACCGCGCCGACCGCGGTGTCCGCGACGACGGCGAAGGAGATGCCGTATCCCAGTCCGGCGATCACGGTCGAGGCGATGTACCAGCCGATCCCGCCGGCGACTGTGATGGGGAGCAGCAGCAACAGGCCGCCCGCGATGGAGAAGTGGCAGACGAGGAGCGCGGCCCGCTTGCCGATGCGTTCGACGACGGCCGGTGTGACGATGCAGGAGATGGTGAGGGCCGCGGCGCCCGGGAGGGCCAGGAGCGCCGCGTGCAGGACGCTCAGGTTCAGTACGGACTGGAGGTAGATGCCGGACAGGTACGCCGCCGCCGACCATGCGGCCAGGGGCAGCAGGCCCGTGATGACGGCGATGGTGAAGACGCGGTCGCGGAAGAGGGAGAAGTCGATCAGTGGGTTGTCGAGGTGCCGTTGGCGCAGGCCGAAGAAGGTCAGTACGGCGATGCCCGCGATCATCGTGATGATCGGAAGGGCCGAGATCCCGTCGGCGGCCAGGTGCTTGATCCCGTAGATCGTGAGCAGCAGGCCCCCGGCGGAGGTCACGACGCTGAGCGGGTCGACGCGGCCCGTCCCGCCCGACCGGACCTCTCGGAGGAGGACCGGCGCGAACACCAGGAACACGACGATGACGGGGAGGTTGACGAGGAAGACCGAGCCCCACCAGAACTGGCCGAGGAGGGCGCCACCGATGACCGGACCGATGGCGAAACCGGCCGCGAAGGCCGCGGCGAAGATGCCGATGGCCTGGGCCCGGCGCCGGGGATCGGGGAACAGCTCGCTCAGTACGGCCAGCGCCGAGGGCAGCAGGGTCGCCCCGGCCACGCCCATGAGCGCCCGGCAGGCGATGAGGAGTTCGGGGGTCGGTGCGAACGCGGCCCCGGCGGAGCCGAGTCCGAACACGGTCGCGCCGATCATCAAGAGCTTCAGCCGTCCGTAGCGGTCGCCGATGCTGCCGAAGGCGACCAGCAGGGAGCCGACGGCGAAGCCGTAGATGTCCAGGATCCACAGCGCCTGGTCGGCGGTGGGCGAGAGGGCCTGGCTGATCCGGGGCATCGCCAGGAACAGGATCGATCCGTCCATGGAGACGAGGAGGACCGGGCCGAGGACCACCGCGAGCCCGAGCCAGGCCCGCAGTCCGGGTGCGTTGTTCGCATACTGTCGAGTCATGGTGCCGACACTCGGGCACGGCGTGGCCGACAGCCATCCCCATGGCGTGGGTACACCCGACAGGTACACCCACGGAGCGGGCGAGCGTCCTACGCTCGTTACATGGAGAGCCTCGGAACGTTCCTGAAGAGCCGTCGTGACCGGGTCACTCCGGCTGAGATCGGTCTGCTGACCTACGGCACCTCCCGCCGGGTCCCCGGTCTCAGGCGGGAAGAGCTCGCCCAGCTCGCGGGTGTGAGCGCGGGGTACTACACGCGTCTGGAACAGGGGCAGGCCGAGACCGCCTCCGAGCAGGTGCTCGACGCGCTCGCCCGGGTGCTCCGGCTCGACCAGGTGGAGACCGTCCATCTGCACAACCTCGCCCGGCAGTCGGTGAAGCCCGGTCTGGGCGAACCGCCCCGCGAGGAGCCCCACCCACGGGTACTGACCCTCCTGGAGTCACTGGGCGAGACCACGCCCGCGGTGGTGCTCGGCAGGCGCGGCGACGTCCTCGCGTGGAACCGCACCGGGCACGCGCTGGTCGCCGAGCACATCCCCTTCGAGGCGCCACAGAATCCGCAGGGGCGTCCGTCGATCCCCAGGATGTTCTTCCTCGACCCGCACACCCGCGACATGTACCGCAACTGGCCGGATCTCGCCAAGGTCCACGTCGCCTATCTGCGCCTCACCGCGGGCCGCTACCCCACGGACGCCCGGCTCGCCGGGCTGATCGGCGAACTCCTTATACACAGCGCGGACTTCGGCGCGATGTGGGCGACGGGTGACGTCTCCGACTGCACGACGGGGGCCATGCATCTGCATCACCCCACCGTCGGCGCGGTGAGCGTGGACTACCAGGTGTGGCTCCAGCCCGACAGCCCCGACCACCGCGTCGAGATCTACACCCCCAACGACGCGACCTCCGCGGACGCGTTGCGCGTGCTGAGCCAGCAAAGCGGCCGGGGTGACGAGCCGGAGTCGACGACCGTACGGGCCGAGCAGCGCTGAAACCGCCCGCGCTCCTCCCGGGGCACGCCCGCGAAGAGGGCGGGGGCGTCCGTACGGAAGAAGCGGGGCGGCTGTACGCGGGGGACGTGGCCCCGCGTACTCAGCGCATACCGGGTCCCGCCTGCTCAGGACATGCGGATTCCGTGCACTCAGGACACGGCCTGCTCCTGCCGGTCCGGGACCTCGGCCGTCGTGTCCCGCTCCTCGCGCGGCAGCCAGCGCACCGCGAGGACGCCGAGCGCGAGCGTGAGGGCGGCCGCGCTGCTTGAAGGCGAACTGGCCGCCGAGCCGAAAGGCTCCGCTACCGGCTGCTGCACGCAGCTGCTGGAGGCGCACGTTGTGAGGTCGGCTCCACAGACACGCGGCGTCCCGACTCTGATGCGGCTCGTACAGCCCCCCGCTGCAGACCGCCGCTCGAAGTCCTTCGGGTTACACAAGTCGGTGGATACGCGTGCCTGGTGGGGGAGGGCTGACCTGATGTTGGTGACGATCAACGTGGCGGTTCTGCTGCCTGTCATCATCATCCTGCGGCTGCGCCGGCGTACGCAGGCCCGGAGCCGGTTCGATGAGAAGAAGGGGATCCTGGACGTGGTCGTTCAGCTGGTGCAGGGCGCTTCCCAGTCAGGCCGCTGAACTCGATCGGCATCCACGGCGGTCTCAACGACATCCCGGACGTCGCCTAGGCCGTGTTTTCGGTAGCGGGTGAGTCTTGGGCGAAAGTTCTTCGGCCAGTTCCATACAGCGCAGGCGGGCTGGGGAGAAGTCGTAGGGCATCTTGCCGGTGGCTTCGAACACGCTCATGGAGTCAGCCTCCCGCCTGCCAGAGCGGAGGTCGGCCTCGCCCTCGCCGTCATCGGCCGTGGCAGGGTGCAAAGTGTCCCAGGCGTCGAAGAGGTCATCGTCGTCCTTACCCAGGCCGGACTCCTCGATGACGGCCTGCAGGGCGCTTTCGAAGGTGTGCCGCTCGACAGCCACTTGAGCCACCCGTGGATCATCGACGGCGACACTGTCATCGAGTGCCTCCTCGGCGTCATCGATGCGGTCGGAATCCTCCCGCAGAGTGGGATGCGTGGCCAGGACGACGAAGCGGGTGGCCTGGACGGCCGCGCCGAGCGGGCCGAAGATCCGCTCAGTGACCAGCAAACTGTCCAGGTCCGCCTGACGCAGGGAGCCCTCGGGCAGGCTCTTGAGGCGTTCGGTGACGAAGTCGGAGAGCAGGCCCATCCGGCTGCCTTCGGTGCGCATCCGCTGCACGGCGGTCCGTTGCCGCCGCAATTCCGCCTCCTGCTCGGCGAGGGTTTCCTCCAACCGCTCCAGGATGCCCGCGATACCGTCTCCGCTGTCCGCACCGGCGGAAGCCGTGCCGATGGTAAAGGCGTCACGGATGTCGTCCAGGGCAATCCCGGCATCGGCCATCTTGCGAATCCACAGCAGTCGGATCATGTCCTCGTACCCGTAGCGGCGGCGGTCATCGCCGCCCCGCTCAGGCTCGGGGAGCAGCCCGATCTCGTGGTAATGGCGAATCGCCCGCGGCGTGGTGCCGGCGAAGGCCGCCGCGTCACCGATCTTGACCTGGCGGGGTGGCATGAAAGACGAATGCATGAGCAGGGACCTTTCCTCAAGGGACCGGGACGTAAGTCCACCGGACCACATGCCGCTACGGAAGGTGCAACCCCATACACACCGCCCCGCGCCAATGCCAGGAAACGCGCTCTTCCTCCGTAATGACCGCAGGCCCGTCCTTTCCTGCTGGGGCATCCGCACGACGGCAGACTGAGGGTTCACAGCCACTGATGAATCGCCGAGACCTGAACCGTCGCCTCGAACCGAACCGCAAGCTTGTCGAACCGGGTCGCCACGGCCCGGTGCTGCTTTGAGACGGCTGATCCCGCATTCGACCGCATGCCGGGCCTTGTAGTCCTCGCGGCCGAAGAAGGGCGGACGGCCACCGCCACGTCCGCGGCGCCTGCGGTTGCGGACCTGATCGACCGGCTCAGGAATCGTGCTGCCGCCTGCCGCCTGCCGCCTGCCGCCTGCCGCCTGCCGCCGACGTGCACTGCCGGTACGTCGCCGAGTGGGTGGCAACGAAGCTCATCTGGAGTCTCACAGCGGATGAGGCCGAGGTGGCGGCCCCGCGCGAGGTGGCGGCCGGCTGCCCGGAGCAGACCGTGACGTACGAGCAAGTCGCATAACCGGCCTGCCCAACCCGCCGCCCCAGGCGGTGGGGCGCTGGCCGATGTCGTCTGCCCCGGGAACGGCGACATCCCCGGGTGTACCGGCCCTGTGCACGCGCATGGCCTAAGGGCGGGACGTTCCTGTGGTGAAAACCGTGGTCCATGCGGGTGAGCGCAGCTGCTTTTGTCTCCCGGGGGCGTGCGGCGGCCTGTAGAACGCGGGGGGTGTTCCGTCGTGCTGAAGGGTGTTCGTGATGAGCCGAGGGTTGATCGTCGTGGATGTGCAGAACGACTTCTGTGAGGGAGGCAGTGTTCCGGTCTCGGGTGGGGCGCGGATCGCGACTGCTGTCGCCGATCTGGTGGAACGCGGTGCGGGGGCTGACTATCAGTACGTCGTCGCCACCCGGGATCACCACATCGACCCGGGGAGCCACTTCTCCGAGGACCCCGACTTCAAGGACAGCTTCCCCGTTCACTGCGTGGCCGGGCACGAGGGCGGCGAGTTCCACCCGAACTTCGCTCCCACGGCCACGGGCGGCAAGGTGGATGCCGTCTTCTTCAAGGGAGCCCACAGTGCTTCCAAGAGCGGCTTCGAAGGCGCCGACGAACACGGCACGCCCCTGGCGGACTGGCTGCGTGCGCGGGGAGTGGAAGAGGTCGACGTAGTAGGCATCGCCACCGACCACTGCGTCCGCGCGACGGCCCTCGACGCCGTCAAGGCCGGGTTCAGCGCCCGGGTACTCCTGGACTACTCGGTCGGCGTCGCCCCGGACACCACAGCGTCGACTCTGGAGGACTTCCGCCGGGCAGGCGTTGCGGTCTCCGGCTCGGCGCCAGTGCCGGAATAGATCCTGGCACCGGCTCGACGTCGTTCGGGATCGTCGGCCGGCGCTCGTGTCGACGAACTCGCCACGGACAACCGGCATCTGGCGCCTGGCTGCCGAAGCGGGCAACGACCAGCCTGTCCACTGATGAGCGCGCAGCCCCCATAGTGGGCGGGCCGGCGGCCGCAGCACCCGCCGTCCGGGCAGGGGTGGTGGTGGGTCCGCCGGCCTGAAGCCCGGTTCCGTGCGCCCTGGTGCTTGTGAACCGCGGTCGCGCTTCCAGCGCCCCCCTCACGGGCGGTTTGGCATCCGGAGCAGGCCAAGGCCTCTCCAAGGACTGTGAGACTTGGATGGTTGCGGGGGGATGACCTGGCCATCGGGTCGGGAACCGTCGCATGCCTTCCATTGACCAAGGGAGAAGCATGGCGAACGAGCTGAAGTACGGCGACCAGATCCACCTGCAGAACGGCTACGGCAGCTGGACGGGCGGTTACCTGGACACCAACGGCCACAGCAGCGACAGCGGGGCGAAGTACGCGGTGTCGACGGCGGACTCGCCCACGCGGGGAGAGGGCACCGGAACCTGGCAGATCCTCTCTGCCGAGGGCAAGGCCGTTGGTGCCAACGTGGTCAGCGGGGACCTGGTCTACCTGCGGAACCTCTACGGCGGTGACGGCGGCTACCTCGACACCAACAGGCACGCGACCGCCGATCAGCAGAACAGCGGCGGCAAGTACAACGTCTCGACGTCCAAGGACCAGGACCGCGCCCCCGGTACCGGCCGCTGGCGCCTTTTCGCCCAGGCGTCCAGCCCCGGTGACCAGAGCGTCCGGCCCGGCGACGTGATCCACCTGTGGAACACCTACGGCGACAACGGCGGCTTCCTGGAGACGAACGGAGGCGGACCCGCCGGCGGCAAGTACGACGTGTGCACCAACGCCTACTACAACCGGGCCCAGAACGTCGGCGACTGGAAACTCCACCGCGCGTAAGCCGGCATCGGCGTCGCCCACCGCCGTGGCCCATCCGGCTCTCAAGGGCCACGCCCCTCATGGCGTTCCGGACCACGGACCCGGCGGCTGCATAACATCGCAGATCTGCGATGTTCCGGGCGTGCCAGCGGGTCGGGTGGCCGGATCGCGTGAGCGGATCCGGCCACCTTCAACGCTGTGAGCCGAGCCCCTGGCGCGCGTTCAGGGAGCAGCCAGGGCCGATGCCCACCACGGTGCGGGCCCGCCAGGACGTTTTCCCCGGCGGGTCCGCGGCGCGGTTCGGTCAGGCCGGGACCGCGGCCGGCTCCTGTTCGGCCTGGGTGGCGTTGCGGGATGCGAGGTAGCGCTCGGCGTCCAGGGCTGCGGCCGCTCCGGTGCCGACGGCGGTGATGGCCTGGCGGTAGGTGTGGCCGACGACGTCGCCGGCGGCGAACACCCCGGGCAGGCTGGTGCGCGTCGACGGGGAGGCGACGCTGACGTAGCCCTCGCCATCCAGGTCGAGCTGGCTCTTGAAGAGCTCGGTGCGTGGGTCGTGGCCGATGGCGATGAACAACCCGGTCACGACCAGGTCGCGGGTGGCGCCGGTGAAGACGTCGCGCAGCACGACGCCGCTCAGCATGCCGTTCGCCTCCTTGATCTCGGCGATCTCGCTGTCGAAGGCGAAGGAGATCTTGTCGCTTGCGAAGGCCCGGTCCTGCATGGCCTTCGAGGCGCGCAGGGTGGAGCGGCGGTGGACGACGGTGACCGACTTGGCGAAGCGGGTGAGGAAGGTGGCTTCCTCCATGGCGGTGTCACCGCCGCCGACCACGACGATGTCGCGGTCGCGGAAGAAGAACCCGTCGCAGGTCGCGCACCACGAGACGCCCCGCCCGGAGAGCTCATCCTCCTTGGGCAGGCCGAGCTTGCGGTAGCCGGAGCCGGTCGCGATGATCACTGTCTTGGCGCGGTGGACGGTGCCGGCGGAGTCGGTGAGGAGCTTGATGTCGCCGGTCAGGTCGACGGGGATGATGTCGTCGTCGATCATCTGGGCGCCGAACCTCTCGGCCTGGGCGCGCATGTTCTCCATCAGGGCGGGGCCGTCGACCCCTTAGAGGAAGCCGGGGAAGTTCTCGACTTCGGTCGTGGTCGTGAGCGATCCGCCGACGAAGATGGAGCTGCCGAACAGCACAGGCTTCAGCTGGGCGCGGGCGGTGTACAGGGCGGCGGTGTATCCGGCGGGGCCGGAGCCGATGATGACAACCTCACGCACGCCGTCACTGTCGGTACCGCTCCGCCGCTCACGCCTCCTGCTTGGCGTCGATCTCGGCGATCAGGGTAACGATGCGGGTCTTGATCTCGTCGCGGATGGGGCGGACGGCCTCGACTCCCTTGCCCGCCGGGTCTTCCAGGGCCCAGTCGAGGTACTTCTTGCCCGGGAAGATGGGGCAGGCGTCGCCGCAGCCCATCGTGATGACGTAGTCGGATGCCTGGACGGCCTCGGTGGTGAGGATCTTCGGCCTGGCGTCGGCGATGTCGATGCCGACTTCCTTCATGGCCTCGACGGCGGAGGGGTTGACCTGGTCGCCCGGGACGGAGCCGGCGGAGCGGACCTCGATCCGGTCGCCCGCGAGGTGGGAGAGGAAACCAGCGGCCATCTGTGAGCGGCCGGCGTTGTGGACGCATACGAACAGCACGGAGGCGAGCGGGCTGGAGGACATCGGTTCTTCCTTCGTCATCGGTACGTGCGGTGGTGCGGGGTGCGGTTTCAGGTGCTCGGCAGGGAGGCGAGCAGTTCGGTGATGTGGGCGTCGATCTCGTCGCGGAGGCCGCGGACGACGGCGAGCGGGGCGCCCTCGGGGTCGGTGACCGGCCAGTCGAGGTAGCGGCGGCCCGGCAGGACGGGGCAGGCGTCCCCGCATCCCATGGTGATGACGATGTCGGCGGCTTGGACGACCTCGTCGGTCAGCGGCTTGGGGAACGCGTCGGTGAGGTCCACCCCGGCCTCGGTGAGAACCTGCGTGACGGCCGGCTCGACCTCGGCGGCCGGGAGTGTGCCCGCGGACGAGACGACCACCTGTCCGCCCGCACGGTGTGCGAGCAGGGCGGCGGCCATCTGCGAACGCCCGGCGTTGTGGCTGCACACGAACAGCACCCGTGGCAGACCGCAGCCAGGTGCCCCGTTGACATGCGCGAGCGCGTCCAGCCGCTCGGTGGCCAGGTGCTCGGCCAGCACGACCAGGTGGGTGCGGATGCGGGCGTGCTCGGCGAGGCGCTCGTAGGAGTCGGTGACCAGACGCTGGATGGTCTCCATGGAGAAACGCCCGCGGTAGCGCAGGGCGAGGCGGGCGATGCCGGAAGCGAGGCGCTCATCGGGCAGGACAGGAGGCGGGGAGGCGGTCACGGGAACCCCCTTCGGGGCGCAGGAATGCGGATCCCAGGCATCAGCCCCGGCTGGTATCAGCTCGGAGTGATGTGAGAGTATCAGTCCATGATGACGTCAGTCGACACTGACCTGATCCGGGTTCTGGCCGACCCCCTCAGGCTCCAGATCGTGACCCTGCTCGCCAAAGAGACGTTGTGCACCACCCACCTGGTGGACGAGACCGGTGCCCGGCAGACCAACCTCTCCAACCACCTGAGAGTGCTGCGCGAGGCCGGGGTCGTCGAGACGGAGCCCTGCGGCCGGTACACGTACTACAAGGTCAAGCCCGATGTCATCGCCCAGCTCGCCGGCCAGTTCGCCGACCTGGCCGAGTCCGCTCGCAATGCCGCCGACAACAAGAGGGCCTGTCCGTGACCCGCACTGAAGCACCCGCGACCACCGAGGAATCGGTCGTCGCGAAGCTGTCGACGCTCGACCGCTTCCTCGCCGTCTGGATCCTCGCCGCGATGGCCCTCGGGCTCGGCCTGGGCCGCGCCATCCCCGGCCTGAACGACACCCTCGCCAAGGTCGAGATCGGCGGCATCTCGCTGCCGATCGCCGTCGGCCTGCTGATCATGATGTATCCGGTCCTGGCCAAGGTCCGCTACGACAAGCTCGACCGCGTGACCAGTGACCGCAAGCTGCTGGTCTCCTCGCTGGTCATCAACTGGATCGTCGGCCCGGCGGTGATGTTCGCCCTGGCGTGGATCTTCCTGCCGGACCTGCCCGAGTACCGCACGGGCCTGATCATCGTCGGGCTCGCACGCTGCATCGCCATGGTCATCATCTGGAACGACCTCGCCTGCGGCGACCGCGAGGCCGCCGCCATCCTCGTCGCGCTGAACTCGGTGTTCCAGGTCCTTGCGTTCGGCCTGCTGGGCTGGTTCTACCTCGACCTGCTGCCGCGCTGGATGAACCTCGGCGACGGTCAGGGCCTGGACGTGTCCGTCTGGCACATCGCGCTGAACGTCATCATCTTCCTCGGCATCCCACTGCTGGCCGGCTTCCTGACCCGCCGCATCGGCGAGCAGAAGATGGGCCGTACCGACTACGAGGCGAAGTTCCTGCCGAAGATCGGCCCGTGGGCCCTGTACGGGCTGCTGTTCACGATCGTCATCCTCTTCGCCTTGCAGGGCAAGACCATCACCTCGCAGCCGCTGGACGTCGCCCGGATCGCGCTGCCGTTGCTGGTCTACTTCGCGATCATGTTCTTCGGCACCTTCCTCCTCGGCAAGGGCCTCGGCCTGGCCTACGACCGCACCGCCACCCTCGCGTTCACCGCGGCGGGCAACAACTTCGAGCTGGCCATCGCGGTCGCCATCGCCACCTTCGGCGTCACCTCCGGCCAGGCCCTGTCCGGTGTCGTCGGACCGCTCATCGAAGTCCCGGTCCTCATCGGCCTGGTCTACGTCGCACTTGCCTGGCGCAGGAAGTTCGCCGCCGGCGCGGTGACGACGGCCCCGTGACGCAGCACACGGATGTGGTGGTGGTCGGCGGCGGCCAGGCAGGGCTCGCCGCCGGCTACCACCTGCGCCGCCAGCACCTCGACCACGTCATCCTGGACGCCGACCCGGCGCCGGGCGGGTCCTGGCAGCACATGTGGGACTCGCTGCACCTGTTCTCCCCGGCCGCCTACTCCTCGCTGCCCGGGCGGCTCATGCCCGCTCAGGCAGGCGAGACCTACCCGGACGCCGGGCACGTGGTCGACTACCTCACCGACTACGAAAAGCGCTATGACCTGCCCGTCCAGCACGGCACCCGTGTGGAGGCCGTACGCCGCGACGCAGGCCGACTCCTGGTCGAGACCGACTCCGGCAACTGGCGGGCCCGCGCGGTCATCAGCGCCACCGGCAACTGGTCGCGGCCCTTCCTCCCCGCCGTCCCCGGCGGGTCCGTCTTCACCGGCCGGCAGCTGCACACCGTGAACTACCGCCGTCCGGCCGACTTCACCGGCCAGCGCGTCATCGTGGTCGGCGGCGGCAACTCCGGCGCGCAGATCGCCGCCGACCTCGCTCTGGACGGCCACGTCGACGTGACGTGGGTGACCCAGCGTCCGCCCCACTTCCTGGCCGACGACATCGATGGCCGCGCTCTGTTCGACGTCGCCACCGCCCGCCGCCGCGCCCTCGACGCCGGCCGCAGCGACACCGGCGGGGTGGCCTCGCTGGGCGACATCGTCGCCGTACCCCCGGTTCGCGCAGCCCGCGACGTCGGACTCCTGAAGGCGAAGCCGATGTTCTCCCGGCTCACCGCCGACGGCGCCCGGTGGACCGACGGCAGCCACACCGGCGCGGATGCGGTCATCTGGTGCACCGGCTTCCGCCCGGCGCTGGCCCATCTCGCCCCGCTGAACCTGCGCGGCCCGCGAGGGCACATCCCCACCGACGGCACCCGCGCCCTCGGCGAACCACGCCTGCACCTGCTCGGCTACGGAGACTGGACCGGCCCGGCCTCTGCCACGCTCATCGGTGTGGGTCGACCAGCCCGTGACGCCGCCCGGGAGATCGCACAGATGCTGAGCGGCTGACGGCGCGCACCGGTGTCAGGCCCGGGGGAGGGTCGTGCAGATGTCGCCGGCCGCGCGGGTGCCGGGTCGGTCACGGCGGCCCGGCGGTCAAGCTCCCGCAACACGGTGCGGCCCTGGCGGAGTTCGGCCATCCGTCGGTCGATCTCCGTCAGGTGCTCCTCGATGAGCGTGCCGACCTGGGCGCACGGCGCCTGGCCGCTGTCGCGCAGGGCAGGGACCGAGCGGATCTTGGCGAGGGTGAGCCCGGCGGCTTGGGTCCTGCCCGGTAGTTCAGGGCCGAAGCACTGCGCATTGCCGAGTAGACCTTCGGCCCACTTCTGGCCCGGGACTGACGTCGCCCCTGTGTCCGGTTCCACTCCGACCAGGGCGGGAATCATCCACCTCGGGCACGAGTGCAGGTGAGCATCATGGGTGAGCACGCGGCGATGGACCGGCAGGCTGTAGGCGACGACTACGCGCGGGCACGGCGGACCTTCCACGCTCTGTTGGACACCGCCTCGCAGGGCGGCTTTGATCGCTCGAGTGACGGCATGCGGTGGACCAACCGGCAGCTGCTGTGGCACATGCTGTTCGGCTACGTCCTCACCCGCGTGCTACTGGTCATGGCGCGTGCGTTCAGCAGGCTGCCCCGGCGGCTGATCCGTGAGTTCGCCCGGCTGCTGGACGCGGGGACCAAGCCGTTCGACCTCGTCAACTACCTCGGACCCTGCGGGGCTGCCAGGGTGGTCGGCCCGCAGCGGATGGGAGCCATGTTCGACCGGGTCACCGGCGCGTTGGAGCGGCGTTTTGCCGCCGACTCCGAAGTCGCCCTCGCCCGCGGCATGCACTATCCCGTTCGATGGGACCCGTTCTTCAAGGACTTCATGACCCTCGCGGACATCTACCGCTATCCCACCCAGCACTTCGACTTCCATCACCGCCAGCTGACCCTCGACGCGCCAGGCTGAACGCGGTCCGGGAGTGCCGCTCGCCACCCGGCGGGCCCGAGTCGGTCACCCTGATCCCGAGTTGGTCAGTGGCTGCGGGGCGCGTACATGATCACGGCCATCCCGGCGAGGCACACCAGCGCGCCGATCACGTCCCAGCGGTCAAGGGGGTAGCCGTCGGCGATCATGCCCCAGGCGATCGATCCCGGCCACGAAGATCCCGCCGTAGCGGCGAGGATGCGGCCGAAGTTGTCGTCGGACCGGAAGGTGGTCGCCACCCCGTTGAGGCCGAGGGCGATGACGCCGGCGCCGATCCAGATCCGGCCCTTGTGCCCGCGGGTGCCCTGCCAGACAAGCCAGGCGCCGCCGATTTCGAGGAGGGCGGCGACGACGAACAGGGCAACGGAACGAGCGACGACCATACCGGCGGACCTACTGGCGGCCCGTGCTGCTGATCTTCAGCGGATTGGCGGACGCCTTGCAGCCGCATCCGCTGTCTCCCGGGGCCTTCGGCGGGCAGGAGCAGGAGCGGCGACGCTGGCCGAGCCACCAGGTGCCGAGGGCAGCCGCGGCCAGGGCGACGGCGAGGGCGGGCAGCCACCCCACCACCGCCCCGGCGCCGGTGCCCAGAACACCGGCCGTGATCAGCACGGGCAGCGCGCAGCACGTCACACACGCCAGGGCGGCCAGAGTCCCGAGCGCCTTCGGGGCGCGGGGGGAGCGGGGGTCAGCAGCAGGGTCCGCCATGGCGGTTCTCCTCGGCGAGATCGGTGAAGGGAATGGGGCAGCATGTGCTGGAGGCGCAGACGGTCAGGTCGTCGCAGCCGGCGTCGACGGCCGCGGCCAGAGCGGTGCGGATGGTGGTCAGATCAGCGATCTTCGCGTCGACCTCGGCGAGCTTGGCCGCGGCCCGCTGCTGGAGTCCCGCCACGGGGCGGGCGTGGCGGTGCCGCCCGGCTTCCAGCAGTTCGGCGACCTCCTCCAGGGTGAAGCCGAGCCTTTGGGCGGCCTTGATGACCCGCAGCGCGGTGACCGCTTCCTCGGGGTAGAGGCGGTGCCCGCCGGGACTGCGGTCGGGTTCGGCGAGCAGACCGCGCCGTTCGTAATAGCGCAGGGTCTGGATGTTCACCCCGGCCGCGTCCGCGACCTGCCCGCTGCGCAGGCCGCCGCCGGTCACCGCACATCCCGGCCGGCCGCCGCGGCTGGCCGCTCCTCAATCGCGTCCAGCACGGCCTCGTGCGCGCCGTCGACCGCAATGTCCAGACGGATCTGCTCCGGACCGGGGTGGACGGTGAAGGCGAAGAACGAGCAGCAGCCGCTCTCGCGGGCCACCAGATCACGCACCGTCTCCTCCGCGCCCGGACCGCCGGTGAGCCGCAGCTCCAGGCGCACCCGGTCGGGCCGGGACATCCCGGTCAGCCGCTCGGCGAACAGCGCGTCGAACTCCGCGACCCGCAGCGGCTGCTCAGCGGTGGGCAGCGTGCAGGACTGCGGTACCCAGGTCGTCATCGTGACCACTCCCGTCATCCGTCCCCGCACGGTGCGGGCGGGGACATCTCCGACGGTAAACCTGTACCTGGGTACCGGATGCAAGCTCTGCTGCCGCTGCCGCTGCCGCTGCCTCTGCCGCTGGCTCGCGCGAGGGCAGGTCGAGAGGCAGCCCCGGCGTGCGCGACCAGTCGCTCAGCGGTGCGAACTGGATTTCAGTTGACCACTGGGCTACGGCGCTCGAGGAGGACGACGTCCCGCCAGACGCCGTGATGGCGCCCGATCCGCTCCCGCGTGCCGATGACCCGGAAGCCGGCCCGCTGGTGAACGGCGAGACTGGCGGCGTTCTCGGGAAAGATCCCCGACTGGATCGTCCAGATCCCGGCCTGTTCGGTGGAGTCGGTCAGCGCCTTGAGTAGGGCTGAGGCGATGCCGCGTCCGCGGGCGGCGGGGTGGACGTAGACGGAGTGCTCGACCACGCCCGCGTACGCGTACCGATCCGAGACCCCGCTCGCCGCTACCCAGCCCAGTACCGCCCCGTGTTCATCGAGGGCAGCGAAGCGGTGTTCGGGCGGTTTCGCGGCGTCGAATGTCTCCCAGGCCGGTGGGCTGGCCTCGAAGGTGGCGTTGCCCTCGTCGATACCCGCCTGGTAGATCGCCAGCACCTGCTCGGCGTACTCCGCCACCAGCGGCACGACCACCGCACGCAGTGCCCCGCTCACTGCTTCCCCCTTCGCCCGATCTCTGGTCAGGCCGCGGCCGGCAGGGTCAGCAGCTTGCCCATCGCGGCGAGCACGGACGGCTCGACGCGGTAGTAGACCCAGGTGCCGCGCCGCTCGGAGGTCAGCAGCCCGGCCTCCTTCAGCTTCTTCAGGTGGTGGGACACCGTGGGCTGGGAGACGCCGACGTCGGAGATGTCGCACACGCACGCCTCCCCGCCCTCGTGGGAGGCCACGGCGGAGAACAGCCGCAGGCGCACGGGGTCACCGAGCGCCTTGAACATCCGCGCGGCTGTCTCTGCCTCGTCGGCGGTCATCGGGCGCTCGGTCAGCGGCGGGCAGCACGGCGCCACACCCTGGCCGTCGGCGGGCTCGATCAGCGGCAGCACCATCGCATTCGACATGCGTCTATGTTGACACACGTCGAACCAGTCTGGGAGTCGGCGCCGGGTGCGATCAGAGCTCTGGACGACTCCCCGGCCGACGTCCGGTGTCTTGCACTGAAGGTGATGGGGTGCCGCAGCGGGCGGGGGTGGCCACCGGCGAGGATGCGCATCGTGACTGCTGACCAGAACCTCATGCCTCTCCGTGCGGCGCGCCCGATGCCCGTGGTGTTCAGCGCGGGAGCGGTCCCGCTCTCGGCGAGAAGGCCGCCGCGGACCGGATCACCTACCACGTCCCCGACCTCAAGGACCCCGCCGTCCGCGCCCGGTACGCGGGCAAGCGCACCGCCGTGATCGGCTCCGGTGCCTCCGCCTTCACCGCCCTCGCCTACCTGGCCGACCTCGCGGAGTCCGACGACGGCGCGGGGACGAAGGGGGTGTGGGTCCTGCGGCGGGGCATCTCGGGCTCCACCTTCGGCGGCGGCGAGGCTGACCAGCTCCCGGCGCGCGGCGCGCTGGGTCTGGCGGCGAAGGCCGCCGTCGACGAGGGCCACGCGGACGCGGTCACCGGCTTTCGTACCGAGGCGATCGAGCGGGCGGACGACGGCCGCTTGGTCCTGGTCGGCGAGGACGGGCGCCGCCTGGACACGGTCGACGAGGTGATCGTGCTGACTGGCTTCCGCCCCGACCTGTCCTTCCTCGGCGAGCTGCGCCTGGGCCTGGACGAGCGCCTCCAGGCACCGGTCGAGCTGGTGCCGCTGATCGACCCGAACCAGCACTCCTGCGGCACGGTCTACCCGCACGGCCACCGCGAGCTCTCCCACCCCGAACCGGGCGTGTACCTGGTCGGGATGAAGTCCTACGGACGCGCCCCGACCTTCCTGGCCATGACCGGCTACGAGCAGGTGCGCTCCGTCGCCGCCGCGATCGCCGGCGACCTCGACGCGGCCGACCGCGTCGAACTCACCCTCCCCGAGACCGGAGTCTGCGGCGGCGCGGGCTTGTTCGACGCGCCCGACGCTCAGGAGGCCGGCAGCGGCTGCTGCGCGCCCGCGCCCCAGCTCGTCCAGGTCGGCGCCCCCACCGCGGTCGGAGCGGCCGACGAGCAGGCCCCGGCGGGCGGCTGCTGCGGCTCGTGACCGACCTGGGCACCCCCGCGCCGCCCTACCCGCCCTCTGCCTGACGCAGATCGTGAGCTGGGGCATCGTCTACTACGCCTTTCCCGTCCTCAACCCCCAGATCACTGCCGCGACCGGCTGGCCGGCCGGGGCGACCACCGCAGCGTTCTCGCTCGGCCTCATCGTCTCCGCCCTCGCCGGAATCCGCGTCGGACGCATCCTCGACCGGCGCGGCCCGCGCGCCGTCATGACCATCGGCTCTGCGCTCGGCGTCGTCAGCCTGCTGATCGTGGCCGCGGCCCCGAACCTGCCGGTCTTCTTCGCCGGTTGGACGCTGGCCGGACTCGCGATGGCGGCCACCTTCTACCAGCCCGCGTTCGCCGCCCTCACCCGCTGGTGGGCCCCCGACCACGTCCGCGCCCTGACCATCGTCACCCTCGCCGGCGGACTCGCCTCCACCGTCTTCGCACCCCTGACAGCCGCCTTCGCCGACCACCTGTCCTGGCGCCACACCTACCTCGCGCTCGCTGCCATCCTCGCCGCCGTCACCATCCCCGCCCACGCCCTGGCACTGCGCGCACCCTGGCCCGACGCCCCAAAGAGCCCTGCACACACGGCCACAGGCGCGGCCAAGGCCGGGCGCAGCCGTGCCTTCGTGCTACTCGCCACCGCCTTCACCCTGTCCAGCTTCGCGATGTACGCCGTCGTCGTCGCCCTCATCCCGCTGTTCCTGGAACGCGGATACACCACCCACCAGGCCGCCTGGGCCCTCGGCATCGGCGGCGCCGGACAGACTCTCGGCCGCACCCTGTACGCCGCCCTCGCCCGACGCACCACCGCAACCGCCCGCACCACGATCCTGATCGCGCTCGGGGGTCTCACCACCGTCGCCTTCGCCGCCGTCCGCGGCCCGTACGCCCTGCTCATCACCGTGTCGGTTGTGGCCGGCATGATCCGCGGCAACCTCACCCTCCTCCAGGCCACCGCCATCACCGACCGCTGGGGCACCACCCACTACGGCCGTCTCTCCGGCCTCCTCGCCGCGCCCGCCCACACAGCGGCAGCCCTCGCACCGTTCGTAGGCGCCGCCCTGGCCGTATCCCTCGGCGGCTACGGACCACTCTTCTTCCTCCTGGCCGCCCTCTCCTTGGCCGCCGCGCTCATTGCACCGTGGACTGTCACCGGCGCCGTACGCAGCCGGCCCGGACGACACCACCACCGCCGACACGGCGACGCCGCCGGGTAACCGATCCGGGTGGCCCACAGGTGGGCGACCATGACGAACGCCCGCAAATACGCGCATCAGTGATCACTGCTCGGACGGACGCATCCGATCAACTGACCCACCCATCCACGAGACGCGCGCTAAAGGGCGTTGCAGAAGGCTCGGCTCCGGGCATTTTCCCTGTATGGGTGGGGTGTTGCGGGCTGAGCCGGTGTGGGTGGAGACGTTCACGGGCTTGCGTATGGACCGGTTCGCGAGGCTGGTGAAGGTGGTACGGGAACGGGGCGGGAACGGGCCCGGTGGTGGCCGGCCGTGGTGCCTGCCCCTGGCGGACCGGGTTCTGCTGGTGGCGGTGTACTACCGCACGAACCTCACGATGCGGCAGCTCGCCCCGCTGTTCGGGATCTCTTCGGCGACGGTGTGTCGGGTCATCCAGCGCCTGCGGCCATTGCTCGCGCTGGAGCCGGCGCCGCGGCCCGTCGCGGACGTCGAGCGTTTGTGGATCGTGGACGGCACCCTCATTCCCGTGCGCGATCGGCAGGTCGGCGCCTCCTCCCGCAACTACCGCTTCTCGGCGAACGTGCAGGTCATCATCGATGCTGACACCCGCCTGGTCGTCGCCTCGGCTCGGCCGGCGCCCGGAAACAAAGCCGATGCCCACGTCTGGCGGGAGTCGGACCTGCCGGCCGCGGCGGCCGGGACGACGGTGATCGCGGACGGCGCCTACCTGGGCACCGGTCTGATCATCCCGCACCGCCGACGAGCCGGACGCCCCCTCCTGCGCGGTCAGGAGGAGGACAACGCCGAACACCGCCGGGTCCGTGCCCGCGTCGAGCACACCTTTGCCCGCATGAAGAACTGGAAGATCCTCCGCGACTGCCGCCAAAGGGGCGACGGCCTCCATCACGCCGTCCAAGCCGTCGCCACCATGCACAACCTCGCCCTGGCTGGGTGAAACAGCAGGTCAAGCACAACCCCGGCCTGCCCGAACCCGACCTTCTGCAACACCCTTTAGTGGCCCACCTCGGCTCGGGGGCGGTTGCGGGGGCGGACGGTCATCCGCAGGGCGCGCGGCCGTACGGTGAGCCGGGCGACTTGGCGGATGGCCTGGCTCTCGGCGAGTTCCAGCCCTACCGCACGCAGCATGGTCGCGAGCGCCGTGACCATTTCGGTGCGGGCGAAGCGGTCCCCCATGCACTTGTGCTTGCCGTCCCCGAAGGGCAGGAACGCGCCTGGCGGAGGCTCCTGCGCGGCGTCGTTCCACCGGTCCGGGTCGAAGGTGAGCGGATTGGGGAAGCGCTCGGGGTCGCGGTGCAGGGCGTGCTGGCAGTAGGCCAGTTCGATGCCGGCGGGCAGTGTCCACTCGCCGAGCCGGGTCTCCTCGGTCGTGCGGCGGGTGACCAGCCAGCCGGGGTGGTGCAGCCGCAGAGTTTCGGTGATCACCCGGTTCAGGTACGGCAGCCGGGTCACGTCGTCGAAGGCGACCGGCCGTTCGCCGAGGACCTCGTCCAGCTCGGCCAGGACACGGGCCTCGATGTCGGGGTGGCGGGCGAGTTCGTACAGGGTCCAGGACAGCACCGACGCGGTGGTCTCGGTGCCCGCCACGGCCAGGGTGAGGATCTCGGAGCAGATCTGATGTCCGGTCAACGGCTCGCCGGTTTCCTCGTCGATGGCGCGCAGCAGCATGGAGAGCATGTCCCCGGTGTCGTGTCCGGAGGCCTGCAGTTCGTCGACGGCGGTGTTGACGGTGGCGCGTACGCCGGCCCGGGCCCGGTCGAAGCGGCGGTTGAAGGGCAGCGGCAGGCGCTCGGCCCAGTCGGGCAGCATGAGGCGCACCCCGACGCCGTTCATCACCACCGACAGGTCGCTGCGCAGCCGTCGGAAGACGGCGTCGTCGAGGCTGCCGGAGAACACCGTCTTGGCCAGCATGTCGAGGCTCAGCCCGACCATCGCCTCACGCACGTCGAGGGCCCGCCCGGGCTCCCAGCCGGCGACCGTGGCCGTGATCTCGTCACGCATGATGTCGACGTACCGGCTGATCTCGGTGTGGGCGAACGCCGGTTGCAACTGACGGCGTTTGCGTACGTGAGGCCGGCCGGTGGCGGTGACGACGCTGTCGCCCAGCAGCTGGCCCAGCTTGTCATAGAGCCGGCCCTTGTCGAGAGAGGGCGCCAGGGCCTTGAGCATCTGGTGGATCAGGGCCGGGTCCTGGACCACGACGGTGCGCGTTCCGGGTTGCAGGACGATCTCGACGAGTGGCTCTCGTGAGTCGCGCAGCGAGTCGATGAAGCCGAGGTTGTCGCGCATTTTCAGAGCGTGGCCGATGAACGGAAGCGATCCTGCGGCCCGGGGTATGGGGAGAGGCGCAGCGGACGTCACGGGGAATCCCTTCACGGCAATCAGGGTCTCTACTGCGATCGCGACGGACAGAACCGTCCCGATCACGCCGATGAGGCCGACTGTTGTTCATGGCTCAGTATGTCGAACGCCGCGTAGCCGACTCGCTGCTTCCTCAGTGCCTCAGTCGGCGAGCAGGGCGTGTACCCACTGGTCTTCGCGCTGTTCAATGTACTCGGCGTCGCTTCGCCAGGCGTCGCCGTGGCCTGCGGCCCACAGTGTTGCCCAGGGGTGGATACCCCGGGCGGCCTGGTCGCGCAGGAAGTCGTGCATGGGACGGGTACGGCGCCCTAGCAGAGGGACCAGCCGACGGCGTTCGGCTTCATCGAGGCCGTAGGCGTTGGCGAAGACTCGCAGTCGATCGCCCGCGTCGCGGCGTTGCCAGTCAGGATGCGCGGACAACGGGATGAACCCGTGCATGGCATACGCGACGTCCCACAGGCGGGAACCGGGGCCGGCGGTGTCCCAGTCGATGAAGGCCCACTGGGACTCGTCTGCCATCACAAGGTTCCATGGGGCCAGATCGTGATGGGCGATGATGTCGCTGCCCTCGGCGAGGATCAGCACCTGCCAGTGCGCGTCGGGTGGTGGCGTGAAGCCCTGCACTGCATCGTGGAAGTCCCGGATCAGTCGTGCCACGCGAGCCAGTTGCCGAGCGGGCTCCACCAGAGAGAACCGGTCGGGCCACACCACATGTCCCGGCACAAAGGTCAGGACTTCGCGCCCCTGGTCGTCAATGCCCAGAGGACGAGGCGCCGCCCGGAATCCCACCTCGTTCAGGTGCGTGAGCAAGGCGTGCACTGCGGGAGTCCACGGTCCGGTCGGACGGCGGACGGTATCTCCGACTCGAACGACACCATCGCTGACATTGCCGCCGGACAACGGCTGTTCTTCATCATGCTGCACCGAACCAGTGTGTCTGATCAGGCCGCCATGAACACCCCGTTAAAGGAGGCGCACCAGGGAGGGGCAGAGGTTAAAGAACAACTAAGCGCCTATGCGGGTTTCAGCAGTTCAGGGGTTCACGAGCGTCGTGGCCAACCGGACGCGCGGGCCGATCGGTTCTCCGGGCCACTGCGGGTTGATGGCTTCGCTCGTGGGGCGCTGGCAGGCCGGGCACAGCTCGTGACGGCCGGCGGGGGTGACGACGGTGCCCCATTCATGGCAGGGGTTGCAGTCCTGAGCCAGGGAGAGGTCGGGGCGAGGAGTGGGGGCTGGCGGGATGGTCGGGGTTTCGTGAGCCATGCGCTGGGTCCTCAGCGTGGTGCGTGACGGATTCACAGCCTGCCAGTATTCGGGTGATATGTCTGTCTCCATCTCAAGGGGTGGCATCGGTGCTTTCCACCTGGCGGGCAGGGCGGTTGGGGAGTCGGGCGGGGGAGTGGGCTGCGGGCTGATGCGGTGCATCGGGGGGAGTCGGTAGTGGTCAAAGTACCGAGCCGCCGGAGACCGTGATGGTGCAGCCGGCTGAGGAAGACCACGAGCCCGGCGATGACGGCGGCATGCGGACGGCTGAGCAGGCCAGGGACGTGGCCCGCGGGTTCTTGCTGGTGGCAGCGCCGGACACCGGGACGAAGCGGATGCGCAGGTCATCGGTGCCCCAGTTGGGTCACCTTCACGGCTGGGTGCTTCGCTCGGCGGCGTCGAACGCGGGCGCGAGCGGGGCCAGCGCCGCGCGGAGCTGGTCGGGCAGTGAGCCGGAGGGCACGACCAGCCCTCGGGCGCCGAAACTCCCGGCGGCCTCTGCCCCGGCGGCCTCTGCGTTCCCGTCCGGCCGGAGCCAGCCTTCCAGCGCGATGCGAACGGCTGCGGCCACGCTTGCCGCGAGAACGCGGGCTGTGTGTGCTCCGGCCTCACCTAGGCGTTCGGCGATCACCGCCGTGAGAGGGGGCTCGATGCCGACGGTGGTATCGAGGAACGCGTCGCGCAGCGCGGTCTGGGTGCTGATCAGTAGCAGCGCCTCGTGTTCGCGCTCGCCGGTGTTCGTGTACTGCTCGACCACTGCTTCGGTGACGGCGTCGGCCAGGCGCACTCCTGCGGGCCGGGCCGCGACCGCCGCCGCGAGCCGCGCCTCCCGGTCCGCGGTAACAGCGGAGACGATCGCCTGCTCGCGGCTGGCGAAGTAGTTGTTGTAGGTGCGCGGCGAGACCCCGGCCGCCTCGGCGATGTCCTCAACCCGCACCTGGTCCGGTCCCCGCTCCACGGCCAGGCGCAGGGCCGCCTCGCGTAGCGCCTCGCGCGTGGCCTGCTTCTTCCGCTCCCTCAGCCCTGGCGGTGTTGTCGTCACGGCGTCAGCGTTCCACACATGCCTGCGTGCACGCAAAGTTGCGCCCGCGCAAACTTGCGTGCACGCATTTATCCTGTCAGTCTCCGACCCGACCGGGACCGATAGAGAGGACGGCACATGCGAGCAAGAGGAATGACCTACGACACCGGATTTGTCGTGCACGGCCAGATGTCCCGCGAGCACTTCGAGCCTGCGGTGGTCCGTCGCGAGCTCGCCATCATCCGCGACGACCTGCACTGCAACGCGGTCCAGATCATCGGCGGCGACCCGGACCGACTGGAGCTGGCCGCCGGTGCCGCCGCCGACCTCGGCCTGGAGGTCTGGTTCTCTCCCTATCCGCTGGAGCTGGACCCGGAGCAGATCCTCACGCTCTTCCGCGACTGCGCCGAGCGAGCGGAACGACTCCGGCAGCAGGGGGCCACAGTCGTGTTCGTCGCAGGGGTCGAGCTGAGCGTGATGAACCGCGGTTTCCTGCCCGGCCAGAGCCCCGAGGAGCGGGTCGAGCAGCTGATGAGCCAACCCGAGCGGCGGGCCGAAGCGATGCGCGAACTCGGCATACGCATCAACGCCTTCCTCCGCGAGGCCGCGGCCACGGTCCGCAAGCGCTTCCAAGGCAAACTCACCTACGCATCCATCCAGTTCGAGCAGGTCGACTGGACTCCCTTCGACATCGTGACGTTCGAGCTGATCCGCTCCGCCGAGGTCGCCGACCGGTTCCGGGACGCGGTGCGCACCCTGGCCCAAGGCCCGAAGCCGCTCGCCATCACCGGGTTCGGCACCGCGGCCTACCGCGGCGCGGGAGACCGCGGCGGGCGGGTGCTGGAAGTGGTCGAGCACGACCCGCAGACCAAGGCCCCTGTACGGCTGAACGGCATATACGAGCGTGACGAGGCCGGCCAGGCCGCCTATCTGAGCGAACTGCTGGAGATCTTCGAGACCGAGGGCGTGGACAGCGCGTTCGTGTTCCTGTTCGCCTTGCCCGGCTACCCGCACCGCCCAGACGCAGACCCCAGGGACGACTTGGACCGGGCCGGGCTGGGCATCGTCAAACTCCTCGAAGGGCGCCGGGGGCAGACCTACCCCGACATGGAATGGGAGCCCAAGGCCGCCTTCACGGCAGTGGCGCAGCGGTATCGGAGGTGACAGACCCCGCACACAATGACCAGGGCTGGGGGATCTGCACTGCGCCGCAGTGCAGATCCCGAGCAGATGGCAGCGGAATTCGCCGAACTCGGACGATCCCGACCAGGACCCGCCGGCCGATTGCGGCGCGATCGCGCTGACCGTCCCCGAGGCCCAGCGACTGTTTCACCTGCTCACCACGAGCATCCGCGACCTACCGCCGCCGGCCATGCGCGCCCGGGTAGTCCGGCATCTGAACTGGTCCGACTGGCGACGACACCACCATGCCCGAGCCCGCTGGCACCACTACCAATCCGACTCGCCCTCGATGAATGACACCACGTCAGGTCGCGATCTACGACTGGAGTGCTAGGGGACGTCAGGAGCGGGTGTTGATGTACCGCACGCCTGGGCCCCACTTCTCCATGGCCGGTGCCATGCACCATTGGCACAGGGGCAGCCGCCGCGGCCGTACTTGTGGGTCTTGCACTGGCTTTTCTGCACTTCAGTGCTGGACGGGGAGGGGTATGAGGCGCAGGGCGATGGCACTGACATCCTGTTCGGTGCTGACCGGTGACCCGATTCACCCGCCGCGAAACGCCGGCACGGCCTGACGGTTGACCGGGCCGCAGGAGCGGCAGTCCGGGCGGTACGCGCCATGGTGCGTACCGCCCGGCTGTCGAGAGGTGTCAGGCGTCGGTTGACGCCTTTACCGGCTTGGTGCCCGTGGCGCCCGGGCAGGTCAGCGCGGACGGGTCTGGCTCTGTGACCGGCGGCACGGGAGTCGTCATCGTGGAGTGTCCTGTTCTGGGCGACCGGCACCGGTCGCCCCAACCGCAGGATAAGACGTGAATGACACGGCTGTTCGATCTGTCAGTGGTCGGTAAAGAAGCCCTTGCGCTAGAGCTCGATTTCCGTGCATCCGGGCCAAGGCGAGCTGATAGGCATGTCCGCCGTTTTGGCCTCGGTGAAGCCGGGCGTGGGAAGGCACTGATGCGCCAGTGCGGCTAGGTCGTGTCCGCAAAGTGGCGGCGTCGTTGGTCTGTTCGTGGTGCGTCGTCATGAGCTGACTGATGAATCGTGGGCGGTGATCGAGCCGTTGCTGGCCCCGCCGCGAATGGGCCGGCCGGTGCGGGATCGCCGTCAGGTCATCAACGGGATTCTGTGGAAGCTGTCCACGGGTGCGGCCTGGCGGGACCTGCCCGAACGCTACGGGCCGTGGAAGACCGTCTACGAACGCTTCCGCCGCTGGTCGGCAGACGGCACCTGGGACCGGCTCCTGGCCCACGTCCAGCAGCACTGCGATGCCGTCGGCGCAGTCGACTGGACAGTCGTGTGCGTCGACTCCACCACCGTGCGGGCCCACCAGCATGCGGCCGGGGCCCGAAAAGGGGGCTCTGGTCGGGCGAGGCGATCGGCCGGTCCCGCGGCGGGCTGACCACGAAGATCCACCTCGCCTGCGACGGGCAGGGCCGACCGCTGGCCTTCACGATCACCGCCGGAAACGTCAACGACTGCACCCAGTTCGAGCAGGTCATGGCCCGCATCAACGTCAGCCGGTGCGGGCCGGGCCGCCCCAGAACGCGGCCGGAGCGGGTCGTCGCGGACAAAGGCTACTCGTCCACGAAGATCCGCTCCTACCTGCGCAGGCGAGGCATCAGGGCCGCGATCCCGGAACGGATCGACCAGATCAACGGTCGTATCCGCCGCGGCGAGGGCCTTTGCCGACTCGACCGGACCGCCTACCGGCGCCGCAACGTCGTCGAGCGCTGCTTCAACAAGCTCAAGCACAACAAGGCCCTGGCCACCCGCTACGACAAACGCGCCCGCCACTACGAAGCCCTGGTCACCCTCGCCTGCCTACGACTCTGGCTGCCCTGACTTTGCGGACACGACCTAATCCGTCGCTGGGTGCTGGCTCGCGCGTCTCCGGCGTGAGAAGGAGAGTCCAGAGGTGAGACGATCATCATCGACCGTCGGTTCGCGATCCTCGCCGGCCTGAACGCCCCCGAAGGCCGCGAGTAAACCATGACCACCGCGTCCAGTCGTCGGCGGGATCTACGCGCATGTTCGAAGCCGCCTGGGAAACCGCCACCGATCTCACAGCGTTCCTGCACGGCGACCAGCCCCAGCTCGATGCCGAGCCGGACTGTCCTGCGGGCGCTGGGCTCGGGCGCCACCGACGAGACAGCCGCACGGGAACTCGGCATGTCCCTGCGCACCTACCGTCGCCGCGTCGCCGAACGCCTCAACGCCCTCGGCGCGGGTTCGCGGTTCCAGGCCGGGATGCGCGCGGGCGAGCTGGGCTTGCACGGCTGAGGTGTCGGTCCAGCGCCCGTCAGTGACCGAGCCAGGGCGGGCGGTGGGCGGTGCTGGACTCGCCAGGACTGCGACCAGAGTCTGGATTCGGCTGCCTGCTCAGCGCCGTATTCAGCCGTGGCCGTCCAGCACATGGTTTCGTACGGTGAGAGGGAGATGGTGGGCGGCGGGAGCAGCTGTCCGGAGACCGAGAGAGAGCCATCGCCATCGTGAAGCCGTCCGGTCGCGCACGCGCGTGCGCCATGGAAGCGGGCCTTCGCCCGGTGGTCTCTGGTGCCTGACGGACTGGATCGGGTCGGCGCCAAGCCGCGGCTGCTTGAGCGTGAGGGCGAGCTGCGGTGTCTCGGCGCGGCGATCGCAGGGGCGAAGGCCGGCAGAGGCGCGGTCGTGGCGCTGGAGGGCTCGGCGGGTATCGGCAAGACCCGGCTGCTACGAGCCGCGATGGAGCTTGCGGCGGAGAGCGGCGTGGCCGTGGTCAGCGCTCGCGGCGGGCAGATGGAGACCGAGTTCGCCTTCGGCGTCGCCAGGCAGTTGTTCGAGCCGGTGTTGACGGGCGCGGACAACGGCGAGCGTGAGCTGTTGCTCGAAGGAGCTGCCGCTCCCTCCGCATGGCTGCTCGGCGGCGGCCGCGCCGATCGTCTCGGTGAACCGGTCGGCGGCGGCGATCGCAGCTTCGCCACGCTGCACGGGCTCTACGGGCTGACCGCGAAGCTGGCGGCGCGCGCGCCGCTGATGATCGTGGTCGACGACGCGCACTGGGCCGATGTGCCGTCGCTGCGGTTCCTGGGCTATCTGGCTCGGCGCGTGGACGGGCTGCCAGTGCTGCTGACCGTGGCAGTGCGCCCGGAGGACCCCGGCGCTCACGGCTTGCTGCTCACGGAGCTGGTCGCGGGCCCGGAGGTCGAGATCGTCCGACTGGGTCTGTTCACGCTCGACGCAGTACGAACCCTGCTGCAGGACGCATTCGCGGCAGTGCCCCTTGAGCTGGGGTTCGTCCGTGGTTGCTGGACGATGACGGGGGGTAACCCGTTCCTGGTCACGCAGCTGATCGGCGCCCTGCGTGCCCGGGGTGCCCAGCCGACCTCGGCAGCAGTCGAGCAGGTCGGCGAGATGGGCCTGGAAACAGTGTCGCGGTGGACCAATCTGCGTCTGGCGGGCCTGCCGCCGTCGGCCACGGCGCTGGCAGCGGCCGTGGCGGTGTTGGGCGACGGAGCCGACGTAGTGCTGACCGCCCGACTGGCAGGGCTCGACCCACCAAGCTGCGACGAGGCCGTCGACGGACTTGTCTCGATTAGTATCCTGCGCGTCGCCGATGGCCTGGCATTCACGCACCCACTCGTGCGCTGGGCGATCTATGCGGGGCTCCCCCCGCGTAGGCGGGCGCGAGAGCACCGGGAGGCCGCCCGGCTGCTGTGGCACGCGGGGGGCGCGGTCGAGCACGTGGCGTCGCACCTGCTGGCAGCTGCCCCGGCCGGCGATGGAGAGGTCGTCGACATCCTGATCGACGCCGCCCGCTCGGCCACCCGAAAGGGCGCGCCCGACCTCGCGGTGCGCTACCTCAAGCGGGCACTCGCGGAGTCGGCACACGACACGTCCAGGCCCGAGTTGCTGCGCGAACTCGGTACCGCTGAGCAGAACGCAGGCCAGTTCGAAGCGGCCGCAGAAAATCTGAGGCGTGCGCTGGAGTGCACCGACGACATGGCGACGAAGATCGAGATCGCGTACCGCCTGCGCACGGCACTGGTGTGGTCCGACCGCGCGCGCGAGGTCGCACCCGCTCTGGACGGCCTCATCGCCGAGGCCACCGAGCGGGACTCCGAGGGCGCGCTGCTCCTGGAGGCAGCCGTGGCCGGGGCCCTGCAGGTGGACCTCTCGACACCGCGCGGACTACGTGACCGTGTCCGGCAGGTCGCCTCGCCCGCCTTCGCCGGCGAACCTGTCCCTCCCCACATCTCCAGCTTGGCGGCGGTCGAGGCACTCTTCGCCAACGAACCGGCCGCTCGGGTTCTCCGCCTGGCCGAGGAAGCGGTCCGCAGCTGGTACCAGGCGCCCGAGTTCGCACGCGGACCGATAAAGGCCCAGCTCTTCGTGGCGCTGATCCTGGCCGAGAGCCACTCGCTCGCCCGGCGGCTGCTCGACGACGAGGTGGAGGACGCACGCCGACACGGGTCGGCCGCGCAGTTCCTGAACGCGGCTGTGCTCCGTTCGACGCTCTTCCACCGCGTGGGCATGCTGGCCGAAGCCGAGGCCGATGCTCGCGCCGCGTTGGAGGCAGCGCACCTCCATCCGGGGACCGGACCGTCCGGCAGTAGGCCGCCGGCTCACTCCCTGCACGCTCCAATGGCAGTCGCCGTGCTGGTGGACACCATGATCGAACGCGGGAAGACCGGGGACGCCGAGCGGCTGCTGACCGAGACCGGGTTGGCCGACGCCGACAGTCCTCTGCTGCTCTTTTCCTTTCTGATCGACGCGCGCGCCCGGCTGCGGGCCGCCCAGGGCCGGACGGCGGAGACGACCAATGAGCTGCTTGCCCTGGGCGCCCGGATGGAGGGTGCGGTTCTGACTCCCGCTGTCGTGCCCTGGCGGTCGCAGGCGGCACTCGCGCTGGCAGGCACGGACGCCGATGCGGCACGTCGGCTGGCCCGTGAAGAGCTCGAGCTTGCCCGGGTGTTCGGGGCCCCGGGAACGCTCGGGGTGGCACTGCGCGCGGCCGCGCTGACGGGCGCCCCGGACGAGAGGGTGGACCTGCTGCGGGAATCGGTGGCGGTGCTCGAGGACTCGCAGGCGCGCCTTGAGTGGGCACGCTCCCTCGTCGAGTTGGGCGCTTCGTTGCGTCGCCGGGGTCGGCGCTCCGAGGCGCGGACCGCGCTGGAGAGCGGAATGGACGGAGCTTGGTCCTGTGGGGCGACCGCGCTGGCGCAGAGGGCGAGCGAGGAGCTTCGAGCCGGCGGTGCGCGGCCTCGTCGGCTGGCGCTCACCGGTGTCGACGCACTCACCGGCGCCGAGCGCGGCGTCGCCGGCCTCGCCGCCCAGGGCCTCACCAACCGGCAGATCGCGGAAGCGCTCGTCATCAGCCTGCACACCGTGGAGACCCACCTGCGCCACGTCTTCCACAAGCTCGACATCACCTCGCGCAAGCAGCTCGCAGAGCATCTCGACGGCTCGCATGAGCCCGCGTCCCCGTAGGGGAAATCGTCAGGGACTCGGGCGGCAAAGGTCAGCGTCGATCCATCGACGCCAAGGCGCCGCCCAGGCCGCCAAGGTCGTGTCAGACGTTGTGTCGGAGGCGTCGTGTCAAGCGGCACCTGCGCGAGTTCGGCATCGATGTCGTCGAAGACCTCCCGGACGTCGGCGCGAACCTCCACGACTACCCGCTCGCCGGCATCACCTACGAGGCACGCCGGCCGGTCGAGCCCGGCGCCAACCAGCACGGCGAAGTCACCGCGCTCCAGCGCACGAGGCCGGACGTGGACGAGCCCGACCTCCAGTTCGTCTTCATCGACGTGCCCTTCCACCCACCGGACCTTCAGGGCCCTCCGAACGGCTACACCATCGGCTTCGCCGTCATGACGCCGCTCTCGCGCGGCACGCTGAGACTGGCCGACCCCGATCCCACACAGGCGCCGCTGATCGACCCCGGCTACCTCGGCGAGCAGGAGGACGTGCGCCGCCTGTTGATCGGGTTCCAGCGGGCGCGCGAGATCGGCGCGGCGTCCGCCCTGGCCGAGTGGCGCGGTCGGCAGGTGCTGCCCGGGCCCGACGCCGTCCGTGGGGCCGCCGTGCGCGACTACGTGGCGCGCTGCACAGGCACCTATTTCCACCTCGTCGGGACCTGCGCGATCGGCAAGGTCGTTGATCCGCAGCTGCGGGTGCGCGGCATCGACGGACTGCGCGTCGCCGACGCCTCAGTGATGCCCTCGATCGTCTCGGCGAACACCAACGCGACCACGGTCATGATCGGTGGGCGGGCCGCCGCACTCATCGCCGACGGCGGCTGGTGAGCCTGACATGTGGCGGGAACATCATGGTCGCGCGTGAAAAACCTCAGCGTTGGCTCAGTGATGCGAAGTCACCTCACGGTTGCCCACCATGGGACTGACAACCCAATGGTGGGCCAGGACCACGGCGCCCTTGACCCGCTGACGACAAGGAGGTCGGCGATGTCTTCGCACGCGACCGTCCAAGCCTCGGCCCTCGTCCAGGATCGACTCTTCATCGGCGGTGACATGGTCGAGCCGGAGTCCGCCGACCTGCTCGAGGTCATCTCTCCGGCCACCGAGGAGCAGATCGGTTCGGCTCCCTCCGCGACGCCCGCCGACGTTGCCAGGGCTGTCCGCGCGGCCCGTGCTGCCTTCGACAACGGACCGTGGCCGCGCATGTCGCCTCAGGAGCGAGCGGACGCCCTGGAGCCCTTCGCCGACCATCTCCGGTCGCGCGTCCCGCAGATCGCTCGGCTGATCACGGAGGAGATGGGCTCGCCGATCAGCTTCTCCCATCAGCTCCAGGCACCGGTTCCCGTCATGCTCCTCGACTACTTCCGGGGGCTCGTCGCGACCTTCCCCTTCGAGCAGGACCGAGCAGGTCTCACCGGCACGTCCCGCATCCTCCGGGAGCCGGTTGGCGTCGTCGGGCAGATCGTCCCGTGGAACGCCCCGCTCATCCTCACGATGGTGAACCTCGCCCCCGCACTCATCGCCGGTTGCACCGTAGTGCTCAAGCCGGCGCCCGAGACGCCGCTCGACGCGTACGTGCTCGCCGAGGCCGCGATGGAAGCGCACCTGCCTCCGGGCGTGCTGAACATCGTCCCCGCCGACCGGGCGAACAGCGAGGCGCTGGTGCGCCATCCGCAGGTCGACAAGATCAGTTTCACCGGCAGCTCAGCGGTCGGACGACGGGTCGCCGCCCTCTGCGGTGAGCAGTTCAAGCGGGTCACCCTGGAATGCGGCGGGAAGTCGCCCGCCATCATCCTGGAGGACGCCGACCTCGACAGCGTCGTGCCGGCCCTCATGCCCTACGCGATCATGATGTCCGGCCAGCACTGCCTGGCGCAGACCCGGATCCTCGCGCCTCGAAGCCGCTACCGCCAGGTCGTCGACGCAGTCTCCCAGGCCGCGGCCGCGCTGACGGTCGGTGATCCACACGATCCCGCCACCGAGGTCGGCCCACTGGTGGCAGAGCGCCAGCGACGCCGGGTCGAGGACTACATCGCGAGTGGGCGGCAGGAAGGCGCGGTGATCACGGTGGGCGGCGGCCGCCCCTCGCGCCTGGCGAAGGGCTGGTACGTCGAACCGACGATCTTCGCCGACGTCGAGAGCCGCATGCGCATCGCCCAGGACGAAATCTTCGGTCCGGTACTCGTCGTGATCCCATTCGACGACGACAACGACGCCGTCCGCATAGCCAACGACTCCAAGTACGGGCTGTCGGGAAGCGTGTGGAGCAATGATCAGGACCGCGCCCTGCGGATCGCCCGCCGAGTCCGCACCGGAAGCCTGACGATCAACGGTTACCGAATCGAGTTCGGCGCGCCCTTCGGCGGCTACAAGGAATCCGGCATCGGCCGAGAGTTCGGGCCCGAGGGGCTCAGCTCCTTCACCGAGTACAAGACGATCAACCTCCCCAACGAAACAGCCCACGGACAGCCAGGCTGAGCAAAGCCCCCGGAGGGCGCAGCAGGAGCGGACCGAGAACCCGACCGAGACGAAAACGACAACCTCGAAGGGCCCCACCACGAACGACGGGGCCATTCGACATCGTGTCCGGTGAGGCACTGGCGGAGGATACGATATTCGAACTCGTGAGGGGTTGCCCCCAACACGTTTTCCAACTGTGGTGGTGGGACGGTGGGCGGTGTGCATGGGCGTTCACCTGGGTTCATGGGCGGACGGCCCGTACGTCGTGTCCGGCGTGAGGTCGCTCTGTGGCCGCCTGTGGTGGCTACCGCCTGCCGCCGAGGTGCACTGTCGGTACGTCGCCGAGTGGGTCGCAACGAAGCTCCGCTGGCGCCTTACGGCCGACGAAGCCGAGGCGGCCACCTTGCGCGAAGTGGCGGCCGGCTGCCCGGATCAGACCGGTGACATACGAGCCAGTCGCATAGCCGACCTGCTGCGCGCCTGGCCAGAGGCAACCTGAGCCGCGCCGTCTCCTCCGTCATCGATCGAGGCGAAGCGGGGATCTAGGTGTGCTGTCCCAGGACGTTGGTGACACGCATGCTGGGTGCTTGAACAGGTGAGGGCCTTCTGGGTTCGGTGTGGATTGCGACATCTACCGCCGACCGGCAGGAGGCCCTCGTGTCCCACCGTAATGCTCCGCTGACGCCGACCGGCAGGCTGCGTCTGGCCCGGTGTGTCGTGGACGACGGCTGGCCGCTGCGGAGGGCCGCGGAACGCTTCCAGGTCAGCCACACCACCGCCGCACGGTGGGCAGGCCGCTGCCGGCAACTGGGCGCGTCCGGGATGCGCGACCGCTCCAGCCGCCCTCACCACAGCAGTCCCAGCTGACGGCCCACCCCCCGGCGAAGAAACCGGTCAGGAGGGCGATCACTGCCAACGTCATGGTGGAGAATCCCACCCTGCCGTCAGGGTGGTCC
Source organism: Streptomyces sp. DH10 (assembly GCF_029813805.1). Taxonomy (NCBI): domain Bacteria; kingdom Bacillati; phylum Actinomycetota; class Actinomycetes; order Kitasatosporales; family Streptomycetaceae; genus Streptomyces; species Streptomyces sp. DH10. The sequence goes on from NZ_JARVKU010000012.1 coordinate 214,351, forward strand.
CAGAGGAACAGGAAAGACAAGAACAGCGGTATGCCGATGGCGATGAACGGCAGTGCCAGCAGCAGGCGTGTCGGCGTGCTCGCATCGAGCAGCCGCAGACCTGCCGCCACGTATGCCGCGCCCAGCACGGGCAGCAAGACCACGTCGGCGACGAGGCGCATGACCCACGCCGCCCAGATCACAGCCAGTTCCTGTCCTCCGTCCCTTTCCCTCGCCTCGTAGGCACTAGGGAGGGCGCCGAGCCCATCGAAGAGCAGCTTGGTGAGGCCCGTGCCGGCTGCCAATTCCAGCACGATGAGCAAGAACGTCGTCAGGAGGACAAGCCAATCCCCAAGAGTCGACCACATGGACGAGAACCTAGATGTCCGGGTGCGGGAGGGTCCCGAACGGCAGGTGGAGGCGGCTGGCTCGATCGGGTGCCCGCGGCAGAGGGCATCTGATCTCGGTAGTTGGTGTTCTGGGATGTTTTTGTGACTGGCGCAGTGGGTGGTCGTTGCATGAGACGTGAGTGTTCGTCCTCCGTACCCGCAGTGATGTGTCCGACGCCCGCTGGGCCTTGATCGAGCCGGTCTTCACCACCTGGCGGGCGAGACGGGCCGGACCCGGCATGGCAGCTCGGGTGCACGACCTACGAGAGATCGTCAACGCGATCCTCTACGTCAACCGCACCGGCATCCCGTGGGAGTACCTGCCGCACGACTTCCCGCCGTACAAGACCGTCTACGACTACTACGCGAAATGGGAGGCCGACGGCACCACCCAGCAGGTCCATGACCTGTTACGCGACAAGACACGGCGGGCTACGGCCGCAGGACGGAGCCCACCGCGGCTGTGGTGGACGCGCAGAGCGTGAAGACCTCGGCAAACGTCGCCGAGACCAGCCAGGGCATCGACGCCAGCAAGAAGATCAAAGGGCGCGAGCGGCACCTGATCACCGACACGCTCGGACTGGTGCTGGCCGTCCTCGTCACCGCCGCGAACGTGCACGACACCACCGGCGGCAAACTCCTGCTCGACGACCTGGCCGCGTCACATCCCGGCATGACCAAGGTCTGGGCCGACGGCGGATACCAGTACAGCATCCCGTAACCGTGAAGGGGAACCTCAGGCGCCGACCGGCTGCCGCCGCTCGAAGTGATAGTGCACATTCGAGAACTTCGGCCCGGACGACGGCTCGGGGTAGCCCACCTCCCTGATGACGGGCTGGAGCCGGTTCGCGATGAACGCTTCACACGCCTCGGTCGACTCCCACAGGTCAACGACCCGCAAACCTGTGTCCGTGATGATCGCCGTGTGGAACAGCAGCCCTTCGGGAGGCTGCTCCGCTCGCGCGCCCACACGCTGATCCACAGTGTCGTACTGCTGCGCTGTCACTCCCGGAATCTCGACCTCCACCAGGACAGCCATGAGACCTCCCATAACGACTGCGAGTCATGCCTGCCGGGCGGCAGCCTCGCCATTTCTAGGGTCTCGCCGCAGCCCCGGGCATGCAAAACGTGCGAGAGTTCAGCCACCGCGCGGACCGCTCCTACCACAGCAATTGCGGGACATAGCCGACGCCCTGAAGCGCAGCCGCATCCCTCGTCGGGAGCTCAACCGCACTCTCGTTGAGGCGTGCGCCGGCCCCGATGCCCCCACCGTCTAAAAGGCTCTCGTTCGCTGGATGAAGACCCAGAACCGCTGAAACAGCGGGTAGACGCCTGGCCTTCCGAATTTGGAAGGAAGTGTTCGGTTGATTCGAACACGGCATCCGAAGCCGTGCATTGCGTCGCCGCGGTCCTCCCGCTTCCGATACGTGCAGAGGGCCCGATGCCGGCTGCGTCCGGCACGGACCCTGATGCAGCCTTCCACACGGCTACACGGCTGCCCAGTCCAGTCCGAGGGCGGCCAGCGCGGCGAGCTTTCCGCGTGCCACTGGGCCGCGTCACCCCGAAGGCGCTCACCCAGTCGCTCCGCGGCTTGGAGCGGAACGGGTTTGTGTCACGCACGGTGCACGCCGACCCGAAACTGCGGGTGGAGTACGCGCTGACACCGCTGGGCCGCAGCACGCTGGAGCCGCTGGCCGCCGCGTGCCGATGGGCGTCCGAGCACTGGGACGAGCTGCTCGATGCTCGCGAGGGCGGCATCTCCTCCATCGGCTGACTCGAACCTGCGTTGGCGCGTGCCGCACCGGACGGCGCCGCATCCGTCGTACGGGGCGGGTCGTTGTACTCCGGGAAGACCACCGCCGACCGGCGGCTATGGCTGGGCCGCGGACACCGAGAAGTCTGGGGAAGCCGCAAAATCGAGAAGCAGCTTGCTGGTCGCCTCGGGCGCTTCGAGCATAGGCAGGTGCCCGACCCCGGGCAATTGTTCGACCCGCGCGTTCGGCACCGCGTCGTACTGGTGCACCGACGACGGCTCCCAACGGGGGTCGGCAGCGCCGAAAAGCGCCAGTACGGGCACGTCGAGGGCGGCGAGACGCTCGGGCACACTCCGCTCGGCGATGTACTCCGTGTTCCGGCGCAGCACCGTCCTGAACGTGCGGTACGTGGTGCCCCGCATCTCGGCGACCACGTCGTCCGGGACATCCACTGGACGAGCAGCCGTCGCCCCGATCCTCTTGCGGATCATCGCGTCTGAACGCCTCGACCACAGGAGAGGCCCGAACGGCGGGCCCAGCAGGACGCGAAGGACGAGCGGCTGCGGGAGGAGCGCGTCGGAGCTTGGGCCGGTGCTGATCAACGCGATCGACCTCACCAGGTCGGGGCGCTGTTCGGCAAGCGCGGTGGCCACATAGCCGCCACTGGAGTGTCCGACCACGGTGACGGGACCGAGGCCTAGGCGGTCCAGGTGCGCCGCTACGTGGACCGCCTGCTCGGGCACGTCGTAGGACGCCGCGGGCGGTGACTGGCCGCAGCCCGGGAGATCGACCCGGAGGACGTGATGATGACCGGCGAGTGCCGGGACCATCGGGCTCCAGGAGCCGCCCGAGGCGCCCGATCCGTGGATGAGCAGCAGCGGTAGCGCCTGTCGAGGGCCATCGTGGACCACATGTATTCCATGTACATGCTCAACGTCGTACTCATTCATGCGAGTGATGATGCGTGGGGTGTCGACCATCGGTCTTGTACAAATGTCGTCGTGGAGTTGACGACTGCTTCGGTCATCACGGCACCAGGCGAGGCACGGACCCCAGTTCTAAAACACGCCCTACTGATCTTTTCGTAAGTTCGGTGGGTGTGGTGGGCGGATGGTCAGGCCGGTGTGGGCGAGGAATGACCATGGCAGTCGGGGGTTGGCGTTGATGCGGTGGATGCCTTGCTCGGTGGCGTCGGCGACATCGGCGAGGTGGTCGCCGGCGAGGTTGGCGAGTTCACGCTTCTTGAGCGAGGACCACAGGAGTTCCACCGGGTTCAGCTCGGGAGCGTAGGCGGGTAATCGTTCCAGGGTGAGCCAGTCCTGTTCGGCGGCCCAGGCCCGCATCGCCCGGCTCCAGTGGGCGGACAGGCCGTCCCAGACCAGGACCACTCGCTCGCCGCGGTAGAACACCTTCACGTGCTCCAGGACCTCGATGAGCCCGGCGGTGTCGTAGCTGCCGGGCTTGAGGTGGAAGCACAGGCGGGCCCCGCGATCGGGGTCGGTGGAGTGGTAGCCCAAGGCTCCGGCCATCGACGCGCGCTTCCAGTTCAGACGGTGCCGCAGGAGCGGAGTCCGCCCTCGGGGCGAATAGGTGCGGCGGACCTGAGGGAGCAGGGAGACGCCTGATTCGTCGAGGAAGACGATCCAGGCACGTGTGTTCACGGCCCCTTTTTGATGCGCGGCCACTCGTGCGCGATCCAGCGGGCGATCTCCGACTCGTCCCGCTCGACCGCCCGCCGCTCGGGCCGTTGCAGGCTCCATCCGAGCCGGCCGGTCAGCAGCCGCCACACCGACGCCCTCGACAACACCACCCCCGTTGCCCGGGTGACGACCGCGCCGACTCGTTCCAGGGTCCACAGGTCGGCCTCGAAACCATGAGCCTGGGCACCTTGCTCCAACGCGGCCCGGACCATCTCGACCTGGGTGTCGTCCAGCTTGGGTGGGCGTCCGGTGGCTGCCCGTCTGCGCAGGCCCGAAGCACCGTCTTGCTCCCACACCCGCCGCCAGCGCCGCACACTCTCGGCACACACTCCCACCGCCCTCGCGATCTCCGCATTCGAGACGCCACCCTCGAACAACTCGACTGCCCGAACACGACGCGCCTCCGCCAACTGAGGCCGCGACAAAGGAGGAAGGGAGGAGCCGGCAACCGAAGGGGAAGGTTGATATGCCACCCCGACAGCCTCCCACCCACACGCCCACCACACCCACCGAACTTACGAAATATCAGTAAAGAGCTGTCTCAATTGGCTGGGTCACGTGGCTTCGTAGGTGAAACGGACACCGTCTCTATCCGAGTTTGGACCCCACTCGTCGATCACAGAGCCCGGAAATGTCTGTGAGAAGTAACACCACTGCGAAGTGGACGGAGTCGGCCTATTCCGAGGGTTCGGCGATCAGCGCCGTACCGATCCTGCGGAAGCCGAGTCGGGCGTAGACCCGCGCGACATCTTCGTCACCAGCCGACAGGAAGACGGTTGCCGCGCCCCGCGATCGGGCGTCGGCCACCAGCGCTGCGGTGACCGCGAGTGCGAGACCGCGACGGCGAGCTGCGGGGAGCGTTCCGACGCCGACGATCTCGCTGACTCCTGCCAGCGGTTGGTGCTGGCCCGCGGACAGCGCTGATCCGTGCTCGACAGCTGCAGCGACCGCCGTCAGACCTGCCCGGATACGCACGGTCGCGCGTTCCACCGATCCGTCGGCGACGCCGGCGTCGATCGCTTCCGTCAGTTGGGGTGTTCCCGCGAGGCCGACGTGGGTTCCAGGCTCGGCGAAGGCGAGGTGAGGAATGGCCAGGGCGCTGGGCAGTGTCGGATCGTCCGCGCCTACGATCCGCACCTCTACGCTGCCGGGCAACCCCTCCAAGGAAGCTGCGGGAGTACCGGGCTCGAGCACCATCAGCGGATGTTCGTGGACCACGAGTCCCGACTCCTCGACTGCCGCCCGCAGCTTGGGCGTGGTCTCGGCGACCCATTCGAAACTCTCTGGGATCCCCAGCTCCCGCTGGCGGGCACGAACCTTCTGCACGTCGGTGGACTCCAGCGGTCCGGACCATCCCCGTGCGGGACGTGCGTAGAACGGCCAGCCCTGGCCCTCCCGCACGAACAGGGTGAGCGGCCCGTGGTCCTCAACGCGGGCGCCGTGCCGCGGGACCGCGTCGTAGTACTCCTCGAGCCGGTCCAGCAATGCCCGCTCAGGGTGATCGTCAACATCAGCAGAAGTCACGCCGGGCATCCAAGCAACAGGACACCAGCGACGCCACTTCATTTCGCCCCGTACTTGCGCTGCAAGGCCCGGTTCGACATCCCCGCCCGGAAACCAGGGCGTATCGCCGCGCACAGAGCGACCTTGGACTTCGGTGGCACCGGCGCCGCAGGCACCGAGCTCGTCGAGGCCCAGGCGGTGGACCTTCGCCCACACCCTGGCCTTCGACCACTCCGTGAAGCGCCGGTGAGCTGTTGCTCCCGACGGCCCGAACGAGGCCGACGGCAGCTGCTGCCAGGTGCAGCCCGACGTGGCCGCAAACACGATCACAGCCAGCACCTCCCGGTCACCATGCCGACGCCGGCCTCCGCCTTGCGGACGAGTCAGTGCCTCCGGCACCACGCCCTGGAACAATTCCCACAGCTCATCCAGCACCAGTCGCTCAACGATCCCCACCGCAGCAAGCTATCGAACTCGCCAAATGAGATGACCTGTAAGCGAGGGGCGGCCGCCCCTCGGTCAGCCGGCCCGCCCGCGGTATGGCCCATGCTGAGGCGGCGGCCGCCCTGGAGGAAGCACCGTCGCAGCAGCACCTAGTCCGCGAGCGCGAGGATCTGGCGGCCGTCAGCTCGTTGACGCCAGCCCTGGCCCACCTCTATCGGAACGGCGCAGAATGGAAGTTCCGGGCTATTGGCCGTGGCTACGCCTCCGGCCTTGTTGGCATCGCGCTAGACCACCGAGTCACCGTGTAGTCCTTTAGCCGTGCGAGAAGGGCGGGCACCGCTCGGGACTCAGCAGAAGGCCAGCGCCCCGCCCGCACTGAAGGTGGCAGACCATCAACAATTGCCGGCCGACCACGCCCTCTTCGACCGGCGTGGTCCGTCGTCGCGGCGGCCCTCGAGGACGCCCTCTTCGACGCGCGCCAGGACTCCCGCCACGAGCACCTGGCCGACGACGAACGCGGCCGGGCGGAGCTCGCGGAGTGGGAGCGCATCGACCAGCTGCTCGCCGCTGCGGCCCCCGCGCGTGGAGCCTTGTACGGGCTGGCCGCCGTGCCCCTGCTCGGGATGGCCTCCCTGTTCGTCGGCGACCACCACGACCGCAGGACGTTCCTCGGCGTCGTCGGATTGTTCGCCGTCTTCATGGCCGTGGTGGGGATCCTCCTCGGGCTCTTCTTCTGGTGGACCTGCGGGGGAGACATCCGGCGCTGCCGCGACTGGCACACCGTCACGGGCCAGGCCGGGCCCATCACCGTCGCGGCCCCGGTCCTGCTACGGGTCGGGGTGCTGGCCCTGGTGCTGTGCCCCGGCGCCTTCGGCCTGCACTTCCTCGTGGACGGCGCCGGTTACGGCAGCTGGCTATACGGCGACTGAGCCACGCACGCCCGGAGCGGGCGCTCAACGCAGACGACGGACGAAGAACGACCGTACGAGATTCGCCAACGTCGAGCACTGGTCGAGGAGTCTTCGACCGCCGCTGGCGAGGACGCCCGGTGCATGGGACCGAGGCCTTCAGCAGCATGCCTTCACCGGCGGCGGTGCTGGAGCCGGCCTTTCCGTAGGTGAAGGTCCACGGGAGATCACCTGCCGCGATGTACTTGGCTGCAGGCCAAGGGAAGCTGGAAGGCACCAGGCAAGATCGGCTGGGCGGTCCGCTACAACGTCCAGGTGAAGCCAGGACGAGGATCTGGACCTACGGGGCCGTCATCGTCTCCGGCTTCAACGGATATGCGGCTGACATGTCCTACTCCTGCATGGCCAAGTAACCCGGCGTAGGGGGCGGCCGACTCGCAAAGGCGTCGGCCGCCCCGCACCTAAACCGATGAGAGAGGTGGCGTGCCCTCCCGGCGCGCCACCCCCAAAGGTCGCCACGAATGCAGGGCCGATTCGAGGAACTCCGAGAAACGAGGAAGCAAGAGGATCATGAGAAAGCCGATGGCCGACATCGCTGAGACCGCCCTCCAGCTGGGGCACCCACCAACCGACCGCGCGGCGGCACGCCACTTGGCCATCCCCGCTGACACTGTCATCGTCGCTGACGTGTGGATCAGCGGCGACCTCGGCTTCGTCCTGCTCTTGCACCGCAGGGACGACGGTCTCATCGCCGAAGAGCTGTACTACTCCGTGCGGCGCGCGGACGGTGGCTGGGAGTGTCCGGACCATCTCAGTGGGGGCATCGTCGGCAAGGAGTTGGGCACTTCGGCCATGGTCGAGGACGCGCTCGCCGGGGCTTCCATGTCCGTCGTCGCCGAATCCGAGTCCCTTGTCCACACCGGGCGTGGCCCAGACGGTGACGAAGGAGAACTCGTACATACCTGGGAGCTTCTGGTGAGCGGGGACGCGGACCTCATCGAGATCGAGCACTTGTCACCGGCCGCCCCCGGGACACCGGCGATCTCCAGACGAGACGTGGCAGGGCCCTTGATGCTCCTCGTTCTGTTGCCCGGTGAACGAGCGCGTGTTTCCGTTATGTGCAGAGAGAACTCATCGTTCACCCAGTTTGGCAACGTGTTGGACCTGCACAACCCGGAATGACCCGCACTGACTCCGCCACCACGATCCGCCCGTGGGACGGACCCTGGCACAGAAGGCCGCCGGGCGGCATGCGAGCAGCAGCCGAAGAAGCGAGCTCGAAGGAGATGGGCGGAGAAGAACGCGCTGCGGCCGCACGGCGCGGGGCGGGGCGCGTACCCGGGCTCCTGCCAAGCCTGCTTCAAGGACTACGGCAAGAGCAAGGTCATCACGAAGGGGAGCGAGGACTGGCCCACCCCACCCGACCTACATACGGAACGTGACACACATTGGATGCCCTGTACCCGATGCGCACCCCTTGTCCACGTGTGCCGACCGGAACACGGGCTGCCCTCGCCGGGAAGTCATCCCTTGACCAGCCACCCGGAAGCGCACGCTGCGATCTTCGGTCGCGCTCAGGACTGTGATCGGGACGCTGACCAGCCCGAACGAGATCACGCCGTTGAAGAGCTCGCGGGCATGGCACACCTCCGCAGCCCCGAGCACCTCCAGCGTAGGAGCCGTGCCAGGGCCCGGCACGAGTAAGGGATGCGGCGCGGGTCGAGATCCGGTGTGTCCGGGGGGTATGCGGGCAGGCGTCTTGGAGGCGACCTGCCAAAGACCCCCGTCCTGGGGCCGGCCGCAGTGATCCCCGGCTCTGCGCGGCCATCGTCGACCGTCTCACCTTCAACGGCGCGATCCCCGAGACCGGGACCGAGTCATACTGCCTCGCCCACACCAAGGCACAGCAGCAGCTCAAGGCTGCCTGAACCCGATCCGCTGACGTCAGCCGTTCGGGGCCTCGAAGGTCTGCACGGCGGTCCGGTATACCTCCTGACTGGACCGAGCAGGGTTGATCAGGACCACGAAGTCCGGCAGGGCGCCTGGAACGGGCCGCCCGTCCTCGTCCTGGCTGCCAGGTTCGGCCTGCCAGTCGATCAAATGGACGATCACAGCATGGCGGCCCTCGGGCACGGGGCACTCGATCACGTCGTCCGAGCCGTCTGCGCTGACGTCTTCAATGCCGCCCACGAGTGCACGACCGCGGGAAACGAAGAGGTAGGGCTGGGAGGCCACCAGTTGGTGGGCTGTCTCGCGCTCGGTCAACCGGGCCGGCGCGTCGGCAGTGCCCGAGCGGACCAGAACCCCGAAAGCGCCGTCTCCGCCGACGTTCAGCGGAACCAAAGCACCTGCCTGGATATGGCGGACGACGTCCTCGTCCTCCAGGAGCTCTGCCTCCCAAGTGTCGTAGTCGACTACGGCCTCGAACCGCTTCGGGTCCCACAAGACGAGCATTCCGGCGTCCGTGGCCACCGTCGCCGGAGCCTCGTCACGGGGCTGAGCAGTCACTCGCTCCTCCAGTCATCTCAGTGGCCGCATCCGATCCAGCAGATTCTTCCAGCCCGCGTCAGCCGCCGACCTGGCGGAGCCGCATCACGCCAACACCCGGGGCCACTTCAAGCCACCACAATCGCCGGATGCGGCGTGAACTGGGGCCACTTCGGACCGCCCTGCCGGGGCCGACTCAAACCGGCACAGCCACCACGAGGGGGTACGCAGCGGTTTCAGAAAATCTGACCGCGCACGTGCCTTACGTGTCAGCATTACGGCTCGCGGCCTGACCTGCGGCAGGCAAGCACAAATCCCGGCTGCCCCCGGGCGGCAGCCGTAAAGGAGGACCTGCACGGACACCGAGAAACGCATGAGCGGGACCGGGCATCCCACCCTTGAGACTCCTGCGACTCCGCCCGGGCGGATCGCTCGCCTCCAAGCCGTCCCTGGCCTGTCAGGCCGGAAGTGATCCATCAGACTGCTCTTGTTCACCAACGGAGAAGGGACGGCAGGCATGGCAAACAGCGCACTTATGGTGATGGACGTCCAACGGGACGTCGTAGCCATCGCCGACGACAGTTCCGGATATCTGCCGCGCTTGCGAAGGGCGATCGACGGTGCCCGGGCTGCTGGCATCCCCGTGATCTACGTGGTGATGGGATTACGGCCGGGAGATCCTGAAGTCAGCCCTCGCAACAAGGTGATGACAAATATCGTGCGGGCCGGCTTGTTCACCGAAGCGGCCCCTGGCACCGAAATCCATCCCGACGTCGCGCCCCAGCAGGGCGACGTCGTGGTTACCAAGAGGCGGGGGAGCGCGTTCTCGGGCAGCGACCTCGACTTGGTGCTCAGGGCCCGCGATATCGACAGTCTTGTTCTCACCGGCATCGCCACCAGCGCTGTAGTGCTTTCCACCCTGTGGCGCGCCATCGACCTGGACTTCGGCCTCACCGTCCTGGCGGATGCCTGCCTCGACACCGATCCGGAGGTGCACCAGATGCTCACCGAAAAGCTGTTCCCGCAGTGGGCAGATGTCGTCGGCGTCGAGGAGTAGCTCAAGGCCATCGCACCACAATAACGGGAGGCCGTGCGGACTCTCGCATGCGGGGGCAAGACGGCATCGCCTCCGCTGGCCGGAAAGCCGCCGGTCGCTTGCTCAGCAGGATGGCTGCCCCACCTCTGACCTCGGCCACCAGGGCCCGAACCCCTCGTGCCCGTCTCACGGGACGACGGGCGAAGTCGCCGGAGCGCCTGTCGGGACGAGGGCCGCGCGAGCGCTCCCGCAGGCGACGCAGACCGCGATGGTGCAGGGGAGCGAACCCACCGAAGCACGGAGGCCCCGATGGTCCACCCGACCTTGCCGCACCTCTCACCGGAGCAGCGCGAGCGCCTGGAGCAGCTCGCCGACGCGGCCCGGCTGCGCGCGGCGCTGTACCCGTCGCCGAAGCCGCCGCCCGTCCGGCGCCGCTCCCGCTCTCGGCAGTACCCCGGCGGCCGGCCGAACCCGTGGCGCTCCGTGCGGGGCCGCCGCTGGGGATGAGTGCGCACGGTGAACTCCACCGCGCACCCGGGCGCGGATCGGCGGCCGGGTAGGGAGTGGAGTCCACCCGGAGAGTGGAGACCACGGTGGAGCGCATCGGGTGGACTCCACTCCGGTGCACTGGTGCGGTGGGGGAGTGCAGGACACCCCGGCATCCGGTGCGCTGGTGCGGTGCATCGTGCGCACCGGTTCGCGCGCCGACGATGCCGTGCACTCATCCCCACCGCACCGGTGCGCCGCACGATGCGTATGGGAGTGGCAGCCACTCCACTCCCGCCCGCTCCACCAGGTGTACATACGGAGGGTGACGGTGCATCGGATTCGGTGGCGCATCGGGGTCGGCATCGACCACCGGAATCAGGCAGGGGCCCGTAACGCGCTGGGACAGCTGGACCTCCCGCCGGAACCGAGCACGGAATTCGTCGTCGGCGGCCTGCGTCGGATGCACAACCTTGACGGCCATCCGCTCCCCGCTGGCACTGAGCGCGGCATACACGGTGCCCATGCCGCCGGACCCGATCCGGCCCACGACGCGATAGGGACCGACACGATGCGGATCACTTTGCTGCACCGGCTGAACGCGGCTGGACACGGATGCTTCCCCCTGGTGATCAACGGCACGCATACGCCGAAGTAGTGATCAATCGTATCGGCTCGCCCGCGCAGCCAGATAAGAGGAAGTCTCCGCGCGCACCGGCGGCCGGACCGTCCTGGTCGTCGCCCACCGACTCGCCGCCGTCCAGCACGCCGACCGCATCGTCGTCCTCGACGGCGGACGCGTGGACGCCGTCGGCGAGCACACCACCCTCGTCGAAGCCGGGGGCGTCTACACGGAGCTCGTCAAGGCGGGCCACGCTCACCAGGGAGGGCTCGCCGCATGAGCACCACCACCGGCCGCGGCAGCGCCGACATGCCCGCGCGCGGCTCACTGCGCGCTCTGCTCCCCGCCCTCGCCAGGCACCGGGTCATGATGGCCCGCACCTGCGCCGCCGCACTCATCGAACAGGGCTCGCTCGTCACGTTGCTGACACTGGCCGCGCACACCGTCGGAACCGCCGTCATCGAAGACCGCGCCCCCTCGGTCGGCACGGTCGGCGCGCTCATCGTCCTCGTCCTCGTACGCACCCTGATGACCTGGCGCGAGATGGACCTCAGCCACGACCTGGCCTACCGGGTGCTGGCCGAACTACGCATACGCGTCTTCGACGGACTCGCCCGCAGCGCGCCCGCCCGCGTCGCCGGCCGACGCAGCGGCGACCTCGCCGCCACCGCCATGGCCGACGTCGAAGCACTGGAGTTCTTTTACGCCCACACCACCGCCCTCCTCGCGTCCAGCGCAGCGTTCACCGGCGGCGCTGCGGTCCTCGCCATGGTGGAACCCTGGCTGCTTGCGGCGGTGGTGCCGGTCGCCGCGCTGCTCGCCGCGGCGCCCTTCGCCGACGCGCGCGGACGCGCGGCGCGCGGGGCATGCACCCGGGCGGCCGCCGCGAAGCTGTCGGCCGACACCGTGGAGACCGTCGACGGGCTGCGTGAGCTGCTCGCCTTCGGCTGGCTGGCCGAGCGGCGCCGCCGTCTCGCCGAACAGGGCCGGCAGGTGGGTCAGGCCCAACGCGCCGAGGCCACCTGGGAGGCCATGGCCGCCGCGGTCCGCGACCTCCTCATCGTCCTCGCGGTCCTCGGCGTCGTGGCCGCCGCAGCACAGTCCGTGACCTCCGGACGGCTGCACGGCGCATGGGCCCCGGCGGCGATGGCGCTGGCCCTGTCGGTGCTCGGCCCCGTCGCCGAGTCGGCCAGGGCGCTGAGCCAGGCCGTGGGACTGCGCGCCGCCGCCGCCCGCGTCGACGCGGCCCTCAAGGCCCCCGCTCTCGCCCCGCCGCCCGCCTCACCCCGCCCGCTCCCCTCCGGCCCGCTGGGCGTCCGGCTGCACCAGGTGAGCTTCGACTACGGATACCGGCCCGTGCTGGACGGAGTCGATCTGACAGTCCGCGCCGGGCAGACCCTCGCACTGGTCGGCGCCTCAGGGGCCGGCAAGTCGACATGCGCCCACCTGCTGGCCCGCTTCTGGGACCCCTCCGAGGGAACCGTCGACCTGATCCCCGGCGATGGCGATCCCGTCGACGTGCGTGACGTGAGCGACGCCGAACTCCGACGTGCCATCGCCGTAGTGGGCCAGGACACCTCCCTCTTCCACGGCACCCTCGCCCACAACCTGCGCTTCGCCGCGCCCGAGGCGGACGACGACCTCCTCGCCGAAACGGCCCGGCTGTGCGGCGTCGACCGGATCGCCCCCATGAACACCCTCGTCGGCGAACGCGGCTCCACCCTCTCCGGCGGCCAGCGCGCCCGGATCGCCCTCGCCCGAGCATTGCTTGCCGAGCCGAGAGTCCTCGTGCTCGACGAGACCACCGCCCACCTGGACAACGCCAGCGACGCCCAACTCGCCACCGCACTCGGCAAGGAAAACCGCACCACCATCGTCATCGCCCACCGCCCCGCCACCATCCGCCGCGCCGACCGCATCGCCGTCCTCGAAGCCGGCCGCATCACAGAGGAGGGCACCTGGACGAACTCACAACCCGCTCCGACAGCGCACTCAACCGTGTCCTCGCCGTCACCCCATCCTGAACTCCGGACCACCCGACAGCGGGCGCGACGCGAAGCCGCGCCGATCGTGAAGGCATCGCATACTCAGAATCCCGGCGTCGCGAAGAGCAAGAGCGCGGGGGCGCTAGGTGCGAGGCCGGAATCATCGCGGCAAAGGAGGCGCACGATCGCAGCGTGATCGAGGCAGACCGGGCCTGCTCAGCGCCCCGCTGGCACCCGCCCCAGCTTCTCCGGGTTGCGCACGGCACCTACTGCCGTGATGCGGGGGAGTCCGTCGGCCAGGTCGATGTCTGCGGTGACTACGGCGGACACGCCAGCCGGTGTGGCCAGGACGGCGGCGGGCGCGCCGTCGTACTGTTCGTGCATGCGGACCTCCAGCCCGGCCGGGTAGCGGCCCGCCGTGGACGCGAAGTACTCGGTGGTGGCGGCGGCGCTGTGCAGCGGGACGCACGGGGTCTCGCGTGGCCGTTGCCGTCCGCCCACATCACGCGGGGGCCAGCACAGCCATGAGCGCTTCCACGTCGCCGTCGAGGCAGGCGGTGAGGAAGCGCTGGGTGATCTCGCAGGCCTGCCGGCGATCGGGCTCGAAGCGCCGGTTGCGCAGCCGCACATGGCGCGGGGCTCGGCTGCCGAGCTGGCGTACCGCCGTCTCGGTGCGGTCGACCGCCTCAGCGACCTCGGGGAAGCTGAAGCCGTACCTCGTGCAGCACGAAACGCGCGCTCCAGCGGCGACAACGTCTCCATCATCACCAGGACCGCCATGCTCAGCGACTCGCCGAGCAGCGAGGACTCCACCGCGACGTCGGACGAGACCAGCAGCGGCTCGGGCAGCCAGGGCCCAACGTATTCCTCACGCCGGACACGGCTGCGGCGCATCTGGTCGATGGCGGTGCGGGTGACGGCCCGCACCAGATACCCGCGCGGATCGGCGACGGCGTCCCGGTCGACGCGCTGCCAGCGCAGCCAGGTCTCCTGGACGACGTCCTCAGCGTCAACGACGGTACCGAGCATGCGGTACGAAATGCCGAACATCACCTGCCGGTACCGTTCGAACGGATCAGAGATTCCGGGGGAAGATGCGTATGAAGAAGCGGGTCATCCTGCTGTGCGGCGGCGTACTCGTCGTGTCCGGGATCGTCGCAGTGTGGTGGAACTGGTTCCGGGCACCCTATGCCCTGGCCGATTCGCCCGGGGTCGACGTGACGGTGCGCGCGGAGAAGTCCGTGTACCCCGACGTAGAGGAGACGGCCGGGGACGTCGACACCCTCGTCCGGATCTATGTGCAACGGCTCAAAGAGGGCGACGCCAACGGACTCGCGGAGCTCGCCGGGCCCGCCTACAAGCAGCCCGGAGCGGCCGCAGCCAAGTATGTACACGAGTACGGCAAGGCAGCGGGCGGGCACGTCGCGGTCACGGTGCTGGAGGGGTCCGTCGACTACTTCAACCCGGTGACGGTGAGGTACGAGGAGACCGGTCAGCGGCAGGAACTGCTGTTAGTCAAGGACGACGGACACTGGTGGATCGGCCTCGGCGACGGCGATCCGGCGGCCGGCAAGTAGCGGAAGCCGTGGAAGGGGGGCCCGGAGCTTGCCTCACCCGAACCTCCGGGTCCCTTCACTGTCCCCCGGCCCTGCCGGGCGGCAAGTCCGTCCACTTCGCCTCCTCACTCACCTCGGCCACCCCATTCAGGTACAGGTCGCCTCGAGGATCGGATCCGGTGACCGATTCTGGATATGCCGCGAGGGACTCGCCACCCCCATCAGCGAGGTCGATCCGTCCTGGTGTGACTGGCATCCGTGGAGGGGATCGGCACTGCGGGCGCAATGGCCGCTCATGACAACCGCAAAACGATGGGATGGTCCGGCAACTCGGAGTGATCGAGGGCGCGCGAGGCCACGGAATCCTGCCGCCGCTGGCAAGGACGCCCGGTGCATGGGACCGATGTACGATCGGCAACCGCTTGGCCGTGCTCGATCGTCCTCAGGGTATGTCTCAGCCCAGCCTCAGCCCCAGTCCCAGCCCCAGCCCGTGCCTGACTCTTCCTAGCTGGCCGCATTGTGGTGTGGACGTCAGTCCGGAGAGCCCGTTTGGCTGTCGCGGCATCCGCGTATCCGGTCATGCTGCCTGCCTGGCCCACCTGGCGGACATCGACCGCGACGCCTACCTGTCAGGCCTTGCCCCCGGTGCCGACATCGACCACTGCGGAACCCCTTTCACCGCCTCCCTCCTCAACGCCCTCCTCAACGCACTGCGTGACCCCACATCCGGCCACCCGCACCTGGGCCGCGCCTTGTTTGAGTCAGCGGTCTTCGAGGGGGACGCCTTGTTCCATTCAACAACCTTCGAGGGGGGTGCCTATTTCGAGTTGGCCACTTTCAAGGGCCGCGCCGGGTTCGAGTCGGCGACTTTCGAGGACCGCGCCTTGTTTGCTTCGGCGACCTTCAACGGTCCCGCCGGGTTCGAGGCAGCGACATTTTGCGGAGACGCCGGGTTCGAGTCGGCGACTTTTGAGGGCACCGCCGGGTTCTCCAAAACTATCTTCCGAGGCAAGGCTGAATTCGAGTCTGCGACCTTCCATGGCACCTCTGGCTTCCGCGCGGCGGCCTTCGAAGGTGACGCTTGGTTCGGGACTGCGTTATTCATGCACGACGCCAGGTTCAACTGTGCGACGTTTGAGCGCGACGCCTGGTTCGGATCGGCGACGTTCGAGAGTGACGTCGTGTTTGCATCAGTGGCCTTTGCACGTTCGGATGGCCTCGGGCCGTTGGTGTGCGGTGGGCGGGTGGTGCTGTCCGGGGCAGTGTTCAACGGGCCAGTGACTCTCTCACTCGCAGCGCGCCGCCTTGAGTGCAAGCGGACGCGCTGGTTGTCGACAGCCGCGTTGCGCCTGCGCTACGCCACGGTGGATTTCGCTCATGCAGTTTGCGAGTACCCCCTCACGATCGCCGCGGAGCAGGATCCCTTCGTGCTCGCCGACGGCAGGCAGCTGGCAGAGGCTTGCCAGGCGAGTGCTCCTGGCCCTGGGGTGAGGCTGGCGTCGCTGCGCGGAGTGGATGCGGCCCACCTGGTCTTGGCCGACGTCGACCTGTCGGGATGTCTGTTCGCCGGTACAGTGCACCTGGACCAACTGCGTCTGGAAGGCGCATGCACATTCGACACGGTCCCAGCAGGTGTGCACTGGCGACGCTGGCCTCCCGTACGGTTCACCGAGCGCCGCACCCTGGCCGAGGAACACCACTGGCGTGCCAGCCAGCCGGGGGCAGTGCAGGGCTGGAATGTGGCGGTCCTCGGCGCAGGGCGCGCCGGGCCGTTGCAGCTGGCGCCGGTGTACCGGGCGCTGCGCAAGGCCTTCGAGGACGGCAAGCACGAGCCGGGGGCCGCGGACTTCTACTACGGGGAGATGGAAATGCGCCGTCACGCCGACGACATCCCCCGCAGTGAACGGGGTCTGCTGACCGCGTACTGGGCGTTGTCCGGCTACGGCCTACGCGCCTCCCGGGCTCTTGCCTGGCTCGGCGCCGCCACGCTCCTGACCGTGGTGCTGCTGATGGCGGTCGGCCTTGCCCAGGACACCCCGAAGCAGACCGCGACCGGCACGGTCCCGGCTGGCGGCGGCAGGGTCACCTTCGAGATCGACAAGGACGATCCGAAGAACCCAACCGGTAACCGGTTCACTGGCGAGCGTTTTAAGAAGGCTCTGAACGTCACGCTCAACTCGGTGGTGTTCCGCTCCTCCGGACAGGACCTGACCACCGCTGGCACCTACATAGAGATGGCCTCGCGTGTGACCGAACCCGTTCTCCTAGGCCTCGCTGTGGTGGCCGTCCGCAACCGCATCAAACGCTGATCCACCGCCGTGGACGAGGCTTGCGATGAGCAGGGCTCGGGAGGAGTTGCTGGCAATGGCGACGGGCAGGTGCGCGGCTGCGCTTCCGCGATGCGCTTGTCGTCGGCCTGCTCGTGCGGCTGCCAGAACGGTGGCAGCTGCCAGTGCGGCGGTGGCTGCGGCTGACGCTACGACACGCAGACACAGCGTGACGTTCTTTGACATGGGCCGGTCAGTGGAGCTAGGCGAGGAACGACAGCCGCCCGCGCTTGTCGACGTGGATGGCATGGTCGGACCACTCGACGTGTTGGACGTCGTCGGTGCAGCCCACATAGATGTCCTGGCAGAAGTAGCCGGTTTCCTCGCCGGGCTCTGCGGTGAACACCTTCGGAAGCCGGTCGCACCGCGGATCCACCGGCGCCGTTGGGTCCTCTGGGTCCTCCGCCGTCCCGTTCTTCCCGGTCTCCCAGGCGAACAAGTCGTAGACCGACTGGGCGGTGTGAACGGTCTTCAGCGGCTGGGCCGTGTAGACGAAGTCCTGGCTGAAGGCTCCGGCGCTGCCCGACGTTGCCCTTGCTGGTGACCAGCCAGGGTACCGTCACCCCCTCGAAGGACACGGTGCAGCGGACGGTCTTGCCGCGTGGCCGTATGACCTCGCCATCGCACTTGCCGGGACCGGTCTTGCCGATGACGCCGGCCATGCGCAGCGTCTCCTGCCGCAGGTGGTTGAGCACCTTCTCGACGGGGTCCGCCTCGAGTCCCGGCGACGGGAGGGCGTCCTCCAACTCGGAGTCGGCGAGGCCGGGATGCCGTTGGCTCGGTTTGATCTTCACCGGCCGCTTCTCGCCCTTTGCCTCCGAGAGCTTCGGCTTCGCATCGCAGCCGCTCGGCTCGTCGGCGCAGCCACCGAGCAGGGCCACGACTGCTGCCACGGCCGGGATCACAAGACGCCTCATGTCACCGTCCATCCGCTCGAGCTCGCTGGCGCACCCTTCGCCGCGAGGGTCGACGGGGCGCGTGGCCTCCGAGACCGAGAAGTTCCACCGGAGGGGCGCCGCCAGGTATCTGGTCGTCCGTCTCTACTGCGATCGCGACGGACAGAACCGTCCCGATCACGCCGATGAGGCCAACTGTTGTTCATGGCTCAGTATGTCGAACGCCGCGTAGCCGACTCGCTGCTTCCTCAGTGCCTCAGTCGGCGAGCAGGGCGTGTACCCACTGGTCTTCGCGCTGTTCAATGTACTCGGCGTCGCTTCGCCAGGCGTCGCCGTGGCCTGCGGCCCACAGTGTTGCCCAGGGGTGGATACCCCGGGCGGCCTGGTCGCGCAGGAAGTCGTGCATGGGATGCGTACGGCGCCCTAGCAGAGGGACCAGCCGACGGCGTTCGGCTTCATCGAGGCCGTAGGCGTTGGCGAAGACTCGCAGCCGGTCTTCAACCTGCCGTGGTAGCCGCGAGGGTTGGGGAAGTCGTGGTGAGCGGCGCTGAGCAGGAGTTCCCTCTCGGGCACCATGCGCTCCAGAACGCGGATGGCCTGGACAACCGGCGTGATGGCGACCCAGGGGACCTCAGGTTCCGCGCCGTCGGAGACGTGTTTGCCGTCATCGTCGGTGACGTTAGAACAACGCCTTGAGCAACCGGATCGAGAGATTCGCGGCTTAGGTGATCAGGAAGCCGAGGCGCAGGGCCTGCCCGAATCCGCATGAAGGTGCGCATCTGGTCCTCCTCCGTCTCGCGGTCTTCAGCCACTCTGACCAGGGCGGCCAGGTGGAGATCGGCGGTCATCATCAGGGTCGTCACCGCCCTACGCACAGACTCTGGGCCCTCGACAGCGGCAACGACCGTAAGATTGCGTGTGCCGGAACGGGCACGGACGGGGACGACATGGCACGTGTGGTGTGTGTGCACGGGGTGGGCCAGCAAACGGGGGGCGAGGAGAGCCTGCTCGTGACCTGGCGCCCGGCCCTTCTTGACGGACTACGTCGGGCGGGCGCAACTCAACTCCCACACAGTGGCATCTCTATGGCCTTCTACGGGGACCTGTTCCGGCTTGCGGGACAGCCGTTGGCCGTCGGGGAGCCGCGGTACACCGCCCCCGATGTGTCCGATGGATTCGAGACTGAACTGCTGTTCGCCTGGTGGAAGGCGGCGGCCGAGGTGGACTCCACGGTCGTGCCGCCCGGCGCCGACACGCTCGCCCGGACCCCGCGCTCTGTGCAGGCTGCGCTGCGCGCGCTGTCCCGGTCACGGTTCTTCTCCGGTCTGGCGCTGCGCGCCCTCGTCGGCGCCCTGAAACAGACCAGCCGCTACCTGCTGGACATCGAGGTGCGGGCCGCGGCCCGCAAGCGCGTCCTCTCGGAGATCGGGGACGACACCCAGGTCGTCGTCGCCCACTCACTCGGCTCGGTGGTGGCCTACGAGGCCCTGTGCTCCGCTCCGGGCCATAACGTCCGCGCGCTTGTGACACTGGGTTCACCGCTCGGGGTGCGCATGATCTTCGACCGGCTGAGCCCCGCCCCGACCCCACTCGGAGTCTGGCCCGGTGGGGACGACATGGCCTGGACGAACGTTGCTGACCACGGTGATGTCGTTGCCCTAGTCAAGGACCTGCGCCCTTGGTTCGGGCCGAAGGTCGAAGGAGTGGCCGTGCACAACGGCGCGCGTGCCCACGATGCGACGGCCTATCTGACTGATACCCGGGTCGGGTCGGCGATAGCTGGCGGGCTCGGTGTCCGGTGACTGGCCGGCCGGTGGTGGCGAGCCCCGCCGGTTCCTCATCGCGACGGCGGTAACGAGATACCAGGCGGGGAGCCACCTCGGCTGGGACCGTCCCAACCTCGTGGGGGCGCGGGACGACATCGTAGAGCTGTTCACTGGCCGCCTCGGCTACCAGCACGTCACCGACCTCGGCCTCGACCCGACATCCGATCAACTGACCCGGCATCTGAGGGACTTCTGCAGATCCTCGGAGCGCCGACCGGACGACATACTGGCGGTGTATATCGCCGGGCACGGCGAGATCCTCGACGATACCGGCGAACACGTTCTGCTGATGTCCGACACCGATCCCGAGGACATCGACGACGCCCTCCTCACCGCCACCCTGGCCCGCAAAATGCTGAGCGGCACGTCCATCCGTCGGCTCCTGCTGATGCTCGACACTTGTTACTCCGGCCAGGGGGGCAACGAATTTGTCGCCGCCACCCTGACCCGTGCTGGCAACGGCTGGCGCCATGAGTTCGGGACCGGACTGGCCGTCCTCACATCCGCCTACCCGCACCAACAGGCGGAGACTGGAGCCTTCCCGCGCGTCCTTGCACACGCCGTGGACAGCCTCGCTACGGCAGGGCACGGCCCGACGACCCTCGACATCGACGCCCTCGTCGGGCGGATGAACGATGATCCGTCCTTACCACCGCACCAGCACATCAACGCGAATCTGGCCCGCATGAGCGGCGAGGCGCCCCCTTTCTTTCCCAACCCCCGCCATGACGCCCAGCTCACCGAGGTGGATCTCGCCCTCCAGCAGGCGATCCAGTGGGAGGAACAGCGCGAACGGCGTGAGACCGAGCTGCGTACCCGGTTCCTGGTGCGCGCCATGGGGGCCACCCCCGACCGGGCGGGCTGGTGGTTCTGCGGCCGGCAGCGGGCGCTGGCCGAGATCACCTCATGGCTGCGGGTCGGCAGCGCCGAAACGTCACCGGTTCTGGCCGTCACCGCCGGCCCCGGCTCGGGCAAGACCGCAGTGCTCGGGCTGGTCGCGGCCCTGACCGACGAGGAGCATCGCCGCATCATCCCGCTGGACACTATCGGAACCGCAATAGCCGACCTGCCCGCCCCGGGTGATCTCGACGTTAGCGTCTACGCCCAACATCTGACTGACGAGCAAGTGCTCCAGGGCCTGGCCGAGGCCGCCCGGGTACCGGCCACCACGGTCGGTGAGCTCGCCGAAGGACTACGCCGTGAAGCCGGTGGCCGCACATTCACGGTCTTGATCGATGCACTGGACGAGGCCATGACCCCCGACACTCTGTGCGGCCGGGTGTTACTCCCGCTGATCCGGCAAACCGGCGTCCCGGTCAGATTGCTGCTCGGCACCCGCCACCACCTGCTGCCGACGCTCGGCCTGCGCCGTGAAGACCAGATCGACCTGGACGCCGACCGATACGCGGACCCGAACGCCCTGCTGCGATACACGGTCCTCAACCTCCTTCAAGCGCACCCCGGCTCGCCCTACCTGAACTGTCCGCAGGAGCTGCGCATGTCCGTCGCCCGGCGTGTCGCCGCCGCTGCGGGTCCGTCGTTCCTCGTCGCCCGGATCTCTGCGGGCACCCTGGCTGCCACGCCCGTGCTGCCCGACCCCGACGACCCGGCCTGGCACGCTGCCCTGCCCCGGCTTCCCAGCGAGGCCATGCGGCACGACATGGCCCAACGGCTCGGCTCCGACGCGGACCGCGCTGTCGACCTGCTGAGACCGCTCGCGTTCGCGGAGGGCCAGGGTCTGCCCTGGGAAGACCTGTGGGCGTCACTCGCAAGTGCGATGTCGGGGCGGGCGTACACGGACGACGACATCATGTGGCTGCGGCACGCGGCCGGCGCGTACGTGGTCGAGGCCACGGAATCCGGCCGCTCCGCCTACCGCCTTTACCACGAGGCCCTGGCCGAACACCTCAGGGCGGACGTGGACGCCACCGAGGCGCACGCCCGCGTTACACACGCCCTCATCTCGCGCGTTCCCCGCGCCCTCGACGGCGAACGTGACTGGAGCCGCGCCCACCCCTACACCCGGCGGTATTTGCCCGCCCACGCCGTACGGGGCGAGGTGCTCGACGAGGTCGTCACAGAGGCCGAATTCCTGGTGCACGCCGACCCCGACGAGCTGATGTCCCACCTGCGCGAGGTGCGGTCCGGGCCCGCCTACCGGGCGGCGGAGATCTACCGAACGTCCTTCGGCGCGCACCGCCACGAGGACCCGAGCAAGCGCCGCCGCATCCTCGCCTTGGATGCCGCCCATCACGATGACCCGGCTCTGCTCGCGACGCTGAACTCCGGGATCGATGAGCACGCCTGGAAGCCGGTGTGGAGCTCCGGAGGCACCTTGTCGGCCGGCCTGCGGGCCACCCTCGCCCACAAGACGGGGCGGGTGCGCTCCGTGGCCTGCGGCAAGGTGAACGGACAGCATGTCGTCGCAGTGGGCTACGGCGACACGACCGTTCGCCTGTGGAATCTGGTGACCGGCCGGCGGATCGACGACCTGCACACCGGCCATCTCGGTGCCGTGATGGCGATGTACTGCACGGAGCTGGCGGGACGGCCGGTTCTGGTCACAGGATCTGGAGACTGCACGCTACGGCTGTGGGACCTGGCCACTGGCCGGCCCATCGGCGATCCCCTGACCGGCCACGAAGCCCCTGTGACCGCTGTGTCGTGCACGGAACTCGGGGGCAGGGCGATGGCCGTGAGCGGTTCGGCCGACGGCACCGCGCGCGTCTGGGATCTGGCCACGGGCAGACAGATCGGCGATCCGCTGGATGACCACGCTGGTTCGGTGAGAGGGGTCGCGTGCACGGTGATCGACGGCCATCCGGCAGCCGTGACTGCCGCAGGCCGCCGCACCCTGCATGTGTGGAGACTGGGCCTCGACAAGCACACCCACCAGGCCGCGATCACCCACCACTCACAGATCAACGTCTTGACGTGTACCGAGCAAAACGGCCGTCCGGCGGTCGTGACCTGTTCAGGGGACCGGACGGTACAGGCTTGGGATCTCACCGACCGGCGCATGTATGGCGAACTCCAAACCGGGCACGCCGCATCGGTGAACGCCCTTGCCTGTGCCGTTCTGGACGGGCGTCTCGTCGCTGTCACCGGCTCTGACGACCGCACTGTGAAGGTCTGGGACCTCAGCACCCGCGAGCAGTTGGGCAAGACAATGTACGGGCACTCGCGTGAGGTGAAGGCCGCAGCCTGCGCGACGGTGAACAGCGGTCTCGTGGCGGTGACGGGTTCCGACGACCGGAGCATTCGCACTTGGGAGCTGACCACGGCCGGCAAACGCGTCGGGAACGGAGGCCACGATGCCATCGCGACTGCTGTGGCGTGCACGGAGCTGAATGGCCGTCAGGTCGCGGTCACCGCTCACGACAGCCCGGTCCTGAGACGGTGGGACGCAGCCACGGGACAGCCGCTCGCACCGCTTCGGACCGGTCATACGGGTGCCGTAACAAGCCTAGTGTGCACGGAGCTCGCCGGACGGCCGGTCGTCGTCACGGGCTCGACAGACCTGACGGTCGGGGTCTGGGACGCAGCAACCGGACAGGCTGCCCTACCACCGGCCCGGGGACACGAGGACCGGGTCACGGCGGTGGCGTGCATGAGCCTGAACGATCGACCGGTCGTGGTCAGCGCGGCGGCGGACGGCACGGCACGAGCGTGGGACCTCAACCGCGGTGAACTGCTCGGCCCACCCATGATCGTTCATGTGGGACCCGAGGACCTCGGTCTCCGCACCCCGCTCACCGCGGTGGCATGCGGCGTACTGCACGGTCGGCCGGTCGGGATCGTGGGCTCGAGGCGTGGCGACATCCGGGTGTGGGACCTGACTACGGGAGAACCACCCGTACTGCCCACCGGGGAGCGGGCCCCAAGGCGTCCTTTCCATTGGATGAACAGTGCCCGCGGCGTCAGGACAATGGCTTTCGCCGCGCGCGGCTCGTCTCCCGTCGTCGTCACGGGCAACAGCAGCGGCAGGCTCTCCGTGTGGGACCTGTCCTCGCTGCGCGCTGGCACTCCGCTGACCGGCCACTTGGCCGACTCTTGGCTTCTGGCGGCACCTCCGCTTCAAACGGCATCACCACGCATTGTGACCGCGGTCGCAACCACCATCCTTGACGGCCGACCCGTCGCGGCAACCTGCTCCTCCGACGAGACCGTGCGTCTGTGGGACCTGAACACCTATCGCACCCTCGACGCTGTCCCCACGCCAGACGCGTGCCACGCCCTGGCCTTCGCCGGGACCGGGCATCTGGTCTGCTGCTATGGCGATCAAATCACCGTGCTGCGGCAGGCAGTCCAGTGACCCGGTGGTGACTCGCCTGAGCAGATGGAAGCCGCCTACGGCAACAAGATAAAGCCGTTGCACCTCCTGCCACCCCCGATCACCCTGAGGGGCATGCAACAGCGCTCCGCGGAATCCCCTATCACAATACGGCCGGCCACCCTGAAGGACGCCGCCGAAATATGCGAACTGATCAACAAGATCGATGTGATCGAGACTGGCGAACCGGAAACCGAGGTGGCCGAGGTCGTCCGCGACATGACTCTGGCGGGCACCCAGCCGGAAACCGATACCTGGCTTTCCCTCGATGCGGACGGGACCCTGGTCGGCTACGCCCTTGTATGCGACAGCCACGGGACCGGGCACATCGACGCCGACCACTACGCGCTTCCCGAACACCAGGAGGCGGGGGCCGCCCTCCTCGACCTGATGGGGTCCCGGGCCGCGGCTATCGCCCGCAACAACGGCCAGCACGAAGCGGTTTGCCATCTGTACCTCAGGGAGCGCTCCACCCTGAACCCCGCGCTGCTGCAGGAGAGGGGCTGGCGGCCCGTACGCCGATACAGCTTGCTCGCCAAACCCGTCGCTCCGGACACCGACACGCTGCCGCCCGTTCAACCGGGAGTGTCCGTACACGCCTGCGCTTCCGAAACGGACCTACGGCTCGCCCACGACCTCATCGAGAAGGCGTTCACCCACCACTTCAGCCACCACCCGGTCACCTTCGAGCAGTGGTGCCAGCAACTCGCCACCCCCACCAGCAAGGTCGATCCGACCCTGGTGTGGCTGGCATCCGTGGAGGGGATCGGCACCGTGGGCGCACTGGCCGCTCATGACAACCGCAAAACGATGGGATGGGTACGGCAACTCGGAGTGATCGAGGACGCGCGAGGCCACGGAATCGGCGCGTACCTGCTGCGCACCGCGTTCACCACATTCGCCATGCGCAGCAGAGACACGGTGGGGCTCGGCGTGGACACCGAGAACACGACCGGAGCGCTCGCGCTGTACGAGAAGCTGGGTATGAAGCCACACCAGGCCATCGACACGTGGCAACTGCGCACGCGCACCACCGATCTGATCGTCCCCCGATGAGGCGGAAGACCTCGAGGAGCAGCGCCCTGTCCTGAAGCCCGGCGGGGAGCTGCTCCACGGTGCCTCCTTCGGAAGGTCCATGAAGACCGTGGCCGGACCTCAGCCGATGAGTGAGCGGAGCACCGGGACGCTGACACCGGCTGCGGTCAGACCAGCCAGAACAGCAGCGGCCACGGCACCGCCGCTGAGGAAGGTGAGCCCTCCGACGATCAGGCCGATGACGACCGCGATCAGAAGGACGATGGTCGTGTGGATCGTCAGGAACGGGGCCGGCCCTTGCGGCGTCGGCACGGGCGAACTCACTATTTCTGCCCAGAGGTTGATGATGTGACGTCCGCTCGTAAGTGCCTGTCCGAGCCCCACCCCACGGCCTGATTTCCCGGCCTCGGGGGTCGCAAAGAATCTTGGAAAAGTCCGTGGGGTGGCCGTGTGGGGCGCACTTACAAGGGGTCGTCTCGGCGCCGGCCGCGGCGGCCCGGGAGCTTGCGAGTGGGCTGGCGCGGTTGGTGGCGAGCCGTCCCCTTGCACAGCTAAAGGGGGCGGAGACGACAACCGGAGGGGGAGGGCATGCAGGGCGACGGCGCGGGTGAGGACGCGGACGCGGTGACGGTAGTCGACGCGTTCACCGGCGGACGGGCACGAATGCGGCTCTCGGGCACCGGCGCGACGCCGGCGCCCACCTGGTGGCCCAGGTGAAGGAGACCCTCCCCGGCCTCATCGAGGGCACCGAGGACTCGTACGTCTGGATCGCCTGCGACACGGCGACGACCCGGCCCTCACGTCGTACGTCCGCAGGGAGTTGGGCCTGCCGAAGCAGCGGGTGAACGCGCTGGGGTACTGGCGGCCCTGACCGTACAACCAATCGTGTGGTTCATGTGTCCAGTGGGACATCCGTTGCTGTTGATCAATCCTTGGAGTCCCGTTGCGCAGAGCACTCACGGCGGCCGCCGTGCTAACCGCCTCCGTCGCCGTCAGCCTCACTCCGGTGACGTCCTCCGCCGCGGCGCCGTACAAGGGCGCCAACACGGCCGCACTCCAGGACGACTTCAACGGGGACGGCTATCGCGACCTCGCCATTGGAGCGCCGTCCGCCGCCAACGGCACTGTGCAGGCGGCCGGTGCAGTCGTCGTAATGTACGGCTCGGCATCATCGGTGAGCACTACGCGCCGGACGGTCATCACGCAGTCGACGACGGGGGTTCCCGGGGACCCCGAGGAGCGCGACCGCTTCGGTACGACGGTGACCAGCGCCGACCTGGACCGGGACGGGTACGCGGATCTGATCGTCGGCACCCCTGGTGAGGATGTCGGCGCCCAACAACTCCGTGGATCCGTGACCGTGCTGTGGGGCGGGCCGGGCGGGCTGGCGGGCGGCGCGAACATCGCCCCGCCCGCCGGTTACGGAGACGGCATGACGCTCTGCGGCTTCGGGATGTCCCTCGCCACCGGTGACATGAACGGCGACGGGGCCCGCGAGCTCAGCATCGGCTCCCGCTGCGACGGCGCCTCCTACACCGGCCCGTTCACGCGCACCGGGCAGGCCGCCTCCACCTACCGGGAGTGGCGCACGGGCGAGACCCGAGGCGTGGTGATGGGCGACGTCGACGGCGACGACCAGGCCGAGCGCTTCTGGCTGGCCGGGCCGACGAACGGCGACCTGCGCGGGCCGGTGCACCTCGACAACGGCGCCCCGAACGAGGACGGCTCCGCCAACTGGCCTACCGATCTCCCCTACGCCGACGGCCACACCGGCGGGATCGGCGACGTCAACGGCGACGGATACGGCGACCTCGTCACCGGCATCGCGGAGGACGACTCCCTCGCAAACGAGACCGGTGCCGCCCACCGCGGCGGCGAGATCCAGGTCCTCTTCGGCAGCGCACAGGGCATCACCGCCGACCAGAAGCCGAAGGTGTACCAGCAGGACACAGCGGGTGTGCCCGGCACGGCCGAGAACGGCGACCAGTTCGGCCAGTCTCTCAGCATCGGTGACGTCAACGGCGACAAGTACGCCGACGTCCTCGTCGGCTCCCCCGGCGAAGGCATTGGGACGCAGGGGTCGGCCGGTGCGATCGTCCTGCTGCGCGGCTCCGCCTCCGGCCTGACCACCGCCCATACGGCCGGATACAGCCAGAACACCGCGGACGTGCCCGGCACCGCTGAGACCGAAGACCAGTTCGGCTCCGCCGTCCACATCGCCGACCTGAACAAGGACGGCAGGCCGGAGACGGTCGTCGGCATTGCCGGCGAGAACAGCGACGGCTGCGTGTGGATCGCCCGCGGCTCGGCCTCCGGCCCCGTGCTGAGCGGCTCGGTCAGCATCTGCGGCAAGAGCGCCGGCATCACGGTCCGCAGCTTCAAGGGCCACTTCGGTGCCGCCCTCACCAGCCCCCACGTGGAGATGTGACCCCGGCCACCGCATGATCGGGGTCATAGACGTCACCCTTCACCTCGCCCAGGACCCCGAGGCCGAGGCACTCCTCGGCCGCGCGGTCGGCCAGGACCATGGTGGGTCGGGTCCGGGGCCGGCCAGGGCCGGTTCTCGGTACCCGGATGCGGGCCATGACCGTCTCGAAGGCAGGCGCGTCACCGGCTTGGCCCGCTGTGACGACCAGGGCCAGGGGGCGCGCATGACTGTCTGCGGCCAGGTGAATCTTGGTGCTCAGCCCGCCGCAGGAGCGTCCGAGTGCGTGGTCGGCCGGCTCATTTCGGTCCGCGGCCCCTTCTTCATTGCTCCGGCGGCATGCTGGTGGGCCCAGACGACAGTGGAGTCGACCGAGATGGTCCAGCCGATGTCGTCGGCGGCGTCGGCTGCCGCAAGGATGGCGGCGAGGATCTTCTCCCACATGCCGTCGATGGCCCATCTGATCAGGCGTTTGTGAGCGGTCTCGAACGAGCCGAGCTCGTCGGGCAGGTCTCGCCAGGGCGAGTTGGTGCGGTACTCCCACGCGATGGCCTCAAGCGTGCGGCGGTGGTCGGCCCACCGTCTCCGAACCGGATCTAAGCAGGTGACCAGACCGGTCAGGTCCCACTTGGGTTCCGCGGCCCACCCAGCGAGCAGGGCAGGGCTCTCTGCGGCCACGGTGAGCATCGGCTCGGGCAAGGACCAGGTCATGCGGCTATGCCTTCCACGTCCGCTGGGCCCTGGGACACCCTGCACGCCATGCTCCCGCCCACCCCGCACAAGGCCATGGTCCGCGCACTTGGCTGGTACGCCGCCCAACGCGGAACCGACCACGTCCTCGAGGAACAGCGGTGTCCCTGACGACACGTGGTCGGGCGGGAGGGGCGGGGCCCCCAACCTGCGGCACTCTGCCTGACGTCTCGTCGGGGAGGGGAAAAATCTCGATCGGCCGGTACCTGGCCGCCCTGCCCTTCATCCTGAGACACATGACGTCCAGTGACCCCGCCCCGGCGCATCCGCAGCCATCGATCACAGCGGTGACGCAGTACGAAATCTTCAATTACCTGCGCGGGATATCGAGCCCCTGGTGGGGGAGACTGGACGAGGTCACGTTCCTAGAGGACCTCTACGACCTCGACCAACCTGCCCCCGAGAACAGCCGGCTCCCGACTGTCCGCGCTGACATCCAGCAGCACCGGATTAAGACCGTGTCCTACGTGGTGAGGGGTCGTTGACCTCGGTATGGGGCGGGGTACGTGGAGTTGGATTGTTCCGGACGGACTGTGGGAGATCGCGAAGCCGCTGATTCCTCCGTCGAGGGTGCGGCCGCAGGGCGGCGGAACACAGGACACGCCTGATGAGACGCTGTTCGCAGCCATCATCTACGTGCTGGTCAGCGGCTGTGCCTGGCGGGCCTTGCCGCCGTGCTTCGGCATCTCGAAGTCCACTGTTCACCGACGGTTCCTCATCTGGTCCAGGGTCGGCGTCTGGGGCCGCTTGCACGAAGCCGTGCTGCACCGACTCGACGACGCCGGCCTGATCGACGTCACCCGCGTTGTCCTCGACTCCGCCCACGTGAGGGCTAAAAAGGGGGCGAACTCACAGGTCCGAGTCCCGTGGACAGGGGCAAGCCGGGTTCCAAGATGCACGTCCTGTCGGACGCGAACGGACTGCCCCTCCTCGTCGGCGTCTCAGCCGCCAACGTCCACGACAGCGAAGCGCTGAAGCCGATGATGGCCGGTCACCAAACGAGACACGACCCCCACCGCGGCCGCCACTTCAAGCCCCAGCGCCTCCACGCCGACAAGGCCTACGACGTCCCTCACGTGCGGAAATGGTTACGCGGCAAACGCATCGGCGTACGCATCGCGCGCAAGGGCATCGAGTCCAGCGAACGACTCGGCCGCCGCAGGTGGGTCATCGAGCGGGCCATCTCCTGGCTGAGCGGTTACCGACGACTCAACCACCGCTACGAGCGAAATCCCCGGAACTACCTGGCCTTTCTCGGACTCGCCGCAGCCCTGTGCTGCTACAAGCGACTCATCCGCCTCACCACGTAGGACACCGTCTTAGAACTCCGGGTCTCCCGTCACATCCCGTCCAGTCCGCACCCGGTAGGAGATCCGCAACCCTTCAGGCCCGGAAGCCCGAATGCTGCCCCAAGGAATGGTCTGCCCGAACTTGAGCCCTGCGAAGTTGGCGTCGCCCACCACATCCAGCTTCACCCCATTCAGGCGCCGAGTGAGAGCGACGGTATCGCGGGGTTCCTTGATCTCGACTGTGCACTGCCTGGACACGGCAACGTCAAGCACTTCCAGACCGCTGCGCCCAATAGTGCGCACTTTGTCATGGACCGCCATAAAGAGTCCTCTCGTTCCGGCACCGCCGACAGGCAAGAGCTACCTCTGAGCCTGTACGGCACCTGGCGGCGGCGCGCACCAGGACACCCGAACGGGTGACAGCCACCGAGCGACCGGGCCGCCTGGCTAACTGAACCTGAACCATGCACAGCGACCCGCAGCTCAGAACCCACGCCAAGAGCAGCGCTAACAGCCACTGCAAGTACGGACGCATCGCCATCGCCTGATCACCGCCGCACACCAAACTGATCAGCGCAGGCCAGAGCACCGTCTAGTAATCACAAAGAGTGATCCTGGACACGCGCTGTCAGAACACGAGGCTCAGTCGACCAGCATGCTCTCGAACAGGCCCGACGGGAACACCTGACGGAGTCCTACTAGGGTTTTTCATCGATGCCCTTCCAGGGGACAGGTGGGTAGAAATGAGGTGATTCAGAGAAGAGCCACCCGCAACGGCTGAGGAGTTCTTACATGGTTTCCAGGAAGAGTGCTACTCCGCCGCACGTGCAAGCTGCGCTGCCACACCAGCCTCAGTCGGCCGCTTCCGCTCGACAAATCGCGCGTGACGCGCTGCGGTCCTGGGGACTGGAGGAAGAGGTGGTCGAACGCGCTCTCCTAATTGTGTCTGAGCTCGTGACCAATTCCCTCGAGCATGCGCTGCCTCCCATCACGCTTCACCTGACTCCTTGGCGCGCCGATGACACAATTCATATAGCCGTTGCTGACGGAGGCCCTGCCCCCAAAAACAGCACAATGCTGGCCAAATACGAACAAGATGAGCATGGGCGTGGCGCCTTCATCGTCGAGTTCCTGTCAACCGCTTGGGGCATGTATGTCGCAAAGCGGAGAGTTACTCACTGGGCTGACGTTCCTGCCCACGACCTCGGCTCGGCGGCCACGGACGGCCGAGTATCCACCAGGCTGCGGGATGCCTCAGGCAGCGAGGGCCAGGCGGGAACAGGGGGACGGTCATGCCCTGGAAGCGCCCCGCTAGTGGTCCCCGCACAGCAGCAGTAGCGCTTGCTTCACCCGCCGAGGCCGATCGTGGCTGTTTACGATGACGATTCAGGCTCATCCATCGCCGACATCCAGAGGTCACGTAGCTGGTAGCGATTTCGAAGGCCGAGTTTGGCGTAGATGTTTCCGAGATGGTAAGCAACACCGCCCATTGACAGGAATATCTTCTGGGCGATCTCCTTGTTGGTCAAACCGCGTGCCGCGAGGCCCGCGACCTCCGCCTCTCGTCTGGTGAGACGGCCGTCCCGCCACGGGTTCGCGCCTTCTTTGAAGCCCTCAGCTTTCGCCACGGCTGTCGCCAGCAGTCGACGTTCATCAATCCATCCGACTACAGCGATGAACGGCTTGGCGTTATGCTTTCCCTCGTTCAAGAAGCTGTCGATGTATACCAGCGCAGGCCCCGTTTCCCGGGGCCAGGCGCTCACGCGCCGTAGCAGGGAAAGCCCTACGGAGACAAGAGTCGCGGCCATTCCAGACTCTTCTGCCTGGTCATCGAGAATCAGCACTCTTCGGTCGTCCAGGACGGCACTCACACTGGTCACATGGAGGGGTCTAATTAAGTCCAGCGATCCTTGTACGACGAGGGAATGTATACGAGTCGGGACCATCTCGGGGGCCACTTCTCCAGAAGTGACGTCGGGTTTGCGGTCGTGGCTGTGTGCTTCATTCATTGAGCGCCTCCGGACAATGAAGCTACAAGCGGCGCAACTATGGGCGCCCTAGGCACAAGCCCTAGTCGTATTGCCCTGCGGAGGCACGTCAGGCTCTCACCGTGACCGCCGAAGCTCGGCGGCACTGCGGTGATCAGGACGGCCCAGGGCACCGCTGTCAAGAACACGTCTGAGTCCGTGTCGGGAGTAGGCGTCCTCACCCGACGCTGCTCGGCCACCAAGACCGTCGCCGCATGGGCTCGGCCACCGCTGGGCCGTCGTCACGGAGAACCGGATGCCTTCCGCAGCCCGCCCGAGCGGTCACCCATCGCCGAGGAGCAGCGGGCCAGGCCCGGGTCCCGGTCAGGCGCCTTGCGGTGGAGGTGGGGCACAGGGTGCGAATCTTGCATTTCACACCAGCCCGGCAGGCCTCTGACTTTTTTTCAGACTCGTCGCCTGAGACCTGCTTCAAACGTCTACCACCGGGGCAGAACACCTAAGGTTCCCGCTGAACCCAGTCACGCAGCTCGCGCCGGTTGCGGAGATCCAGCTTGTTGAAGATGTTCCGCAGGTGATACTCAACGGTTTTCGTACTCACGAAGAGCGCGTCTGCGATCTCTCGGTTCGTGCGGCCCTTCCCTACCAGCTGAGCCACCTCGCGTTCCCGCGAGGACAGATTCTCCCATCCGAGGGGACCGACGGCTGTGAGTTCGCCCAGAGCACTGATGTCGGCGCGGCAAGCTTCCAGAAATGGCAGTGCGTCCAGAGCAGCGAAGAGCCTCTCTGCGGTGCGCAAATGTCCCAGCGCCTGGTCCGTGTCCCCCAGTCCGCTCAGGCATTTACCGAACGCGTGCTCACAGAGGGCACGGTAGAGCGGTACGGTCGGCCGGTCGTGCGCACCTGAGATTCCGCTCTGGTACAGAGTGGCGGCGTGCCGAAGGTGACCCTGTTCCTCACGTATACGCCCCGACAGCCAACCGTGCACCACCGGGTAGAACTCGCTGTCGGTGGCCAGGCCGGCGGTGGTCAGCACATGCAAGATGCGGCGCGCCTCGTCGAACCGACGGCACGCCACGAGCGCGTCCACCTGAAGTGGCACCCACCACGGGGCAAAGAGACGAGAGCGTCCCATGGTCGTGGTCCCGTGCGACACGCCGCTCAACGCGTGGAGTACCCCGTCATAGTCGTGACGGCAGCGGGCGGCTGTAGCACGGGCCACGGCCACATGAAACTGAGCTCCCAGGTAGTCCAGGACGGCGGCTTCTTCCTCGGCTTGGCTGATGTGCTCCTGTGCCTCATCAACGTTCCCCTGGACGGACGCGATCGTGGCTGCGAGCGAGTGCAAGCTCGCACGGTCGAAGTTACGCCCTTTGAACTCGACCATGGCAAGACCGATCTCAACGTCACGGCGTGCCTGGGGCCATGCCCCGGTCATGAAACGGCACAACGCCAGGTGGACGCGGCTGCCGAGGCCGATGATCCTCACACCGTACGAGCCGGATCGGGCTGTCACCACCGTGAGATCGGCCTCGGCCTCGGTGAATCGCCCTGCTACTCCCCTGAGCAGTCCGCGGAAGAAAAGGGCTGGAAGTTCTTCCTCCGTCACGTCCTCCGCCTGCGCGGGCAGGTGGTCAAGCTGGCGTAGGCCTTCAGTGGCACCCTTCTGCATCGACCGTCCATAGGCACGAAACGCTTGCGCCGAAGCCACAACGCCCGGTGGGATAACAGGTTCCGGCAACGCGGGTTCCCTG
Organism: Streptomyces sp. DH10; assembly: GCF_029813805.1. Taxonomy (NCBI): domain Bacteria; kingdom Bacillati; phylum Actinomycetota; class Actinomycetes; order Kitasatosporales; family Streptomycetaceae; genus Streptomyces; species Streptomyces sp. DH10. The sequence continues at coordinate 247,820 of NZ_JARVKU010000012.1, forward strand.
TCCGGAGCCTCACCCGCTTCCTCCAGCGCCGAGGCAGCCGTCGTCTCTGCTTCGGCCCCCGCTCCGATGATGGCGCACACGGCAGCTCGTTCGGTCGCCACCGCAATGGTCACTTCAGGCCTGCGCGGCCAAGTACCCAGCTCTTCCACGGCGCGAGTCAGCCGGGTACGCGCTTGACTCAGGCGTCCTCTGGTGAAGTCCATGAGTCCAAGAGCTTCCTCACGGAAGGGTGAGTGCCCGCCAACCAGTACGTGTGATCGATGTTGTACGGCTTGGGCGTCCATCCCCGCCCAGAAGAACAACCGGACGGCATCGCACAGCAAGCGTTGCCGCTCGTCACTGCCTTCCGTCAGTTGAGCAGCCCATGCCAGAGCAGTGCCGGCCGGGCCGAGGTGCCCCTGTGACAGCTCGGCGGCGCCCGTGTCCCGAAGCTCACGTGCGAGTGCAGCATCAAACCGATGTGCAGCGGCCACCCTGTGGCGCAAGGCCTCGCTGCCGCCGAGGACGGCAGCCGCCTCAGCATGCAGATGGCGTCTGCGGCTCGGAGACATCACCTTATAGACCGCGTCCCTCTGCAACTGGTGCCGGAAGCGCACGAAGGCAACGTCACTACCGGGCGCTGCCCATTCCACGAGTCCCACACGTACGGGGGAATCGAGCGCAGCGAGCACATCAGACACGCCCGCTACCAGGCCCAATTGAGGTACGGGTACGGCGTCGTCGAGGACGGCCAGTGCATCGAGCACATTCCTGCTCATTGGTGCCATTCCGGCAACCTGTTGTACCACAGCGGTGGTGACTCCGACGGGGATGGAAACCGGGCGCCCTTCAACGTTGAAAGGGTCCGCGGGTTCACTGAGCAATGTGTCAAGGAGCAGCGGATGGCCTCTTGTCAGGGCCATCAAGCGCTCCAATGCACCGGGCGGAAGCGGCCCCCGCACCGCTGTGGCCAGTCTGGCGACGTCATGAGCGGACAGGCCCTGCAGCCCGATGCGGATGAAGTGGCTTACACCTTCCAGCGTTTGCCGGACGGACTCGTCCCACGGTGGTGGCCATGATTGCAAGACCATCACCGACAGCACCCGGTCGTGCCACAACTGACGCAGCGCGAATCCGATGGCGAGCAACGACGCCGAGTCCGCCCGGTCTGCGTCGTCCAGTACCAATGCCACAGGCCGGTCATTCTGGAGGCGGTCGAGAAGCCTGAGGAGCTCGGTACCCGCGGCGAGCGGAGTCTGCGGCCGCGTTGAGGTGTCACCCTGGGTAAATGACTGCGAGCCGATCCGCGCGGTCAAATGTCCCAAGCTTGCGAAAGGCAGAGTCTCTTCATGCCGATTGGCCCGGGCTCCCAGCACCGTGAAATCGGTCAACTCCGAGAGGAGTTTCCGCACCAACGTAGACTTCCCGACTCCGGGAATCCCGTCGATGACGATCAGCGAGGGCGTGCCGCCGCGCGCGTCCTCGGATGCGCGGCGCAGTCGAGCCAGCTCCCACTCGCGGCCAACGAAGAGCCCGACCAGGATACCGGCGTCCGCCGGAGATCCCTCCGGCCTCCCGGCGCACACTGCCCCTGCACCTCCTAGCTCACATATAGGAATATATACCCATTAGAACTCACAGCGCCGGCATTGGCTACTGGAGTCGGCGGGATGCGCCATGAGTCCCCTCAGCAGATATCCATTGATCCCACTTGTCAGGCAGATGCTGCTGGACGGCTGCATTGTGAAAGAAATGGCGATTCCTGCGTGGCCACCAGTTGATGGCGCGCCGTAGAGGAGCACGACAAGGAGGTGCCGGCCCCGAGTCGGGGCCGGCACCGTCATGTATGAAAGACGCTGTGTTTCAGGTGCAGCAGCCCTCTTGCCTCGGCTCAGACCTTGCGGAACATCCAGGCGGCGCAGGCGTCCGAAAGGCCGCCAGCGGTGGTCCCGCCGTAAACCATCGCACCGTTACCCATGTTCTGCACGTCGCATCTCCCGCCGATATCCACGCGGTCGGGGTACAGCTTGTACGTCGTGCCGTTCATCGATTGGGTAATGAGGTACTTTCCATTGCCGAGTCCCTGAGTCCGGAAGACCTGCTTCGCGCGTCCATCGCACTTGAAGAGGAACAGCCGGGTGGCGGAATAGGGCGCCAGCGTGAGGCATGTTCCTGTAGCCTCAGACACGATCCTTACGTTTCCGTTTCCGGCGCTCTGGACAGCCCAGGTTCCTGCGCTGCGGTTCCAGGGCTCTTCGGCCCCTGTCCATGCGTAGGCGCCTTCAGCGCCGTACCCCTTGCTTTCGGGGAATAGAGCAGGGAATCCGTCGCCCCCGCCGACATGGTTGATGATGTACCTGTTGCCAGCAGTCGGGGCATCGTAGAGCACTCTGCCGCACAACTGTTGTTGCTCGGCCGCGGTCATCGGGCGTGACTGAGGATTGTATACTCCGTCGGGCACCGGCTGACCCAAGGCGTTTTTCGTTTCCATGGGAGTCATGACCGTAACGTTCCCAGAATTGAGCTCGTAGTACGGCCCCAGCGGCACTTTCTCCTCATATAGACCGTCTATGGCCTTGTACTTAGGCGAGAAGGAGAGCCAGCCCATGTATCCTGGCGGCAGCTCGACCGTCCTCCTCTCCTCGCCTGTGACAGTCGTCTGCCAACTCCACCCATACGTACCGGTCAGGGTAGCAACTACGAATTGGCTCCATCCGACCGTAAAACCGACACTGGCTTCGAAGCTCTCCGATGAGGCCACACTCCCACCAACAGTATGGCTGACGTTTCCGGAACCGGACGTCCCGCAATTCGCCGTCGGCAAACCGATCCGCTGTGACTTACCGAATACCTCCCGTTCCGTGTCGCGCCATGGAGTGAACTTCTGGTAGGTATCTGCTGCGGCAGCGGACACAGGGGCGAAAGCTGCGCTTGCAAAGGCCGCCCCAGCAACGATCAGGGCCGAAACCGTCCTACCTCCAGATCTCCGTCTCGTATATCTGTCACTTTGACGCCTGAGTGGAAACATAGCCCCTCCAGAAGTGCGGTCTGTGAGGTGGAGTATGGAGCGGTTTCCTCGCTGACACCCTGGAAAGAGATGCCAGTATTGCTCCGGTCCGGGCACCGGCAGATCGACACCAACCTCTACGGGCCCATGAACGTCACCCGCGCCGGCCTGCCCGTCATGTGCGCCCAGCGCGACGGCCGGATCGTCACTCTCTCCTCGATCGCCGGTCTCGTCGGCGCCGAGTTCTACGCCGCCTGTGCCGCCTCCAAGTTCGGCGCCGAGGGCTGGATGGAATCCCTCCACGACGACATCGCCCCGTACAACATCCGCACCACCATCGTGGAGCCCGGCCTTTTCCGCACCGAGCTGCTTGTGGGCGCCTGACCTGCCCGAGCACGAACAGCTCATCATGTGCTGAAGCGGTGGGCTGGCAGCATTTCAACGGCAGCAGCATCGCGGCCACGCGGGGCTGCCGTCCTTCCCTCGGCGCTGGGCCTTGCCGGGCAGGCCCGGGCAGGTCCGCCCGGCAAGGCCCTCAGGTCAGAGCAGCGTGACCAGTCACGGTGGCCTGCATTAGGTCTGGCCGCCCTCCGTTCGCCGTCCCGCCGCGGGGTGCGGGGCGGCTTCCGATAGTGCCCGCCGCGGCCGGCCCCACGGGCCGTCGGCTGTTTCGGCATATCGAAGTCGACCGCCCACCGCCGGTTCTTGATCTGGTCGAGAGCCGGCGTCTGGGGGCGGCTGCATGAGGCCGTGCTGCACCGGCTCGATGACGCCGGCCTCGTCGACGTCACCCGCGTCGTGCTGGACACCGCCCATGTCAGGGCGAAAAAGGGGGCGAACACACAGGTCCGAGCCCCGTGGACCGGGGCAATCCGGGTTCCAAGATGCACATCCTGTCGGACGCAAACGGCCTGCCCCTCGTTGTCGGCGTCTCGGCCGGCAATACCCACGACAGCGAAGGCCTGAAGCCGATGGTGGAGGGTCACCAAACGGGACACGACCCCCACAACGGCCGGTACTTCAAGCCCCAGCGCCTGCACGCGGACGAAGCCTACGATCGGGCCGACCTGCGCAGATGGCTCCGCGGCAAGCGCATCGGCGTCCGCATCGCCCGTAAAGGGATCGAGTCCAGCGAACGATTAGGACGCCGTCGCTGGGTCATCGAGCGGACCAGGTCCTGGCTGTCCGGCTACCGAAGACTCAGCCCCCCGCTACGAACGCGACCCCCGCAATTACCTGGCCTTTCTCGGTCTCGCCGCAGCCATGTGCTGCTACAAGCGACTCGTCCGCCTCACCACGTAGGACACGGTCTAACAACGAAGACGACCTTCCCGACGACTGGATCTTCGAGGACTCCCGGTTGGGGCTCTCCGACGGACCGGACGAGGTGCTGCTCGCCTTCCTGGCGCGAACTGTCCATCCTGAGGTCGCGGCTGGTGTCGAGGAGGCGATGAAGCAGGTTGAGGAGCTGAACCGGCTGCTGGCACCGGACGGATGGGGTCTGCGTTCATACGAGTTCCTCTCGGGCCGCCCTATCTACACGCCGGTCCGAGTTCCGCCCGCGGGACCGCTGGTCCCGCTGCCGCTGAACGACAACGACACGAGCAAGCTCGATCTGGTCCTCGGGCAGACCTACAGCCTCCTGGACTGCGCCGGCGAGGAGCCCGCACGTGACCTGTTGCGCACGGCTGTCCTGACCCTGCGCCGCGACGCGCGCACGACTGTACTGGCGAGCGGAGCCGGCCCGAGAACGCTGGGGGAGCCAGTCGCTCTTCGCCCTCACCACCGGGCGAGAAGCGAGCCTGTCCCACCAACCGCGAGGCGGTCGTCGCGCGCGGTCGCTCAGAGCGTGAGCACCGGTCGGGTTGAGAAGTTGTTGTACAGGTCCTCTCCGTCCGGTCCGTACGCGAACTCGGCCATCGCGGGGTTGCGGTTGGCGGTCGCCAGGGGGAGCCAGGCCAGCAGGTGGCCGTAGCCGCCGCACACCGACTCGCCCCCGTCGCCGCCGTGGACCGCGGTCACATCGCTGGTCAGCTCGGCGCGGTAGGTGTCGTAGGCGATGTGCAGGCCGAAGGCGTTCAGCTCGTTGTGCGGGCCGGTGTCGTCCCCGTAGGGGATGCGGTCGAGGGGACAGTCGTCGCCCCACCGGAACAGGGTGTTGGACCCGGCGCCGCAGGCGTGTTCCCACTCGTCGGGGCTTGGCATCCGCAGGCCACGGGCGGAGAAGGCTGCCGGTATGTCGGCCGGGGGTTCGGTCAGGGTCTCGTCCGCCACGGCCATGAGGACGGTGTCCAGGTGGACGCTGCGGGGAGCGCTGAGGATCCGCGCGAGATGGGTCCGCAGGTCGGGCCCGTAGCCGTAGCCCTGCTCCCGGCTCTCGGCGTAGTCGGCGGCCTGCTGCGCGGTCGGCTGCCAGGTGTTGAGGTCGAAGCCCAGGGACACCTGGCCTCCGGGTATCAGGGCGAACTCCTGCCCGTCCCGCTCGACCCGGATGCGGTGCAGCGGGGCACCGAGGTGTTCCGTGGCCTCGACGAGTGACACCCGGCCGCCCACGTGGTCAGCGGCATCCTGGGCGATCCGCCGGGCGGTGACCTCGTCGAAGGTCCGCCACAGGTCGAAAGTGAGATCAGCGAGCGACATGGCCGGCAGTGTGGCACGCGGCACTGACACCGGCGCGGAGAGACGGCTCAGTTGTGCCACTCGTCATTCTCGTGAGGGGGACCAGCCGGCATGTGGCCGGGCCCTGTCACCCCTTCGTACATGTTCACAAGCGCCGCCCCGAACGCCGCGCGCCGGCCCGCACGGACGACCTCTCGCCCCCGCAGCACCTTCGCGCCGCAGCCTGGGCCATGGCTCCTCCCCCCCATGAGCCGGGGCCGCGCTGGCCGCCACGCCCAGCGGCATCATCGTGCCTGGACCGACCTATGAGGCCCCCTGCCGCCGTCTACGTGTCCACAACAGACCGCAGTACCGCGGCGGTTCACGCGGTGAGCTCCCCGTCCTCCTCGCCGTCTTCGTCCCAGCCGTCACCCTCGTCGTCTTCTTCGTCTCACACCGGCCCGACTCCACCGCCCCTCTGGGGCCCGGCACGGTACCGGCCCGCCTGGCCCGACCGCAGGCATCTAGCCTTTCAGAATGGACAAGCAGTGGTTCCAACCGGACCAGCCGACGGAAGGCGAGGAGACCGCCCGGCACTTCGTCCGAGTGTGGGCGGAAGCGGTCATCCGCCAGGCCCGGCGCACCCGGGAAACGCGGCAGGTCAGCGCCGACAACTCGCGGGCCTACGACCGCGCTGAGGACTTCAGCCCAGGCTCCGAGCAGCTCGAGCTCGACTTCCGTACGCAGTGGGCAGAGGAACACCTTCTGGTGTGGTGTGCCCACCAGCTGGAACGGTGGCGCGGGCGCCTGGCACGGGAGCGGGGCGAGACGCCGCCGCCGGAAGACCAGGACCTCAAACTTGCCCGGGATGCGCTGGAGCACCTGGACGAGGCCTCCTTCGCCGACGACGAGGCCCGCTCTCCGGCGGACAAGGGGCCCGCCGGTCGGGCCCTTCGCGGTCTGCCCGGTCAACGGCTGCGCCTGTCGCTCGGCGGCGGCAGTCTCTTCGAGGTCCTGGACCCGGAGCGGCTGGACCAGAAGGCTCTCGAGGTCGTGAAGTCCGTCGAACAGGAACTGGCAGACCGGGCGGTGGCCGCCTACGAGGATCTCGCCGGCGGACGGTGAGACTTGCCGCGCGCCCGCGGCTTCCGGCAGGGGAAGCGGGCGGCCCGTCCGGCAACGTGCGAGGAGCGCGGACGGGCTCCAGCCCGGATTGTTCCTGACTGGCCGTGCCGGCGGACGCCGACAGGCCGGGAATCTCGTCCGTCTGTCACCGTGACGGTGACCGACGGACCGAAGGCGCCGACGCCCACCGTCCCCGGGCCCGCTCGTCGACGCTGCCAGGGCCCGCTCCACGCTGGCCTCCGACGACCGGCTCGGCCCTGCGGGGCACCCACGGTGCCGACAGCCGCGCACCAGCCCAACCCTGACCGAAGGCCCCAGGGCATGGACAGAAGCCCTGGGCCCGACGCCACGCACGGGAAGCCCCAGCCCGCCCCCGAAGAGCGCGCTGCAGCCGAAGGGGCGGTGGCCCAGCGCAAGCATCGGGCCATGGACTCATCGCCCCGGTCGCACCTGCCGACTCGGCAGGCGCAGGGCGCGCTGAGTGGCCGACCGCTGAGACAGCGTTCCACTCGGGGACAGCCCGCTGCGACGCTCGTAGGATGCCTAAATGCCCAAGCCGTTACGGATGAGCCGCCGCACGTGGGTTGCCGCATGGGCGGTGCTGTGCGTGGCCGCTATCGCTGCCACCGCCGCACTGAACGCCTTTCCGGCGCCCGACCCGCAGCCCGAGAAGCCCGTCAGCGCCGAGTGCGCCGAGTACATCGCGGACATCGAGTCGCAGCTGGCCAAGGCCAAGGTGGAAGGCAACGACGACGACGGCGTGCTGGCCTTCACGCGAACCCGGGTCGGCGCGGACGACTGCAGCGATGAAGTTCTCGACCACTTCAGCGGCGACCGGTGAAGCCCTGTATGGGGCTCGCCGCGATAGCGGGGCTGATCTGTGCCGGTGTCGTGGCGATCATCGCCGTGAGCGCCGTGACGGAACCGGAGCCGCAACCCACTCCGCCGCGGGTGTACTCCTCCTGCTTGGCGGCCGACACCCAGCCGATGCCTGTGGGCGACGACCCGTGCGACGGCCGTTGAAGAACCACTGAGTGACTGGCCGCCGCAGGACGGCGACTGAGGCCCCTGCCCGTCGGCATGTCTGGGAGGCCGATAGTGACCACCCAGGCGCCGTTCGCCACAGCTCTGACGCTCGCCTGCACCGGCCATGGCGAGCTGGCAGCGTCACCTCGTGCGCTGCCGCCCGCCAGCCGGCCAGCGCAGTCTCCGACCGCTCCAACACCCATAACCCTCCCAGGACCGAGGGCCTGCTTCCTGCTCTTCCAGCCTGCGCACCCGCCCGTCAGCCGCGACGACTTCAGCCGCCGCCCGCCACAGCGCCTCCTCGCCCGGCTCCACACACACCACCGGGGCACAGTGGCGGCACAACCGCTCACGAACGTCCAGCAACGCGAGCGGACTGCCCGTCAGGTGCTCCGCATACCGGCAGTGGCTCCGCCACCCGGAGGCCTTGGCGGGAACGTGCCATTTCCCGCCGCCCGCACGTCCCAGCACCACGGTGATCTGCCGCAGCGGCCCGACGTCCACCCCGGCGGCCACCAGCTCCTTCTCCCGCAGCACCGGAAGCTCCCGCTCACGCCGCACGATCGCCCGCCCCCTGCCACTGTCCGCTACCAGCGGTCACTGTGGCACAAGGGCGGTCGCAAGACGGTCACCAGGTTCCCCGAGAGCGTCTGACCGCGACGGCCCTGCACATGTGCGGCCCGTGCGGGCCACCTCTGAGCTTGCTCAAGTAGGCAGCAACACGGTGACCCGCAAGGGATGCTGACTTCACGGTCCAGGACATGAGTCTGCGGTTGCCCGCAGGCCTCATACCGAGGCGAGGAGGGCACCAATGGAGATGTGGGTGGTGATCGGCGGTTTCGCGGCGGTCTTCGTGCTGTACGCGGCGATCCAGTGGGCCATCGACGTGCGGCGCGAGCGTGACCACGGCAGCAACAGCCACTGGATGAATCCCGTCGACCCCGCCGACCACGGCGGCGGCGCATCCGGCCAGACAGCCTTCATGGACGCAGGGGGTGGTGGGTGCGCAGGGAGCACGTCGTGAGACGGCAGGCCGACCGGACGTAAGACGTGCTCGTCGCCGCACACGCCCCGCAGGGCGGCTACCCCGGGCTGCTCGAGACCCAGATGACGACACCGCGCCTTTCTGCGACGACGTGCCCTGCCGACCGCACGCGCCAAGCACGGGCATGGCACCGTGTCCCTGGGGCCGGTCCGTCACCCCGCCGTGGTGGCGGGCCGGGCCTTCTCGTGCAGTTGCACGGCCGGATGTCCTGCCGCCGCCCGGTACGCGCGGACACAGCCGCAGTGCTAGGCAAGCCCAACGCCAGGCTCCGGCACCCGGTGGCCCTCGCCCGCACCAGCCGGTAAGGCAGCCGGTGCGCCGCCTGGTCATTGAGGAAGGCTCAGCCTGCGGCCTTCAGGGGCCTTGGCCCTGTTCGCTCCGGTTGGGTAGGCCGGTTCGGATCACGGAATAGCCGGCGGCGCGAGCGACGATCCTGCCACCCGCGAGGCTCCCTGCCGTCCGACGACCTGCTGCCGATTTCGTACGGCCCGCCCCGACTTTGTCTGCTCGGCCGCAGACTGTCAGTGCTGCGCCGTAGCGTTATGGCCCATGAAGTTCCAGTACATACCGCCGGTTCCGGCAGAACAGATTCGGCAGCTGCCCACGCGGGATGTTGCACTCCTTCTCCTGCGGCACCTCGCCAGCGGCACCGGATATCTGCAGTACGTGAGCACCATGAACTCGGCTCGGCAGGCGCTCCAGGAAGAGCCGGATGCGGCCGCGCTCGTGAACCGGCTGTCCGATGCCTGGTGCTGGCTGGAGGCTCAGGCGTTGCTGACCCGGGAGCCCAGTCAGTCCGAGGCTTTCCGCCGGATCTCCCGCGACGGCAGGGACCTGGCGAAGGACCCGCAGGGCATCACGCGGTTCGAGGCCCGCGAACGACTGTCCGGCCCGCTCCACCCGGACCTGGAAGGCACGGTGCGCACCAACTTCGACCTGGGTGATTACGAGACGGCGTGCTTCGCCGCGATGAAGGCGGTCGAGGTCGCCGTCCGCGACGCCTCCGAACTCGACAACTCCCTGGTCGGAGTGAAGCTGATGCGGGAAGCGTTCCGGCCTCACGAGAACGGCAAGACCGGCGGGGCGCTGGCCGACGCGGAGGCCGAGGGCGGCGAACAGGCGGCCACCGCCAACCTCTTCGCCGGCGCCGCTTATCCCGGGAAGAATATTGTCACCCGTTGCACTTGAGGTACCCCTCGAAGGGGCAGTAAGGCATGCTAAGCGCCGAGCTACGTGTAGAGGAAATCCTGGCCAGAGCCTGACCTTCTGATTCCCATGGCCTCGATTGACTTGTCGTTCTCTGCGTACTGATCGAATTTCAGAAGACCAGTAGCGCCAGCAGGGGGTAGGAGGCTCTTCACGTCGTCGATAACCGCCCGGAGCGTGGTGCCCAGGAGTGACGCACTGTCATTGGCTGCGGCAAGTACGAACAGGTTGTCCCGTGGATCGTCAAGCCGTCCTTCTGCGAGGCCGATCGCGATGAGTCCGCGTCGCAGCACGTCGATGGAACCGCTTCGAACTGCCTGTGAGGCCATGCGCTGCCCGTAAGCGCTGAGCACCGCGGCGGACCGTCCATCTACATTGCCGACGATTTCCTGTCTCGCTGCAGGGGAGGCCGTCATATATGCGGCGACGACCGATTCTACTTCAGTGTCCAGGGTATGCGGAAGTTTTACCCTCAGGTAGCCGTTGAAGCGTTTGTCTCGAAGACTGGACATGCGGACGGGGGGTTCGTCTGACTTCTTGTCATGCTGCCGGCGGGACAAGGTAGTCCCCCTTCCATCGGTAGCCAGCCTGGAGGAGCTGCTGAATTTCCCGGGCGAATACGGAGGGCTCTTGGCGTATAACGTTCCAATAGCTGCCCTGCGTGGGGGTACCAAAATACACCTTGCACCCCGCCAGTTGCCGTACCTCTCGGGCAGGTGGATTCACTGCGATCCCGTTTGGAACTTCCAGGCAATCGCGTCGATCACTTCACGGTGATCCCGCCACCGGCCACCTCTTTTCGGCGTCCGGTCGGGCAGTAACGGCTCGATTCGCGCCCACTGCGCGTCAGTCAACGGCACACACGAACAACGACCGACGGGGCGGGCCGGAACGGGGTTGCTTGTCAGGCCGTCGGTCCCGAACGGAGCCGCCGCACATCCCGCACGAGCGCGTACGCGGCACTGATGAAGATCACAGCTCCAGCCCCGATCCAGAGAGCCGACGCCCCAGAACGGTACTCACGAACGGCAAAGGTGAGCAGCAGGGTGCTGGCAAAGACGCCGAAGGCCGAGATCAGAGCGCTGACGCGGTTAGTCACCTGGACATCATCGACGACAACCTCGGCCTGCGGGAGTGATCCAAACGAATCGCCCTAGGTCCTCCCCGCCGACGCGGGGGTGTTCCGGTCCGCGCGGCGTCGACACCGTGGTTCTGTTCACGAGTTCCGGTTCTGGTCCAACCTCTGTGAAAGGTAACGCTGCGTCACTGCCCGCGCCTTGGCGGTAGGCGGTATGGATTGTCAGTGGTGAGTGTCATGATCGGGTCTGTGGAGCGTTACACGGCTGATCAGATCCAGGTGCTCACCTTCGAAGAGCACGTGCGGGCGCGTCCGGTGTCGATCCGGGGGTGGGTAGTTGGTGTGTGGGGTGGGGTGTGAGCTGCGGGGTTGGGTGTTGGTTGAGAACGGGGTTTGGCGGGGGTGGGGTGGGGCTGACCTGGGGTTGTGTGGGTTGTAGTGGGAATTTCCGGGGCGTTGTGGGTAGCCTCTGCGTCTAATGGTCCGGGGTGTGTTTTGGCTGGTCAGGCGGGTTGTGCCTGGTCATAGGCCTGGCCTGGTGTCTGTGGTGTCGGAGCGTTGTAGGGACCGTTCGGGCGGGCCGGGGGGCTGGTAGCTCCTGGCTCAGTGGTCGGTGGGTTGGGGGTTTTTGCCGGTCCAGTACAGGGCGGTGTCGATGTCGCGTGGGGTCCAGCCGTCGGCGGGTGCTCGGCTGTGTTGGAGGAGGTTGTCGAGGAGTTGCATGTAGCGGCTGTAGCGTCCTGGTGTGCGGGTGAGGGTGAGACCCAGGGTGTCCAGGGCGTGTTGGACGCGGCGGTCGTAGACGGCCATCCGTGTGGGTGCCGCTGCTGTCAGGGCGGCTGAGGCGAGGGCGTCGCCGGTACGGAAGCCGGGCAGTTCCCACATGATGCTGCGTCCTGTGCGGGCAGCCTCACTGCGCGGTACCGCGGTGTCGCGGACTGCGGTGACGGCCCGCTTGGTGACCTCGCGCACGTGTGCGTCGGGCAGGGACATGAGCGCCGATACCCACGGGGTCTGTGCGGAAAGCCGTTTCCAGACGACCAGGGCCGCGATGTCCGTCTTCCCGAGGCTGCCGGCGCGCTCGGTTCGTTGTACGACGTCGTGGAACACCTCGTCGTAGTGCGGTGAGACTCCTGCCAGGTAGCCGGCACGGGCGGGGATCAGGACGTCCCACACCTGGCCGCAGACGGCAGCGAACTCATCGTCAGGCGGCGTTTCCCTGGTCCTCTTCACGTCCGCATCATGCCGGTGTGGACGGTCGGCGGGTGCGGGGGCGCTTTGCTTCTTCGGCGAGGTGGTCGAGCTGGATGGCTTCCAGTGTTTTCTTGGTGATGCGTTCGGTTCCGTCGCAGATGGCGGTGATGGCGGCTTGGCGGAGGAGGCGGGTGAGGCTGCCGATGCGGCCGGCGGTGCGCTGGTGGAGGTAGGTGGCGTGGCGGGGGAGGGTGCCTGGGCGGTGGTGTTGGAGGTCGAGGGCGTTTTCTAAGTCGGTGATGACGTCGGTGAAGGGGTGCCGGTTGCCGTGGCGGGCGGGGAGGGGGCCGCAGTCGATGAGGGTGGCGCGGCCGGCGAGTTGGGCGCCCCGCACCCCGCTGAACAGGGATGTGGCAGTGACGTCGATGCCGGCGTAGACGAAGGTGGCGTGGATGCGTTCGGTGAGGTCTTTCAGGAGGTCGGCGGCTTGGGCGCCGGTGGTGGTGCGGGGGTTGAGGCGGTGGATCTCGTCGATGAGGACGAGTTGGATGCCGGCGGTGTTGTAGGTGTGGCAGACGGCTTCGGTGATCTGGGCCTGGGTCATGCGGGTGGTGGTGGGGATGCCGAGGTAGCGGGCGAATTCGGCGGTGAGGGTCTTCGCGGTGGCGCCGGGCGGGACGAGGACGTATGCGACCGGCACCTGAGGGTGGTGGCCGGGCGGGGTGGGGGTGCGGTGGGTGTGGGCGAGGTGGCAGGTGCGTCCGACGTGGAGCAGGGCGGTGGTTTTGCCTGCGGCTGCGGGGCCGGTGACGATCAGTGAGGGTCGTGCGGTGGTGGTCTGGTGGCGGCCGAGGATCATCAGGGTGCGCACGCTGGTGGCGAGGGTGTCGATGGCGGGAGTGCGGACGGTGACGAACGCGGAGTGGTAGGCGAGGCGTTCCTCCGGGTTGCGGGGCGCTTCGCCGGGCTGCGGCGGGGCGGGTGGCGCCGTGGTGGCGAAGTGGTGCCAGCCCTGCCAGGTGGTCACTGGCCATGACGCGGTTATCGTGTTCGCTGTGGACTGCCCCGCGCTGGCGGCGTCGGGTGTGTTGTTGCTGCCGGGATCGCCGACTGTGGCGGGTGGGCGGGTGTTCACCATTTCAGGGCCTCTGCGCGGGCGTCGTAGAGACCGAGTCCGGTGTAGGGGATGGCGGGCGAGCCGTCGTCGGCGTCGTCTTCTTCCGCGTCCAGGTCCAGGTCCTGTTCCTCGTCGAGGTCGTCGAGGCTGTCGGTGTCCGCCCCGGGCCCGGTCCGGCCGGCACCGGAGTCTGTTTCGCCCGGGTGGTCGGGTGCGGAGCGCGGTGGGGGCAGGGGTGTTCGGGCGGGCTGGGTGCGGGCCAGGAGGCGTTGTTCGCCTGCGGTGGCGTTACCGGTGCGGGTGCGGCGCATGAGCTGGTCGAGGGCGTCGGCGAGGTCGGCCTCAAGGCTGTCGGGGTCGGTATGGCGGGTGACGGTGGTGCGGATGTGCTGCCAGGTCTGTTCGTTGAAGGGGCGGTGGACGTGGGCGCGGTGGATCCAGGGGATTTCGGTGAACGTGCCGTCGGGCAGGCGCAGCCAGATCTGGCGGGCGTCGTGGGGGTTGGTGTGGACTTCCCATTTACCGCCGCGGGCGGTGATGGGGGAGGGCTGCCTGCGGTAGGGGGCCAGGAGGTCGCAGTCGTAGGTGCGGTGGTGCAGGCGGATGCCGCGTTCGGTGATGGCCTGCCAGCGCACCGGCAGCAGTTCGAGGTAGTCGTCCCTGGTGAGGGGGACGGGGACGTACCCGGCGACCGAGATGAGGGCGGCCCACATCTGGTTCGGTGTCAGTGGGGCCTTGGGGAGCACGGGATGGCGCAGCCCTCCGTGGGGGCGGTGGTGGTAGTGCACGAGCCATTCGTCGAGGAGGTCCTGCAACTGCGTGAGGGTGAAGCACGCCTCGCGTTCGGCGTCGCGCCCGCGGCGGGTGACGTCGGAGCCGGTGTAGCCGGGCAGGTGCTGGCAGAACAGGGTGTTGATCGAGCCGAAGGTCCGCTCGACGATGCCCTTGGCGGTGGGCGCGTAGGGCGGGGCGGGCTGCACGCTGACGCCGAGGGTCTCGCAGGCGGCGGTGAACGCCCTGGAAAGGAACACTTTGCCCCGGTCCACGACGATCGTCTCGGGGATCACGACCGGGCGGGCGGCCGCGCCCTGAAGTCGCTCGTCCAGCGTCAGCAGCCGTGCCCGGGGGAGCAGTTGGGTGTGGGTGAAGCGCAGGGCGTCGGGCCAGGTGGGCTTCGACGGGTGGGGGACGGCCATCTCCGCCAGCAGCAGTGCCGCGTCCACGGCCTGGGTGCCGCCCGGACAGAGCACGGCCGCGAGGATCGCTCGCGTCGCGACGTCTACCGCGATGGTCATCTCAGGCCGGCCCAGTGTGCCGTCGTCGAACAGGGCCAGGACATCGAGCCGGGTGGTGTCGATCTGCACCTGCTCTCCGGGCCGCAGGGCGACGGTGGGCGTGTGCCCCCGTCCGTCCTCGGTGATGGGCGGGGTGCGCACCGGCCGTGCGGGATGGTCGGCGGGGCCGGCGAGCTGATGGACGAGCCGGTAGAAGGTGGCCTGCGCTGGCATCGCCACCGTGTCGCCGTGCCGGTCCTTAAGGATGTGCGCGACCAGCGGCATCAGCCCTTTGATGGTGCCTTTGGAGCGGCCGCGCTGGCGACGCAGCGCCTCCTTGACCGCGGCGACGACCCGCTCGTCGGCTCGTCCGGTGGGGCTCGGGCCGCGAGTGGTGCGGTGGTCGATGAGCCCCCACAGGCCCTGTTTGCGGTAGGCCAGGCGCATGCGCTGCACCGTCGTACGGGACACCCGGCCGAAGCCGAGCGCGGTCAACTCTGCTGCTTTGGCCTGTTCCCGTTCGGCCAGCGTGTGCTGCTCGGGGTCGTACTGCTCCCGCACCGGCCCGCCGCTGCCCAGCCCGCCGGGCAGCCCGCACTCGACTTCCCGGATGTGGCGCTGCCAGGCCAGCGCCTTCTCCCGTGCCGCGGCCGGGGCGGTCTCGAACAGCCCCCACCGCGGCACCGCCTGAGGCGGCTGCGCCTTTGCTCCCAGGAGGGTGAAGCCTGGATCGGCGAAGAGGTGCCCGGCGAGCACCGCCTCATCACTGCCGTCCTCGCCGGCCAGGTGGACGCGCTGCCCGGCCAGGGCGACGACCTGCCACCGCGATCCGCGGAAGCGGACATGAGACCCGACCGCCACCACCGGTCGGCCGCTCTGCCGCCCGCTGCTCACACCGCCTCCCCGCGCCGGGCGCCAGCCCCGCCGCAGGCCGCGTCTGACGCCGGGTACTCGGCCGCTGGGACGCAGCCCTGGCTCTCCTCGCCACGGCCGTCGCTGGCGTCATCGTGCAGGCTTCTGGCCTGCGCTGCGCCACTGCCTTCGCGAAGGGAGCCGGGACTGACGATGACCCGTTCGTGCAGCGGCGTCTCCAGTGATGTCGTCAGCGTGTGGTGCCACAGGGCGTGGAAGACGGCCGGGAGGACCTCGATCGGGTCGCCGACCGCTTCAGCGCCCTCGATCAGCGGCCGCGGCCGCGCGAAGGCCTCGACGACCGCCGTCATCAAGCCGGGCCTGCCCTGGTTGCGAGGGTGGCGGTAGCCGGCCAGCCACTTCAGGTTCGCCGCCGGCACCTCATCCAGCGGCGCCAGGCGCCGGTAGCGCCAGCCGATGTCCGCGCACGCCGCAGCCACCGCATGCGCGGCCTTCAGGGCGCGTTCACCGCCGCTGTCGGGGCGGCCGGGGCAGTCGGCCAGCAGGGCGGTGCCGTCGACGTAGCGAGCGAACAACTGCGGCACCCAGGAACGCACCTGGCCCCGACGGTCGCGCCACAGCAGCCGTACCGGCCGTCCGGCCATGCCGGTGACCTGCGGGTCGCGGTCCAGGGCCATCAACTGCGTACGCATGGCGTTCGATCCGGCGGCCACATGCCGCCCGGTGGTGGCCGACCACCACAGACCCGGCCCCCACCGCCGTCCCGGCACCACAGGGAACGCCGACACCGGATCGAGGTCTTCGAACGCGACCGCCAGGGCGGCGTCCGCCCACCGCTGCTGCACCGCCCGCCCGACAGGGTCGAGGAAGACCGCCTCGAACCCGGCCCCGATGTTCACGTCCACCTGTCCCGACCTGCCGCCAGGCCCGCCCGCCGCACCCTTGCCGCTCACTCGACCAGCCAAACCGGCCCGGCTGCAGGCCGGAGCTGTTTCGGCGTTTCGATCACGTGGAACCGCGTGATGCGGTAACACCGGGCCACCACGCCAGCGCCCCAAAAAGACCTGTCCCAGCCGCCCAATTCCGGCGGGCCGGCGCCTATCCGTCGCCCGCGTCCTGGTAGGCCTTGAGCGCGTCCGCCAACGGGCCGGGGGGCAGCTTCGCCCACTGGGCCACATCCCGCGGCGGCACCCCGGCGTTCACGGCCGCCACGACAGTGTGCTGCAGGGCCTTCTCGAGCAGGGCGGCACTGTAGCTGAGGCCGCGCAGCAGATGCTGAGCCACATCCGCACTCGAACCGGTCTGCGCCCCGCGCAGCTGGATGAGCTGCTCCTGAACGCCGTCCACGAGGCTGCTGATCTGGGCGCGCTGCTCGGCGGGCACGGTCGAGCGCCACATCGTCCCCGAGCCGGGCGCCTTCTTCTCCTTGCCCAGCACCCGCAGCTGTCCGGCCATGGTCGCGGGCTGGTTTTCCTGGCGCAGCCACCAGGGGTCGTTGCCGTATCCGGGCGGTCCGCTGGCGCCGCGGCGGATGCGGATGACGCTGCCCATCCAGGAGGTCAGCGGGCCGCCGTAATCGGTCGCGGCCAGCGGCCCCAGCCACGGGCGGTCCACCCGCTCGCCGAGCCGGCGGCAGAACATCCCGTCGGCGGGCAGCGCCCGTGGCCGCCCGGCGCCGCTGTCGAGCCATGCCAGCTGGGCCATGGCCGGGTCCAGCAGCGCGTCGGCGACGGCCACCACCTCGGGGAAGACGACCGCGTCCCGGCCCACGATCCGCCACCGCTCCAAGTCCGTCCCGGCGTTGCCGCCCGCGACCTGGTGCAGACGCCGCGGCCAGATCGTCTCCCGCTCCCAGTGGAAGGCATGCTCCCACCACCGGGCCACCACCGCATGCGCCAGCGTGAACACCCTCTCCGGCTCTGCTCCGGCCCGTACGGCCCGCCGCGCCACCCCGGTCCATCGCCGCTGCGCAGCGGTCACTTCCGGCAGGTGCCGCACGTCCAGATGCTCCAGGAGCTGGTCGGCGTCCGCGTCCAGGAGCCACCGCCCGTGCCGGACACACACCCGCTCCCACCGGGGCGCGTATCGCACCGCCCGCACGACCGTCCCCGTACGCCGGGCCGCGCACAGGCGGCAGCCGAACGCCACCGGCCCCGCGACCGCGCCGCCGATCCGCCACGCCGCCGTCGGCACTCCGTCCCCCCTGTCGGGCAGCTTGGCATCCTCCTGTCCCCAGGACGGCAACGCCCGCGCCAACACGTCCTCCTCGACACTGCACACGGCTGTCAGTACCTGCCGTCCGGCTGCGTTCAGCAGCACGTCGGCGTCGGCCCGAGCGCCCCCGCCGTCGTGCCCGGGCTGGTAGTTGCGCCAGTGCCAGCAGGACCGCAACGCCTTCGCTTCCAGCCCGTAGCGGCTCGCGATGCGGCAGATCAGCGACGAGGTCGTCTCTCCCTGCAGGGGAGCGATCCGCAGGAGGCCGGGGTAATGGGTCACTCCAGCACGGTCTCGTGTTCGCCGTCCCGGCGGGCGTTTTCGCAATGGATGCTCAGCAGATTGAGACCACCTCACCCCTGCCGACCGGAGCCGTCGCGATCAAGGCGCCCCTCAGCGGCCGCCCCGGTGCCGGCTCGTCTCACAGCGCCAGACGCCCGCCCAGCCCGCGCGCTCCTCGGGGGCCTGGAGTCGATGCAGATCCTTCCCATCTGCATCAATCTTCCAGCCCAGTCAACCCTGTGACCTGGGGAAACAGTGTGAGGCGCGGGTCGGCAGGGGGAGTTGGGAAATATTCTTGCCGTCCGGCATCCGGATCTGGCCCTCCTGTGGCGTGTAAGGGGTGAGGGCCTTGTGCCCTCGTCAACGAGTTCGTCACTACTGGGAGGCCTGGTCGATGACTTGGTCGTACTGGGTGGGAGCGGGCGGGGTGTCACTTCCCGTGCTGGTCCTGCTGTTCTTCGCGATGCGCCGCGCCAAGGGTGTCGTGGAGATGCTTGTGAAGGCGCACATCGAGACCCGGGCGGAACGCGAGCAGCGCGCCACCATGGTTGCGATGGCGCAGTCCCTGCCCGACGGCGGCGCCGCGGCCCGCTTCGAGCAGGGACGGCCGGCGTGGCTGTTCCGCAAGGACGCAGCCGAGCCGGCAGGCCACCGGGCGATCGCCACGCGGGAGGCTGCGTGAGCGAGGCCGTCCCGGGAGCGGACTTCGAGTCCTTCGTCCTCGAGACCATCGAGGCGTTCTCCCGACTGGCCCAGGTCCAGGCAGGCGACTTGCACAGCGCCCAGGACGCTGTGCAGGACGTCTACCTGAACATGTACCGGCGGTGGGATTTCCTCACCGCCGGGCAGGGTTCCCTGACCGCCTACGGCCGCACCGCGGTGAAGCGGGCAGTCATCGACCAGTTCCGCCGAAACAAGCGGATGGTCATGGTTCCTGTCCATGAACTGCCCGAAAAGGAATCAGGCATCGGAGTCCCCGAAGCCGCCTACGAAATGATTAAGGAAGGCATCGACGAACTCATCGAAAGCCTCCCTGAACGGCAGCGCGAGGTCATCACCCTGTGCATTCTGCAGGACCTCAGCCCTGACGTGGTTGCACAGCGCCTCCAGATTAAGGAGGAGTCGGTGAAGCGCTACATCAAAGCCGCCGCCAACAACCTGAAGAAGTCCATCAACGATCACAGCGAGGAGGTAACCGTATGACGCACCTGTCCGCTTGGACGCACCACCCCGAGGAGCGGGGAGCCATCCGGCTCCTCGCCCTGTGGCTGCTGCTCGAAGGCTCTGAGCAGGCAGTTTCTAAGGGCTCTCGGATCGGCGAGAACCCTGTTCAGGCGGAGGGGGGCCAGCCTTCGGGCTGGCCCCCGGCCCCCGCCCCCTGCCCGGAAGCCCCCGGAAGCGGAAATCATCGACTCGGTGTGCGCCGTGAACTGCACTCTCTCCTGAAAAAGGAAATCGATGACTCCGCAACACCACAGGAAACACGTCGCGTAGCAGAGATCCTTGAGTTCCTGGACAGGGATGATGAAGCGCGAAGCTGGTGGGAAAAAGCAGCTCTCAAGGGTGATCAGGATGCATTGGACTATCTCCATGTCCTCGATTCCGAGAACGAAGAAAAGCTATCGGCGTGCTGCTGGCGAGAGAGAGAACAAGCTGATGAAGCATTCCGTTCATTCGTGAGTGCATTCGCATGCCCACCTCTTCTTATTGCGGACAGGCTTGATTCCGCCTTGGGAGAAGCTGGCGTCCGAATGCCTGAGGGATCACAGAACCTGGTCCGCGAGATCGAGGACTTCCTGACCCACTTGGACCACACGACCGGCGGACCGCGGTGCTGACACGACAGCGCGTCACGCGTCCACACACAGGAGCGCATTTGTAGATCAGCTTCCATGAGGCCTTCACGCTAGGGCCAGACGGCTCGTTGAGGTGGCGGCCCTCCCCGCGAACGCGGGGGTGGGCCGCCACTGCGTTGAGCCCAGCACGTCCGCAAAACGTTTTGCGCACCTGCCCCTTGGTTGATCGCAGGCCAATGCTTGGTGTTGGGCTGGGCCCGGAGGACATGAGGCGAGAACGCGCTTTCGTGGAGCGGCATCGGCGTCGGGTTGCCCTTCGACTGCGGCTCCTGCGTCGGGATGAACTCGACGACTCCACCTTGCAAGAGCTTCGGGCGGCCCTCAGTCTCGCCATCTCCCTTCGCAGGTCCTGGCGGATACCTGAAGACGCCGTACTTGAGTTCCTGAGTGCGACACCCGCACAGACGCAGAACAACCCGCACCGAGCATGAGCACACTGACCCCGCCCCCCAGACGCGAGTGGCTCGCGTGAGGGGCGGCTAGCCAACAGTCTCTGCCGGGCTCTGTGAGTCGACTTACGGAGCCCGCCAGGGGGTGGTGCAGATGGTGGGGTCGCTAGTCGGCTTTGAGGTCGCCGGTGGGGGTGATCTCGATGGTGCGTTTGAGCTTGTTGCCGTGTGTCCAGTCCAGGGCGCGGTCGTACTGGAGGCGTCCGACGACGATGCCGCGGGCGATACCGGCTTGACGGGCGAAGGACTCGATTTTGGTGAAGGGTGTGGGCCGCTGGGCGAGGCGCCGGTAGGCGGCGGCGTGTTCCGGTGGGATGAGGGTGTCGGCGGCGAAGGCGTCGGCCTCGGCTTCGCTGCGGTCTCCTTCGGGGGTTGTGTCATTGTCGCGGCGGGTGTCGTCGATGAAGGTGAGGCGCTTGCCGTGCAGGAGGACGTGACCGAGCTCGTGGAAGAGGGTGAACCAGAAGTGGTCGTCCTTCTTGAAGCGGTCGCTGAGCGCTACGCCGACCTTTTCCGGGGTGAGCCACCGGGTGACGCCAGAGACGCGGCTGTTAGGGGGCGCGGGAACGAGGACCACGGCGACGCCGGCCTGGGCGCACAGGCGCGTGATCTCGGCACGCCAGACCCCGGGTTCTTCGATTGTCAGAGCACGCAGACGGGGGAGGAGGTCCAGTAGGGCCGTGCGGTCGAATGGCGCGCAGATCAGTTCGCGGGCTTCGATCTCGGCCTGACGCAGCCAGACGGCGGTGGCGTAGTCATCGGGCCTGAGAACGGTGGAGCGCCGGAATGCGGTCCGGTAGCCGCGCCATACGCTCTCCGCGACCTCGGGGTCGGCGACGCCGAAGAACGTCAGCAGGCGTTCGAGGTTGTCTACGGTGCATTCCTTGGTCGGCAGGATGCCCCGCTTGACCAGTTCCGTCAGGGAGAAGCGCTTGAGCCAGTCGAGCTGGCTGCTGAGGGCTTCGCGGCTCTCGGTGCGGCTGACGTGGGTGCGCCAGGCGGCTTCCATCTGGTTCCACACGGAGGCTGGGATGCCGACGGCGCGTTCCAGGAGGAGTGCGGTCTCCGGGGTGAGGACGGCGCTGCCTTGGACGATCTGGTTGATGTGCTTGGTGGACAGTCCGGTGCGGCGGGCGAGATCGGCCTGAGGGATGCCGAGTGTTTCGAGTTGCTCCTTGAGAGTGTCGCCTGGGGGCAGGACGTCGTCCGGGCGGTATGGCTGGTGTGTGGCGGCGGGCGGGGTCACGTGAGTGCCTCTCGGTCGGCGAGGCTGCGGGGCGGGCCTGAGGGCGGGGTCAGGGGCAGTGGATCGCGGTGACGATCACCGCGCGTACGGCGTGCTCGTCGAGGGTGCCGTCATCGAGGGTGGCAGGTGGGTCGTCGCGCGGGCGGACGACGAGGTCTCCGTGAGTGCCGAGCGACACGAGCCGAGTGAAGCAGTCGCCGTTGGCGGCGGGGCGCAGCCGCGCTGCCGCGATATGCCGCAGGTCAGCCAGTTGGTAGGCGGCTGACATCTGGCCGAGGCGTCGGAGCAGCGTGGTCGAGCCTTCGTGGCCGAATCGATCTCTCCGGGCAGGGCCGCTGTTGCAGACACGGGCGAGCTCGGCGTCCTCAAAGACGATCTCCACCAACGACCTCAGAATCCTTTTCCGTATACCTACTGCTTCCATGCTATCCTCCGGATCAAGGTCAACAAGTTTCATGTACCTAATAGGTGCATGAAATCTTTCGTCCCGCGCGGAACGCTGCAGGGACTCGTCGAAGGGAAAGCCCATGGCAGGCAAGAGCAGTGCATCCAGCTCCAAGCGTGGCCGCAGCGCGATCACGGGCCGGTTCGTGAAGCAGTCGACGGTGCGTCGCAGCCCGTCGACGACCGTCAACGAGTCGGCCTCGAAGAAGCCGAAGAAGAAGTAGCTCTCGTCCAGGACCACTGTCAGGACATCGCCCCGCCAGCCGGTGGGGCAGGAAAGGACGCGCCATGACTGCGACTCCGGACCAGGCCAGCTCCGAGGACCTGGAGCGCCGCCCGCCGAGCACGATCCCGGTGACCATCAACAACCAGACGGTCCAGCTGCCCGAGCGGGAGATGACCGGTCTGGAGATCAAGCAGGCTGCCGCCGCGCAGGGTCTGCCGATCGACACCGGTTTCCAGCTCTCCGTGAAGCACGGACACCGCTACGACGTCGTCGGGGACACCGACACGGTCCGTATCCACCGCAACCTCGAGTTCCTCGCCGTCCCCCCGGACGACAACTCGTGACCACGCACCCGGTGACGACCGCCCCGATCGACACGGCCTTCGCCGAGATCCGTGCACACTTCGGGGCGGACGCCGTCACCGTCACCGCAGACGGATCCGGAGGCTTCTACGTCGTCATCGACGACCTGCCCGTCGGTCCCGCCCACACCCCCGCCCGGACCTGGCTCGGCTTCCAGATCTCCGCCGCCTACCCCGACGCGGACATCTATCCCCACTACACCGGCACACTCAGCCGCACCGACGGCCAGCCACACGGTCAGGCCATCCAGCACGTCACCTGGCAAGGACGCCCGAACGAGCCGGCCCTGCAGATCTCCCGCCGCTCCAACCACCGCGACCCCACGGTCGACACCCCTGTCAACAAGGCAGTGAGGATCCTGGCATGGCTCACCGCACAGTGAACCCACCCGCCGCGGGAGCAAGCCTGACCATCCCCTCCCGCCTCTGGCAGCAGCTGAACGCACACCTGTTCCCCGGCGACCACGCAGGACACGGCGCCGTCCTCCTCGCAGGATGGACCGACGGTCCTCGAGGCCTGCGCCTCCTGGCCCGCGAACTCATCCCCGCCCGCGACCACATCGACTACGAACCCGGCACCACCGGACATCACGCCCTGTCCGCCACCTTCGTCCGCGACAACATCCTGCGCGCCCGCGACGAACGCCTCGCGTACATCGCCGTCCACAACCACGGCGGCACCACCCGCGTGAGCTTCTCTCCCACCGACCTGGCCAGCCACGAACGCGGCTACCCCACCCTCACTCAGATCAGCAACACCCCCGTCTGCGCACTCGTCCTCACTCCTCAGGCGGCCGCCGGAGACCTCTGGCACCCCGATGGCGCCCGCACCGACCTCACCGAAGTGGTCATCCCCGCCAACAACCTCCTGCGCCTGCGCCCTCGACCAGCCACGGCCAGCGCACCCGACCCCACCAACGATCCCTACGAACGCCAGATACGCGTCTTCGGCGACCTCGGGCAGCAGACGTTCCAAGCGATGAAGGTCGCCGTCATCGGCCTGGGCGGGATCGGCAGTCTGCTCACGGAATACCTCGCGCGCCTCGGCATCGGCCACCTGGTCCTCGTCGACGACGACACCGTCGAGGAGACCAACCTGCCCCGCCTCTCCGGTGCCACCGCCGCCGACGTCGGCCATCCCAAGACCGCTCTGGCCAGCCGACTGGCCCGGCAAGCACAACCGGCCATCATCCTCACTGCCCTCACCGACCGCGCCGAACAGCCCCACGTCCAAGGCGAACTGCGCCAGTGCGACTGGCTCTTCCTCGCCGCCGACGGCGCGGCAGCCCGCCACTTCACCAACGCCGCGGTCCAGCAGTACCTCATTCCCGCCACCCAGTCCGGCGTGAAGATCCCCGTACACGACGGAACCGTCGGACAAATTCACGCCGTCAGCCGCGTGCTCATCCCTGGAGCCAACTGCATGTGGTGCGACGGACTGATCAACCCCACCGACCTCGCTATCGACATGCAGGCCCCCACCGACCGAGCCGCTGCACACTACGTACCCGGCACACCGGCCGCCAGCGTCCTACCCCTCAATGCCCTCGCAGCCGCCGAAGCCGTCAGCCACTTCATGCACGCCGTCAGCTGCCTCCACGACGACGACCTCGACCACGCCAGCATCCTGCACCGCCCCCGTACCCGGACACGAGATCTCATCAACTCCCGCATCAGCCCGGGCTGTCGATGGTGCTCCGCACACCAGCTGTTCGCGCTCGGAGACCGGCCGGCCGGCGATGTGACGAAGACAGAAGGACCTTCGGTTTCGTACGGCAGAACCAGTTGGCCACCATGATGCCTCGCCGGACGGGATCTTTGGCGCCCAACTACGCCTACGCCCATTCCACGCCCCTGACAGAACCTGGGAATCAGTAGTTACCAGGTGTGTAGCCAGGCATCGTCGTGGTGGGAGGTGGGGGTGCCGTCGGGTTCGATGCCGTGCGGCCATAGCTTTCGCCATACGGGGCTGGTGTGGTGGTAGGGGTAGGCGGCGTCTCCTTGGTCGAGCGCTTCGCGGGCGATGCGGGCTGCTTCCTCGACGTCGCGTGATTCGTATCGGAAGCGGGCGATGTTCGCGAGTGCTGCGGGGTGTCCGTAGGAGGCGGCGGCTTCCCAGAGTTCTTCGGCGCGTTCTTTGTCTCCGGTTGCTTCGCGGCGCGCTGCCAGGTCGGCCAGTGTGTTGGTGAGCCCGTATTCGGCGGCGGCTCGCGCGTAGTGTTCCGCCTGCTCGAAGAGGGCTGCTTCTTCTCGCATCATGGCCAGGTGGCTCAGGCCGAGCGGAGCCCCGTGTGCTGCTGCCTGGTGAGCCAGTTCGGATGCTTCCACCGGCAGTCCGGCCTGTTCGTGCTGGAGCGCGATGTCGGCGAGGGCGTCGGGCTGGCAGCATTCGGCGGCCTCCAGGGCCAGGGCTGCTGCCTGTTCATAGTCGGCTGCTTGGGCGGCGGTGAATGCGAGGTCTGCCAGGGCCCTGCAGGTCAAATGGTCCACCGGCCAGCTGTCGCTGTCGTCGAGCTCGTCGTATGCCGGGGGACGCACGT
This sequence comes from Streptomyces sp. DH10, assembly GCF_029813805.1. NCBI lineage: Bacteria > Bacillati > Actinomycetota > Actinomycetes > Kitasatosporales > Streptomycetaceae > Streptomyces > Streptomyces sp. DH10. The sequence goes on from NZ_JARVKU010000012.1 coordinate 272,961, forward strand.
CGAGACCGAGGGCGGGGGAGGGCCAGGGCAGTTGATGGGCGCGTTCTGCCAGGAGGCGGGCGTAGCGCAGCCGCCATCGTGCTGAGGCGGCTGACTCCAGAGCGCTGACATCGGTGCGTCGTGGCAGGTGCCGCAGGGCAGCGTCCCAGAAGGAGGCCGGCGGGCATATCTGACCGCGTGTCCGGCGGCCGTGCTGCTCCATGTAGTCGGCCAGTCGAAAGGAGTCCTCGCCTTCGGTCCCTGGTCTGCGCCGTGTGCGCCGCAGCAGGGCTGTGTTGCCGTGGGCGGTGCGCCCCGTATAGCTGAGGGCCTGTTCGAACCAGTCGTCGTCCAAAGAGTTGAGCTCTGACTCTGACAAGTAGTCCATGGCCGCTTCTTCCAAGAAAGCTGCAGGTAGGTCTATGCCACATCCCAGACGCCGTGCGTCCATAGCGACGTGCAGGAGCGCACGGGCACCCGCGCGCGCCAGCTTGTACCGGTCTAGCAACGCCGGAACACCGGCGAGGAACTGGGTGATGCGGCGGTCGGCTGCCCCTGCCAGCGCTTGTGCGAGACGCTCGTCCGCCTGTGCTGCACCGTGAACGGCGACGAGTTCTTGCGCGGTGAAGGCGTCCGGCACATGGATTTGCCGTCCCGTAAGCAGCTGACGGCTTTGCTCCTGCGGATCTTCTCCTAGCTGAATCGGCAAAGAGGTCAGATGATCCCAGTGCACGGGCCACAGAGTGCCCAGGACGAGGATCGGAGCGCGGTGAGTGTCGGCCAGCAGGGTGCGTAGGGCTGCGGCGATCTTCTCTCCGACCCCGGGAGGGGCCAGGTAGTGCTGTGCCTCATTCAGCCAGACCACGGTTTTCGGCCCTACTGCGGCCAGGCCAGTCAGAGCAGCGTTGGCTCGGGTGGGGTCGAAGGGATGCCAGAGCCGCCACTCATCGGCGGCAAGGCTCTGGATGGCTTCCCACGCTGCACGTGTCTTACCTGTGGAGGATTCACCTACCAGCACGCACAGCTGGCTTTTGCCGCCCTGTGCGGCACGCACGATGTGCTGCAGGTGGGTGTCGTGCTCCCGTTGCACGTAGGCGGGTAACTCACTCTCTTCGGAGGCGACGTGGATCGCGTGATGCACTTCGAGATCAAGTGGGTGGCACTCGCTGATGAGGCGTGTAACGAGTGCTTTCTGGTCCGGTGCGCTGGCCGACTGAGCGGTAGGCAGGACCGTGATGGTGTTGTTGTCACCGGTGATGACCGCGCCGACGTCTCGGCCTGCCGCCACTGAGTCCTTGCTTGCCTGCACCCGGTTGCCTGGAGCTGAGGACTGCTGCCCATCGTCGTTCGGGACGTCATGAGCCCGGCGTGGCCATACCGGCGGGGGGCTCACGTACGGTTCCCATCCCCGGTGATGACCTCACCGATGTCTCCTGCGGCAGCGGTGCTACCGGCTCCTGAAGCGCGCACACTGCCGCTCGTAGGAGGACTGTGGTGTGACGCCGAGTGGTGCGTCACCTCGTTGTGATTGCCGACGATGACGCGCCCCACGTGGCCGCCGGACGCCACGGCACCGTCCTGGGCCTCTACCGCTCGGCCTCCCGAACCAACGAGCGCCCAAACCGAGATAGCCAAACCCACAATGCCAGCGATGGCGCCGATCACGCTGGCAAGCTGATCGGCTACCGCTAGATCCATGAAGATCGCGACCGCCAGCAAGCACACCGCCGCTGCCCCGCATACGGCCGCGCACGCGATCAGCGCGTAAGCCCTCCAACCATGCATATGGCCATCAAACCGAATTCCTGTTCTCAACGTAGCCGCATTAGTGGAACGGGAAGAAAATGGGCGGCGATGTCAGGCCCCGAATCGAGGTGCAGGCGGCTGACCCGCTGCTACAGGCCTGTCATGAGGCGCCAGCTCCTGGACGTGGCCGTCCGTCTTCTACGACCACCGCATGCCGATGGCGGAGAGCTGCTCGCGCCGGTCCTCCGCCAGTGTCGCGGCGCGTGAGCGTTGGTTGCTGATCCATGCCCCCAGCTTGAGCTCTCGCTGCTCCCGGTCCTCGCCGCTGTCACCGTCTCCGGCACCGCCGATGACGATCCGTTCGATGTGCTTCCTCGGTACACGAAGGTGCCCCTCACGCTCGTAGAACTGGCGGGCGGCGGTGTAGTTGAGGGCCCATTTGTCGGCTTGGCTGGTCCGCGGTCTGGGTTTCTCGTTCTCGGCCGCGGGTTGGATGTCGAGGATGTGCTCCAGCATCCACTGCTGGACGCCTGTGAGTTTGTCCCAGCCCAGCCGGACCGAGCGCACCCACCGTCCGAGGTCCTCGCCCTGGTGCACGACCTCACCCGGCTCCATCGGCAGCGTGCCGCCGGCCTCCAGGTGCAGGCGGACTAGATGGAAGGCGCGCTGCCATTCCACCGGCCAGGCCGGGCACCACGATGGGTCGATGTCCTCCAGCTGCTCGCGCCGCTCCTCCGACAGCGCCCCGGCCGCCGACTTCACGGGCAGCCCTTCGGCGCGCCGCTGCTCGTTTTCGGCGGCCCTCCGGGCGGCGGCCCGCGCGTTCTTCAGAAAGATCCCTACCCGGTACCCCTGGTAGGTGGCGTCCAGTGGGGCCAGGAGGTGGCCTGCTTCGGCTGCCCATCCGCGCGCCGCGGCGAGGCCTTCTTCCCAGGCGACGTCGTAGTGCGACCAGATCATGCCGAGCTTTTCCAGCTGTGCGATGCGGTCCTCGTCCATGTCACCCCGGGCGTAGAACCTCCGAGCGTCGGCGATCCACTGCCCTAGTTGGAACCCGGCGAGCGCGGCCGGCCACCCCTCGGCTTCGGCCTCCTGGTCGCCGCTCTCGGGCACGCGGTACGTGAATGGCACCTTCAGGTTGCCGTGGATCCGGTGGTACAGGGTGGCGGCTTCGATGCCGCGTCGCCAGTGTTGGTGTTCGGGGTTGAGGACGC
>NZ_JARVKU010000013.1:0-270386 GCF_029813805.1 Streptomyces sp. DH10
CCCCCGCCGACCCCCTCCCCCTCGGCCGCGACTCCGCCCGCTGGGCCCTGCTGTTCCCGGCCGCCCACGACCGGCCCCGGATTCCCGGCGATCACCTGGCTCAGCGGGAGACCAACCCTCTCTTCCGCGTCCGGTACGCCCACGCCCGCACCCGGGCACTCCTGCGCAACGCCGCCGACCTGGGCTTCCACCCCGAGCCCGGCCCCGTGAGCGACGCGGAAGCACTGCTCGCCGTACTCGGCGACCATCCGCGCATCCTCGCCACCACCGCCACCCACCGCAGCCCCGACCGCCTGGCCCGGCACCTCGTCGCCGTCGCCGACGCCACGCTGCCGCTGCTCCCGGCCGTGCTGCCCCTGGGCGACGAGAAACCCTCGGCCGCCCACCGTGCCCGGCTCGCTCTCGCCGAAGCCGCCGGGGCGGTGCTGGCCGGTGGCCTGTCCCTGCTCGGCATCGACGCACCCGACCATCTCTGAGAGACGCATACCGATCATGAGCCGTTCCGCACACCCCGCCGGGCCCCGTCACGCCGACGTCCTCCCCGAGGGCCACTACTCGGCCCCGCCCGCCGACCTCAACGCCCTGGACCCGAAGGTCTGGGCCCAGACCGTGACGCGTGAGGAGCACGGGGTCGCCACTGTCGGAGGGATCTCCGTCACGCGGCTGGCCGAGGAGTTCGGCACCCCGGCCTACATCCTCGACGAGGCCGACTTCCGGTCACGCGCGCGTGCGTGGCGCACGGCGTTCGGGACCGACGCCGACGTCTACTACGCGGGCAAGGCGTTCCTCTGCCGTGCCGTCGTGCGCTGGCTGCACGAGGAAGGGCTGAACGTCGACGTCTGCTCCGGCGGCGAGCTGGCCACCGCCCTGTCCGCCGGCATGCCCGCCGACCGCATCGCCTTCCACGGCAACAACAAGTCCGTCGACGAGATCACCAGGGCCGTCGAGGTGGGTGTGGGCCACATCGTGCTCGACTCCTTCCAGGAGATCGTCCGGGTCGCCCACATCGCGGAGAGCCTCGGGAAGCGGCAGAAGGTCCTGATCCGGATCACCGTCGGCGTCGAGGCCCACACCCACGAGTTCATCGCCACGGCCCACGAGGACCAGAAGTTCGGCATTCCGCTGGCCGGCGGGCAGGCCGCCGAGGCCGTACGCCGTGCCCTCCAGCTCGACGGGCTCGAGCTCGTCGGCCTCCACAGCCACATCGGTTCGCAGATCTTCGACATGTCCGGGTTCGAGGTCGCCGCGCACCGGGTCGTCATGCTGCTCAAGGACGTCCGCGACGAGCACGGTGTCGAGCTGCCCGAGATCGACCTCGGCGGCGGGCTCGGGATCGCGTACACGAGTGACGACGACCCGCGCGAGCCGCACGAGATCGCCAAGGCGCTTCAAGAGATCGTCAGCCGTGAGTGCGAGGCCGCCAAGCTGCGCACGCCGCGCATCTCCGTCGAGCCGGGGCGCGCCATCGTCGGCCCGACCGCCTTCACGCTCTACGAGGTCGGCACCGTCAAGCCCCTCGACGGCCTGCGGACGTACGTCTCCGTCGACGGCGGCATGTCGGACAACATCCGTACCGCGCTGTACGACGCCGAGTACAGCGTCGCGCTGGTCTCCCGCACCTCCGACGCCGAGCCGATGCTCGCCCGGGTCGTCGGCAAGCACTGCGAGAGCGGGGACATCGTGGTCAAGGACGCGTTCCTGCCGGCCGACGTGGCACCGGGTGACCTCATCGCCGTACCGGCCACGGGTGCCTACTGCCGGTCCATGGCCAGCAACTACAACCATGTGCTGCGGCCGCCGGTCGTGAGCGTGCGCGATGGTGAGGCCCGGGTGATCGTCCGCCGTGAGACGGAGGAGGACCTGCTGCGTCTCGACGTCGGCTGAGCGAGAAAGAGAACGAGAACGAGAAGGCAGAGGCGGCGGCCGAGAAGCCGACGGCCGAAAGGCCGAAAACCCACAGGCCGAAGACCGACAAGCCGAACTCCACGGGGCGAAAGATCTCCTGTCTGCCGCCCCAGGGGAAATGAAATAGACATCTCACGATCCGGACCGGGGGCAGAAACTCCCGTCCGGTGAGTGAGACTGGTTCCACCGTAGACGGTAATGAGGAAACGAGGTCGGATGATGCGTACGCGTCCGCTGAAGGTGGCGCTGCTGGGCTGTGGAGTGGTCGGCTCAGAGGTGGCGCGCATCATGACGACGCACGCCGACGACCTCGCGGCCCGGATCGGGGCTCCCGTGGAGCTGGCCGGCGTGGCCGTGCGGCGGCCCGACCGGGTCAGGGAAGGCATCGACCAGGCCCTCGTCACCACCGACGCCACCGCCCTCGTCAAACGCGGCGACATCGACGTCGTGGTGGAGGTGATCGGCGGGATCGAGCCCGCGCGGACCCTCATCACCACCGCCTTCGAGCACGGCGCCTCCGTCGTCTCCGCCAACAAGGCGCTCCTCGCCCAGGACGGGGCGGCCCTGCACGCCGCCGCCGAGGAGCACGACAAGGACCTCTACTACGAGGCCGCCGTCGCCGGTGCCATCCCGCTGATCCGGCCGCTGCGCGAGTCCCTCGCCGGCGACAAGATCAACCGGGTGATGGGCATCGTCAACGGGACCACCAACTTCATCCTCGACAAGATGGACTCCACGGGCGCCGGGTACCAGGAGGCCCTCGACGAGGCCACCGCCCTGGGCTACGCCGAGGCCGACCCGACCGCCGACGTCGAGGGCTTCGACGCCGCCGCCAAGGCCGCCATCCTCGCCGGTATCGCCTTCCACACGCGCGTGCGCCTCGACGACGTCTACCGCGAGGGCATGACCGAGGTGACGGCGGCCGACTTCGCCTCCGCGAAGGAGATGGGCTGCACGATCAAGCTGCTCGCCATCTGCGAGCGGGCCGCGGACGGGGCGTCCGTCACCGCGCGCGTGCATCCCGCGATGATCCCGCTCAGTCACCCGCTGGCCTCCGTGCGCGGCGCCTACAACGCCGTGTTCGTCGAGTCCGACGCCGCCGGGCAGCTCATGTTCTACGGCCCCGGAGCGGGCGGTTCCCCCACGGCCTCCGCCGTGCTCGGCGACCTCGTCGCCGTCTGCCGCAACCGGCTCAGCGGCGCGACCGGACCGGGGGAGTCCGCCTACGCCGCCCTCACCGTGTCCCCGATGGGCGACGTCGTCACGCGCTACCACATCAGCCTGGACGTGGCTGACAAACCGGGTGTTCTCGCCCAGGTCGCGACCGTCTTCGCCGAGCACGGAGTCTCGATCGATACGGTTCGCCAATCGGGGAAGGACGGCGAGGCCTCCCTCGTCGTCGTCACGCACCGCGCGTCCGACGCCGCCCTCACCGGGACCGTCGAGGCGTTGCGCAAGCTCGACACCGTGCGTGGTGTCGCCAGCATCATGCGGGTTGAAGGAGAGTAACCAGCAATGACTCACCAGTGGCGCGGAATCATCGAGGAGTACCGGGACCGTCTGCCGGTATCCGACACCACGCCGGTCGTGACGCTCCGCGAGGGCGGCACGCCGCTCGTGCCCGCGCAGGTGCTCTCCGAGCGCACGGGCTGCGAGGTCCACCTCAAGGTGGAGGGCGCGAACCCGACCGGGTCCTTCAAGGACCGCGGTATGACCATGGCCATCACCCGGGCCAAGGAGGAGGGCGCGAAGGCCGTCATCTGTGCCTCCACCGGCAACACGTCGGCCTCCGCCGCCGCGTACGCCGTGCGGGCCGGGATGGTCTGTGCCGTCCTCGTGCCGCAGGGCAAGATCGCGCTCGGCAAGATGGGCCAGGCCCTCGTGCACGGCGCGAAGATCCTCCAGGTCGACGGCAACTTCGACGACTGCCTCACGCTCGCGCGCGGCCTGAGCGACAACTACCCCGTCGCTCTGGTCAATTCGGTCAATCCGGTGCGCATCGAGGGGCAGAAGACCGCGTCGTTCGAGATCGTGGACATGCTGGGCGACGCACCCGACATCCACGTCCTGCCGGTGGGCAACGCGGGCAACATCACGGCCTATTGGAAGGGCTACAAGGAGTACGCCGCCGACGGCGTCGCCTCCCGGGCGCCCCGCATGTGGGGTTTCCAGGCCTCGGGCAGTGCCCCGATCGTGCGCGGCGAGGTCGTCAAGGACCCGTCGACCATCGCCACCGCCATCCGCATCGGCAACCCGGCCTCGTGGCAGTACGCGCTCGCCGCGCGGGAGGAGTCGGGCGGCTTCATCGACGAGGTGACGGACCGTGAGATCCTGCGCGCCTACCGGCTGTTGGCCTCGCAGGAGGGTGTCTTCGTGGAGCCCGCGTCCGCCGCGTCCGTCGCCGGTCTGCTGAAGGCCGCCGAGCAGGGCAAGGTCGACCCGGGGCAGCGGATCGTGTGCACCGTCACGGGCAACGGACTGAAGGACCCCGACTGGGCCGTCGCGGGTGCCCCGCAGCCGGTCACCGTACCCGTCGACTCGGCGGCGGCCGCGGAGCGCCTCGGGCTGGTCTGACGTGCGCCGACGCTCCGAGCGCCGGTGTAACGCCCGACACGGTCCGGCGTAAGACGGCGCTTGACCGGGGAGGTTCCCTACGGGGGGTGCACAGGGGGCTTACGACACGCATCGTGCGCCTCCTGTGCGCCCTATGTCGCCACAGAACCTTCCTTCGATAGGCTGTACTGAACCCGCCCGCCGCATATGCCGCGGAGCCGCGCCGTCTCCGCGGCCCCCAGGGTTCTCGTACACCATCGAATGTCCGTCCCACGTCATTCGACAATCACGCAGCTCAAGGAGAGTCATCGAGCGATGGCCGGTCCAGCGTTCCGCGCCGCCGCCGTCCGGGTGCGCGTCCCCGCCACCAGCGCCAACCTCGGCCCGGGCTTCGACGCCCTCGGCCTCGCGCTGGGGTTGTACGACGACGTGGTCGTCCGGGTGGCCGACTCCGGGCTGCACATCGACATCGCGGGGGAGGGCAGCGAGACCCTCCCGCGCGACGAGCGGCACCTTCTCGTGCGTTCCCTGCGCACCGCCTTCGACCTGCTGGGCGGACAGCCGCGCGGCCTGGAGATCGTCTGCGCCAACCGCATTCCGCACGGCCGGGGCCTGGGCTCCTCCTCGGCCGCCATCTGCGCCGGCATCGTCGCCGCCCGGGCCGTGACCATAGGGGCCGAGGCCAAGCTCGACGACACCGCGCTGCTGGAGCTCGCCACCGAGATCGAGGGCCACCCCGACAACGTCGCCGCGTGTCTGCTGGGCGGCTTCACGCTGTCCTGGATGGAGGGCGGCGCGGCCCGGGCGATCAGGATGGAGCCCGCCGATTCCATCGTTCCGGTGGTTTTCGTGCCCGGAAAGCCGGTACTGACCGAAACCGCGCGCGGCCTGCTCCCGCGCTCCGTGCCGCACGTCGACGCCGCCACCAACGCGGGCCGGGCGGCCCTGCTCGTCGAGGCCATGACGCGGCGCCCCGAACTGCTGCTGCCCGCCACCGAGGACCGCCTCCACCAGGAGTACCGCGCCCCGGCCATGCCCGAGAGCGCGGCGCTGGTGGAGCGGCTGCGGGGCGAGGGCGTCCCCGCGGTGATCTCCGGCGCCGGCCCGACGGTCATGGCGCTGGCCGACCCGGGCACCGCCGACAAGGTCGAGGCCCTGGCGGGCGCGGACTGGGCCGCGAACCGGCTGAGCCTCGATCCGCAGGGCGCGATCGTGCTGCCGCTCGCGACCTCCACCGACATTTGAAAGCGCACGGTTGCCGGATTTCGAGAGGGGGAATGTTTGTTGGATCCGGTAGTGTTAACCTCAAGTCTGCACCCGACCCCACCATGGCGAGGTGCCTCGTGTCCCCGTCCGGGACAGACATTCTTCCGGGAGCCCCCCAAGCCGCACTGTGTTCCGTACGTCGGACCGTACGCCGTACACGGACACTGAGCGGGGCGCAGGGCATGCTCCGGAACCGGTGCGACCACGCCGCGTGACACTGACACTGGGTGCCACGGCATACGGAAGCGCCATCACCAGATTCCTCCGCCGCTGAGGCGGACCACCGCCCCGGCACGGTTCACACCACACGAACCGAAGCCGGACAGCACAACCGGTCGCCGAGCCAGACAGGCCGACGTCCGCTCCAGGGAAGGACCCTTCGTGAGCGACACCACCGATCTGATGGGCGCACGTGTCGAGGAGACCGCTGCCGCGCCCGCCACGGACGCCTCCGCGCCTGCCGCCGGTGCCGGCTCCCGGCGGCGCCGCGGTACCGGCCTCGAGGGCATGGTGCTGGCCGAGCTGCAACAGGTCGCATCCGGCCTCGGTATCAGGGGCACCGCGCGTATGCGCAAGAGCCAGCTGATCGAGGTCATCAAGGAGGCGCAGGCGTCCGGCGGCGCCGCTCCGGCCGCGAAGGCCGAGGCCCCCGCCGAGACCAAGCCGAAGCGCCGCGCCACCTCCCGGACCCGTACGGGGGACAACGCCGAGAAGGCGGAGAAGAAGGCGGACGCGAAGCAGGCTTCCGAGGCCCCCGCCCAGAAGGCCGACAAGGCCGAGAAGGCCGTGGCCCAGCAGCAGATCGAGATCCCCGGCCAGCCGGCTGGGGGCCCCTCCCGCGCGAGCGCAGCCGAGCGTGGGGGAGAAGCCGAGCGTGGGGGAGACGACGCGCCCTCCGAGCGCCGCCGTCGCCGGGCCACCGCCGACGCCGGTTCGCCGGCCGCCGCCGCTCCCGAGACGGTCGCCGCCGAGGCGAAGAACGAGTCCAGGGGCGAGTCGCAGGCGCAGCAGCAGTCCCAGAACGACGCCAAGTCCGACGGGGGCGAGGGCGGCGAGGGCCGCCGTCGCGACCGCCGTGACCGCGGCCGGGACCGGGACGGCGGCCGTGACGGTGGCCGTGACCGTGACGGTGGCCGTGATCGCGACCGCCGGGGCAACAAGGGCGACGACCAGCAGGGCGGCCAGCGCGGCCAGCAGAACCAGCAGGGCGGCGGCCGTCAGGACCGTGACCGCCAGCAGGACGACGACGACTTCGAGGGCGGCCGCCGTGGCCGTCGCGGGCGCTACCGCGACCGCCGTGGCCGTCGCGGGCGCGACGAGATCGCCTCCGAGCCGCAGATCGCCGAGGACGACGTCCTGATCCCCGTCGCGGGCATCCTGGACATCCTCGACAACTACGCCTTCATCCGCACGTCCGGCTACCTGCCCGGCCCGAACGACGTGTACGTCTCCCTCGCCCAGGTCCGCAAGAACGGCCTGCGCAAGGGCGACCACATCACCGGTGCGGTCCGCCAGCCGAAGGAGGGCGAGCGCCGCGAGAAGTTCAACGCGCTGGTGCGCCTGGACTCCGTCAACGGCATGGCGCCCGAACACGGCCGCGGCCGCCCGGAGTTCAACAAGCTGACGCCGCTGTACCCGCAGGACCGCCTCCGCCTGGAGACGGACCCGGGCGTGCTGACCACCCGCATCATCGACCTCGTGTCGCCGATCGGTAAGGGCCAGCGCGGTCTGATCGTGGCCCCGCCGAAGACCGGCAAGACCATGATCATGCAGGCGATCGCCAACGCGATCACGCACAACAACCCCGAGTGCCACCTGATGGTCGTCCTGGTCGACGAGCGTCCGGAAGAGGTCACCGACATGCAGCGGTCGGTCAAGGGCGAGGTCATCTCCTCGACCTTCGACCGCCCGGCCGAGGACCACACGACGGTCGCGGAGCTCGCCATCGAGCGTGCGAAGCGGCTGGTCGAGCTCGGTCACGACGTGGTCGTCCTGCTGGACTCCATCACGCGTCTGGGCCGTGCGTACAACCTCGCCGCCCCGGCCTCCGGCCGCATCCTGTCCGGTGGTGTCGACTCCACCGCGCTGTACCCGCCGAAGCGCTTCTTCGGTGCCGCGCGGAACATCGAGGACGGCGGTTCGCTGACCATCCTCGCCACCGCGCTGGTGGACACCGGGTCCCGCATGGACGAGGTGATCTTCGAGGAGTTCAAGGGCACGGGCAACGCCGAGCTCAAGCTCGACCGGAAGCTCGCCGACAAGCGCATCTTCCCGGCGGTGGACGTGGACGCGTCCGGCACCCGTAAGGAAGAGATCCTGCTCGCTCCCGACGAGCTCGGCATCGTCTGGAAGCTGCGCCGGGTGCTGCACGCCCTCGACCAGCAGCAGGCGGTCGAGCTGCTCCTCGACAAGATGAAGCAGACGAAGTCGAACGCCGAGTTCCTGATGCAGATCCAGAAGACCACTCCGACGCCGGGCAACGGCGACTGAGACAGGCACCGCGCAAGAGGGCCGCTCCCGGAAACGGGGGCGGCCCTTTGTGATGGTCGTGCGGGGGTTAGGATCACGCTCTTCGAACTTGTGATCCCGAGGGGGGACATACGTGGGTAGAACCATGCCCGGGGGCGGTCGGCACAGACGCCGGATACGCATCGCCGTTCCCGTCGCCGCGGCAGGCGTCGCCGCCGCCGTGGCCGCCGCGCTGCTGACGACGTCCGCCGGCGCGGCCACCGCACTGCCGCGGCCGACGATCGAGCCCGCCATCAGCTCACCGTCACTCGCCGAGCTGGAGAAGCGCGTCGCGGGCGCCATGGCCGGTGACGACACGGCGGGCAGGACGAGCAAGACGTCGCTGAGCGCGAGCACGAGCACCAGCCCGTCCACCATCGACCCGAAGGTCATCGGCGGCAACGAGACCACCATCACCTCGGCCCCGTGGATGACGCAGCTCCACTACTACGACGACCGGGGCACCTCCAGCACTGGCGACGACATCGGCTTCTTCTGCGGCGGCGCCGTGGTCGCGCCGACGAAGATCCTCACCGCCGCGCACTGCGTCAAGGGCTACGACTGGCACGCCAACGGCGCCATCGTCACCGGCACCTCCCAGCTGCCCTCGGCCGACGGCACCGACCTGCACGGCGGCACCGTCACCGGCGTCTGGCGGCAGTGGAACCACCCGTCGTACAACGCGACGACGATCGACAACGACATCGCGGTGCTCACCCTGCCCGTCCCGGTCAAGGCCACGCCGATCCGCATGACGACGTCCGGCGACACCACCTCGTACAAGGCCGGCACCAGCGCCAAGGTCTACGGCTGGGGCCGCACCAGCTCCACCAGCGACGCCATCTCCGAGACGCTGAAGACGGCCACGCTGCCCGTCCAGTCCGACACCACCTGCGCCGGGGCGTACGGCAGCGACTTCGTCAAGGGCCACATGGTCTGCGCGGGCAACCCCGCCACCGGAAGCGACGCCGGCACCACCAGTGCCTGCAACGGTGACTCCGGCGGCCCCCTGGTCGTGAACAACCGGATCGTCGGTGTCGTGTCCTGGGGCGTGACGGACTGCGTCGCGAAGGGCGCCTACAGCGTCTTCGCCAAGGTCAGCTCCTACGTCGGCGCGACCTACCCGCGCGTCGACGACACCAACGTCAGCGGCGACCACAAGGCCGACCTGTGGGTGCGCAACGCCTCCACCAAGACCGGCTACTCCAAGGACTCCAAGGGCACGTCGTTCGCCGCCCGTGAGTCCTGGGGCAACTGGGACGGCGTCAACGTCGTCCTCCAGAGCGATCTCGACCGGGACGGCTACCAGGACCTGGTCTACCGGCGCAGCAGCGACGGCGACCTCTTCTGGACCCACTACGTGATCTCCAGCGGCACCTGGTCCACCAAGCAGATCGCCGACAACTGGAAGACCCGCACCCGCATCATCACCCCCGGTGACGTCACCGGCGACTACCTGCCCGACCTGCTCTCGGTCGACTCGGCGGGCGTGATGTGGATCTACCCGGGCAAGGGCAACGGCACCTTCGCGCCCCGCGTGAAGGTCGGCTCCGGCTGGAACCAGTACAACTCCGTCCGCGGCAAGGGTGACTTCACCGGCGACGGCAAGACGGACCTGATCGCCCGCAGCAAGACGGGCGGCACGATCTACCTGTACAAGGGCACCGGCACGGCCGGCTCCGGCGCGTTCTCCGGCCGCGTCAAGGTGCGCACCTGGAGCAGCACGACGTACAACGCCTTCGACGCGACCGGCGACATCACCGGTGACGGCAAGGCCGACTTCCTGGCCCGTACGCCCGGCGGCACGCTCTACCTCTACAAGGGCACCGGCAAGGCCACCAGCGAGATCTTCGCCACAAGGATCTCTGTCGGTACCGATTTCAAGCAGTACGACATCTTCGGCTGAACCCGCAGGTGAGCGAGGTACCCCCTCGCTTAGCCGAACACGCACTGTGCCCACCGCCCCACGCGGTGGGCACAGTCCGTTGTGCAACCCTTTCCCGAGTTTCTCCGTCTGACCAGGCGGAGCGACGATGGTGCCAGGAGGACTCCCCGACCGAACACGCCTGGCACTGACCGCAGGGGGTAACCGACCGTAGACGAGCTGAGGAGCACATGTCTGCCGAGAGCACGCCGGGTCCGGGCATACCGGGCGATACCGGCACCACCGGGCCGCGCCACCGCGCCAAGGGGCGACGCCGCAAGCCCCCTAAGCGCCACACGGGGCTGCTGGTGACGGCCTGGACCGCCGCGGGCATCGTCGTTCTGGGCGGCGCCGGGGCGGGGTACCTGTACTTCAAGCTCAACGGCAACCTGAAGAGCGTCGACATCGACCAGGCCCTCGGCACCGACCGGCCCAAGAAGGCCGACAATGGCTCGGAGAACATCCTCGTCCTCGGCTCCGACACCCGTGCCGGCGGCAACAAGAAGCTCGGCGGCGGCACCGACGACGGCAGCGCCCGCTCCGACACGGCGATGATCGTGCACGTCTACAAGGGCCACAAGAAGGCCAGCGTGGTCTCCATCCCGCGGGACACCCTCATCGACCGGCCCGAGTGCACGGACACCAAGGGCGACGAGCACCCCGCCGCGAACAGCGTCATGTTCAACTCCGCGTACTCCACCGGCGGGGCCGCCTGCGCCGTGAAGACCGTCGAGTCGGTCACCGACCTGCGCATGGACCACTACCTGGAGGTCGACTTCGCCGGCTTCCAGAGGCTCATCGACGACCTCGGCGGTGTCGAGGTCACCACGACCAAGAGCATCGACGACCCCGACAGCCACCTGAAGCTGAAGGCCGGCACCCACAGACTCGACGGCGAGCAGGCCCTCGGCCTGGTCCGCACCCGCCACGGCGTCGGCGACGGCTCCGACCTGGGCCGCATCCAGCTCCAGCAGGCCTTCATCAAGGCCCTGGTCAACCAGATCAAGGACGTCGGCGTCTTCACGAACCCCAAGAAGCTGCTCGACCTCGCGGAGACCGCGACCAAGACGGTGACGACCGACTCCGACCTCGGCTCGGTCAACAAGCTCGCGTCCTTCGCGAGCGGCCTCCAGGGCATCACCCCGTCCAACATGCACATGGTCACCATGCCGGTCGCCTACGACCCGGCCGATCCCAACCGCGTCCTCCTCCAGGAGAAGAAGGCCGACCAGATCTGGAAGGCCCTGGAGAACGACAAGCCGATCCCGAAGAGCGCGACCGAGGGCACGGCGACAGGTGAGGCCAAGGGCGTCGTGAGCGGCTCCTGAGGGCCGTGGGCCCGTATCGATTCGCGGCTCCGCCGTGTGGGCGCAAACAACCCCGGCCGGCCCGCGGGGAACAAATATCGGCAACCCCCGGTTTTGGGGGATGGCACCAGTCCTGGCAGACTGGTACGTCGGCCCCGGTTCACGCTCCCGCATCCCGCGGCAGCGACCCGGCGCCCTCCCGAAACCTAGGAGACACCTTGAAGCGCGACATCCACCCCGCGTACGTCGAGACGCAGGTCAGCTGCACCTGCGGCGCGTCGTTCACCACCCGCAGCACCATCGAGTCCGGCGCGATCCGTGCCGACGTGTGCTCCGAGTGCCACCCGTTCTACACGGGCAAGCAGAAGATCCTCGACACCGGTGGCCGCGTGGCCCGCTTCGAGGCCCGCTTCGGCAAGGCCGCCGGCTCCAAGAAGTAGCGAGCCCCATTTCGCCGGTCCGCGGACGCGCCCCCTCACCGGGCGCTCCGGGACCGGCGTTTTTGGTCGTCCGCCCTTCACCCCCGCCAGTACACAGGAGCCCAAGATGTTCGAGGCCGTCGAGGATCTCGTCGCCGAGCACGCCGACCTGGAGAAGAAGCTCGCCGACCCGTCGGTCCACAACGACCAGGCCAACGCGCGCAAGCTGAACAAGCGTTACGCCGAGCTCACCCCGATCGTCGCCACGTACCGCTCCTGGACGCAGACGGGCGACGACATCGAGACCGCGCGCGAGTTCGCCGCCGACGACCCCGACTTCGTGGCCGAGGCCAAGGAGCTGGAACAGCGCCGCGAGGAGCTGACGGAGAAGCTGCGCCTGCTCCTCGTCCCGCGCGACCCCAGCGACGACAAGGACGTCATCCTCGAGATCAAGGCGGGCGCGGGCGGCGACGAGTCGGCCCTGTTCGCCGGCGACCTGCTGCGCATGTACCTGCGGTACGCCGAGCGGGTCGGCTGGAAGACCGAGATCATCGACGCCACCGAGTCCGAGCTCGGCGGCTACAAGGACGTCCAGGTGGCCGTGAAGACCAAGGGCGGCCAGGGCGCGACGGAGCCCGGACAGGGCGTGTGGGCCCGCCTGAAGTACGAGGGCGGCGTGCACCGCGTGCAGCGCGTGCCGGCCACCGAGTCCCAGGGCCGTATCCACACCTCCGCCGCCGGTGTCCTCGTCACGCCCGAGGCCGAGGAGGTCGACGTCGAGATCAACCCGAACGACCTCCGCATCGACGTCTACCGCTCCTCCGGCCCTGGCGGACAGTCCGTCAACACCACCGACTCCGCCGTGCGCATCACGCACGTCCCGACCGGAGTCGTCGCCTCCTGCCAGAACGAGAAGAGCCAGTTGCAGAACAAGGAGCAGGCACTGCGTATCCTGCGCTCCAGGCTGCTCGCCATCGCACAGGAGGAAGCGGAGAGGAACGCCGCGGACGCCCGCCGCAGCCAGGTCCGCACCGTCGACCGCTCCGAGAAGATCCGCACGTACAACTTCCCGGAGAACCGCCTCTCGGACCACCGCGTCGGCTTCAAGGCGTACAACCTGGACCAGGTCCTGGACGGCGACCTCGACGCGGTGATCCAGGCCTGCGTCGACGCGGACTCGGCGGCGAAGCTCGCGGCCGCGTAGGACACCCACAGGAGTACCGAGTACCGGAGGACTTGCGTGCAGCAGTCATTTGGGGGGCGACCCCCAAGCCCCCGCAGCGTGCTGCTCGCGGAGGTGGCCCAGGCCACCCAGCGGCTCGCCGACGCCGGCGTGCCCTCGCCGCGCACCGACGCGGAGGAACTCGCCGCGTTCGTGCACGGCGTCAAGCGCGGTGAGCTGCACTCCGTCAAGGACTCCGACTTCGACGCCCGCTACTGGGAGGTCATCGCCCGCCGCGAGGCCCGCGAGCCGCTCCAGCACATCACCGGGCGCGCCTACTTCCGGTACCTGGAACTCCAGGTCGGCCCCGGGGTGTTCGTGCCGCGGCCCGAGACGGAGTCCGTGGTCGGCTGGGCCATAGACGCGGTACGGGCCATGGACGTCGTCGAGCCGTGCATCGTCGACCTGTGCACCGGCTCCGGCGCCATCGCGCTCGCCCTCGCCCAGGAGGTGCCGCGCTCGCGCGTGCACGCCGTGGAGCTGTCCGAGGACGCCCTCAGGTGGACCCGCAAGAACGTGGAGGGGTCCAGGGTCGAGCTGCGCCAGGGAGACGCCCTGACGGCCTTCCCGGACCTCGACGGACAGGTCGACCTGGTCATCTCCAACCCGCCGTACATCCCGCTCACCGAGTGGGAGTACGTCGCCCCCGAGGCGCGGGACCACGACCCGGAACTGGCCCTGTTCTCCGGCGAGGACGGCCTCGACCTCATCCGCGGCCTGGAGCGCACCGCGCACCGGTTGCTGCGCCCCGGCGGTGTCGTGGTCGTGGAACACGCCGACACCCAGGGCGGCCAGGTGCCGTGGATCTTCGCCGAGGACCGGGGCTGGACCGACGCGGCCGACCATCCGGACCTGAACAACCGCCCGCGTTTCGCCACGGCCCGCAAGGCGCTGCCGTGAGCGGCCCGCAGTCTTCGCAGTCTTCATCCCAGCAGCACGTGTACGAGGAGGCCAGCTAAAGATGGCACGGCGATACGACACCAACGACGCGACCGACCGTGTGACCGGTCTGCGTGAGGCAGCGTCCGCCGTCCGCCGTGGCGAGCTCGTGGTACTGCCGACGGACACGGTGTACGGCATCGGCGCCGACGCGTTCTCCTCGGAGGCGGTCGCCGACCTGCTGGAGGCCAAGGGCCGGGGCCGCAACATGCCCACCCCCGTCCTCATCGGCTCCCCGAACACGCTGCACGGGCTCGTCACGGACTTCTCGGAGCTGGCCTGGGAGCTGGTCGACGCCTTCTGGCCCGGCGCGCTGACGCTCGTCGCCAAGCACCAGCCGTCCCTCCAGTGGGACCTGGGCGACACCCGTGGCACGGTCGCCGTGCGCATGCCGCTGCACCCCGTCGCCATCGAGCTGCTGACCGAGGTGGGCCCGATGGCCGTCTCCTCCGCCAACCTGACCGGGCATCCGGCGCCGGAGGACTGCGACGCCGCGCAGGAGATGCTCGGCGACTCCGTCTCCGTCTACCTGGACGGCGGCCCGACCCCCGGCAACGTCCCGTCGTCGATCGTCGACGTGACCCGTGAGGTGCCGCTGCTGCTGCGCGCCGGCGCGATCTCCGCGGAAGAGCTGCGGAAGGTCGTACCCGACCTCGAGGTGGCGAATTGACGGCCCCTGGAGCGGGGCGTGGCATAGGCAACGGGGAAAGCGCGGCGGAGATCACGACGACGTTCGTGGGGCTTCCGCGTGACAGCTTCCGCATCCTCCACGTCAGTACCGGCAACGTGTGCCGCTCGCCCATCACCGAGCGGCTGACCCGCCATTTCGTGCGGGAGCGGCTCGGGATCCTGGGCGGCGGGCTGATCGTGGAGAGCGCGGGCACCTGGGGCCACGAGGGCGCCCCCATGGAGGCCAACGCGGAGACCGTGCTGGCCGACTTCGGCGCGGACGCCTCCGGCTTCACCGGACGCGAGCTCCTCGACGAGCACGTGATCCGCGCCGACCTGGTGCTGACCGCCACCCGGGACCACCGGGCGCAGGTCATCTCCATGGGGCACTCGGCGGGCCTGCGGACCTTCACGCTCAAGGAGTTCACCCGCCTGGTGAAGGCCATCGACCCGGCGACCCTGCCGCCGCTGGAGGAGGGCGTGGTCACCCGCGCGCGTGCGCTGGTGCGCGCCGCGGCGGCTCTACGCGGGTGGCTGCTGGCGCCGAACGCCGAGGCGGACGAGGTCTACGACCCGTACGGGGCGCCCCTGACGTTCTTCCGGTCCATCGGGGACGAGATACACCAGGCACTCGATCCGGTCGTCACGGCCCTCACGGGCGTCCCCGCAAAGACGTAACGGCCGAGCGCACCGGGGGCCCCGGGCCTACATTGGACGTACGTCACCGTCGACGCCGCCCGGAGCCCACCATGACGGTCACCCCTGCCATCGAGGCCGACCTCCTGCGCCGCCAGGACCCCGAACTCGCCGACATCCTCCTCGGCGAGCGGGAGCGGCAGGCGACGACGCTCCAGCTGATCGCCGCCGAGAACTTCAGCTCGCCGGCCGTCCTGGCCACCCTCGGCTCGCCGCTCGCCAACAAGTACGCCGAGGGCTACCCGGGAGCGCGCCACCACGGCGGCTGCGAGATCGTCGACGTCGCCGAACGCGTCGCCGTGGACCGGGCCAGGGCGCTGTTCGGCGCCGAGCACGCCAACGTGCAGTCCCACTCCGGCTCTTCGGCCGTCCTGGCCGCCTACGCCGCCCTGCTGCGCCCCGGCGACACCGTCCTCGCCCTCGGCCTGCCGTACGGCGGCCACCTCACGCACGGCTCGCCCGCCAACTTCTCCGGCCGCTGGTTCGACTTCGTCGGCTACGGCGTGGAGGCCGAGTCCGGGCTGATCGACCACGACCAGGTGCGCACCCTGGCCCGCACGCGCCGGCCCAAGGCGATCGTGTGCGGCTCGATCGCCTACCCCCGGCACATCGACTACGCCTTCTTCCGGGAGGTCGCCGACGAGGTGGGCGCGTACCTCGTCGCGGACGCCGCGCATCCCATCGGCCTGGTCGCCGGGGGAGCGGCGCCGAACCCGGTGCCGTACGCGGACATCGTCTGTGCGACGACCCACAAGGTGCTGCGGGGCCCGCGCGGCGGCATGATCCTGTGCCGCGCGGAGCTGGCCGAGCGGGTGGACCGGGCCGTGTTCCCTTTCACACAGGGTGGTGCGCAGATGCACACCATCGCCGCCAAGGCGGTCGCGTTCGGGGAGGCGGCAACACCGGCGTTCTCCGTGTACGCCCATCAGGTGGTCGCCAATGCGAGGGTTCTCGCGGCCCGGCTGGCCGCCGAGGGCCTGGTCGTCACCACGGGCGGCACGGACACCCACCTGATCACCGCTGACCCGGCGCCGCTCGGCGTCGACGGCCGCACCGCCCGGGGCCGTCTCGCCGCGGCCGGCCTGGTCATGGACTGCTGCGCCCTGCCGCACGGCGACGCCCGGGGACTCAGGCTGGGCACGGCCGCCGTCACCACGCAGGGCATGGGCGAGGCGGAGATGGCGCGGATCGCCAAGCTGCTCGCGGGGGTGCTCAGGGGCGTGACGGAGACCGCGAGGGCCCGTGAAGAAGTGCGGGAGCTGGCCGGTGGATTTCCGCCGTATCCCCGCTGAGACGGGGTAAGCGCACCAGGGTGCACAGCTACTCGTGCAACCATCGTCGCTACCCGGAAGTCCCCACTCATATGCGCGCATCGCTAGGGTGTGGGGCTGTGATGGCCAGCGAGACCTGTGGGGAAGCCCGTGCGTGAATACCTGCTGACGCTCTGCATCACGGCCGCGGTGACGTATCTGCTGACAGGGCCGGTACGGAAGTTCGCGATCGTGGCCGGGGCGATGCCGGAGATCCGGGCACGTGACGTGCACCGGGAGCCCACTCCGCGGCTCGGCGGGATCGCGATGTTCTTCGGCCTGTGCGCGGGCCTGCTGGTCGCCGACCACCTGACCAACCTCAGCCAGGTCTTCGAGACGTCGAACGAACCCCGGGCGCTGCTGTCCGGGGCGGCGGTGATCTGGCTGATCGGGGTGCTGGACGACAAGTTCGAGATCGACGCCCTGATCAAGCTGGGCGGCCAGATGATCGCCGCGGGCGTCATGGTGGTGCAGGGTCTGACGATCCTGTGGCTGCCGATCCCGGGCATCGGTTCGGTCGCGCTGACCCAGTGGCAGGGCACCCTGCTGACGGTCGCGCTGGTCGTCATCACCATCAACGCGGTCAACTTCGTCGACGGCCTGGACGGTCTCGCGGCCGGCATGGTCTGCATCGCGGCCACCGCGTTCTTCCTGTACGCCTACCGGATCTGGTACTCGTACGGCATCGAGGCCGCCGCCCCCGCCACGCTCTTCTCGGCGATCCTGATGGGCATGTGCCTGGGCTTCCTGCCGCACAACATGCACCCGGCGCGGATCTTCATGGGTGACTCGGGCTCGATGCTGATCGGCCTGGTCCTGGCCGCCGGCGCGATCTCCGTCACGGGGCAGGTCGACCCGGACGCGCTCAACCTGTACGTCGGGTCGGAGAAGGAGGCCGTGCACCAGACGGTCCCCGTCTACATCCCGCTGCTGCTGCCGCTGACGATCATCGCGGTCCCGGCCGCCGACCTGATCCTGGCGATCGTGCGCCGCACCTGGCGCGGCCAGTCGCCGTTCGCGGCCGACCGCGGCCACCTGCACCACCGCCTGCTGGAGATCGGCCACTCGCACAGCCGCGCGGTGCTCATCATGTACTTCTGGTCGGCCCTGATCGCCTTCGGGGCGCTGGCCTACTCGGTCAACTCGGCGTCCATGTGGATCGTGCTCGGCATCGTCTTCCTCAGCGCGATCGGCCTGGCCCTGCTCCTGCTGCCGCGCTTCACGCCGCGCACCCCGCGCTGGATGGAGCGCTTCGTGCCGCCGCGCTACCGCCGCCGCGGCATCCCGGCCCTGGCACCCGAGGCCTCGACACCGGCCTCCGCCACGGACCAGCCGTCCTCGCTCGCGCCCGGAAACCGCACCCCGGTCGTGTCCGGCGTCTCAGGAGGCAACGGAGCGACCGCCCTCGGCGCCCGCTCGCGTCCGGCGGACCGGCGCAAAGCCGGGACAAGGTAAGAATCTGACTAGAGCATTGCCAAGTCGTGGGGTGTGATGGGGGTTCGAAGCACCCCAATACCAGACATGTCGGCGGTGTTCTCGCTCAGACGCGCACATTCACTCTCATGTGTGACCGTGCGCACACCTTCAGGTAAAGACTGCATCAAATAGTTTGTGATACGGTTCACGAGAACCCCCCGGATAGAGCCGAAGGACCGCAGTGCGACGGTCCATTGGTGTGAGGTCTCCACTCAGCCCGGGACTACGCTCGTCCATGACGACACCCCTGCCCCCTGCGAAAGCGGAGTTGCCGCCATGCCGTCCAATGACGCCCGGAACCTTCTGCAGTGCGCTGTGCCCACAGCGGCTGCCGGTGTGGTCGTGGTCGCCGTCAGCGGTGTGGTGGCCGGAGGCAAGGGAGCCATCGGGGCCGCCGTCGGTACGGTGCTGGCCATCCTCTTCATGGGGGTC
Organism: Streptomyces sp. DH10; assembly: GCF_029813805.1. NCBI lineage: Bacteria > Bacillati > Actinomycetota > Actinomycetes > Kitasatosporales > Streptomycetaceae > Streptomyces > Streptomyces sp. DH10. The sequence continues at coordinate 18,627 of NZ_JARVKU010000013.1, forward strand.
GGCCTGTTCGTTCTCCAGTGGACGGCAAAAACGCTCCCGCAGTTGTTCCAGGCCATGGGGCTGATGCTCTATGTCGCCCAGCTGCTGCTTCTCCTGATCTTCGTCGCCCTCTTCAAGGACACCTCTCTCTTCAACGCGAAGGCGTTCGCCCTCGGGCTCGTCATCGCGACGGTCGTGTGGATGGCCGCGCAGGCTCGTGCGCACATGAAGGCCAAGATCTTCTACATCGATCCGGACTCCGGGAAGAGTGAGAAGCCCGAGAAGACCGGGTCGTCGTCGTGACGAGTAGGGGCGCGATAAAGAGCACTGGGAACTCCTGCTATCGTCCGGTGCCAACTGCGGCATCGCGGGCGCGGGCATCTGAGCTGACGCCTGCTCGAACGCGAGGCTCGATGCCCCTCAGCCGCCCTCACATCCGTAACACCAGTCCGGTGCCGATCCGCGGCTGCGCGCCGCGCCGACACAACGAGGTTGCCGTACCTATGCGTCACGCCGAAGGAGCCCGTGGTGAGTGCTGACCAGACCCAGCTCGCCTTTGACTGGAGCTGTCGGATCATGTCCGACGGGTGTGGTTTTCCGGCACCGGGCCTGCACTCGTTCCTCTTCAAGCCGATCGCCACGGTTGGAGGGTTCGAGTTCAACAAGGTGATGCTGCTTGCGATCATCACCACCATCCTCGTCATCGGCTTCTTCTATGCGGCCTTCGGCAAGGCGAAGGTGGTGCCCGGCAAGCTCCAGATGGTCGGTGAGGCCGGATACGACTTCGTCCGCCGCGGCATCGTCTACGAGACCCTCGGAAAGAAGGAGGGCGAGAAGTACGTCCCCTTGATGGTCTCGCTGTTCTTCTTCATCTGGATCATGAACATCTGGTCCGTGATCCCGCTGGCGCAGTTCCCGGTGTCGTCGGTCATCGCGTTCCCGGTAGCGCTGGCCGCCATCGTCTACATCCTCTGGGTCTCGCTGACCTTCAAGCGGCACGGCTTCGTCGGGTTCTTCAAGAACGTCACCGGCTACGACAAGTCGCTCGGCCCGGTGCTGCCGCTCGTGATGGTCATCGAGTTCTTCTCGAACCTGCTCGTCCGGCCTTTCACGCACGCCGTGCGACTGTTCGCGAACATGTTCGCCGGTCACCTGATGCTGGTCATGTTCACCGTCGCCTCGTGGTACCTGCTGAACAGCTGGATGATCCCGGCGGCCGGTGTCTCCTTCGTCATGACCATCGCCATGATCGGCTTCGAGCTTTTCGTGCAGGCCGTCCAGGCGTACGTCTTCGTACTCCTCGCCTGCACGTACATCCAGGGCGCTCTGGCCGAGCACCACTGAGCCCCTCCCGCCCCGCAAGTCCCAAGAACGTCCGGTGGCCAACCCCCGCCGGTCCGTGAAAGAGAAGGAAGATTCAGCATGGCTGCCACTGAGACCCTCGCCGCTGTCTCCGGTTCGCTCGGCTCCATCGGCTACGGCCTCTCCGCCATCGGCCCCGGCATCGGCGTCGGCATCATCTTCGGTAACGGCACCCAGGCCCTCGCCCGTCAGCCCGAGGCGGCCGGTCTGATCCGCGCCAACCAGATCCTGGGCTTCGCGTTCTGTGAGGCGCTCGCCCTCATCGGCATCGTTATGCCGTTCGTGTTCGGTCGGTAAGTCCCTACTCACCGACACGTTTCGACGAAAGGCACTGATGTGATCGCCAACCTGGTACAGCTGGCGGCCGAGGAGGAGCAGAACCCGCTCCTCCCGCCCGGCCCCGAGCTGCTCGTCGGCACCATCGCCTTCGCCATCGTGTTCTTCTTCTTCTGGAAGAAGCTGCTTCCGAACATCAACAAGGTTCTGGAGGAGCGCCGCGCGGCGATCGAAGGCGGTATCGAAGAGGCCGAGACCATGAAGGTCGAGGCCCAGAGCGTCCTTGAGCAGTACAAGGCACAGCTCGCCGAGGCCCGGCACGAGGCCGCGCGCCTGCGCCAGGAGGCGCAGGAGCAGGGTGCCGCCCTCATCGCCGAGATGCGGGCCGAGGGCCAGCGGCAGCGCGAGGAGATCGTCGCCGCCGGTCACGCCCAGATCGAGGCCGACCGCAAGGCCGCGTCGTCCGCGCTGCGTCAGGACGTCGGCAAGCTCGCCACCGACCTGGCCGGCAAGCTCGTCGGCGAGTCCCTCGAGGACCACGCCCGTCAGAGCCGCGTGATCGACCGGTTCCTCGACGACCTCGAGGAGAAGGCCGAGGCCGGCCGATGAACGGAGCGAGCCGCGAGGCCCTGGCAGCCGCACGAGAGCGTCTCGACGCGCTCACGGACTCCACGTCCGTGGACGCCGGCTCGCTCGCCGACGAGCTGGCCGCCGTCACCGCGCTGCTCGACCGCGAGGTGTCGCTGCGTCGGGTCCTCACCGACCCGGCGCAGGCCGGTGAGTCCAAGGCCGAACTGGCCCAGCGCCTGCTCGGCACCCAGGTCAGCGGCCCGGCCGCCGACCTGGTCGCCGGAATGGTGCGCTCCCGCTGGTCGCAGTCGCGCGACCTGGTGGACGCGCTGGAGGAGCTGGCCGACACCGCCGACCTCACCGCCGCGCAGAAGGCGGGCAAGCTCGACGACGTCGAGGACGAGCTGTTCCGCTTCGGGCGGATCGTCTCCGGCAACACCGAGCTGCGTGCCGCGCTGACCGACCGCAGGGCCACCACCTCGGCCAAGGGCGAGCTGCTGCGCGGCCTGCTCGGCGGCAGGGCGCAGGCGGCCACCGAGCGTCTGGTCACGCGCCTTGTGACCGCGCCGCGGGGACGTAGCCTGGAGTCGGGACTGGAGTCCCTGTCCAAGCTCGCCGCCGAGCGGCGGGACCGCATGGTGGCCATCGTCACCTCGGCGGTACCGCTGAGCGACCCGCAGAAGCAGCGCCTGGGCGCCGCCCTCGCGAAGCTCTACGGCCGCAAGATGCACCTCAACCTGGACGTGGACCCCGAGGTCCTCGGCGGAATCAGGGTGCAGGTCGGTGACGAGGTCATCAACGGCTCCCTCGCGGACCGCATCGAGGACGCCGGCCGTCGGCTCGCCGGCTGAGCAGCAACTCAATAGGCATTACGTACTTACGACGGCCCTGGTTGGGCCGTGCAGAAGAATCCTGGGGGTCGCCCCCAGACCCCCAAAGTGAAACTTCGGGCCCAACAAGGAGAGCAGGGAACCCAGATGGCGGAGCTCACGATCCGGCCGGAGGAGATCCGGGACGCGCTGGAGAACTTCGTCCAGGCGTACAAGCCGGACGCGGCCTCGCGCGAGGAGGTCGGTACGGTCACCTTCGCCGGCGACGGTATCGCGAAGGTCGAGGGTCTGCCCTCGGTCATGGCCAACGAGCTGCTGAAGTTCGAGGACGGCAGCCTCGGTCTCGCCCTCAACCTCGAGGAGCGCGAGATCGGCTGCGTCGTCCTCGGCGAGTTCAGCGGTATCGAGGAGGGTCAGCCGGTCTCCCGTACCGGTGAGGTTCTCTCCGTTGCGGTGGGCGAGGGCTACCTCGGCCGCGTGGTGGACCCCCTCGGCAACCCGATCGACGGCCTCGGCGAGATCGAGACCGACAGCCGTCGCGCCCTGGAGCTGCAGGCTCCGGGCGTCATGGTCCGTAAGTCGGTGCACGAGCCGATGGAGACGGGCTACAAGGCCGTCGACACGATGACCCCGATCGGCCGTGGCCAGCGCCAGCTGATCATCGGTGACCGCCAGACCGGCAAGACCGCCCTGGCCGTCGACACCATCATCAACCAGCGCGACAACTGGCGCACCGGCGACCCGAACAAGCAGGTCCGCTGCATCTACGTCGCCATCGGCCAGAAGGGCTCCACCATCGCCGGCGTGCGCGGCGCTCTGGAGGAGGCCGGCGCGCTGGAGTACACGACCATCGTCGCCGCCCCGGCGTCCGACCCGGCCGGCTTCAAGTACCTGGCGCCCTACACCGGTTCGGCCATCGGCCAGCACTGGATGTACCAGGGCAAGCACGTCCTGATCATCTTCGACGACCTGTCGAAGCAGGCCGACGCCTACCGCGCCGTGTCGCTGCTGCTGCGCCGCCCGCCGGGCCGTGAGGCCTACCCGGGTGACGTCTTCTACCTGCACTCCCGTCTGCTGGAGCGCTGCGCGAAGCTCTCCGACGAGATGGGTGCCGGCTCGATGACCGGTCTGCCGATCGTCGAGACGAAGGCCAACGACGTCTCGGCGTTCATCCCGACCAACGTCATCTCCATCACCGACGGCCAGTGCTTCCTGGAGTCGGACCTGTTCAACGCCGGTCAGCGCCCCGCGCTGAACGTCGGTATCTCGGTCTCCCGAGTCGGTGGTTCCGCCCAGCACAAGGCGATCCGCCAGGTCTCCGGCCGTCTGCGTGTGGACCTCGCCCAGTTCCGTGAGCTGGAGGCGTTCGCCGCCTTCGGTTCCGACCTGGACGCCGCGTCCAAGGCGCAGCTGGAGCGTGGTCAGCGCATGGTCGAGCTGCTGAAGCAGCCGCAGTACCAGCCGATGGCCACCGAGGACCAGGTCGTCTCCATCTGGGCCGGCACCACCGGCAAGATGGACGAGGTTCCGGTCGCCGACATCCGCCGCTTCGAGAAGGAGCTGCTGGAGTACCTGCACCGCAAGGAGCAGGGTCTGCTGACCTCCATCCGCGAGGGCGGGAAGATGTCGGACGACACGCTCCAGGCCATGGCCGACGCCATCGCGGAGTTCAAGAAGCAGTTCGAGACCTCCGACGGCAAGCTGCTCGGCGAGGACGCCCCGGCTGCCGGCAAGTGACGTAAGGAAGGGACCTGACTCATGGGAGCCCAGCTCCGGGTCTACAAGCGTCGCATCCGTTCCGTCACCGCGACCAAGAAGATCACGAAGGCGATGGAGATGATCGCCGCCTCGCGCGTCGTCAAGGCGCAGCGCAAGGTGGCGGCGTCCACGCCGTACGCGACCGAGCTCACCCGGGCGGTCGCGGCGGTCGCCACCGGATCGAACACCAAGCACCCGCTGACGACGGAGCCGGAGAACCCGACCCGCGCCGCGGTCCTGCTCCTCACGAGCGACCGCGGCCTGGCCGGCGCCTTCAACTCCAACGCCATCAAGGCCGCGGAGCGGCTCACGGCGAAGCTCGAAGGTGAGGGCAAGGAGGTCGTCAGCTACATCGTCGGCCGCCGTGGTCTCGCCCACTACAACTTCCGCGAACGCAAGGTCGCGGAGTCGTTCACGGGCTTCACCGACGAGCCGTCGTACGCGGACGCCAAGAAGGTCGCGGCCCCGCTGATCGAGGCCATCGAGACGGAGACGGCGGAAGGCGGCGTGGACGAGCTCCACATCGTCTACACCGAGTTCGTGTCGATGATGACGCAGACGGCCATCGAGGCCCGGCTGCTGCCGCTCAGCCTCGACGAGGTCGCGCAGGAGGCCAAGCCCAAGGGCGAGATCCTCCCGCTGTTCGACTTCGAGCCCTCGGCGGAGGACGTCCTGGACGCCCTGCTGCCGCGCTACGTGGAGAGCCGGATCTACAACGCGCTGCTCCAGTCGGCCGCCTCCAAGCACGCCGCCACGCGGCGCGCGATGAAGTCGGCCACCGACAACGCCGGAGAGCTCATCGAGACGCTCACCCGGCTTGCCAACCAGGCCCGCCAGGCCGAAATCACCCAGGAAATCAGCGAGATCGTCGGTGGCGCCAGTGCCCTGGCCGACGCGACCGCGGGGAGTGACCGATAAATGACCACCACTGTTGAGACCGCGACGGCTACGGGCCGCGTCGCCCGGGTCATCGGCCCGGTCGTCGACGTGGAGTTCCCCGTCGACGCGATGCCCGAGATCTACAACGCCCTGCACGTCGAGGTCTCCGACCCGGCGCTCGCGGGCGAGAAGAAGACGCTGACCCTGGAGGTCGCCCAGCACCTGGGTGACGGCCTGGTCCGCGCGATCTCCATGCAGCCCACCGACGGCCTGGTCCGCCAGGCTCCCGTCGTCGACACCGGCGCGGGCATCTCCGTCCCGGTCGGCGACTTCACCAAGGGCAAGGTGTTCAACACCCTCGGTGAGGTGCTGAACAGCGACGAGGCCTACGAGGGCGAGCGCTGGTCCATCCACCGCAAGGCCCCCGCGTTCGACCAGCTCGAGTCGAAGACCGAGATGTTCGAGACGGGCCTGAAGGTCGTCGACCTTCTCACCCCGTACGTCAAGGGCGGCAAGATCGGTCTGTTCGGTGGTGCCGGTGTCGGCAAGACCGTGCTGATCCAGGAAATGATCATGCGTGTCGCCAACCTCCACGAGGGCGTCTCCGTCTTCGCGGGCGTCGGCGAGCGCACCCGTGAGGGCAACGACCTCATCGCGGAGATGGAAGAGTCCGGCGTTCTGGACAAGACCGCCCTGGTCTTCGGCCAGATGGACGAGCCCCCGGGCACCCGTCTGCGCGTGGCCCTGGCCGGCCTGACGATGGCGGAGTACTTCCGTGACGTCCAGAAGCAGGACGTGCTGTTCTTCATCGACAACATCTTCCGCTTCACCCAGGCCGGTTCCGAGGTGTCGACCCTGCTCGGCCGTATGCCCTCCGCGGTGGGCTACCAGCCGAACCTGGCCGACGAGATGGGCGTCCTCCAGGAGCGCATCACCTCGACCCGTGGTCACTCGATCACCTCGATGCAGGCGATCTACGTCCCCGCGGACGACCTGACCGACCCGGCCCCGGCCACCACCTTCGCCCACCTCGACGCGACGACGGTTCTGTCCCGTCCGATCTCCGAGAAGGGCATCTACCCGGCCGTGGACCCGCTGGACTCCACGTCCCGGATCCTCGACCCGCGGTACATCTCGGCGGACCACTACAACGCCGCGATGCGCGTGAAGAACATCCTGCAGAAGTACAAGGACCTGCAGGACATCATCGCGATCCTCGGTATCGACGAGCTCGGCGAGGAGGACAAGCTCGTCGTCCACCGTGCCCGTCGCGTGGAGCGCTTCCTGTCCCAGAACACCCACGCCGCCAAGCAGTTCACCGGCGTGGACGGTTCGGACGTGCCGCTGGACGAGTCGATCGCCGCGTTCAACGCGATCTGCGACGGCGAGTACGACCACTTCCCGGAGCAGGCGTTCTTCATGTGCGGTGGTCTCGAGGACCTGAAGAAGAACGCGAAGGAGCTGGGCGTCTCCTGAGCCTCGCGCTCGACACATGAGCCTCGTGCTCATCACGGAGGGGGCGGGCGCGTCCCGCCCCCTCCGTCACGCCCACTAGACTTGTAACCAACACCCGGCACTCCCGCCGGGTGGTGACCCGAGGAGCCACCCTTGGCTGCTGAGCTGCACGTCGCGCTGGTCGCGGCCGACCGTGAGGTCTGGTCCGGCCAGGCCACCCTGGTCGTCGCGCGCACCACGTCCGGCGACATCGGCGTCATGCCCGGTCACCAGCCGCTGCTCGGTGTGCTGGAGTCGGGCCCGGTGACCATCCGTACGAGTGATGGCGGGACGGTCGTCGCCGCGGTCCACGGCGGTTTCATCTCGTTCGCGGACGACAAGCTGTCGCTGCTGGCCGAAGTCGCGGAGCTGTCGGACGAGATCGATGTCCAGCGCGCGGAGCAGGAGCTCGAGCGTGCGAAGGCGGAGGACGACGCGGAGGCCCAGCGCCGCGCGGACGTCCGTCTGCGTGCGGCCACGGCGGCGCGCTGAACCCGCCCGCCGTGTGATGACGTCACTCAGCCGCGGCTGGGTACCGGAGAGATCCGGACCCAGCCGCGGCTGAGGTGGATGTGGGTGTTTTTTACGTTCCGTTACCTAGGAGACGAGGAGGTCGGTGTCGATGGTCCTCGCTCTGACTGTGTGCGGAATTGTCGTGGCTCTCGTCGTGGTGGGACTGTTCGTCTTCGGTCTGCGCCGCCGGCTCATCCAGCGCTCGGGCGGCACCTTCGACGCCAGCCTGCGCTGGGACACCCCGGAGCAGAGCGACGTGGGCGGCAAGGGCTGGGCCTACGGGGTGGCCCGGTACAACGGTGACCGCGTCGAGTGGTTCCGTGTCTTCTCGTACTCCCCGCGCCCCCGCCGGATCCTGGAGCGGTCCGCGATCGAGGTGGCCGGCCGCCGGGTCCCGGAGGGCGAGGAGGAGCTGGCGCTCCTCTCCGACCACGTGATCCTCGCCTGTCTGCACCGGGGGACCCGGCTCGAGCTCGCCATGAGCGAGGACGCGCTGACCGGTTTCCTCGCGTGGCTCGAGGCGGCCCCGCCCGGACAGCGAGTGAATGTGGCGTAGCCACATTCACTCGCTGGGTGGGGGCCCCGGACGAAGTCTGGGGGAGCGTGAACGTCGCCCAGGTCGTCCGTCAGTCGAGCCCGTTGTCGATGGCGGTCACCAGCTCACCGTTGCCGGTGTCGCCGCTGAACTCCCAGAAGAAGGCGCCGCCCAGGCCCTGGTTCTCGGCCCAGGTCATCTTCCCGGCGATCGTCGCGGGAGTGTCGTACGACCACCAGTTGCTGCCGCAGTGCGCGTACGCGGTGCCCGCTATGGTGCCGGTGGCCGGGCAGGCGTTCTTGAGGACCTTGTAGTCCTCGATGCCGGCCTCGTACGTACCGGGAGCCGCGCCGGTCGCCGTGCCGCCGGGGGCGGACTGGGTGACGCCGGTCCAGCCGCGGCCGTAGAAGCCGATGCCGAGCAGGAGCTTGGCGGACGGGACGCCCTTCGCCTTCAGCTTGGCGATGGCGTCGGCCGAGTTGAAGCCCGCCTGCGGGATGCCGGGGTATGAGGTGAGCGGGGAGTGCGGGGCGGTCGGGCCGTCCTTGTCGAAGGCGCCGAAGTAGTCGTACGTCATCACGTTGTACCAGTCGAGGTGCTGCGCGGCGCCGCCGTAGTCGGCCGCGTCGATCTTGCCGCCGGAGGAGCCGTCGGCGGTGATGGCAGCGGTGACCAGGTAGTCCGGGCCGAACTCGGCACGCAGTGCCCGGGAGAGGTTCCTGAACGCCGCCGGACCTGAGGTGTCGCAGGTCAGGCCGCAGGCGTTCGGGTACTCCCAGTCGATGTCGATGCCGTCGAAGACGTCGGCCCAGCGCGGGTCCTCCACCACGGCCTTGCAGGACTTGGCGAAGGCGGCCGCGTTCTGCGCCGCCTGGCCGAAGCCGCCGGAGTAGGTCCAGCCGCCGAACGAGTACAGCACCTTGATGTGCGGGTACTTGGCCTTGAGCTGGCGGAGCTGGTTGAAGTTGCCGCGCAGCGGCTGGTCCCAGGTGTCGGCGGTGCCGCTGACGGACTGGTCGGCGGTGTAGGCCTTGTCGTAGGCGGCGTAGGTGTCGTCGACCGTGCACTGGCCGTTCTTGACGTTGCCGAAGGCGTAGTTGATGTGCGTGATCTTCGACGCCGAGCCCGAGGTCACCAGGTTCTTGACGTGGTAGTTGCGGCCGTAGACGCCCCACTCGGTGAAGTAGCCGAGCTTGATCTTGTCGCCGGTGGGCGGCTCGGTGGTGCCGCCGGTGGTGCGGACCTTCACCGCGCCGCTGACCGGGCCGGTCTGGTCGGCGGTGTCGCGGGCCCGGACCGAGTAGGAGTAGTCGGTGCCCTTGGTCAGGCCGGTGTCGGTGTACGACGTGGTCGTCACCGTGGCGACCTTGGTGCCGTCGCGCAGGACGTCGTAGTTCTTGACGCCCTTGTCGTCGGTGGCGGCGGACCAGGTCAGCTTCACCGAGGTGTCGGTGATGCCGGAGGCGGTGGGAGTGCCGGGGGCGCTCGGAGCGCTGTCGCCGGGTTCGGTGGTGCCGCCGTCGCAGCTGCCGCCGTTGAGCTCGCAGTTCGCGGGGGAGCCGGAGCCGGTGCCGTTGAAGCCGAAGGAGACGGAGGCGCCGGGGGCGAGGGTGCCGTTCCAGGACTTGTTCTTCGCGGTCCAGTGGGTGCCGGAGGAGGTGACGTCGGCGTCCCAGGCGGAGGTGACGGACGTGCCGGAGGGGAAGTCCCATTCGACGGTCCAGGAGCTGAGGGTCGTGGTGCCGGTGTTCTTCACCGTCCACTTGCCTTCGAAGCCGGAGCCCCAGTCCTGTGTCTTGGTGTAGCTCGCGGTGGCGGATGTCGCGGCCTGGGCCGGGCTCGCGAGGCCGACGAGACCGGCCAGCGGGAGCAACAGGGTCGCGAACCCTGCCGCGGCTCTGTGTCTGAAGCGCATGCTGCGCCTCCTCGATGGAGTTGTGGGGGCGTGACTGAGCCTCACGCCCACTCATGGTGCGGTGAGAATAGAAAGGTCTGGACCACCGGTCAATAGGTCTGGACCACGATGGCCGTAGTGATCTGCGGCCGGATCAGATCCCCAACTCCTGCGCCAGAACGGCCGCTTGCACCCGGCTGCGCAGCTCCAGCTTCCCCAGCAGGCGGCTGACGTGCGTCTTCACGGTCGCCTCGGCCATGTCGAGCCGCTCGGCGATGCCCGCGTTGGGCAGGCCTTCGCCCAGGCAGGACAGCACCTCGCGCTCACGCCGGGTCAGCCGGTCGAGGACTGCCGGGTCGGCCGCCGGCTCCCGTGCCGGTTTCGCGGCGAACTCCGCGATCAGCCGCCGGGTGACCGCCGGGGCGATCAGTCCCTCCCCGCGTGCGACCGTCCGGACGGCCTCCAGCAGGTCCTTCGCCTCGGTGTTCTTCAGCAGGAAGCCGGACGCGCCCGCCCGCAGCGCCCCGAAGACGTACTCGTCGAGGTCGAAGGTGGTCAGCACCAGCACGTCGGCGAGCCGTTCACCGACGACCTGCCGGGTCGCCGACACCCCGTCCAGGCGCGGCATCTGAATGTCCATCAACACCAGGTCGGGCCGCAGCTCGCGGGCCAGTGCCACCGCCTGTTCGCCGTCCGCCGCCTCGCCGACCACCTCGATGTCGGGCGCGCTGCGCAGGATGAGGACCAGGCCCGCGCGGACGGCGGACTGGTCCTCGGCGACCAGGACACGGATCATGCGGTGTCTCCTTCGGGGGTGTCGGGTACGGGGAGGGTGGCGCGTACGGCCCAGACCTTGCCGCCGGGTGAGTCCTCGGGGCCGGCTTCGAACGTGCCGTCCAGCAGGGCGGCGCGCTCGCGCATGCCGATGAGCCCCGCGCCCGAGCCGGGGGCACCCGGCTGGTCCCGGTCACCGTACGGGCTGGTCACCGAGACGGTCAGCCCGCCGTCCTGCCGGGCGAGGGCGACGGCGACCCGGCCGGGTCCGGCGTGCTTGAGGGCGTTGGTGAGGGACTCCTGCACGATGCGGTAGGCGGCGAGTTCGACGGGCGCGGGAACCGACCCGTGGGCGGCGTCGAGGGTGATGTCGAGGCCGTTGGCGCGCGCGTTGTCGACCAGGGGACCGAGCCCGTCGAGCGTGGGGGCGGCGACCGGCTCGGTGTCGCCGCTGGAGTCCCGGAGGATCCCGATGAGCCGCCGCATCTCCGCGAGCCCCTCCACGCTGTTCTCGCGGATGACCCTCAGTGCCTCCTGGGAGGTCTTCGGGTCCTGGAGGGAGAGGGCGGCGGTGGAGTGGATGGCGATCGCGGACAGGTGGTTGGCGACCATGTCGTGCAGTTCGCGGGCCATCCGGGCGCGCTCGGCGGTGACCGCCTGGGTGCGGTCCATCTCGGCGAGCAGCGCGGTCTGCTCGGCGCGCAGCCGGGCCGCCTCGGCGGCGTCGCGGTGGTTCCGGACGATCAGGCCGGTGGAGGCGGGAGCGAAGGCCACGAGCCCCGTGACCACACCGACCAGCAGTGCCTCGGGCTCGCGCCACAGGGCGAACGGCACCACGGCCCCGGCCAGCGAGAGCAGCCCGGTGATCCGCGGGATGCGGTGGGCCGAGGCGGGCGGGCCGTACAGGACGGCCGCGTACATGAGGTCGGTGTACATCAGGATCGTGACCAGGTTGCCCTGGGTGACGGTGTCCAGGACGAGCGCGGCCGTGCCGGTCAGCAGGGCCGCGCGCGGGGCGGTCCGGCGCAGCAGCTCGCAGCCGGCCATGACGAGCAGCGGCAGCAGGACCGGCCAGCGGCCCGGCAGCAGCACGTACGCCTCGGTGTGCGGACGGGTGGCCAGACCGACGCCCCACAGCAGCAGCCCGCCGAGCAGGCCGCCGAGCCCGACGTAGACGTCGAAACGGCGTGGGCGGGGGAGTCGTACGGCCATGCCACCATCCAACACGGCTGTCCCGCCGTGCGCGTGGACCCCGCGGAGGGTCCGTCGCTGCATCTTTCGATGTACCGCGGGTTCGTCAGTCGCGACGACGATTCCGGCCGCGCCGACCGGGAGCCTTGAAGGGTGACCGAGAGGAGCGAACCGTGATCGTCGCCTTGATCGCCGCCTGTGAGATCGGCTTCTGGGTGCTGCTGGCGGCCGGACTGGCCTTCCGCTACCTGCTGCGCATGCCGCGTACGGGACTGGCGCTGCTGCTGTGCGAGCCGCTGCTGGAGGTCGTCCTGCTGGTCGCCACCGCGCTGGACCTGAAGAACGGTGCCGAGCCGAACTGGACGCACGGACTGGCCGCCCTGTACATCGGCTACACCGTGGGGCACGGTCACCGCACCGTGAAGTGGCTCGACGGCCACGCGGCCCACCGCTTCGGCGGTGCCCCGCCGCCGCGGCGGCCCCCGCGCTACGGCATGGCACGGGCCCGTCACGAGGGCAAGGTCTGGACGGGCACGCTGGTGGGCGCGGCCGTCGCGACCGTGCTGCTCCAGGTCGCCATCTGGTACGTCGACGACCCGAGCCGCGTCACCTCCCTGGAGAGCTGGCGCTACGCGGCCTGGCGCGCGGCCGGCATCCACGGCCTGGTCGCCCTGAGCTACTGGATCTGGCCGCGGAAGCCTGCGGCGGGGGAGTCCGAGGTGACGTTGGAGAAGGAGAGGGTGCACCGATGAGCAAGGCGCGCGGAAACCTGGTGGAAGGTGCCGTCACCTTCGTGATCGGCCTGGGGCTGTGGCTGTTCGCCGGCGATGTGCAGATCCCCGTCTTCACCCTCACGAAAGTCGGCATCGTGATGATGTGCGTCGGCGGCGTGCTCGTCGCCGCCGGGCTGTTGCAGGGGGCGCGGCGCCGGACCTGAGCGCGGCCCCGAAGGTCAGCGCTCCCCGCCCGGCACCCACAGCACGTCCCCGACCTCCTTGTTCGCCGTCCTCGCGAGGATGAACAGGAGGTCGGAGAGGCGGTTGAGGTAGGTGGCCGTCAGGGGGTTCATGACCTCGCCGTGCACCTCCAGGGCCGCCCAGGTCGAGCGTTCCGCCCGGCGCACGACCGTGCACGCCTGGTGGAGGAGGGCCGCGCCGGGGGTGCCGCCGGGGAGGATGAAGGAGCGGAGCTTCTCCAGGCCCTCCAGGAAGTGGTCGCAGTCCGCCTCCAGCTTGTCGACGTAGGACTGCTCGACCCGCAGGGGCGGGAACTCCGGGTTCTCCACCACCGGCGTCGACAGGTCCGCGCCCACGTCGAACAGGTCGTTCTGCACGCGGGTGAGGACCTTGACGACCTCCTCGTCCAGGCCGCCCAGCGCGATCGCCGTGCCGATCACCGCGTTCGCCTCGTTGGCGTCGGCGTACGCGGCGATCCGCAGGTCGGTCTTGGCGACCCGGCTCATGTCGCCGAGGGCGGTCGTGCCCTGGTCGCCGGTCCTGGTGTAGATGCGCGTCAGATTGACCATGTGGCCAGCGTAGTTAGGCTCCGGCCGTTCGGAACACGCGTGTGCCCACTGTCACGGACAGGACCGCGAAGCCGACGGCCACCAGGACGCCGTACAGCATGTGGGCCGTGGCGTAGGAGCCGACGTAGGCGTCCCGGACGGCGTCGACCAGATAGCGGAACGGCATGAGGTGGGAGAGGACGTCCAGCCAGGCCGGTCCCAGGGTCATCGGCAGCATCAGGCCCGACAGGAGCATGGACGGCATGGTGAGCGCGTTGATCGCCGGGCCGAAGGTCTGCGGGGTGCTCAGCTTCATGGCCAGCGCGTACGAGAGCGAGGCCAGCGAGAGCGAGAGCAGGGCGACGAAGGCGAACCCGATCAGCACGCCGGGCAGCGGGGCCCGCAGGCCCACCGCCATCGCCGCCAGGACCAGCAGCACGGCCTGGAAGACGAACACCGTGGCGTCCCGCAGCACCCGGCCGAGCAGCAGGGCCAGCCGGCTGACGGGGGTGACACGCATGCGCTCGACCACCCCCTGGCCCTTCTCGAGAATGATCGAGAAGCCCGCGAACGACGCCCCGAACAGGCCGAGTTGCAGCAGCAGGCCGGGGACGAGCACCTGCCAGGAGCTGCCCTGCTCGCCGAGCGGCAGATCCGTCAGCAGGGGGCCGAAGAACAGCAGGTACAGCAGCGGCATCAGCACGCCGAACAGCAGCGCGAAACGGGAGCGCAGGGACTGGCGGAGATAGCGCCCGTAGACGAGCGCGGTGTCGTGCAACAGCATCGGGAGTCCTCTGCGTCCTAGACGGCGACGGGAGTCTGGTCGGCCGGCGCGGCACTGCGGCCGGTGATGGCGAGGAAGGTGTCCTGGAGCGAGGCGTCGAGGGAGCCGCCGTACCGGAGCTTCAGCGCGCTCGGGGTGCCCTCGGCGACGACCGTCCCGTGATCGACGACGACCAGCCGGTCGGAGAGGGCGTCGGCCTCGTCGAGGTAGTGCGTGGTCAGGAAGACGGTCGTGCCGTGCTCGTCGCGCAGCCGGCGCACCAGGTCCCACAGGTCGGCCCGGCTGCCCGGGTCGAGGCCGGTCGTCGGCTCGTCGAGGAACAGCACCTTCGGGCGGTGGGTCAGCGCCATCGCGATGTCCAGGCGGCGCCGCTGCCCGCCGGAGAGTGCGACGCACTTGCGGTCGAGCAGCTCGGTGAGGCCCAGGTCGCGGGCCAGCTCCTCGGCGCGCTCGGCGGCCCGTGTCTTGGTCAGCCGGTACAGACGCCCCTGCGTGACGAGCTCCTCCCGCACGCTGATCTGGGGGTCGACCCCGCCGGACTGCGCCACGTAGCCGCAGGCCCGCCGCACCCCGGCCGGGTCGGTCGCCAGGTCGCAGCCCGCCACCGTGGCGGCGCCGCCGGTCGGTTCCAGCAGGGTCGTCAGCATCCGCAGGGTGGTCGTCTTGCCGGCCCCGTTCGGGCCGAGGAAGCCGAGGATCTCGCCCTCTCGGACGGTCAGGTCGATGCCGCGCACGGCCCGGACCGGGCCGCGCTTGGTCTGGAAGGTACGCGCCAGGGCGGACGTACTGATGATTGCCATGCCCCACAGAAAAACAGAGGCTCTTAAATTTTGCAATCACTCCAACTTTTGTGAGTCACCAGGGAAGCTAGGATTCGGCCATGGCAGAGGGGCTCAGGGAGCGGAAGAAGCGCGAGACCAGGCAGCGCATCTCGGACATCGCCACCGGGCTGTTCCTGGAGCATGGGTTCGTGACCGTGACGATCGCGGACGTGGCGGAGGCGGCCGACGTCTCCGTGAACACCGTCTACAACTACTTCCCGGCCAAGGAGGACCTCTTCTTCGACCGCTCCCGGGGCGTCGTCGACCGGCTCTCCCGCTGGGTGCGCGGCCGGGACCCGGGGGAGTCGGCCGCCCGGGCGGTGCTGCGCGAGCTGCGCGCCGAGATCGAGGCCGTCTCGCCCCGGATGGGCCTCGTCGAGGGCTACGACCGTTTCATGCGCTGCATCGAGGAGGCGCCGCCGCTGCGCTCCCGGCTGTGGAGCATCCAGCAGGAGGTCCAGGACAACCTGGAGGCGACCCTCCGCGAGGAGACGGACGCCGGGGACGCCGACCCGCTGCCCAGGCTGATCGCCGGTCAGATCTGCTGGGTCCACGGCACGGCCTTCGTGGCGATCGGCCGTGAGATGGCCAAGGGGCGCAACCCGGACGAAGTGTCACGCGAGATGCTCGTCCTCCTCGACGACATCGAGGAGCTGTTGAGCGAGAAGGTGCTCAACTACGCCGTCCGGGGCGCGGGATGACCCCTGCCGGTGTGATGTCCGTCATGTGAGACGTGACGCGCATTACTTACTGGTCACACAGGCCCTCACGAACGCTAGTGTCCGCCGGAGAGGCAGACATAAACAGCGCGTCAGGGGAGTCGCACAGTGGCACGGAAGCTCGCCGTCATCGGAGCCGGCCTCATGGGATCCGGCATCGCCCAGGTCTCCGCACAGGCGGGCTGGGACGTCGTCCTGCGCGACGTCACCGACGAGGCGCTGAGGCGGGGCACCGACGGCATCAAGGCCTCGTACGACAAGTTCGTCGCCAAGGGCAAGCTGGAGGCGCACGACGCCGACGCCGCCCTCGCCCGCATCACCGCGACCACCGACCTGGACGCCGCGGCCGACGCGGACGTCGTCGTCGAGGCCGTGTTCGAGAAGCTCGAGGTCAAGCACGAGATCTTCCGCGCCCTCGACAAGCTCGTGAAGGACGAGGCCATCCTCGCCTCCAACACCTCCGCCATCCCGATCACCAAGATCGCGGCCGCGACGGAGCGCCCCGAGCGGGTCGTCGGCACGCACTTCTTCTCGCCGGTGCCGATGATGCAGCTGTGCGAACTCGTCCGCGGCTACAAGACCAGCGACGAAACCCTCGCCAAGGCCCGGGAGTTCGCCGAGTCGGTCGGCAAGACCTGCATCGTCGTCAACCGCGACGTCGCCGGCTTCGTGACGACCCGTCTCATCTGCGCCCTGGTCGTCGAGGCCGCGAAGCTCCAGGAGTCGGGCGTGGCGAGCGCCGAGGACATCGACCTGGCCTGCAAGCTGGGCTTCGGTCACGCCATGGGCCCGCTGGCGACGGCGGACCTGACGGGCGTCGACATCCTGCTGCACGCCACGAGCAACATCTACACCGAGTCCCAGGACGAGAAGTTCGCGCCGCCCGAGTCGATGCGCCGGATGGTTGACGCCGGTGACATCGGACGCAAGAGCGGGCAGGGCTTCTACAAGCACTGAAACCGCACATGCCCCGGGAGCATCACACCCCCGGGTGAATTCGGTATCGGTTCGCTTACAAGAAGCAACCTCTGCCCCCCTCACGCAGTCAGAGGTTGCATCACCGGCATCAGAACGCGGAGCACGAGACGCACGCACGGGGAGCGCATATGCACATCAGGGGCGACCACGCCGAGCTGGTCGTCGGGGGCCGCCTCGACGTCCGCAGCGCGGCGGACGCCCGTACGGTCCTGCACTCGGCCGTCGACGACGGAGTCGGCGACCTGGTGCTGGACCTGTCCGAACTGGACTCCTGGGACGCCACCGGACTCGGTGTGATCATGGGGGCTCACCGGCGGGCCGGCCGCTGCGGCCGGCGCCTGGTCCTGCGCGGCGTGCCGCCGCAGATGCAGCGCCTGCTGGTGGCCACCCGCCTGCACCGGATCCTGGCGATCGAGGGGGGCATCGGGGTGGAGACATTGCCTCGCGTGTGACGATCCGTGCGGGTGTGAACCGGGAGACCGGGGAGACCCGGACGGACGTTGTCGAATCGTGCGACGCGCACAATCCTCACGAGACCGTGACGTCTCGGACGGCGCGGTACCCCGGACTGTCGTAGATACTGTGCGAAGGTTTAGGGTTCGGCTGCCCGCTGCCTTGAAACCCTATCTGCGGGCCCGGACCAGAAGCGACAGCGCGGTGTGCAGCAAGGCCGGGAGGGGCTTTTCAGAGCACACACACGCTTTTGGGGGGCTTTGACCTATGGACCCGAACACCGGGGAACCCGAGGGGTATGGCCACGACGGCGACGAGCAGTCGCCGCGCCAGCGCCCGCCCAGGGAATCCCTCACACCCGACTTCAGCCAGCACGCGCCCGCGCTCGCCCGCACCGTGCAGCTGGTCTCCGGCGACTTCCTGCTGACCGTCAACCCGGTCGACGGCAGCGAGATAGAAGCCTGCCCGCCCGCCGAACGGCCCGCCCGGCCCGTGAAACTCACGACGGCGGAGCGCGCCGAGGCCGAGCGCGCGGCCCGGCCCCCCGTCCCGCCCGGCCCCGCGCAGCCCAGCCTGCCGCTGCTGGCCCGCCAGGACGAACGCGAGCGACTGGTGCGCCTGCTCGCCCGCGGCCGCTCGGTCCGCCTCACCGGCCCCGCCGGCTGCGGCCGCACCCGCCTCCTCGACCTGGTCTCCGAGGACTGCTCCGACCTCGCACCCGACGGCGTCGTCCGCCTGAACGGCTTCGGCCGCACCTCCGGCGACCTGCTGTACGACCTCTTCCACGCGGTCTACAACGCCCCCCTGCACCGCCCGGACCGGGACGGACTTCTCACCCACGTCCGTGAGATCGGCGCGGTCGTCGTCATCGACGACCTCGAGTTCGGCGGCGCCGGGCTCGACGAGCTGCTGGAGGCGACCCCCGAGTGCGCCTTCCTGCTCGGCGCCACCCCGGACGTGCCGGCGCCCTCCGCCGACGCCGCCGTCGAGGAGGTCTTCCTCGGCGGCCTGGAGCGCGCCGCCGGGCTCGACCTGCTGGAACACGCCGTCGGCCGGACCCTCACCGAGGAGGAGTCCAACTGGGCGGGCGACCTCTGGTTCGAGTCCGAGGGCCTGCCGCTGCGCTTCGTGCAGGCCGGCGCCCTGCTGCGGCAGCGCGACCGGCTGCGCGCCGGGACGAGCGCCGTCGACGCGTTCGGCGTCTTCGAGGACGCGCCCCCGGCCGACGCCTACGACGCCGCCGACGGGGACGACGTACCGCTGCCCTCGCTCGGCGAGGCCGCCGCGCCCGCGCCGCTGCTCGCCTCCCGGCTGAGCGCCTCCGCACGCGCCACCCTGCGGTTCGCCGTCGCCCTCGGCGGCGAGGTGCCGCACCAGGCGCATCTGCCCGCCCTGGTCGGCGACACCCACGCGGACGCCGCGCTCGGCGAACTGGCCTCCTGCGGCCTGGTCTCCCCGGTCGGCTCCCGCTACCGGCTCGCCGCCGGTGTCCTGGCCCAGCTGGAGGCCGCCGGATACGCCGACGAGGCCGAGGCGGGCGCCCGCAGCGCCGCCCAGCACTACTCCTGGTGGGCCGGGCACCCCTCGGTCACCCCCGAGCGCGTGTGCGCCGAGGCCGACGCGCTCCTGGCCGCCCTGGCCGTGCTCGGGCCGCTCACCAGCCCGCCCGCCGAGGGCGAGGAGAGCCCGGCCGTGCACCTGGCGCGCACCGCCGCGCCCGCGTTCGCCGCCGGACTGCACTGGAGCGCCTGGGAACGCGTCCTGCGCACCGGCGCCGAGGCGGCCCGGCTCGCCGGGGACGTCGCCGAAGAGGCGTACTTCCACCACGAGCTCGGCATCCTCGCCCTGTGCGGCGGACAGCTCGACCGGGCCCGCGCCGAACTGGAGGCCTCCATCGGCCTGCGTGGCGCCCTCTCCGACAAGCGCGGGACCGTCGCCGGCCGCCGCGCCCTCGCCCTGGTCGCCGACCGCTCGGGCACCCCGGTCGGACTCGGGCCGACCGCGGGGGAGGAGGTCCCCGACGCCCGGTACGAGGAGTCGGCGTCCCCGGCCGGCGGTGTTCCGGCGGCCTTCCCGACCCTTCAGCAGCCCCCCTCGCCGGCCCTGGTCACCCACCACAGCTCGCCCGCGCCCTCCCGCAAGGCCCGGGGCGGGCTCAAGGGCCTGGCCCGGCGCAACCTTGTGGCCTCCGGCGCCGGTGCCCTGCTCGTCGCCGTGCTCGGCACGGTGGTGACGCTCGGCGCCACCTCCGACAACGACCCGAACAACCCGCCGTCCGACCGGGTCGGCGTCAACCCCTCGGCCAGCCAGGACATCAACGACGGCAGCCTGGGCGCGGACCGGCCGGCGAACGACAGCGACGGTGACGGCGACACGGGTGCGGCGACGAGCCGCCCGACCGACCCGGGCCCGGACGGCACGCCGGGCACCTCGGACGATCCGACGCCGACCGGCGATCCCAGCGGTTCCCCGGCCCCGAGCGACTCCGGATCGACGTCGAAGCCGCCCACGACCTCGAAGCCGCCGACCACGTCGAAGCCGCCCACGACGTCCAAGCCGCCCACGACGTCGAAGCCGCCGACGACGTCGAAGCCGCCGACCTCACAACCGCCCACGTCCCAGCCACCGACCTCACAGCCGCCGACGTCCCAGCCTCCGACCTCGCAGCCGTCCACCTCGGACTCGGCCAGCGGCCCGGCGTCGAGCGCCCCCGCGAGCACCACCGCGAGCGCGCCGGAAAGCAGCCCGGACCCGGTGATCTGACAGCCCCGCACACAGCAGGGCCGGGTCCGTTCCACGGACCCGGCCCTCTTCGTCGTGTACGCGCGGTGTGTCAGAACAGCCGCAGCTTGTCGTCCTCGATGCCCCGCAGCGCGTCGTAGTCGAGGACCTGGCAGCCGATGCCGCGGTCGGTCGCGAGGACGCGGGCCTGGGGCTTGATCTCCTGCGCGGCGAAGATGCCGCGGACCGGGGCGAGATGGGGGTCGCGGTTCAGCAGCTCCAGATAGCGCGTCAGCTGCTCCACGCCGTCGATCTCACCGCGCCGCTTGATCTCCACCGCGACGGTCTTGCCGTCGGCGTCCCGGCACAGGATGTCGACCGGGCCGATGGCCGTCGGGTACTCGCGGCGGATCAGGGTGTAGCCGTCACCGAGTGTCTCGATGCGGTCGGCGAGCAGCTCCTGGAGGTGCGCTTCCACGCCGTCCTTGATCAGGCCGGGATCGACGCCCAGTTCGTGCGAGGAGTCGTGGAGGACTTCCTCCATCGTGATGATGAGCTTCTCGCCCGCCTTGTTGATGACGGTCCAGACGCCCTCATCCTCGCCGGTGCCCTCCTTCAGCGTGCAGGGCGGCGACATCCAGTTCAGGGGCTTGTAGGCCCGGTCGTCGGCGTGGATCGAGACGCTGCCGTCCGCCTTCACCAGGATCAGGCGCGGGGCCGAGGGAAGGTGGGCGGTGAGCCGCCCGGCGTAGTCCACGGAGCAGCGGGCAATGACGAGACGCATGGTCGGCAACGCTACTCGACAGGCGCCTGTCGACGCGATTCGCCCTGGAAAACACGTGTTCGGTATTGGCCGATTGTGTGCAGGGTGTGGTCATTGAGAGTGCCTCATCTGCGCATTCTCCTGGTGCCGTCACCGTCGGTTGCTTACGGTATGAACGGGAGGTCGCGATGCGTGTACGCAGCGTGTCCGGTATCGCGAACTCCCTTATCTGTCCGGCAACCTCTGCCCGCCGGGCGGGGGTGCGAGAGGAGAACTCATGTCGCTCGACGTCTCACCGGCCCTACTCGAACAGGCCGAGCGAGGCGAGGTCGACGAAGCGGAATTCGTCGACTGCGTCCGGACCTCCCTGCCCTACGCGTGGGAGATGATCAGCTCCCTGGTGGCACAGCTGAAGGTGGACGGCGGTGCGTTCGCCGACAACCAGACGCCTCCGCCGGACGAGCAGGCACGCGGTCAGTTGCTGCGTGCTCTTGCGAGTGACGCGATACGCGGCGCGCTGCAACGGCACTTCGGTGTACGCCTGGCCTTCCAGAACTGCCACCGGGTGGCGGTGTTCCCGCTTGACTCCTCGGTCGACGAGAAGCTGGGCCGCTTCACGTCGGTCCGCAGCCAGGTGCTCAACCAGTCACCCGAGTTCCGGGACTGCTGACGCGGCGCCGCTTGCTTGCCGCTCCGTACGCGGGAGGTGCAGTTCTGTACCGGAGCGGCAAGCCCCAGGAACCCACCGTGCCTTCAGGCGAGTTGGGGGAGCACCTCGGCCCCCAGCCGCCGTACGTTCTCCTCCGTCGCCGCCAGGTCCCCGGAGCCCTCGACGAGCAGGGCGAAACGGGAGATGCCGGTCCGCTCGCTGGTCGCCGCCAGCCGGTCGGCGCACAGCCGCGGGGTGCCCACCGGGTGCAGTCCGCAGAGCAGTTCGGTGTACGCCTGCGGGTCGCGCATCCGGCGCGTGCGCCCGTCGACCGTGACATGCGCCTCCAGGCCCTGCTTCAGCCAGCCCGGCATCGCCTTCATCAGCGTCTCGGCCGCGTCGGCCCGCCGGTCCGCGATCTGGCAGACGCCCGCCGACACATGGGACGCGCCCACGATCTCCTCGGCAGGCCGGCCGCACGCCCGCGCGTGCCGCCGCCACAGGGCGACCATCTCGGCCTTCTCCTCGTCCCCGACGTGCATCCCGAGCAGCATCGAAAGGCCGCGCTCGGCCGCCAGCCGCACACTCGCCGGCGAGGTGCAGGCCACGACGAGCTCGGGCCCCTCGATCTCGGTCAGGGCCTCCGACGGCCGGGGAACCACCGGGACTTCGCGGAAGCGGAAGCGCTCCCCGTCGGCCGCCACGGACGCGTCGCGCAGCCAGCGCACCAGGACGTCCAGGGACTCCGGGAACCCCTTCTCGTACGCCTCCAGGCCCGCACCGAACACCTCCAGGTCGACCCACGGGCCGCCGCGCCCGACGCCGAGCGTGAAACGGCCGCCGCTCGTGTGGTGCAGCAGCGCCGCCTGTTCACCGAGGGCCACGGGGTGGGTGGTGGGCAGGACGCTCACCGCCGTACCGACCCGGATCCGGCGGGTGCGGCCGAGCAGCAAAGCGGCCAGGGTGACGGCCGACGGGCACGTGCCGTACGGCACGAAGTGGTGCTCGGCCAGCCAGACCGTGTCGAGCCCGGCCTCCTCGGCGACCTCGGCCGAGCGGACCGCGCGGTGCAGCGCCTCTCCCTCTCCCTGACCGGGGAACTGGGCCGCCAACACGAAACTTCCAACGCGCATTGCTTTCCTGCTTCCTTGGCTCCGACACGGAGCTCCCCCACAGGGCATAACCGTCTGACACGTGCCGAGGACACGGCCGGTCGGGGCATTTTGCGGATTGTCTGCTGAATGGGCGTCCCGTGCGGAGTCCGGGGAGGGGCCCGGCGGGGGCGCGCCTTGCCCGGCGAGGGACTTGTGGCGATTGGATGGCGTACGTGTACCCCCGTCCGCGCCGCGTAGGCTTGGCACGCCACGTGTCCTGTATAGCCCCGAGAGGTGTCCCGTGTCCCCGCGTCGCAACCGACCCAAGGGCGCCGCTTCGTCCGGCCGGAGCGTCGAGGACGACCGCCCCGGCCGTTACGGCGGCTGGCAGTCCTCGGAGAACTGGCAGGGCGAGAACTGGAGCGTGCGGCACGTGGCCGGCGCCAGCGCGCAGGGCAAGTCGTACCGCTGCCCCGGCTGTGACCAGCTGATCCCGGACGGGGTGCCGCACGTGGTGGCCTGGTCCGAGCACACGGGCGTCGACGACCGCCGGCACTGGCACAAGGCCTGCTGGAACGCACGGGACCGCCGCACCCCGGGGGTGCGGCGGTCCCGTAACGCGCCGAGGTTCTAGGGCGTGTCCGCAAAGTCCCGTCGTCCGCCCGGAGGGCGGGCCTCGCGGCGTCCGGTGCGTGCTCTGGGGGCCCCCCGGCCGAAGGCTGGGGGATTGCCGGGCGTCGCGGGGCAGGCGGGACTTTGCGGACACGCCCTAGGCCGTTGACGGCCTGCGGCTACACGTCCCGCTTCTCCAGCAGAGCGAAGGCGGCGGCGAACGCGACGGCCGTCGCGCCGAGGAGGATCCACAGCGGGTCCCAGCCGGAGGGGCCGGACGAGCTGAGGGAGTTGGAGCCGGGGGTGGCGTAGAAGACGCTCAGCTGGCTCGGGATCGAGTACTCGAACAGCGCGTCGCGGACGCCCCGCAGCGACTCCGAGAACATGAACAGCGCGATCACCAGCGGGGCGAGCACGGCGCCGATCATGATGGTGATGGCGCCCGCCGAGTGCCGGATGATCGAGCCGATGGCGAGCGAGAGCAGGCCCAGCAGCGCGACGTACGCCGAGATGCCGACCGTGCCCCTCAGCCACTCCCCGCCGGACGGGTCCTTGGTGCCCTGCCCCTCCAGCATCGCCACGTGCAGGAAGGCGACGAGGGACGCGGACACCAGCGTCACCGCGAAGGCGACCAGGAAGAACACGATGCCCTTGGCCGCCAGCACCCGGCCCCGGCTCGGGCACGCGACCATCGTGGTGCGGACCATGCCCGTGCCGTACTCCGAGGCCGTGGTCATCACGCCCAGCGTGATGATGCACATGCTGCCGAGCAGCAGCCCGAAGAAGCCCAGGCCGAGCGGGCTCTCGCCGGACAGGGCCGGGTCGGAGCTCGCCACCACGAAGCCGGTCAGCGTGCCGATGCCGATGACGAGCAGGACGAACACGCCGAGCGTCCACATCGTGGAGCGCACCGACCTGATCTTCGTCCACTCGGAGGCGATGGCATGCCCGAGGTGCGTCCGCACGACCGGGATCGGCGAGGTGTAGCCGGGGTACGAAGAGCCGGGCGCCGCCTCCCAGGTGGGTGCGGCCGGCGGCATCTGGGGCTGGGGGCTGCTCATCGGGGGTCCTCGGGCTTGGTCAGGTCGGAGGTCGGGGCGGAGGCCGGCGCGGCGGGCGCCTGGGGGGCCGACGGCGCGCCCCCGCCCGACTGGGCAGCGGTCCCGGCGGGGGAGGCGGGGCCGCCCTGCGCCGCAGGCACTGCCGGGGCCTGAGGCGCCTGGCCCGCGGGCGTCTGCGGCGCCGGCGGCGCGCCCTGCGCGGGCGGCTGCGGCGGCCGGCCTGCCGGCTGGGCGTACGGGTTGGGCGTTCCCGCGCCGGCGGCGCCAGGGGTGATCGGAGCGGCTACGGGCGCTCCCTGGGCTCCCGGTGCGCCGTACGGGCCCGCCGGTGCCTGGCCCGGCGCGCCCTGCGGCGACATCGTGAACGGCTGCCCGCCCGGCTGGGGCGGCGGCGGGGCGTACCAGCCGGGCTGGCCCTGTCCGGGCACCGGCATCGGCGGCTGCGCCCCGGGCGGCAGCTGCTGCTGGAGCCCTTCCTTCTGGTCGATGGTCGAGCGGTAGTCGACGGCGCCCTGCGTCATCCGCATGTACGCCTCCTCCAGCGAGGCCTGGTGCGGCGACAGCTCCCACAGCCGGACGTCGTGGTCGTGCGCGATGTCGCTGATGCGGGGGAGTGGCAGCCCGGTCACGCGCAGCGCGCCGTCCTGCTCGGGCAGTACGTGCCCGCCCGACTCGGTGAGCGCGGCCGACAGCTTCTCGCGCTGCTGCGGCTCGGTGTCGGGCGTGCGCACGCGCGCGAAGTCCGCGGAGTTCGCGGAGATGAAGGCCGTGACGCTCATGTCGGCGAGCAGTTGCCCGCGCCCGATGACGATGAGGTGGTCGGCGGTGAGCGCCATCTCGCTCATCAGGTGGGAGGAGACGAAGACCGTACGGCCCTCCGCCGCGAGTGCCTTCATCAGGTTGCGCACCCAGAGGATGCCCTCGGGGTCGAGGCCGTTGACCGGCTCGTCGAACAGCAGCACCTGCGGGTCGCCGAGCAGCGCGGCGGCGATGCCGAGCCGCTGCCCCATGCCGAGGGAGAAGCCCTTGGACCGCTTCTTCGCCACGTCCTGGAGGCCGACGACCCCGAGCACCTCGTCCACCCGCTTGGCCGGGATGCCGGACAGCTGGGCCAGGCACAGCAGGTGGTTGCGGGCGGCCCGGCCACCGTGCACGGCCTTGGCGTCCAGGAGGGCACCGACCTGGCGGGGAGCGTTGGGCAGCTTGCGGTACGGGTGGCCGCTGATCGTCACATGCCCGGCCGTCGGGTTGTCCAGGCCGAGGATCATCCGCATCGTCGTCGACTTGCCCGAGCCGTTCGGCCCGAGGAAGCCGGTGACGGCCCCCGGCCGCACCTGGAAGGAAAGGTTGTACACAGCGGTCTTGTCGCCGTAGCGCTTGGTCAGGCCGACTGCTTCGATCATGCTCCGCACCCATCGCAAGGTTCAGGACAGCGGGGCACACGCCCCCGTAAGGGTTAGGAGGATATCGAGGCGCTGACGGTTCCGCCCAAATGAAAGTAAAGGGTGGAGCGCGACGCGCCCCGGCAGTCCTCCTAGGCGTCCCGTTTCTTCAGCAGCACATACCCGCCGACCAGTGCCGCCAGCACCCACAGCCCCATGATCCCGAGGCCGCCCCACGGACCGTACGGGGTGTCGTCGCCGATGGGCGTGACCACCTGCATGATCTTGCTGCCGGCCTGGTCGGGCAGAAACCGGCCCACCTTCTTCGTCGCGTCGACATTGCCCAGGATGTTGGAGATCAGGAAGAAGAACGGCATCAGGATGCCCAGCGACAGCATCGGCGAGCGCAGCATCGCGGCGACGCCCATGGAGAACATCGCGATCAGCGCCATGTAGAGGCCACCGCCGACCACCGCGCGCAGCACCCCGGGGTCGCCGATCTCCGCCCGGTGCTCGCCCAGCATCGCCTGCCCCAGGAAGAAGGCGGCGAAGCTGGTGACGAGGCCGACCAGGAGGGCGAGGGCACTGGCCACCGCGATCTTGCTGAACAGGAAGGAGCCGCGCTGCGGCACGGCGGCCAGCGAGGTGCGGATCATGCCGGTGCTGTACTCGTTCGACACCACCAGCACACCGAACACGATCATCGCGAGCTGCCCGAGGCTCATCCCCGCGAAGCTGATGAACGTCGGGTCGAATTCCGCCCGCTGCTGCGCGCCCATGGAGTCGAACTCGTTCTTGGACAGGGCCGAGATCAGCATCCCGAGGGCGACCGTCACGACCACCACCAGGGACAGGCTCCACACCGTGGACGCCACCGACCGGATCTTCGTCCACTCCGACCGTACGACCTGCGTCGTCGCCATGCTCAGCCCCTCTTCCAGCCGTCGCCCCACTGCTGCCCCGGTGGCTCGGGACTCGTCAGGCTGTGCGCGTGGTACTCCACCGACCCCGCGGTCAGCTGCATGAACGCCTCCTCCAGCGACGCCTGTTGGGGGCTCAGCTCGTGCAGCGTGATCCCGTGCTGCGCCGCCAGCTCGCCGACGTGCTCGGACTTGCCGCCGTCCACCTCCAGCACCCCGTCACCGCTCTCGACGGCCACCACCCCGGCCTGGTGCAGCACGTCGAGCAGCCGCTCGCGCTGCGGGCTGCGGACCCGGACGTACGAGCGTGAGTTGCGCGCGATGAAGTCGGCCATGGAGGTGTCCGCGAGCAGCCGCCCCTGCCCGATGACGACGAGGTGATCGGCGGTCAGCGCCATCTCGCTCATCAGATGGGAGGAGACGAACACCGTCCGGCCCTGTGCCGCCAGGGACTTCATCAGGGTGCGGATCCAGTGGATGCCCTCGGGGTCGAGGCCGTTGACCGGCTCGTCGAACATCAGGATCCGCGGATCGCCGAGCAGCGCGGCCGCGATGCCGAGCCGCTGCCCCATGCCCATCGAGAAGCCCTTGGTCTTCTTCTTCGCGACGGCCGTCAGCCCGACGGTGTCCAGCACCTCCCGCACCCGGCCGCGCGGAATGCCGTTGCTCTGCGCGAGGCACAGCAGATGGTTGTAGGCGGTGCGCCCGCCGTGCCAGGCCTTGGCCTCCAGCAGGGCGCCGATGTACGTCAGCGGATCCTTGAGCTGCTGGTAGTGCTTGCCGTCGATCCGGACGTCGCCCGCGGTCGGGTGGTCGAGACCCAGGATCATCCGCATGGTCGTGGACTTGCCCGCGCCGTTCGGCCCGAGGAAGCCGGTGACGATGCCCGGTCTGACGGTGAAAGACAGGTTGTTGACCGCCACCTTCTCGCCGTACCGCTTGGTCAGCCCCTCCAGCTCAATCATGCCCGCCACGCTAGAACGGGACAAAGCCCTCTGCCACCCGAGCGGCAGAGGGCTTTGCGGAGATTCAGACTCCGTATGCCCGGGTGTTACCGGGACTGCTGGGCCGGAACCCCGCGGGAGATCGGCTCGTCCTCGGCCGGCGTGCCGGCGGCGGCCACCGCGGCACCCGTGAGCGTGGCGAGCATCTCGCGGACGTTCGTCAGCTGGGCGTTGATGCTGTCGCGGCGGTTGGTGAGGGCCGCGAGCTCGCGCTCGGATTCCGAACGGATGCGGTCCGCCTTGGCGTTGGCGTCCGCCACGATGTCCTCGGCCTGACGCTGGGCCGTCTCCACCGTCTGGCGGGCGCGGCGCTCGGCGTCCGTGCGCAGCTTCTCCGCCTCCAGGCGGAGCTGCTCGGCGCGGTGCTCGATCTCGGCCAGGCGCTTCTCGGCCTTGGCCTGACGGGACGCCAGGTCGCGCTCGGACTGCTCGCGGCGCTTGGCGAGATTCGTCTCGAAGTCGGCGGCGGCCTGCGCGGCCTTGGCGCGGGTCTCCTCGAAGAGGGCGTCCGCCTCCTCACGCTTGGACTGCGCGTCCTTCTGCGCCTCGCTGCGCAGCTGGGCGGCGTCACTCTTGGCCTTCTCGACGATCCGCAGGCCCTCGTCCTCGGCCTTCGCCTTGCGCTCCGCCGAGTAGGACTCGGCGTCGTTGCGCACCTGCTGGGCCGCCGACTCGGCGAGTTCGCGGTGCTGCTCGGCCGCGCGGCGGGCCTCCTCGCGCAGGTCCTTCGCCTCTTCCTCGGCGAGGCGGAGGATCTTCTCGACACGCGCGCCGAGACCCGCGTACGACGGCTCGGCGTCGCTGATCTGGGCCTGGGCGTTCTGCGTCTCGAGGTGGAGCTCCTCGATGCGCTTTTCCAGAGCGGTGATGCGGGCGAGAGCGCTGTCACGGTCGGAGACGAGCTTGGAGATACGTTCGTCCACCTGAGCGCGGTCGTATCCACGCCGCACAAGCTCGAAGCCGTAGGGGGAAGTGTCGCTCATGGGGTTCCTGTCGAATGAGACCGGTGAGGTGATAGGTGGAATCCTAGGGGCCGAAACGGTGTGTCATCGAGCGGATGCGCGTTTGGTCTGCAAAATGAGACCCCTTTTGAGTGGCTAACCGCAGGACCGCTTGCCAAAGACTTGGTCAAAGGCTCCAGCACACACCGGTTTCGCCCCGGTTCGCTAGCTATCCGAGGACTTGCCACCCGAACGGGGTGCGCCGACTGTTGCGCCCGCCTTGACTCCGTTGTCCTTGGCCGGCGACGGGGCCTCGAAGGATTCCAACGCCTCCAGGACGTCCTGGACACGGGAGATCTCGGCGTTGATGTCCTCGCGGCGGCGGACCAGCACCTCCAGCTCGCGCTTGCCCTCCTCGACCGTGCGCTTGGCCTCGCGGATCGCCTCGGCCTTGAGCTCCTCGGCCTCCCGGACCAGCGTGGACTTCTTCTGCTCGGCCTCCTTGAGCAGCCCCTCCGCCTTCTTCACCGCGGCGATACGCACCTTGCCCGCCTCGGAGTTGGCCTCCGAGACGATCTCCTTGGCCTTCGCCTGCGCCTTCGCGAGCTGCTCCTCCGCGGCCTTGACGAGCGCGTCGCAGCGGTCACCCGCCGACTTCATCGTCTCGGCCGACTCCCGGCGGGCCCGCTCGTGCAGCTCCTCGATCTCCGCCGTGATGCGATCCCGCAGTTCCTCGGCCCGCTCCCTGATCTGCGTGGCGTCCCGGCGCGCGCCGACCAGCAGCTCGTCCGCGTCCGTACGGGCCTTCTCCACCAGCGAGTTGCCCTCGACCGTCGCCTCGGAAACGAGCCGGTCGGCCTCCTTGCGGGCCGCGCCCACCATCGTGTCGGCCTGCGACTCGGCCTCCGCGGTGGTCTTGTGCGCCTGCTGCTGCGCCTCGGTGAGGAGCTTGTCGGCCTCCGCCGTGGTCTCCGTGATGAGCTTGTCGACCTGCTCGGCCGCCTCGGAGCGCCGCTTGTTGGCGTCCTTGCGGGCCTCGTCCAGCGTGCGGTCGGCCTCCTCGCGCGCGGAGCTGACGAGCCGCTCCGCCTCCGCCTCGGCGGCCGCCTTGACGCGCTGTGCCTCGCCGCGGACCCGCTCGGCGTGCTGCTGCGCCGAGCCGACCGTCTCGGCGGCCTCGGCCCGCAGCCGCTCCGCCTCGGCGGTGGCCTCCCCGACCAGCTGGTCGGCCTTGGCGACCGACTCGGCCCGCACCCGCTCGGCCTCCGTGGCCGCCTCGGAACGCAGGCGCTCGGCCTCGGAGAGGGCTCCCGTACGGACCCGCTCGGCCTCGGCGACCGTCTCCATCCGCAGCCGGTCGGTCTCCTGGACCGTCTCGGTCGTGAGCCGCTCCGCCTCGTTGCGCGCCTCGGTGATGAGGGTGTCCGCCTGCGTCGCCGCGTCCGAGCGGATGCGGTTGGCGTCCTCGCGGGCGTCCGCCCGGGTACGCGAGGCGCTCTGCTCGGCCTCCGCGATGGCGTCCGACGCCTCCGTGCGCACCCGCTGGGCGTGCTCGGCGACGTCCGCGCGGATCCGCTCCGCCTCCGCGATCGCCTCGGACATCGTCCGCTCGGCGAGCGCCTTGGCGGCCTCGGACTCCTCGTGCGCCTCGCGCCGCAGCCGGCCGGCGTCCTCGCTCGCCCGGTCCCGCTCGGCGTAGGCGTCGGAGCGGACCCGGTCCGCCTCCTCCTGCGCCTCCCGCCGCGTACGGTCCGCCACGTGCTCGGCGGCGCTGCGCAGCCCGGCGATCTCGTCCTGCGCCTGCTCGTGCAGCCCCGCGACGGAGTCCCGGACCTGCTGCGCGTGCTGCTCGGCCGCCGACACCATCTCCGTGGCGCGGCGGTCGGCCTCCTCGACCAGCCGTACGGCCTCGGTCTGCGCCTCCTCCACGCGCTTGCGCGCGGAAGCCAGCAGCTCCTCGCTCTGCTCGCGGGCCCGCTCGCGCTCCTGGTCGGCCTCCTGCCGGGCGGAGCCGAGGAACTCCTCGGCCTCACGGCGGCGCCGGTTGGCCTCCTCCTGGGCGGCGGCCAGCGTCTCGGACGCCTCCGTGGCCAGCCGCTCGGCGGCGGCCTGCGCCTCCGCGCGCACCCGGTCGGCGCTCTCCTGCGCCTCCGACTTCAGCCGCTCGGCTTCGCTCGCGGCCTCCGAGCGCAGACGTACGGCGACGGCCTCGCCCTCGGCACGTGCGGCCGACGCGTCGGACGCGGCCTCGTCGCGCAGCCGCTCGGCCTCGGCCTCGGCCTGCTGCTGGAGCGTACGGATCCGCTCGGCGGCCTCGGCGCGCAGCCGCTCGTTCTCCTCGGCGGCCTCGCGGCGGATCCGCGCGGCCTCCTCCCGGGCGTCGGACAGCGCCTGCTCGGCGGCGGCGAGCCGCTCCTCCGCCTCCGTCTGGAGCCGCGTCAGCTCCTGCGCTGCTTCCGCGCGGCGGGCCTCTATGGCCCGCTCGGTCTCCTCGTGCAGCTCCCGCGCCACACGCTCGGCGTCCGCCTTGAGGGCCTCGGCCTGCTCGACGACCTCCTCGCGGTGCCGCTCGGCCTCCTGCCGGGTGCGCTGAAGGGTCTCCTCGGCCTGGCGGCGCAGGGTCGTCGCCCGCTCGATGGCCTCCGTACGGACCTTCTCGCTGTCCGTCTGGGCCGTCGTCCGCAGCTCGTCCGCGTCCGCCTTCGCCTTGGCGAGCAGTTCCTCGGCGGACCTCGCCGCCTCCTCGATCTGCGCCACGGCCTCCCTGCGGGCCTCGGCGCGGATCTTCTCGCCCTCGTCGACCGCGTCGGCCCTCAGCTGCTCGGCCTCGCCGCGCAGCCGGCGGGCCTCCTCCTGGAGCTCGACCGTCTTGGCGCGGTACTCCTTGGTGTCGTCCTTCGCCGCGCCCTTGAGCTCCTCGGCGATGTCGTGTGCCTCGGCGCGCAGCCGGTCCGCCTCGGCCTCGGCCTCCCTGCGGATCCGCTCGGCCTCCTCGGCCGCGGCCCTGGTGGTCTTCTTGGCGTCCTCCGACGCCTTGTTGAGCACCTCCTCGGCGGTCTTGGCCGCCTTGGACAGCTGGGTCGCCGTCTCCTCGGCCGTGAGCGTGCGGGCCTTCTCGGAGGCCTCCGCGACGATCTTCTCCGCCTCGGCGCGGGCGTCCGCGACGAGCTGCTCGGCCTCGGACTTGGTGTTCTCGGCCTCCTTCGTGGCCTCCTCGACCAGCCGGGCGACCTGCTCCTTGGCGGTGCGCGTGCGCGTCTCGTTGGCGGACTCCGCGCTGGCCAGGGCCTTGGCGGCGGCCTCCTTGGCCTCCGTGACCAGCTTCTCCGAGTCGGCCTGCGCCTTGCGCAGCGCCTCCTCGGCCTCGGCCATCCGCTGCTCGGCGGCCTTGCTCAGCTCCTGGGCCCGGCGGCGCTCGGACTCCGACTCCGAGGCCGTGGACGTCCGCAGCTGCTCGGCGTGGTCGGTGGCCTCCTGGGCCTGCGTCGAGGCGGCGTTGAGCAGCCGCTCGGCGTCCGTGCGGGCACGCCGCAGGATCTGCTCGGCCTCCGCGCGGGCCTCCTCGGCCGCACCCGTCAGCCGCTGCCGGGCCTCGGTCGTCAGCCGCTCGGCCTCCGAGCGGGCGGTCGCGAGGGCCTGCTCGGCCTCGGCGCGGGACTCCTCCAGCAGCCGGCGGGCCTGCTGCTCGGTGCGTGCCCGCAGTTGCTCCGCCCACGCCACGTTCTCGTTGACGTGCGACTCGACCGTCTGGCGGCGCTCGGCCAGCTCCTGGTCCAGCTGCTGGCGCCGGGTCACCGCCTCCTGGTGCAGCTCCGCCTGGAGCCGAGCCGCCTGCTCGGCGTGCTCCTGGAGGATCCGCTGGGTCTGGGCCCGGGCCTCGCTCAGCTCGCGATCGGCGTCCGCGCGGATCTGGTCGGCCTGCATCTGCGCGTTGCGCAGCAACTGCTCGGCCTGCCAGCCGATGTCGCCGCCGTCGAAGGAGGGCCGGGACATGATGGTGCGCCGCGCCTCGTGCAGCTTGGCGCGCAGCACCTCGACCTGGTAGCCGAGGTCCTCGGCGTGCTGGATCGCCTTTTCCCGCTCGGTCTTCAGCCGCTTCATCTCGGCTTCGAACCGAGAGAGGTGGTCGACGTCAGCCGCCGGCTCTCGCTCCTGGCTCTCGTAGCCCCGCACTGCGCGGTCCCATCCGTCCCCTGGTCGCAACTCTCTCCAAACGAGCTCCGTCCATCCGCCGAACGGGGCCCCCGGGGAATGGTGTCAGATCATCGGCGGAGCAGAGGCTGCTGCCCCGACGCTCGTCCCCCGAAACCCGGACCCCGGTGGTCCTGCCGTCGCACGGCGGGACCGCGGTCACCCTGGCTGAGCGGCGACCGCCCCCAACCCTACCGGCCCCTATGTACGAGGGTCAGTGCTCAGGTGACTCAACGGCCGCCGAAGTGACCAGTTCTGTCAGTACGCCATGGCAGTCCTTAGGGTGCAGGAAGGTGATCCGTGACCCCATGGAGCCGCGTCGCGGCTCTTCGTAGAGCACGCGTACGCCCTTGTCCTTGATGTCCGCGGCCTCGGCGTCCACGTCCGCCGTGCCGAAGGCGATGTGGTGGACGCCCTCCCCGTTCTTCGCCAGCCACTTCGCGACGGTGGAGTCCTCGCGGGTCGGCTCCAGGAGCTGGAGGTACGAGGCGCCGCCGTCGGACGTATCGTTGATCTTGAGCATGGCCTCGCGCACGCCCTGCTCCTCGTTGACCTCGGAGTGGAACACCTCGAAGCCGTAGGTGGCACGGTAGAACTCGACGGTCTTGTCGAGGTCGAAACAGGCGATCCCGATGTGGTCGATTCGCGTCAGCATGGATTCAGTGCAGCGCTCCGGAGGTGGTTACGCAACGTGCGCGCGATCACACCGACAGCCCGATGACGGGGTGGCGTACCGGTCAGTACATTCGAAGTAAACCCTCGTTCACTCCTCGGCTGTGCAGCCGGTAAGGGGATCGCAGCTCATGTCTTCTGCTACGACCAGCTCGGTGATCGTCTCGGGGGCGCGTACGCCCATGGGGCGGTTGCTCGGTTCACTGAAGTCCTTCTCCGGAGCCGACCTCGGCGGCTTCGCGATCAAGGCCGCCCTCGACCGTGCGGGGATCGGTGGCGACCAGGTGCAGTACGTGATCATGGGTCAGGTGCTCCAGGCCGGGGCGGGGCAGATCCCGGCGCGCCAGGCCGCCGTGAAGGCGGGCATCCCCATGAACGTGCCGGCGCTGACCATCAACAAGGTGTGTCTGTCGGGCCTCGACGCCATCGCGCTCGCCGACCAGCTGATCCGCGCGGGTGAGTTCGACGTGGTCGTCGCCGGCGGCCAGGAGTCCATGACCAACGCCCCGCACCTGCTGCCGAAGTCCCGCGAGGGCTTCAAGTACGGCGCCGTCGAGATGCTCGACGCCATGGCCCACGACGGGCTGACCGACTCCTTCGACGGCGTCGCCATGGGCGAGTCGACGGAGAAGCACAACACGCGCCTGGGCATCGGCCGCGCCGAGCAGGACGAGATCGCCGCGCTGTCGCACCAGCGGGCCGCCGCCGCGCAGAAGAACGGCCTGTTCGAGGCCGAGATCACGCCGGTGGAGATCCCGCAGCGCAAGGGCGACCCGGTGCTGTGCAGCAAGGACGAGGGGATCCGGGGCGACACCACCGCGGAGTCCCTCGGGAAGCTGCGTCCCGCCTTCGCCAAGGACGGCACGATCACGGCCGGTTCGGCGTCGCAGATCTCCGACGGTGCCGCCGCCGTCGTGGTGATGAGCAAGGCCAAGGCGCAGGAGCTCGGCCTGGAGTGGATCGCCGAGATCGGTGCGCACGGGAACGTGGCCGGGCCGGACAACTCGCTCCAGTCCCAGCCCTCCAACGCGATCCTGCACGCGCTCAAGAAGGAGGGGCTGGAGGTCTCGGACCTCGACCTCATCGAGATCAACGAGGCGTTCGCGGCGGTCGCCGTGCAGTCGATGAAGGACCTCGGGGTGTCCACCGAAAAGGTGAATGTCAACGGCGGTGCCATTGCCCTGGGTCACCCGATCGGGATGTCCGGTGCGCGGCTCGTGCTGCACCTCGCGCTGGAGCTGAAGCGGCGCGGCGGTGGCGTGGGCGCGGCCGCGCTGTGCGGTGGCGGTGGTCAGGGTGACGCGCTGATCGTGCGGGTACCGAAGGCCTGAGCAACCGGTTCCTCCGGCCTTCCGCATCTGAACGATCTGAACGGAGCTGTGATGCAGGACGTCTCCACGCTGGTCGCCCAGGCCAGGGAGGGCCGGCCGCGGGCCGTGGCCCGGCTGATCTCCCTGGTGGAGGGGGCGTCCCCGCAGCTCAGGGAGGTCATGGCGGCGCTCGCGCCGTTGGCGGGCAACGCGTACGTGGTCGGGCTGACCGGGTCGCCCGGGGTCGGCAAGTCCACGTCGACGTCGGCGCTGGTGACCGCGTACCGCAAGCAGGACAAGCGGGTCGGCGTGCTGGCCGTCGACCCGTCGTCCCCGTTCTCCGGCGGTGCGCTGCTCGGGGACCGGGTGCGGATGTCGGAGCACGCGTCGGACCCGGGCGTGTACATCCGGTCCATGGCGACGCGCGGCCATCTGGGCGGCCTCGCGTGGGCCGCGCCGCAGGCCATCCGGGTGCTGGACGCGGCGGGGTGCGACGTGATCATCGTCGAGACGGTGGGCGTCGGGCAGTCCGAGGTGGAGATCGCCTCGCAGGCGGACACGTCCGTGGTGCTGCTCGCGCCGGGGATGGGCGACGGGATCCAGGCGGCCAAGGCCGGGATCCTGGAGATCGGTGACGTGTACGTCGTGAACAAGGCCGACCGGGACGGAGCGGACGCGACCGCTCGCGAGCTGAACCACATGCTGGGGCTGGGAGAGGCCCGGCGCCCCGGGGACTGGCGCCCGCCCATCGTCAAGACGGTCGCCGCGCGCGGGGAGGGCATGGACGAGGTCGTCGAGGCCCTGGAGAAGCACCGGGCCTGGATGGAGGAGCGGGGAGTGCTCGCGGAGCGGCGCATGGCCCGTGCGGCACGGGAGGTCGAGACGATCGCGGTGACGGCGCTGCGGGAGCGGATCGGGGACCTGCACGGGGACCGGCGGCTGGGTGCGCTCGCGGAGCGGATCGTGGCGGGGGAGCTGGATCCGTACCGGGCGGCTGATGAGCTGGTGGCCGGGTTGACGGAGGGCTGAGCGGCGCGGTGCGGGTGCCTCCGGCGGTGGGGCGGGGTGCCTGGGGCGGCCTGTGCGGGTGCCTCCGGCGGTGGGGCGGGGTGCCTGCGGCGGCCTGTGCGGGTGCCTCCGGCGGTGGGGCGGGGTGCCTGCGGCGGCCTGTGCGGCTTTGGTGGGGGCTTGTGTCGCGCCTGCTCGCCGGTTGTGTGTCGGGGCCGCGTCGGGGGGTGTCCGTCCTCGGAACGGCGCGATGGGGTCGGATACCGGCTGACTGCCCGTTGACGCGCCAACCGCTGCGGGCGGACACCCCCCGACACGGCCCCTTCCGTGCGTGCGCGGGTGCGGGCGCGTCTCGGCCTGGGGCCCGGCCTCCCGCTCAGCTGCCGCGGGCCGCCGGTCCCGCCTAGCTGCGGGCAGTCTCGCCGGTCAGGGCGGCACGGGTGGGTGCAGCGGCACCCCGCTCCGCCGGGTTGCGGACCCACCCGGCCTCAGCACCGGTGCCGAGCACCTCGACGCCCCGGCGTCAGCAGCGACACCGGGGCGGCAGGAAAGCGGCTGGACCTGATCAGTCCTGGTCGTCGGAGTCGTCGTCCTGGTCGTCCGAGCGGTCCGCCGTGACCTTGCCCGTGCCGAGGTCGATCTTCCAGTCCTGCTCGGCGCCGCCGGACTTGTGCGTCTCGGCCTCCCAGGACTTGTTCTTGCCGTCCTCGTCGAGGTCGACCGACGTCACCGTGCCCTTGCCGGCGGCGGCCTTCGCGGCCTTCGCGGCCTCCTCGGCCGTCACGGAAGAGCCCTTCAGGGCCGCCCGCACCTGCGCCGTGTCGTCCTCGTCGTCGGCCTGCGAGCCGAGGACCTTGCCGTTGGACGGGTCGACACGGACGCTGTGCCAGCCGTTGTCGCCGGAGAGGACGTCGACCTTCCAGATCACCTTGGCGCTGTCGTCCTCGTCGTCCAGCTCCGCGGACACGGCCGTGCCGGGCGTGTGCTTCAGCGCGGAGGCGATGGCCTCGGACGCCGTCACGTCGGCGGAAGCGGCCCGCGCGGCGTCGTCGTCGCGGTCGTCCTGCGCGTCCGCGCCGTCCTGGTCGTCGCGGCCGTCGTCGTCCGACAGCCGGGTGTTCGCCGCCTGCCGCGCCGAGCCCTGGTCGTCTCCCGTGGTCGCGAGAGCCGTGGCCGTACCGCCTCCGATCAGAGCGGCAGCGGTCACAGCGGCGATCACGATGTTGCGCTTCATGCGGATTCCTCCCGAGTCGTTTCGTTTTCGACGTGTTCCAATCTGGCTGACCGACGCTGAGAGGAACCTGAAGACCCCTGAAGGGATCTTCAGCTTGGCTTTGCCACTCTTTACGCATGCGCCTGTTGATCGTGGAGGACGAGAAGCGGCTGGCCCTGTCGCTCGCCAGGGGCCTGACGGCCGAGGGGTACGCCGTGGACGTCGTCCACGACGGACGGGAGGGCCTGCACCAGGCGTCGGAGGGCACGTACGACCTGGTGATCCTCGACATCATGCTGCCCGGGCTCAACGGCTACCGGGTCTGCGCCGCCCTGCGCGCCGCCGGGCACGAGGTGCCGATCCTGATGCTCACCGCCAAGGACGGTGAGTACGACGAGGCCGAGGGGCTCGACACCGGCGCGGACGACTACCTGACCAAGCCCTTCTCGTACGTCGTGCTCGTCGCCCGGGTCAAGGCGCTGCTGCGGCGGCGCGGGGTGGGCGCCGGTGCCTCGCCCGTGCATGTGCACGGGGATCTGAAGGTGGACACCGCGGCTCGGCGGGTGTTCCTGGGGGAGGACGAGGTCGCCCTGACCGCCAAGGAGTTCTCCGTGCTGGAGCACCTCGTGCTGCGGGCCGGGGAGGTCGTGTCCAAGTCCGACATCCTCGAACACGTGTGGGACTTCGCGTACGACGGGGATCCCAACATCGTCGAGGTGTACGTCAGCACCTTGCGGCGGAAGCTGCGGGCGGGACTGATCCGGACCGTGCGCGGCGCCGGGTACCGGCTGGAGACGTCGCCATGAGGCGGCTGTTCGGGTCCGTCCGGGCGCGGGCCACGCTGGGAGCCACGCTCGTGGTCGCGGTGGCGCTCGTCGCGGCCGGGGCCGCCGTCCTGCTGTCCTTGAAGTCCAACCTGATGGGTGAGGCCGGCACCCGGGCGGAGCGCTCCGCCCGGGTGATCGCCTCCCAGCTCGCCGCCGGGACGCCGTACGACAAGCTGTCCGGGCTGGACGGCGACGACGGGCCGGTCCAGGTCCTCGCCGCGAAGAAGCGGCTGGTGAGGGCCAGCGAGGATCTGGAGAAGATCAGCGGTACCGACTCCGACCGGGTGAAGCCGCAGTCGCCGGTGGCGCCCGGCGGGGACGACGACTCCGACGACCACGAAGAGGACCTCGAACCAGGGGAGATCGCCGGGGAGAGCACCTTCAAGAACGGGTCCGCGACGATCGACGGCGACACGGAGGACTACCGGTTCGCCGCCATCGAGGTCGAGACCCATGACCGGGGGCGTCTGAAGGTCTACGCCGGTGCCCCGCTGGCCGCCGAGCACGGGGCCGTGCAGACGGCGCTGACGGTGATGCTGATCGGGTTCCCGCTGCTGCTCGGCGTCGTCGCGGGGGTGACCTGGCTGGTCACCCGGCGGGCGCTGCGGCCGGTGGAGGGCATCCGCAGCGAGATGGCCGCGATCACCGCCTCCCAGGACCTCGCGCGCCGTGTCCCGGAGCCGCAGACGCACGACGAGGTCGCCCGGCTCGCCCGGACGACGAACGAGACGCTCGCGGCCCTGGAGACCTCCGTGGAGCGGCAGCGGCGCTTCGTCGCCGACGCCTCCCACGAGCTACGGAGCCCGATCGCCTCGCTGCGCACGCAGTTGGAGGTGGCCGCCGCGCATCCCGAGCTGCTGGACCTCGACGGGGCCGTGGAGGACACCGTACGGCTCCAGCGGCTCGCCGCCGACCTGCTGCTGCTCGCCCGGCTGGACGCGGGGGAGCGGCCCCACGACGCGAAGGTCGACCTCGCCGGGCTGGCCCGGGAGGCGGCCGAGGGGCGGACGGGTGTGACGGTGGACGCGGAGCCGGTGAACGTGGCCGGATCGCGCGGGCAGCTGGGCCGCGTACTGGCCAATCTGCTCGACAACGCCCAGCGGCACGCCCGGTCGGCCGTCGTCGTGACCGTGCGGCGGGAGGGTGACCTGGCCCTGGTCGGGGTGGCGGACGACGGGGACGGCGTGCCCCAGTCCGACCGGGAGCGGATCTTCGAGCGGTTCGTACGGCTGGACGCCGCCCGCAGCCGTGACGACGGCGGTGCCGGGCTGGGCCTCGCCATCGCCCGGGACGTCGCCGTACGGCACGGCGGCACGCTCACGGCCGGCCAGGGGCCCGCAGGCGGAGCCCTGTTCGAACTCCGCCTGCCGCTCGCCTAGCCGGAACGGACGGGATGTGCGATCCGGGGTACGGCCGCTACGGGCGTCCGCGCTGGCCGCGCAGGTGCTCCGCGATGGGCTTGAGGCCCTTGTCGAGCTCCGTCAGGGCCTCGGGCGACAGCAGGTCGATGAAGTGCCTCCGCACGGACGCCACATGGTGGGGCGCGACCTTCTGCATCGTCGCCATGCCGTGCTCGGTGAGGACCGCGTAGAGCCCCCGGCGGTCGGACTCGCAGTTCTCGCGCCGGACCAGGTTCGCGTTCTCCATGCGCGTGATCTGGTGCGAGAGGCGGCTCTTGGACTGGAGGGTGGCGGAGGCGAGGTCGCTCATCCGCATCCGCTGGTCCTCCGACTCGGAGAGATTCACCAGGATCTCGTAGTCGTTCATTGTCAGGCCGAACGGCTGCAGGTCCTTTTCGAGCTGGTACGTCAACAGCCTGTTGACCTCCAGGTGGGTGCGCCAAGCGCACTGCTCCGCATCGGTCAGCCAGCGGGTGGCCGTCTCGGTCTCCATGAATGAAGTCTACCTAAAAGGTTGAAAGGCGAACTAGTGAGGGTTTTCGTGTGACGGAGCGCACCCGCCGAACATCGGTGCGCAGACGTTCGATGTCACACTCCGCAGACTACCGCTCACAGCCCGAAGCGACGCTGGAGGTCCCCCAGCTGTCCGGGAAGACGCGGTACGCCGGACTGGCCTGCCTGGGGGCTGTGAGCCCCGCCGCCGGGCACGCCGGCCTGGTGCGGAACGGCCCCCGTGGCGTGCTCGGCCATGAGGGTCTCGGAGGACTGGAGCAGGACCGTGCCGGCCCCGACGAACTCGAACTGGTGCTCCTCCCCGGAAACCCCGCCGAGGCCCGTCAGCGCACGTAGACCGCCCATTACGCCGGTCATGTATCCGTGGTCGTAGTGGTGGCACGGCGAGGGGCAGTCGGCCCATCCGACCAGGGCCTGGGGGTCGACCCGGACGGGGGGTTCCATGAACACCACGGGGCCGTTCGACGCGGCCACGAACTTTCCGGTTCCGATGAGGGTCAGGAAACCCGGCACGATTGATTGCTTCAGCGACAGAGTTGGCTGAAAAGCGAGGAGGTTGCCCGAGCGAATGGTCAGGTTGCCGTTCTCGAGGTCGTACGAGTTCACGTCGAAGGCCCGGTCGGCGAGGAGCATCTTGCCCGAGCCCTCCGCCACGACCCAGTCGCTCGCGTGCAGTGGCGAATGGAAGGAAGTACGGACGAGACGGTCCAGCCGGCCGTGCCCGACACCGTTGAAGTCGATCGAGCCGTAGTAGGCGATCATCTTCCCCTTCTGGAGGAACCACTGGCTCCCCTTGAGCTCCACGCAGAAGGTGTAGGGATTGACGTTGTCGTCGGGCGGCAGCGTCGCCGGGTCGAAGACCGCGGGGCCGGCGCCCGGGGTTCCGTAGGTGCTCACAGCTTCTCCTCCGACGCCTGGACGTACACCGCACCGCTGCCGCTGAGCTCCAGCTGGAACGCCTCGCCCGAGCCGCGGCCCACCATGTCCCGCCAGCCCAGGGCGGTGGACAGCTTGTTGCGGACGTCGCCGTGGTGGGCGACGTAGGCCTGCGGGTCCACGTGCACCGGCCGCTGGGGCGTGACCGGGATCTCGATCACTCCGCCATGGGCCATGACCGCGACGGCCCCGTGCCCCTTGAGCGTGGTCGTGAACAGCCCCTGGCCGCTGACCTGGCCGCGCACCATGCCCATGACGCCGCCCTGCGAGCCCAGGAACATCGTGCCCTGCTGGAGCGTGCCCTCGAAGGCCAGGAGGCGGTCCGCCTCGACGTACAGCGTGTCGCCGGCGAGCTGGATCACCTGGACGTGGTGCCCGCCGTGCCCGAAGAGGACGGTGCCGCTGCCCTCGACCGTCATCAGGGGCGTGTCCTCGTCGGCGACCCGGCGGCCGATCATCGACACGAGCCCGCCCTGGCCGCCGGCCGTGTTGGGCGTGAAGGACACCTCGCCCCGGTACGCGAGCATCGCGCCGCGCTGGCTGAACAGCCGCTGGCCCGGCGCGACGGTCGCCTCGACCATCTTCGCGTTGATCTCCCGGAAGGCCATGTCACACGTCTCCCGCGATCGTGTTCCGCTCGCTCGGCTGCACGTACACCAGCCCGTCCCCCTCGAACCGCATCTGGAAGGCCTCGCCGCCGCCCTCCCCGAGCAGCGTGCGGAACGTCACACCGGACTGGAAGGACTGCCGGAGATTCCCCTGGTGCGCCACGTACGCCCCCGGGTCGACGGTCAGCGGGTACTGCGGGCTGACGCGCAGCACCACCGCCGGGCCGTCCGACATGATCGCCGCCTGGCCGTGGCCCTCGATGGTCGTCGTGAACAGCCCGTTGCCCTGCGAGGCGCCGCGCAGGCCGGTGAACTCCGTCCCCGTGCGCAGCCCGCCGTCGGTCGCGAGCAGGTTGCTCGACTCCACGTAGAGCTTGTCGCCCTGGACGGTGACCAGGTTGATCTCGGAGGCGCGGTCCGCGAACCAGCAGGTCCCCCGCCCCTTCACCTCCATCAAGGTCATCTGCTCACCGGTCAGCCGCCGGGTCACCATGCCTCGTATGCCCTCGCCGCCGCCGCTGAGCTTCTTGAAGGCCATTTCGCCGTCGTACGCCACCATGGAGCCGTTCTTCGCCTTCACGGCGTCTCCGGTCATGTCGACGGCGAGCACCTTGCTGCTCTGAAGTCGGAACATCGCCACGAAGGTGAAGGTAGCCGCAGGTGGGGCGATACGGACAGGGCCTGTGGGTGGAGAACGACCCTGACCGCACCCCTAGGGGGGGGTCCGCAAAGTCCCGCCTGCCTCGCGACGCCCGGCACGCCCTCTCGCCGCACCGTGCGAACACCCGCGTACAACCAGTACGCGGGCGTCCGCCCGGCACTCCCCCAGCCTTCGGCCGGGGGGGGACCCCCAGAGCACGCACCGGACGCCGCGAGGCCCGCCCTCCGGGCGGACGACGGGGCTTTACGGACACCCCCTAGGGGCCGGGCCCCGCAGCCGTTTGCCACAATGGGCCGGACGCTTGTGCGTGCGTTCACAAACCGTCAGACCGTACAGACCGTTCAGACCGCCGCGTCTTTCCCACCGAAGGTGACCCGTGGACCTCAAGACCGCCACCGCCCTCCGCCGCCTCCGCCTGGTCTCGGCCCCCGAGGCGATCTCCTTCCTCCTCCTGCTGGTCTGCTCGGTGCTGAAGCGGACCACGGACTTCAACGCCGTGCCGGTGATGGGCATGGTGCACGGAGTCCTGTTCATCCTGTACGTGATCTTCTGGGCCGACGCGTGGAACCGGACGAAGTGGCCGGTGAAGACCGGCGCGCTGTACTTCGTGCTGTCGGTGCTGCCGGCCGGCGGGTTCTTCGCCGAGCGCAAGCTGCGGCGTGAGACCGAGGACGCGGTCATCGCGTCCCGGGCGCGCCAGGAAGGGGCGGTGAAGGCGTGATCGTCGCCTTTTCCGTGACGCCCCTGGGGGTCGGCGAGGACGTGGGGGAGTACGTCGCCGACGCCGTCCGTGTGGTGCGCGCGTCGGGCCTGCCCCACCGGACCGACGCGATGTTCACCTCGATCGAGGGCGAGTGGGACGAGGTCATGGACGTCGTCAAGCGCGCCGTCGCCGCGGTCGAGCAGCGGGCTCCGCGTGTGTCCCTGGTCCTCAAGGCGGACATCCGTCCCAGCGTGACGGACGGACTGACCTCCAAGGTGGAGACGGTGGAGCGGCATCTCGCCGAGTAGACCGTAAGGACCACAGCCCCGGCTCTTCACGGGCCGGGGCTTCTTCGTGTCCTGGCGAGGCACAAACGTGCCCTGCGCACCAGGCAGTTCCCTCTGATGACTCGTGCGGCTCGCGGAGTCCGACGCACCGACCCACGATGAGGGCTCAGGGCCGACCGCCGTCCCGCTGCCGGACACGGCGGCCGCCGTCCGCCCAGCGAAGGAAGGGCCTGCCGTGAACACTTCGACGTATACGTCCCAGTCGGCGTTCGACGGCTCGAGGCTGCGCGTCATCCTGCTCGTCGATCTCCACGAAGGCGCCCAGCAGCGGTTCCTCGACGCGTACGAGCACATGCGCAGCCGGGTCGCGTCGGTTCCCGGTCACCTCGGTGACCAGCTGTGCCAGTCCGTGGAGAACCCGTCCCA
The DNA here is from genome assembly GCF_029813805.1 of Streptomyces sp. DH10. Classification (NCBI taxonomy): domain Bacteria; kingdom Bacillati; phylum Actinomycetota; class Actinomycetes; order Kitasatosporales; family Streptomycetaceae; genus Streptomyces; species Streptomyces sp. DH10. Next base: position 61,843 of record NZ_JARVKU010000013.1, read on the forward strand.
GTGGCTCATCACCAGCGAATGGGCCACTGCGCCGCCGTATCTCGCCTGGGTGAACAGCGAAGAGCACCTGGAGACCGTCAGGCCCATGCAGGACTGCGTCCGGGACATCCGGTCGATGCGTTACAGCATCGTCCGTGAGACCGGGCGTGCGCTCCCGCCCACCGCCGGGACCGCCGACGGGGTCCAGGCGCCGGTGCGGATGGGTGACGGAGTGACGCGCCATGCGCTGACGTTCACCGTCAAGCCCGGCTCCGAGTCGAAGGTCGCGGACATCCTGGCCGGCTACGCGCCACCCCAGGCCCGCGCCGACGACTCCACACGACTGCGCCGCACGACGCTGTTCATGCACGGCAACCGAGTCGTACGCACCGTCGAGGTGGAGGGCGATCTGCAGACGGCGCTGCGCCACGTCTCGCGTCAGCCGGAGGTGCGGGCCGTCGAGGAAGCCCTCAATCCGCACCTCGAACAGAGCAGGGATCTGGCCGATCCCGCGTCGGCACGGGCCTTCTTCATCCGCGCGGCCATGCCGGCCGTACACCACGTGGCGCGTGGCGGACCGGAGCCGGACGGTCTGCGGCGTCACGCCCTGTACTACCCGGCCCGTGAGGGCTGCGGGATGGCGCTGGCACGACTGCTCGCCCAGCAGGACGAGGCCGCCGCGGCCGACCCCGCCGGGCCCGTGCACCGCAGCACCGTCTTCCACCGGGACGACCTGGTCGTCCGTCTCATCGACACGCGGGATCCCGAGACCGATCCGGTCAGGGCGCTCGGCCTGCACGGCAGGAGGAAGGCCGCCGTCATGGCCCGCCTGCTCGACGGCGCCGCACTCGGCGTAGAAGGGCCGCTCTCGGGCGACCGGGACGCCACCCGCCTCCTGGCGCACACCGACATGACGCTGATCACCGATCGCAGGGCTGCCCAGTCCTGACAGTCCGTGGACGACACCCGCCCGTGGACGAACACCCCACAGACCGACCTGGAGACGGACCATGTACAAGACGCGCCCGCGCATCGTGGACCTCAGCGAGACCGAGCCCAACCGCAAGCGTGGCGGCGACCTGCGCACCCTGCTCACGCCCCTCACGGTGGGCTCCACGAGCGGGTTCATGGGCCTGGCCATCATGCAGCCGGGGGAACGCATCAGCGAGCACTACCACCCGTACTCGGAGGAGTTCGTCTACGTCGTCCAGGGCGAGCTGGAAGTCGACCTGGACGATGTGACGCACCCGATCCGCGCCGACCAGGGCCTCATGGTCCCCATCGGCATGCGGCACCGCTTCCGCAACGTCGGTGACGTCGAAGCCCGGATGGTCTTCCATCTGGGCCCGCTGGCTCCGAAGCCGAGCATGGGCCACGTCGACACGGAGGCCGTGGAGGGGGACGCGAGCGGCGAGGCGTACCCGGCCGTGCACGGGGACGGCGCGCAGCCCGAACGCCGCGGGGTGCCCTCGTGACCCGGCGGGTGGCGGTCACCGGCATCGGCGTCGTCGCCCCGGGCGGCATCGGGGTGCCGGCCTTCTGGGACCTCCTCTCAGGCGGCCGTACCGCGACGCGCGGCATCACCCTGTTCGATCCCGAGGGGCTGCGTTCACGTATCGCGGCCGAGTGCGACTTCGACCCGCTCGCGCAGGGGCTCGATCAGGGCGTGGCCGAACGCGCCGACCGGTACATACAGTTCGCCCTCGTCGCCGCCGCAGAGGCGGTGGCCGACTGCGGCATCGACTTCGGCGCCGAGAACCCGTGGCGCGTGGCCGTCTCGCTCGGCAGCGCCGTGGGCGGCACGACTCGCCTGGAGCACGACTACGTCCTGGTCAGCGAGCGAGGGCAACGCTGGGACGTCGACCACCGTGCCGCTGGTCCCCAGCTGCACAGGGCGTTCTCGCCCAGCACCCTGGCGTCCGACGTCGCCGAGCACTTCGGCGCCCAGGGGCCGGTGCAGACCGTGTCGACCGGCTGCACCTCCGGACTCGACGCGGTGGGCTACGGCTTCCACACGATCGAGGACGGCCGCGCCGACATCTGCATCGCCGGAGCGTCCGACTCCCCGATCTCCCCGATCACCATGGCCTGCTTCGACGCCATCAGGGCGACCTCCCCGAACAACGACGACCCCGCGCACGCCTCCCGGCCCTTCGACGCCCACCGCGACGGATTCGTCATGGGAGAGGGCTCCGCCGTGCTCGTCCTGGAGGAGCTCGAACACGCCCGTGCCCGCGGCGCGCACGTCTACTGCGAGATCGGCGGCTACGCCACCTTCGGCAACGCGTACCACATGACCGGGCTGACCAGCGAGGGCCTGGAGATGGCCAGGGCCATCGACACCGCGCTCGGACAGGCCCGTCTGGATCCCTCACTCATCGACTACGTGAACGCGCACGGCTCGGGCACCCGCCAGAACGACCGTCACGAGACCGCCGCGGTCAAGCGGTCCCTGGGCGCCCACGCCTACGACACGCCCATGAGTTCGATCAAGTCCATGGTGGGCCACTCGCTCGGTGCGATCGGCGCGATCGAGGTCGTCGCCTGCGTGCTGGCCCTGGCCCACCAGGTGGTCCCGCCGACGGCGAACTACGAGACCCCGGACCCCGAGTGCGACCTGGACTACGTACCGCGCACCGCGCGCCCGCGCAAGCTCGCCAACGTGCTGTCCGTGGGCAGCGGCTTCGGCGGGTTCCAGTCCGCGGTGCTTCTGACGGGGCCGGCCGGGAGGAAACGATGAGCGCTCAGCCGAACCGCCGCACCGCCATCACGGGGATCGGTGTGGTCGCGCCCAACGGACTGCACACGGAGACCTACTGGAAGTCCGTCAAGGAGGGCCTGTCCGTACTCGACCGGATCACCCGGGAAGGGTGCGGGCACCTTCCGCTCCGCGTCGCCGGCGAGGTCAGGGGATTCGACCCCTCGGCACTCATCGAGGAGACCTTCCTCGTCCAGACCGACCGGTTCAGCCACTTCGCGATGGCCGCCGCCGGTGCGGCCCTGAAGGACGCGGGACTGAGCGATGCGGCCACCGACTCCCCGTACTCCGTCGGTGTGGTCACCGCCGCCGGATCCGGTGGCGGTGAATTCGGCCAGCGGGAGCTGCAGAAGCTGTGGGGACAGGGGTCCCGGTTCGTCGGTCCCTACCAGTCCATCGCCTGGTTCTACGCGGCCAGCACGGGCCAGATCTCCATTCGCAGCGGCTTCAAGGGCCCCTGCGGGGTGGTCGCGAGCGACGAGGCCGGCGGCCTGGACGCCGTCGCGCACGCGGCCCGGACCGTGGGGCGGGGGACCGACGTGGTCGTGGCCGGGGCGGCCGAAGCGCCGCTCGCTCCGTACTCGATGGTCTGCCAGCTCGGGTACCCGGAGCTCAGCACGGTCGAGGACCCGGCACGGGCCTACCGGCCCTTCACCTCCGCGGCCTGCGGCTTCGTCCCGGCCGAAGGGGGTGCCGTGCTGGTCGTCGAGGACCTGGACCGCGCACGCCGGCGTGACGCGGACGTCCGCGCCACCGTGGCGGGCCATGCGGCCACGTTCACCGGCGCCTCGCGCTGGGACCGCTCACGGGAGGGACTCGCCCACGCCATCCGCGGTGCCCTCGACGAGGCCGGCTGCGCACCGGAGGAGATCGGCGTGGTCTTCGCCGACGCGCTGGGCGTCCCGGAGGCGGACCGCGCCGAGGCCCTCGCCCTCGCCGACGCCCTCGGCCCGCACGGCACCCGCGTACCCGTCACGGCCCCCAAGACGGGCATCGGGCGGTCCTACTGCGGGGCACCCCTGCTGGACGTCGCCGCCGCGGTGATGGCCATGGAGGAAGGGCTGATCCCGCCCACGCCCAACGTCTTCGACATCTGCCACGACATCGACCTGGTGACGTCGACGGCGCGCCCGGCCGAGCTGAGCACGGCCCTGGTCCTCAGCCGTGGACTCATGGGCTCCAACGCGGCGCTGGTACTGCGCCGCGACCCGGGACCGGCCGCCCGGTGAAGCCCACCGCATCCGTACGACAAAGGAGAACGCGCATGAGCAGTGAAGTGACCCTCGAAGAGCTGGCCGCACTGATGAAGAAGGCCGCCGGTGTCACCGTCGACCCGCACGACCTCGAAGCCCGGGTGGACACCCCCTTCGCCGAGTTCGGGCTGGACTCGCTCGGCCTCCTCGGCATCGTGGGCGAGCTGGAGAACCGGCACGCACGGGCGCTGCCCACCGACGCGGAGAAGTGCAAGAGCCCCCGCGACTTCCTCGACTTCGTCAACAGCACGCTCACGGCAGGAGCCTGACATGGCAGGGCACACCGAGAACGAGATCACCATCGCCGCACCCCTCGACCTCGTCTGGGACATGACCAACGACGTCGAGAGATGGCCGCAGCTGTTCAGCGAGTACGCGGACGCCGAGGTGCTGACCCGACAGGGCGACACGGTGACCTTCCGCCTGACCATGCACCCCGACGAGAACGGCAAGGTGTGGAGCTGGGTGTCGGAACGGACCACCGACCGCGACAAGCTCACCGTCACGGCACGCCGGGTCGAACCCGGTCCGTTCGAGTACATGAACATCCGGTGGGAATACGAAGAGACCCCCGACGGCACCCGGATGCGCTGGACCCAGGACTTCGCCATGAGGCCGGACGCGCCGGTCGACGACGCCGGGATGACGGACATCATCAACCGCAACTCGCCCGTCCAGATGGCCCTCATCCGCGACCGCATCGAGCAGGCCGCCGACGAGCGGCGGACCTCCCCCGTCACGCCCGCCTGAACGGCGCCGCCGCGTAAGGAGACTCCATGCACCACGCCCTGATCGTCGCCCGGATGGCGCCGCACTCGGCTCCGGACATCGCCGAGGTCTTCGCGGCCTCCGACCGCGGCGACCTGCCCCGCCTCGTCGGGGTGACCCAGCGTTCCCTCTTCCAGTTCGGCGATGTGTACATGCACTTCATCGAGGCCGAGCAGGACCCGGGCCCTGCCATCGCGCGCGTGGCCGGGCACCCCGAGTTCCGCGACATCAGCAGCAAGCTCGAGGCGTATGTCAGTCCGTACGACCCGCAGACCTGGCGCGGCCCGAAGGACGCGATGGCTCAGTGCTTCTACCACTGGGAGAGAGACACGGCCCCGGTCACCCGGTGAAGCCGACGAGAGAAGAAGGCCGCCGCCCGCGAGGGCGGCGGCCTTCTTCTCGTGCGTGCGGCCAGGCCGAAAGCTAGGAGGAGCGGGCCAGTACCGGCAGCAGACGCAGGGCGTTCTCCCGGTTGATGCCCCTGAGCTGCTCCGGTGAGACGAACGGATCGGCGTCCAGGGCGGGTACCGCGATGTCGGCGACGACCTGTGCGGGGGTGGGCGGCCAGTCCGTGCCGAAAAGGATCCGGCTGGGATCCACCGTGGCCAGCAGCGTGGGCGTGGCGGAGGGAGACATGGGGCCGGCGGTGTCGAAGTAGAACCGGTGCAGGTAGTCACGGACCCTGCCCGGCTCGATCCCGGGGGTGAGGTGCCCGCCGAACAGTTCGAGCCGAGTGGCCATGTACGGCAGGAAGCCTCCTCCATGGGGGAGGACGAAGCTGAGATTCGGATAGCGGTCCAGGATGCCGTTCCGGATCAGGTTGATCGCCGCGCGCGTGGTGTCCATGAGGAAGTCGCACACGAAGGGCGGCATCCCCGGCAGTCCGGGACCGCCGTCCTTTCCGGCCGGCACTTCCATGGGGTGCGTGCTGATGACGGCGGACCGGTCGTTCAGTTCCTGCAGGAGGCGGTCGTGGGTGGCGTCACCGAGGTAGACACCGTCCATGCTCGTTCTCGTGCTCACTCCGACGGCCCCGAGTTCGTCGAGTCCGTAACGGAGGCTCCACTGCGAGAGTTCCAGGTCGTCCAGGAACACGGGAGTGAAGAAGGCGAAGCGCGCGGGACGGTTCTCGACGACGTCGGCCGCCGCACGCAGGGCGATCCGTGCGCTCTCCTGGCGCTCCGCGCGCTCGCGGAACCGTCCGAGCATCGCGACGGTCATGACGGCGGTGCTGATGCCCGTCTTGTCCATGACCTCCAGAGCCGCGTCCAGGTCCCAGCGTGTCCACCAGGGCAGCCGCTCGCGGTTGACGACACCGCGCTCTTCCGCCCAGTCCAGCCAGGCCGGCGCGGTGAAATGGTGGTGGACGTCCACTCGGCCCGCGACGGGGCCGTCTTCGAATGTCATCGGCATGTCCTCGGCGTGGTCGTTTCGGTGGGTGTTCAGCCGCGGCAGAGCACGGTCCGCAGCACGTCCGTCAGCACACGACCGGCGGACGGCGGGTGGGTGGGCGCGCGCCATGCGACGAAACCGTCCGGGCGTACGAGGACGGCACCGTCGTCGGCGGTGCCGTGCAGCGCCGCCCAGTCGGCATCCGGCTCGGGCACAAGGTCGTGATCCGGGCCGTCTCCCACGAGATACACCTCGACCGGAACGCCCAGGCTCTCGCCGGCCTGCTCCGCGGCGCGGCGCCACCGGTGGCCTTCGGCCCCGGCGAGCACGACGAAGGAACGCTCGTACAGATCGAGAGTGGAGATCCTGGCGCCTGCTCTGCGGACCCACATGTGGGGTGCGCGGCTCCCCGGTTCTCCGTCGATCAGGAAGGTCTCCGGGACGACCTGCCGCTCAGGGGAGGCGCCCACCACGGCGTCCGAGGCGTACCGGTAGCAGAGCGCGACCGTCATGAGGTCCGCCGCGTCGTTGTTGCGTCGCGCTGCCGGGCCGAATGCGGGGTGCTGCTCATCGGCGGCCTGCCGGGAGGCCCGGGTGCTCGTCGTGACGGCGACAGGCCGTCGTTCGCGCTCGTAGGTGTCGAGCAGCGGCAGGCCGGCCCAGCCGCGGAGTACCGCGGCGAGTTTCCAGGCGAGGTTGTGGGCGTCCTGGATTCCGGTGTTGGAGCCGAACGCCCCGTTGGGCGGCATTTCATGCGCCGCGTCACCGGCGAGAAAGACCCGGCCCTGTCCGTAGCTGTCCGCGACCCGTTCGGAGGCGTGCCAGGGCGCCTTTCCCGTGATCTCGACATCAATGTCCGGAACACCGACGGCCGCGCGAATATGTGCCGCGCAGCGTTCGTCTCCGAAGTCCTCCAGGGTTTCGCCCCGATCGAAGGACCAAGGGATATGAATGACCCACTGTTCCTCGTTGTCCACGGGCAGCAGGGCGCCTTCCCCCTGTGGATCGGTGGTGTAGCAGACAATGAAGCGCTTCGGCCCGACGTAATCCTTGAGGGCCTTGCTCCGGAACGTGACACTGACGTTGTGGAACAGGGCACCGGGTCCGGACTGGCCGATTCCCAGGCGTTTGCGCACGGGGCTTCTCGGGCCATCGGCGGCCACCAGGAAATCGGCTTTCACGGTACGGGTCTCACCGGTGTCCCGGCGCATCACCTGCGCCAGGACTCCCTCTGCGTCCTGCGTGAAGGAAAGCAGCTCCGTACCGAAGCGGATGTCTCCGCCCCGGCGGGCGCGGTCCAGCAGGACCGGCTCCAGATCGTTCTGGCTGCACAGGCACCAGTTCGAGGAGCTGATCCGGGAGATGTCCATGCCTGCGGCGATGTCCTGAACGATCCAGCGGCGCCGGTTCCCGACGAGGGTGTCCACCTGGAGAACGCCGTCGTTCCCGGCGAGAGCCATGGCGGCCTCCCGCACGCCCTGCTCGAGTCCGGCGGTCCGGAAGATCTCCATGGTGCGCACGTTGTTCCCGCGACCACGTGGGTGCGTCGATGTCTCGGCATGCCGCTCCACCAGCATGTGCTCGATTCCGAGACGCCCCAGGAACACGGAGGTGGAAAGACCCACCAGGGATCCGCCTACGATGAGAACTGGTACAGATTCCACTCCGCGTCCGCTCACTGGTTTTCCTCGTCATCCGGCGACTGCACAGCCCGGGAACGGAGCCCGGGAACGGTGGACTGCCCGTCCATAATGTCTGCGCGCGCGATCCGGGGCGCCCCGGGATACGCCGGCCGGGTAACCGGAGCAATTCTGCACACCGCATTGCGGCGCTCGAGCTCATATGGCCCAGCAGCGTTTGCGACAGAGTGCCGACCGGGAAATCGTGTCACCGACCGACGAACTCTCAACCCCCGGGACCAGCCATGACGCAAGCGTTCGCATCCGAGGAAATGTCGTCGTCAGAAGAGGCCGCTGCCGCGGCCTCGGCCTGCAGCCGGGAGTTTCGCGCCAACCCGCATCCCGCCTACGCCACGCTCAGGGCGACAGCACCCGTGTGCCCGCTGAAGCCCCCTCACGGGGTCGACACGTATCTCATCACCCGGTACGACGACGCCCGTGCCGCCTTGGCCGATCCTCGGCTGAGCAAGGACATGTACGGCGCCATCGACGCCTATCACCGGATCTTCGGCGACTCGTCGATCGCCCTGGACGACAACATGCTCTTCTCGGACCCTCCGAAGCACACCAGGCTCCGCAGGATCGTCGGCAACACCTTCACCCCCAAAAGGGTGGAAGCGCTGCGCCCGAAGGTCCAGAAGATCACCGACGAACTGCTGGACCGCTGCCCGGCATCGGAGCCCGTGGACCTCCTCCCGGAGTTCTGCTTCCCGCTGCCGCTGCACGTGATCTGTGAGCTGCTCGGCGTCCCGGAGAACGAACGCAAGCAAGCCCAGGAATGGTCCGCCACCGTCGCTCAGACCGGTTTCGGGCCGGAGGCGAGAAAGGCGCTGGAACGGGCCGAGGGCAATCTGCGCGACTATCTGGTGGACCTGATCGCGCGGAAGCGGAAGGAGCCGGACGGAGCTCTGCTCAGCGCACTCGTCACGGCGCAGGACGAGGACGGCGCGCTCACCGACCACGAACTCGTCTCCACCGCGTGGGTGCTGCTCTTCGCGGGCCACAAGTCGACCGCGTACCAGATCGGCAACGCCGTCTACCACCTGCTCAGCCGGCCGGAGCAGAAGCGGCTGGCGTTCCGGGACCCGAAGGCGACGGCCGCCGCCGTCGAGGAGATCTTCCGGTTCGAGACCTCCGTGGAGAACTCGACGTTCCGCTACGCGACGGAAGACATCAAGATGCGCGACACACTCATCCCCAAGGGTGCGCTCGTGCAGATCTCGCTCACGGCGGCCAACCGGGACCCCGAGATGTTCCCCGACCCGGACCGCATGGACGTCGAGCGCCCGAACGTCCAGGCGACGCACCTCGCATTCGGCCTCGGCCCGCACTACTGCATCGGCGCGCCTCTGGCACGTCTGGAGATGCAGATCGCCCTCGGCACGCTCTTCGGGCGCCACCCCGGCGTGGCCCTGGTCGGGGAGCCGGAGGACGTGCGCTGGCTGACCGTGCCGTTCCCCGCCTTCCGCGGGGTCGCGGAGCTCCCCGTCGTTCTCGACCCGTCGTGACGGGGGAAGTCACGGCACCGGCGCGGGTGCGAGTGGTTCGCCTGCTGCGCGTCCGGGAGGGAAGGGAAGCGGATTTCGTGGATGCCTACGAAGGCGTACGCGACGGCGCCAAGCGGTTTCCCGGACATCTGCGCGAACAGCTCTGCCGCTCCGTCGACGATCCCGGTCGATGGCTGCTCACCAGTGAGTGGGAAAGCCTCGACGCCATCAAGCGGTGGCGCACCGCCCCTGATCACACCGCTCTGGTCGGGCCGATGAACGCCTGTCTGCATGACGACCGGTGGACCGGGGTCTTCGAGATCGTGCCCGAGGGCGCTGGTGACCGAAGGCCGAGACAGGGCTGACCACCATGTGACCGGCCGGTAAGGTCTGGTACGTGCCGAAGCCGCTCAGTCTCTCCTTCGATCCGATCGCGCGCGCCGACGAACGCTGGAAGCAGCGCTGGGGAAACGTGCCGTCCATGGCCGCGATCACCTCGATCATGCGCGCCCAGCAGATCCTCCTCGCCGAGGTCGACGCGGTGGTCAAGCCGTACGGGCTGACGTTCGCGCGCTACGAGGCGCTGGTGCTGCTCACCTTCTCCAAGTCGGGCGAGCTGCCGATGTCCAAGATCGGCGAGCGGCTCATGGTGCATCCCACGTCCGTGACGAACACCGTGGACCGGCTCGTGAAGTCGGGCCTCGTCGGCAAGCGGCCCAACCCCAACGACGGGCGCGGCACCCTCGCCAGCATCACCGACAAGGGCCGCGAGGTGGTCGAGGCGGCCACCCGCGACCTGATGGCGATGGACTTCGGGCTCGGGGTGTACGACGCGGAGGAGTGCGCCGAGATCTTCGCGATGCTGCGGCCGCTGCGGATCGCCGCGGGGGACTTCCAGGAGGGGTGACCCGGGCCAAGATCTCCCGGAACGGGTCGTTACGCTCGACGGCATGAAAAAGAGCGTGCTGACCCGCTATCGCGTGATGGCCTACGTCACCGGCGTACTGCTGGTCCTGCTGACCTTCGGCATGATCGGCAAGTACGTGCTCGACCTGAACGGCGCGGCCGACTTCACGCGCGTCGTCAGCATCGCGCACGGCTGGCTCTACGTCGTGTACCTGATCTTCGCCTTCGACCTGGGCTCCAAGGCGAAGTGGCCGGTGGGCAAGCAGATCTGGGTGCTGCTCGCCGGGACCATCCCGACGGCCGCGTTCTTCGTGGAGCGCAAGATCAGCCACGAGCTCGAGGCCAGGGTCGCGGAGGACTCGCCCGCGACCGCCAAGGCGTAGCCGCGCCGCCGTACGGACGAACGTACGGCGGTCCGCCATCGACATTTACTTGGACGTCCTAGTAAATTCGATGGTATGGACGCTGACGCCATCGAGGAAGGCCGCCGCCGCTGGCAGGCCCGGTACGACGCGGCGCGCAAGCGCGACGCCGACTTCACCACGCTCTCCGGCGATCCCGTGGAGCCGGTGTACGGGCCCCGGCCCGGCGACAGGTACGAGGGGTTCGAGCGGATCGGCTGGCCGGGGGAGTACCCCTTCACCCGCGGCCTGTACGCGACCGGCTACCGGGGGCGTACGTGGACCATCCGGCAGTTCGCCGGGTTCGGCAACGCCGAGCAGACCAATGAGCGCTACAAGACGATCCTCCGCAACGGCGGAGGCGGGCTCTCGGTCGCCTTCGACATGCCGACGCTCATGGGCCGCGACTCCGACGACCCGCGCTCGCTGGGCGAGGTCGGGCACTGCGGTGTCGCGATCGACTCGGCGGCCGACATGGAGGTCCTGTTCGAGGACATCCCGCTGGGCGACGTGACGACGTCCATGACCATCAGCGGTCCGGCCGTGCCCGTCTTCTGCATGTACCTGGTCGCCGCCGAACGGCAGGGCGTCGACCCGTCCGTCCTGAACGGCACGCTCCAGACGGACATCTTCAAGGAGTACATCGCCCAGAAGGAGTGGCTCTTCCAGCCGGAGCCGCATCTGCGGCTCATCGGCGACCTGATGGAGCACTGCGCGGCCGGCATCCCCGCGTACAAGCCGCTGTCCGTCTCCGGCTACCACATCCGCGAGGCCGGTTCGACGGCCGCGCAGGAGCTGGCGTACACGCTGGCGGACGGCTTCGGGTACGTGGAGCTGGGGCTGTCGCGCGGGCTGGACGTCGACGTCTTCGCCCCCGGCCTGTCCTTCTTCTTCGACGCGCACGTCGACTTCTTCGAGGAGATCGCGAAGTTCCGGGCCGCCCGGCGGATCTGGGCCCGCTGGGTGCGGGACGTGTACGGCGCGCAGTCGGAGAAGGCCCAGTGGCTGCGCTTCCACACGCAGACGGCGGGCGTCTCCCTCACCGCGCAGCAGCCGTACAACAACGTCGTACGGACGGCCGTGGAGGCGCTGGCGGCCGTGCTCGGCGGGACGAACTCGCTGCACACCAACGCCCTCGACGAGACCCTCGCGCTGCCGAGCGAGCAGGCGGCGGAGATCGCCCTGCGCACCCAGCAGGTGCTGATGGAGGAGACCGGCGTCGCCAACGTGGCCGACCCGCTGGGCGGTTCCTGGTACGTCGAGCAGCTGACGGACCGGATCGAGGCCGACGCCGAGAAGATCTTCGAGCGGATAAGGGAGCGGGGGCTGCGGGCACACCCCGACGGGCAGCACCCGATCGGGCCGATCACCTCCGGGATCCTGCGGGGCATCGAGGACGGCTGGTTCACCGGGGAGATCGCGGAGTCGGCGTTCCGGTACCAGCAGGCGCTGGAGAAGGGCGACAAGAAGGTCGTCGGGGTGAACGTCCACACCGGGTCGGTGACCGGGGACCTGGAGATCCTGCGGGTCAGCCACGAGGTGGAGCGGGAGCAGGTCCGGGTGCTCGGGGAGCGGAAGGCCCGGCGGGACGACGCGCGGGTCCGTGCGGCGCTCGACGGCATGGTCGCCGCGGCGCGGTCGGACGCGAACATGATCGAGCCGATGCTGGAGGCGGTACGCGCCGAGGCGACGCTCGGCGAGATCTGCGGGGTGCTGCGGGACGAGTGGGGGGTGTACACGGAGCCCGCCGGCTTCTGAGTGTTCCGGCGAGGAAGAGCCGGCGGTGCCGGCCGATCCCTCGCGCACCGAGGAGCGGGCCGGGCGGCTCGCCGAGCTGCTCACCGAACGCGCCCGGCGGGACCCCGACTTCGCCGCCGTGCCGGGAATCTGGCGGCGGCGGGCGGACGCGCAGGGCGCGTCGCGGACGGACATGGAGGTCGCGGCACGGACGGACGCGGAGGTCGCGGCACGGACGGACGCGGAGATCGCGGCACGGACGGACGCGGAGATCGCGTCGCGGACGGACACGGAGGTCGCGTCACTGTGCCGGGGACGTGTGGCGCGGCGGGCGGCGGACGGGCCTGGCTCAGCCGGCGGACGTGTGCACGGCTTCCGCCGCCAGTCCCCGGAGCAGCACCAGGGTGAAGCCGCGTACCCACGCCTCGTCGACCGGCTTCCCGCTCACCAGCGTGCGGTGGACCACCGCCCCCGCGACCATGTCGAAGACCAGGTCTGCCGTGCGGGACGCCGTGTCGGGGTCCGGTTCGGGTGGGAGTTCGCCGCGTGCCTGGGCTCGGGATCTGCCCTCCAGGACGAGGCGTTTCTGGCGGTCGACCACCGATGCGCGGATGCGTTCGCGCAGGGCGTCGTCGCGGGTGGCCTCCGCCACCACCGCCATCAGGCCGCTCTTGGCCTCCGGGCGGGCCAGGATCGCGGCGAACTGGAGGACGACGCCCTCGATGTCCGCGGCCAGTGAGCCGCTGTCCGGGAGTTCCAGCTCGTCGAAGAGCTCCGCGACCGCGTCGACGACCAGTTCGTTCTTGCCGGCCCAGCGGCGATAGAGGGTCGTTTTCGCAACCCCGGCGCGTGTCGCGACGTCTCCCAGGGTGAGCTTGGACCAGCCCAGTTCCACGAGAGCCTCGCGGGTCGCGGCCAGGATCGCGGCGTCCGCCGTGGCGCTGCGCGGGCGCCCGGTGCGGCTGGCGGGGCTGCGGCTCTGCATGTCCCGACCATAAACCGGCGGTTCCCGTGCGGCCGTGAGGGAGATCACCGGGGGGTGGTGTCCCGGCGGTTCCGTGTGGCATTACGCTACGTCTCGTAGCGAAAGCCCGTGAGGGACGTACACGGGCCGCGGCGACACGGCGTGGGGTGGGGACCCGGCGCCAAGGGCACCCGACCGGCCCGGCTTTCAGACCGTTTTCACACGCGCGCGCAGTACGGGGGAGGATAGACGCATGCAGCCACGGAACATGTCCATGAGCGGAGTCGTCGACCTCGCCGCGGTGAAGGCGGCCCAAGAGGCCAAGGCGAAGGCGGAGCAGACGCGTGCGCAAGCCGCCCGGGAGGGCGGCACGGGGGCGATCTCCCCGGCCGATCTCGTCATCGACGTCGACGAGGCGGGGTTCGAGAGGGACGTCCTCCAGCGGTCCGCCGAGGTGCCCGTCGTCATCGACTTCTGGGCCGAGTGGTGTCAGCCCTGCAAGCAGCTGAGCCCGGTCTTGGAGCGGCTGGCCGTCGAGTACAACGGCCGCTTCCTGCTCGCCAAGATCGACGTCGACGCCAACCAGATGCTGATGCAGCAGTTCGGCATCCAGGGGATCCCCGCGGTGTTCGCGGTCGTCGCGGGGCAGGCGCTGCCGCTCTTCCAGGGGGCCGCGGGCGAGGCGCAGATCCGGCAGACGCTGGACCAGTTGGTGCAGGTCGCCGAGCAGCGCTTCGGTCTGACCGGCCTCGCCGTCGACCCCGAAGCCGAGCCGGGCGGCGCCGCCCAGCCGGCTCCCGAGCGGCCGGCCGGCCCGTACGACGCGCTCCTCGAAGCCGCCGTGCAGGCGCTGGACTCGGGCGACCTGAATGGTGCCGTCCAGGCCTACAAGAACGTGCTCAGCGAGGATCCGGGTAACGAGGAGGCCAAACTGGGCCTCGCCCAGGCCGAGTTGCTCCAGCGCGTGCAGGGTGTCGACCCGCAGCAGGTGCGCAGGGAAGCGGCCGAGAAGCCGGCCGACGTGCAGGCGCAGATCGCCGCCGCCGACCTGGATCTGGTGGGCGGCCATGTGGAGGACGCCTTCGGCCGGCTCATCGAGACGGTGGCGCGTACGGTGGGTGACGACCGGGACACCGTAAGGATGCGGCTGCTGGAGCTGTTCGAGGTGGTCGGACCCGAGGATCCGCGTGTGATCGCGGCCCGCAGGGCTCTGGCCCGGGCCCTGTTCTGACCAGTCGTTAAACACGCGGGCCCGTGATGCCCGCGTGAAGGATTTGCCGAAAGACGGTCACCGCGGCCGCGCTTTGCCAAAACTTGGTAAACGCGGCCGCTGTTACTGCGAGTAAGTCACAGACGTTGATCTGTCGGTTTCTGTCCATCGATCAACAGCTTTGTACCGCCGTTCGGGAGCACCCTGTGTCGTCACCCGAGACCGGGCGGTCGTTGTTCGGTTATCCCGCCGTTACTAGCCAGTAACGATCCCCCTTGTGCGGGCGGCGAGAATGCACCACGATCGGCCACGCTCGGTCCATTCCCGTACCCCGGCAGCCGGTTGGGTCGCGGGACATCGTGGGTCCCCACCGGGCAGAGCCGGCGGCAGTGGCGCCGGCTCTTGGACAGGGGGGTCTTCGCCGACTCGGCGAAGCCTGTCCAGCAGGGTTGTGCGTGATGCGTGTCAGGCGCGACCAGTGGTTGTCGCTCGGGGGTGATCGCCGGTGATTCGGGCGCGAGTTGCGCCGCCGAGTGCAGGCGCTCTCCTTCCCGAGGACGTAGCACTTCTCCCATCCCTGCACGGCTGAGCCGCGATTCGGGGCGAGCCAGGTCAGGAGATGTACGTCCGAGAAGGAGGAAATATGGAGTCCCAGGTGCGTGGCGGGACAAGATGGAAGCGGTTCGCTGTGGTCATGGTGCCCAGCGTCGCCGCTGCGGCATGTGTGGGTGTCGGGCTGGCGCAGGGTGCGCTGGCCGCGTCGTTCAGCGTCTCCGGTCAGCAGTTCAAGGTGAAGGCCTCTCACCTGCACGGTGAGGGTTTCGCTCAGTACGGCGGAATCGACACCGTCTACACGAAGACCGACGGCAAGGAACAGACGCAGGTTCCCGTCGCGATCTCGTCGTTCGACGACGCGACGATCACCAAGATGTGCCAGTCGGTGGCAACACCCATCCCCCTCATAGGCAAGACGGTCTACCTCCGTCTTGAGGCGGGGAACGACCCCGATAAGCCGGTCACGGCCAAGAACCTCTACATCGACGTCGCCCAGCTCGACGCCGATGCGAAGTTCCGCAACATCGACATCGGTGTCGCGGTCAAGGGCAAGACCCGCGGCCCCGACGTGAAGCAGGGCGAGAACGTACTGCCGGGCGGCTTCGCCCAGCAGGCCGAGTCGGCCGACCTCACCAACGTCAAGCAGACGGCATGGGCCACCACGGCCGGCACGTTCACGCTCAACGGCCTGTCGATGAAGCTCGGCACCAGCGACAAGATGGAGTGCTTCTGACGGCCTCCGTGTCACGGGCACCGCGGGGTGGCTGAGCCGCCCCGAAGGGGCGGGGAGCCATGGTTTCCCGCCCCGCGGGCCCGGCCCGGCCGTCCGCCGGGCACCTTCACAGACTTACGACTTCCGGCTACTGAACGCCTACTTCCGAGCCGGTACGTACCTCCACCGGACCGAGGGAGCTGTTTTCCATGAGTGCCGAGACTCCGGTCCAGAGCGCCGGGACCTTCACCCGGCTGCGTCGGCGATTCCGTGACTGGCGGGGCAGCCGGCCGTTCTGGGCAGGGCTGTTCACCATCCTCGGCGGGGTGCCGATCGCCTACTTCCCCTACGCCACCCTCAAGCTGGGGACCATGTCGCTCACCATGGCGACCACCGCGGGTGCCGGCTCCCTCATCATCGGGGTCCTGCTGATCACGCTGGGTCTGACCATGTGGTTCCAGCAGGCGACGCGGGTCTTCGCCGGTGTCGCGGCGATCATCCTCGCCCTGGTGTCGCTGGTGGTGTCCAACATCGGCGGCTTCATCATCGGCTTCCTGTTCGCGCTGTTCGGTGGTGCGCTCGCGGTCTCCTGGGCGCCCGGCAACGCGGAGGGCGTCGAGGGGGGACGGCACAAGCCCGGTCGCGGACCGGCCGGCGAAGGTGCCGTGGAACCCACGCCCCAAGGCGCCGGCGATGAGCCGGTCCCGCCGCAGACGCCGTACGAGACCGACGACGGTGGTCCGGCGGACGGCGTCCGGTCCGAGGCCCGTAACGGGGGGTACCGTGTCGGCTGACGCCCGCGACCAGTTGCCCGAGACCCCGGTTCGGGCGAGAACGGGGCCTCGTCACGCGGCCCCCAAGAAGCCGCTGTTCACCCGGTTCCAGATGCCCGCCGGCAAGGCGATAGCCATGGCGGCGATGCCCACGGCGGTCCTCATGGGCATGGGATTCACCCCGACGCTCGCCCTCGCCGACGACCAGCCGTCGACCTCGAACAGCCTGAAGGCCGACGAGTACAAGGACTGCGTCGCGGCGCTGGAGGGCGACAAGGACAAGGACAAGGACGGCGCCTCCCCCTCGCCCTCGGCGAGCGGTGGCGAGGAGGACGGCAAGAAGGACGAGAACACGTCCGAGCCGACTCCCTCGGCGCCCGCGGGCGGCTCGGACGCGGACAAGGACCCCGCGGACTCGTCCGGTTCGTCGGATTCAGGTTCCGACGACACGGGCGGCAAGACCGAGCCCACGCCGACCCCTTCGCCCTCCTCGGGCACCTCGGGCGAGGACGACGCGGCATCGCCGAGCCCGTCGCCGTCCCCGAGCGACCGCAACGTGCTGGAGGACATCGGCGACGCGATCGGCGGCATCTTCGACGGCGGCAAGTCCACCGCGAGCCCGAGTCCCACGCCGTCCGCGTCCGCCTCGCCGTCCGGGGACACGGACGAGCCCGTGGACACGAGCAAGTCCCCGGACGCCGGCGAGGACGCCCCGTCCGACACCGTCAAGGAGACCACCGACAAGGTCACCGACACGGCGAAGGACACCGTGAAGGACACGGCCGGCACGGCGTCGAAGGCGGCCGAGGACACCACCGGGGCCGTCGAGAAGGCGGCCGAGGCGGCCGAGGACGCGGCAGGGAAGGCCACCGCCTCCCCCAGCCCGTCCGCGAGCCCCTCCGTGGACCCCGAGGACTGCCCGGCCGCCACGGACGCCGAGGGCGGCATCGACAACGAGATCCTCGTGCCCGACGACCCCTGGTACCTGGAGGCCAGCTCGCTGACGCTGGACGGTGCCGACTACCAGGGCATCGTGGAGGTGAAAACCGCGAGCGGTGCCACCAAGAAGGTCCTGAAGTACGTCGTCAACAAGCAGACGATCATCGGGGACCTGCACCAGCTCGTCAAGGACAAGCAGTCCGGCAAGACCCACCATGTCCAGGCGGCGAAGGGCTCGGAGTCCACCATCACCGGCGGCAAGACGGTGATGTACACGGAGAAGATCTCGGGCAACCTGCTCGGGCTGGTCCCGGTCACGTTCGACCCGGAGCACCCGCCGCCCCTGAACATCCCGTGGATCTACTTCACCAACGCGAAGGTCACCCAGGCCGGCCAGTTCGGCGGCACGCTGACGGTGCCGGGGCTGAGTCAGTACGTCACGGACTGAGGGGCGTAACCAACCGAGCACCCCTCCAAGCCCGTTCGGGAGCCGCACACACGCTGAGGGCGCCCCCTGTCACAGGGGGCGCCCTCAGCGGCGTACAGAGGCCTTCCCGGGCCTCCTCGGATCAGCTCTTGGCGCCGCCCAGGTGGTGGACGCGCACCATGTTGGTGGTGCCGGGGACACCGGGGGGCGAGCCGGCGGTGATGACCACGATGTCGCCCTCGTTGAAGCGGTTCAACTTCACCATCTCCTGGTCCACGAGGTCGACCATCTCGTCGGTGCTGTTCACGAACGGCACGACGTGCGGCTCCACGCCCCAGCTGAGGGCGAGCTGGTTGCGGGTGGACTCGTCCGTGGTGAACGCGATGATCGGCTGGACGGCGCGGTAGCGGCACAGCCGGCGGGCGGTGTCGCCGGACTGGGTGAAGGCCACCAGGCCGCGGCCGCCGAGGAAGTCGGCGATCTCGCAGGCGGCGCGGGCGACCGAACCGCCCTGCGTGCGCGGCTTCTTGCCCGGGACCAGCGGCTGGAGGCCCTTGGACATCAGCTCCTGCTCGGCCGCGGTGACGATCTTCGACATCGTCTTGACGGTCTCGATCGGGTACGCGCCCACCGAGGACTCCGCCGACAGCATGACCGCGTCGGCGCCGTCCAGGATCGCGTTGGCCACGTCGGAGGCCTCGGCGCGGGTCGGACGGGAGTTGGTGATCATCGACTCCATCATCTGGGTCGCCACGATCACCGGCTTGGCGTTGCGCCGGCACAGCTCGATCAGGCGCTTCTGCACCATGGGGACCTTCTCGAGCGGGTACTCGACGGCGAGGTCACCGCGGGCGACCATCACGCCGTCGAACGCCATCACGACGTCCTCCATGTTCTGCACCGCCTGCGGCTTCTCCACCTTGGCGATGACCGGGACGCGGCGGCCCTCCTCGTCCATGATGCGGTGCACGTCCTGGACGTCCTTGGCGTCCCGGACGAAGGACAGCGCGACCAGGTCGCAGCCCATGCGCAGCGCGAAGCGGAGGTCGTCGATGTCCTTCTCGGACAGCGCGGGCACGTTGACGGCCGCGCCGGGCAGGTTGATGCCCTTGTGGTCGGAGATGACGCCGCCCTCGATGACGATCGTCTTCACCCGGTGGCCCTCGACCTCGGTGACCTTCAGCTCGACGTTGCCGTCGTTGATGAGGACCTGGTCGCCCTTGGTCACGTCGCCGGGCAGGCCCTTGTAGGTCGTCCCGCAGATCGTCTTGTCGCCCGGGACGTCCTCCGTGGTGATGGTGAACTCGTCACCCCGGACCAGCTCCACGGGACCCTCGGCGAAGGTCTCCAGACGGATCTTGGGGCCCTGGAGGTCGGCGAGGACCCCGATGGCCCGGCCGGTCTCCTTGGCGGCGGCACGGACCCGGTCGTACCGGCCCTGGTGCTCGGCGTGCGAGCCGTGGCTGAAGTTGAAGCGGGCCACGTTCATGCCGGCCTCGATCAGCGCGACAAGCTGCTCGTGGGAGTCGACCGCGGGGCCGAGAGTACAGACGATTTTCGAACGGCGCATGGGGCGATCCTATCGGTTTGTTTCGCAACGGAATATTCCGTCTGGCGGAAAATACAAAAGGGCGGGATGCCGCTCAGGTGTGATTCCCCGGACCAATTACCAGCGCGTAGGTCTGTGTCGCGATCTCCAATTCCTCGTCAGTGGGCACCACCGCCACCGCGACCCGGGCGCCCTCGGGCGAGATCAGCCGCGCCTCGTCGCCGCGTACGGCGTTGCGCTCGCCGTCCACCGCCAGGCCCAGCTCCTCCAGGCCCGCCAGGGCGGCCTCCCGCACGGGCGCCGCGTTCTCGCCGACGCCGGCGGTGAAGGCCACCGCGTCCACCCGTCCGAGTACGGCGTAATAGGCGCCGATGTACTTCTTCAGGCGGTGAATGTAGATGTCGAACGCCAGCTCCGCCTGCTCGTCGCCCTCGTCGACGCGGCGGCGGATCTCCCTCATGTCGTTGTCACCGCACAGTCCGATCAGACCGCTCTTCTTGTTGAGAAGAGTGTCGATCTCGTCGGCGGACATTCCACCAACACGCATCAAATGGAAGATGACGGCCGGGTCCATGTCTCCCGAGCGCGTACCCATCACGAGCCCCTCCAAAGGCGTCAGTCCCATGGAGGTGTCCACGCACCGACCGCCCCTGACCGCCGAGGCCGATGCCCCGTTGCCCAGGTGCAGCACGATCACGTTCGTCTCGGCGGGGTCCTTGCCGAGCAGCTCGGCCGTCGCACGGGAGACGTAGGCGTGCGAGGTGCCGTGGAAGCCGTAGCGCCGGATGCGGTGCTCGTCGGCCGTATTCACGTCGATCGCGTAGCGGGCGGCCGACTCCGGCATCGTGGTGTGGAAGGCGGTGTCGAAGACCGCGACCTGCGGCAGGTCCGGTCGCAGGGCCTGCGCCGTGCGGATGCCGGTGAGGTTGGCCGGGTTGTGCAGCGGGGCGACCGGGATGAGCCGCTCGATCTCGGCGAGCACGGCGTCGTCGATCACGGTCGGCTCGGTGAAGGACTTGCCACCGTGCACCACCCGGTGCCCGATCGCGGCCAGTTCGGGCGAGTCCAGGCCGAGGCCGTCCTTGGCGAGCTCCTCGGCGACGGCCTTCAGGGCGGCGTCGTGGTCGGCGATCGCCCCGCCGCGCTCCCGGCTCTCGCCGCCGGCCGGGGTGTGCTTCAGGCGCGAGCTCTGCTCGCCGATGCGCTCGACCAGGCCCACCGCCAGCCGGCTGTCGTCGCGCATGTCGAGCAGCTGGTACTTCACCGACGAGGAGCCGGAGTTGAGGACGAGGACGCGGGTGGGGCTCACTGGGCGGTCGCCTTCTCGCTCGGGGACGGGGCGGGGGACTGGGCCTGGATCGCCGTGATGGCGACCGTGTTGACGATGTCCTGGACGAGGGCGCCCCGGGACAGGTCGTTGACCGGCTTGCGCAGGCCCTGGAGAACCGGGCCGACGGCGATGGCGCCGGCCGAGCGCTGCACGGCCTTGTAGGTGTTGTTGCCGGTGTTCAGGTCGGGGAAGATCAGCACGCTCGCCTGCCCGGCCACCTCGGAGCCGGGCAGCTTGGTCGCCGCGACCGACGGCTCCACGGCGGCGTCGTACTGGATCGGGCCCTCGATCTTCAGGTCGGGCCGGCGCGTGCGGACCATCTCGGTGGCCTCGCGCACCTTGTCGACGTCGGCGCCGGAGCCGGACGTGCCCGTGGAGTACGACAGCATGGCGATCCGCGGCTCCACGCCGAACTGCGCGGCCGTGCTCGCCGACTGGATGGCGATGTCGGAGAGCTGCTGGGCGTTCGGGTCCGGGTTGACCGCGCAGTCGCCGTAGACGAGGACCTTGTCGGCCAGGCACATGAAGAACACCGACGAGACGATGTCGGCGTCCGGCTTCGTCTTGATGATCTCGAAGGCCGGGCGGATGGTCGCGGCCGTGGAGTGCACCGAGCCGGACACCATGCCGTCGGCGAGGCCCTCCTGGACCATCAGCGTGCCGAAGTAGTTCACGTCCGAGACGACGTCGTACGCCAGCTCCACGGTGACGCCCCGGTGGGCGCGCAGGGCCGCGTACTTCTCGGCGAAGGCGTCGCGCAGGTCGGAGGTGGCCGGGTCGATCAGCTGGGACTCGCCGAGGTCGATGCCGAGGTCGGCGGCCTTCTTGCGGATCTGGTCGACGGGGCCGAGCAGGGTCAGCTCGCACACGCCCCGGCGCAGCAGCACCTCGGCGGCGTGCAGCACGCGCTCCTCGGTGCCCTCGGGCAGCACCACGCGGCGCAGGTCCGAGCGGGCCTGCTCCAGCAGCTTGTGCTCGAACATCATCGGCGTGACGCGGTCGCTGCTCGGGGCGGAGACGCGGCGGGCGAGGTCGGCGGTGTCGGCGTACCGCTCGAACAGGCCGAGCGCCCGCTCCGCCTTGCGCGGGGTGGCCGCGTTCAGCTTGCCCTCCAGGGAGAACAGCTGCTCGGCGGTGGGGAAGCTGGTGCCGGCCACCGACAGCACCGGGGTGCCGGGCGCGAGCCGGTCGGCGAGCGTGAGGATGTCGGTGCCGGGCACCTCGTCCAGGGTGAGCAGCACGCCCGCTATCGGCGGGGTGCCGGCGCTGTGCGCGGCGAGCGCGCCGACGACCAGGTCGGCCCGGTCGCCCGGGGTGACGACGAGGCAGCCCGGGGTCAGGGCGCCCAGGAAGTTCGGCAGCATCGCGCCGCCGAAGATGAAGCCGAGCACGTCCCGGGCCAGCCCCGAGTCGTCGCCGAGCACCACCTTCGCGCCCAGCGTGTGGCCGATCTGCGAGACGGTCGGGGCGGACAGCGCGGGCTCGTCGGGCAGGACGTAACAGGGCACGGGGAGCCGGGAGTCGAGCTGGCCGGCTATCTCGTCGCGGTCCTCGCGGGCCACCCGGTTGGTGACCATGGCCAGGACGTCGCAGCCCAGCGTGTCGTAGGCGCGGTAGGCGTTGCGCGTCTCGGCGAGCACCGACTCGACGGTCTGCTTGCGGCCGCCCACGACCGGGATCACGGACGCGCCGAACTCGTTCGCCAGCCGGGCGTTGAGCGACAGCTCGTCCGGGAGCTGGGTGCCGGCGTAGTCGGTGCCGAGCACCAGGACCACGTCGAAGTCGCGGGCGACCAGGTGGAAGCGGTCGACGAGCGTGGACACCAGCTCGTCCGTGCCGGCCTCGGCCTGGAGGGCGGACGCCTCGTGGTAGTCCATGCCGTAGACGGTCGCCGGGTCCTGGGTGAGCCGGTAGCGGGCGCGCAGCAGCTCGAAGAGGCGGTCGGGCCCGTCGTGGACGAGGGGACGGAAGACGCCCACCCGGTCCACCTGCCGGGTGAGGAGCTCCATGACCCCCAGTTCGACGACCTGGCGGCCGTCGCCGCGGTCGATGCCGGTCACGTACACGCTGCGGGTCACGCGCGCTCTCCGTTTCGTCTCGAATGGGGGTACACATCAAGCGGTACACATCAAGCCAATGGCTATCCAGCCACGGGCACAAAAATCGCCCACCGAGGTGAGCAGAACCCTCTTGACAATACCTCCGCCGATGGATAAGGCGCCCGTCAGCCTCGATGTGCGACGCCGGGCTGGGGAGCGTGAAACAATCGGCAGAGGCTCACCGGTATCAACAGCGAGCAGGAGACACAGCACGATGCGTATCGGAGTTCTCACCGCAGGCGGCGACTGCCCCGGCCTGAACGCCGTGATCCGGTCGGTCGTGCACCGGGCGGTCGACAACTACGGCGACGAGGTCATCGGCTTCGAGGACGGTTACTCGGGCCTGCTGGACGGCCGCTACCGCACCCTCGACCTGAACGCGGTCAGCGGCATCCTGGCCCGCGGCGGCACGATCCTGGGGTCGTCCCGGCTGGAGCGCGACCGTCTCCGTGAGGCCTGCGAGAACGCCTCCGACATGATCCACGAGTTCGGTATCGACGCGCTGATCCCGATCGGCGGCGAGGGCACGCTGACGGCGGCCCGCATGCTGTCCGACGCGGGTCTGCCGGTCGTGGGCGTCCCGAAGACGATCGACAACGACATCTCGTCGACCGACCGCACCTTCGGCTTCGACACGGCGGTCGGCGTCGCCACCGAGGCGATGGACCGCCTGAAGACCACTGCCGAGTCCCACCAGCGGGTGATGGTCGTGGAGGTCATGGGACGCCACGCGGGCTGGATCGCGCTGGAGTCCGGCATGGCGGCCGGTGCGCACGGGATCTGTCTGCCGGAGCGGCCGTTCGACCCCGCCGACCTCGTGAAGATGGTCGAGGAGCGCTTCGCCCGCGGCAAGAAGTTCGCGGTCGTCTGCGTCGCCGAGGGCGCCCACCCCGCCGACGGCACCATGGACTACGGCAAGGGCGCCATAGACAAGTTCGGCCACGAGCGCTTCCAGGGCATCGGCACGGCACTCGCCCACGAGCTGGAGCGACGGCTCGGCAAGGAGGCCAAGCCGGTCATTCTCGGCCACGTCCAGCGCGGCGGCTCACCCACCGCGTACGACCGCGTGCTCGCCACGCGGTTCGGCTGGCACGCGGTGGAGGCCGCGCACCAGGGCGAGTTCGGCAGGATGACCGCGCTGCGCGGGACGGACATCGTGATGGTGCCGCTCGCGGAGGCCGTGACCGAGCTGAAGACGGTGCCCAAGGACCGGATGGACGAGGCCGAGTCGGTGTTCTAGGGCGGCCGGGCTTGGGCAGGTCCTAGGCCGGGCTCTCCTGGATCCTCGTCCAGAAGTGCTCGACGATCCGGTCGAGGAAGTCGCGGGCGGTGTCGCCGGCTTCGCCGGTGCCGCCGCCCCAGCTCAGGGTGGCGGCCATGTGCCCCTGGTAGTCCTGGTGCAGGCCCTGGAGGGCGTTCTCCAGGAACTGCCGGTCCAGGGGCACGACCTTGGCCACCGGGCGTACGTAGGCCTGCCAGCGGGTGGTGACGGCGTTGCGCAGCAGTTCGCCGAGCTTGGCGTCGCGGCCCGTGACGGTGACGAAGTCGGACAGCCGGAGGCCGAGCAGATCGGCGAGAGCGGCGGACTGACGGTCGGTGCCGCGCCAGGTGTCGGTCTCCTCCATCCGCAGATAGGCGTGGAGTTCGTGCCCCACGGCGCGGGCCACGTCCTCGGGGGCGAAACCGCGGGCGATGCGGTGCTCGCGCAGGGTGCGGGGTCTGCCGATGAGTTCGCCGGGCGAGCACCACAGCACTCCCGCGAGCGCGGTGAGTTCGGAGCCGGAGGGGGCGGCGACCCCGCGTTCCCAGGCCATGACGTGGTCCGGGGTGACGTGGGGGTGCCCGTACGAGACGCGCATGTCGTGGGCGACGTGCTCGGGCGTCATGCCGAGGGCCGCGCGCAGGCGGCGGGCGGCGGGGGCGTTGAAGGGCGGGGGCGTCGGTTTGGCGGGCAGGGGCTGGGGGGTGGGCTGGCTCGGGCGGGCTGAAGGTCGGCGCACGGGCCACAAGCTAGGGGTGCGGGGCTGCGGTGACTACGGTCTGTTCGGCCAGGATCACGGATTGTAGGAAGCTACGGCTACCGGCGGGTTCGACCGGGGCCGAAGATCGTCTGTCGGCCGGGGCGGAGGTGCGGCGAGGATGGCGCCGGGCCTGGTGATCTCGGGCCCGGAAAGGTGGTCGCTCAGGTGAACGGCAAGCTCAATGGGCATATTCGCGAGCGTCTTCTCGCGACGAACTTCTGGCACCTCGCGACGGTGGGTGCGGACGGAGCGCCCCAGGTGTCGCCCATGTGGGCGGACATCGAAGGGGAGTACGTCATGGTCAACACCTCCATCGGGCGGGTCAAGGAGGAGAATCTGCGGCGCAATCCGTACGTTTCGCTGTCCCACCACGACCCCTCCAACCCGTACGACCGGGCGGAGATCCGGGGGAAGGTCGTCCGGTTCGTGGAGGGCGAGGAGGCGGAGCGGGCGATGGACCGGCTCGCGCGGAAGTACCTCGGGGAGGACCGCTATCCGTGGCTGCTGCCCGGGGAGCGCCGGGTGATGCTGCTGATCGAGCCGACGCGGGTGCGGAGGCTGGAGGGCGTGGAGCCGTTCCGGGCCGGGGTCCTGCCGGACGGGGCGGCCGGCTGAGAGGTGGCGGGCGCGGTTCGACGGGGCGGCCGCGCCGGGGATCTCTTGCGCGCATGAGGCGGCGCGTCACTGCTCGTCGAGGGATGCCTCCCGGGCGAGGAACTCCTCGAACGCCGCCTTCTGCTTCGGGTCCATGAAGCCTTGGCGGACATCGCGGGCCTTTTCCCGGAGCCAGTGCGCCTCGTCGGGGTCCAGGAGCTCGGCGACCACCACGCCTTCGCGGGCGACCGCCGTGCGCCCTGTCGCGCGACGGCGGAAGAGCGTGAACGCGCCGAACTCCGCCGGGTGGGCCGGTTCCGGCTCCCCTGCCACAGCCCCGTTGCCGTCCCCGGCGTCATTCTTCGGGTAGGCGGTGGGCGCCCAGTGCTCCCAGAGCGCCAGCGTGGCCGCGGGCACCAGCACCGCGCGTTCCGCCTCCTCGCGCCCCTCCCACATGAACGTGACGGTGACGGGCTCACCGACCGCCTCGGCCAACCCGAGCACCCTCTCCACCTCGTCGTTGACCGGGTGACCCACCACCACATCGATCTCAATGCCCATGCCGCCTGAGGCTACTGGCCGTTTCCGGCGGTGGGCCTGCCCTCCGGGGGACGGGACCTGCGGACACCCCCTAGCGCCAGTCGGGTGCGCCCGGTGTCGGTGGTAGGTGGGATTCGATCCTTGCCCGGATGTCCCGCATCACTGCGACGATGCGGGCCTCGTGGTCCGGGGTCAGCCGGGCCACCGGGACCGAGCAGCTGATGGCGTCGACGGCCGGGGTGCCGTAGCGCAGGGCGAAGCCGAAGCCGGTGATGCCGGGGACCGTCTCCTCGCGGTCGATGGAGTAGCCGCGCTCGCGCACCCGGGCCAGGTCGGCGAGGAGGGCCGTCCGGTCGGTGTGGGTGTTCTTCGTGAGCGCGGGCAACGGCCAGTCGGTGAGCGGGAGTTCGTCGTCGGCGCGTTCCGCGAGGAGTGCCTTGCCGAGCGCGCCGGCGTGGGCCGGGACGCGACGGCCGACCCGGCTGATGGTGCGCAGGTACTCGTGGGACTCGCGGGTGGCGAGGTAGACGACGTCCCGGCCGTCGAGCCGGGCCAGGTGGATCGTCTCGCCGAGCGTGTCCGACGCCTCGTCGAGGTACGGGCGGACGGCCCGGACATGCCGGTCCCCGTCCAGGTAGCCGGTGCCGGTGAGCAGCGCGCGGATCCCGATGCCGTAGAGGGAGCCGGTGGCGTCCGTGCGGACCCAGCCGGCGTCGACGAGGGTCTGGAGCAGCTGGTACATGCTGCTGCGCGGCACGCCCAGGTCCTCCGCGAGCTGATCGAGGCGTGAGGGCTGCTCCCCCCGCTCGGCGAGCAGTTCCAGCAGCGCGACGGTCCGGGCCGCCGACTTCACGCCGCGGACGCCTCTGCTCTCCTGCATGCGGCTCATCGTAGGTCCGCATGAATCCGTGATCGCCAGGCCATTGACCCGGCACGTTCACCCACTTAGCCTCCATCTGCATACGTAGACGCCGTCTGCATATAGGGATGGACACCGGTTCAAAGGGGAACTGCCTTGCCTCTGCTCGTAGTCGGGATCAGCGTTCTGGTTCTGCTCCTCCTCATGACCAGGCTGAGACTGAACGGCTTCGCGGCCCTGCTGCTCGTGGCGGTCGGGGTCGCACTGGTCCAGGGGATTCCGGTGGCGACCATCCCGGACGTCCTCTCCGAGGGCATCGGGGACCAGATCGGCGACACCATGCTGACCATCGGGCTCGGCGCCATGGTCGGCCGTGTGATGGGGGACGCGGGCGCCGCGCAGCGGATAGCCGGCAAGCTCCTCGACGCCTTCGGACCGCGGTGGGTCCAGGTCGCCATGGTGGTCACGTCCATGCTGATCGGCGTGACCATGTTCTACGAGGTCGCGTTCGTCATCATCGTGCCCATCGCGTTCACCCTGGTCAGGGTCACCGGCGCGAAGCTGCTGTGGGTCGGCCTGCCGATGTCCATCGCCCTGTCCACCATGCACAGCTTCCTCCCGCCGCACCCCGGCCCCACCGCCGTCGCCGCGACCTTCCACGCCTCCGTCGGACTGACGCTGTTCTACGGCCTGTTCGTCGCCGTGCCCGCCGGGGCGCTCATCGCCCTGACCTGGCCGCGTCTTCCGTTCGTCGCGCGGATGACCCCCGCCATCCCCAAGGGCCTGGTCAGCGAGCGCGAGTTCACCGACGAGGAGATGCCGGGCCTCGGCTGGTCGCTGTTCGTGGCGATGTTCCCGGTGGTGCTGATCGTGGCCGCCGCCGTGACCGACATGGCCGCCGGCGGCGAGAGCCCGTTGTTGCACTTCGTCGCCTTCGTCGGCTCGGCGCCGATCGCCCTGCTGCTGACCCTGTGCCTGGCGGTGTGGGTGTTCGGACCGCGGATCGGGCGCAGCCTGAGCGACGTCGGCGCCTCCTGCGGCTCGGCGGCCCAGGCGATGGCGATGATCCTGCTGGTGATCGGCGCGGGCGGGGCCTTCAAGAACGTCCTCGTCGAAGGCGGGATCTCCGACTACATCAAGGACGTCACCGACGGCTGGTCCGTCTCGCCGATCGTCCTCGCCTGGCTCGTCGCCGTCATCCTCCGTATCGCGCTCGGCTCGGCCACGGTCGCCGTCGTCACGGCCTCAGGCGTGGCGCTGCCGCTGCTGGCGGGCAGCGGGGTGCACCCGGAGGTCATGGTGCTGGCCGTCGCCTGCGGCTCCATCGCCTTCTCCCACGTCAACGACCCCGGGTTCTGGCTGTTCAAGGAGTACTTCAACCTCTCCGTCATCGAGGCGATCAAGGTCCGTACGTCCTATACGACCGTGCTCGCCGTGCTCGGCCTGGGCGGCGTACTGGCGGTCGAGTGGGTCCTCGACACCCTCAGTCTCTGAACCATTTCGATTCAGCCTTCAGAAGCCTTCAGAAGGGGCCCCCGATGAGCATCGGACCGCAGCCGACCGTCACGGCGTTCGCCGTCTACCCCGTCGCCGGGCGGGACAGCATGGAGCTGAACCTCTCCGGCGCGCACGGCCCGTACTTCACCCGCAACGTCGTCGTTCTCACCGACTCCGAGGGGCGGACCGGGCTGGGGGAGGTGCCGGGCGGAGAGAAGATCACGCAGACGCTGCGGGACGCCGAGCCGCTGGTCGTGGGGGCGAAGGTGGGCGACTACAAGCGGGTGCTGCGCGAGATCGGCGACCGGTTCGCCGACCGGGACGCCGGGGGGCGCGGTGCCCAGACCTTCGACCTGCGGACCACCGTCCACACCGTGACCGCGGTCGAGTCGGCGCTGCTCGACCTTCTCGGGCAGCATCTGGACGTACCCGTGGCGGCGCTGCTGGGCGACGGGCAGCAGCGGGACTCCGTGCGGGTGCTGGGGTACCTCTTCTACGTCGGTGACCCGGACCGGACGGATCTGGAGTACGTCCGGGAGCCCGGCTCGTCCGTGGAGTGGTATCGGGTGCGGCACGAGGAGGCGCTGTCGCCGGAGGCGATCGTGCGGCAGGCGGAGGCGGCCTACGACCTCTACGGGTTCCGTGACTTCAAGCTCAAGGGGGGCGTGCTGGAGGGGGCCGAGGAGGTCGCGGCCGTGCGCGCGCTCAAGCGGCGGTTTCCGGAGGCCCGGATCACCCTCGACCCGAACGGCGCTTGGTCCCTGCGCGAGGCGGTCGAGCTGTGCCGGCCGCTGGTCGGCACGCTCGCGTACGCCGAGGATCCCTGCGGGGCGGAAGATGGTTACTCCGGGCGGGAGATCCTCGCGGAGTTCCGCCGGGCCACGGGGCTGCCCACCGCGACGAACATGATCGCGACCGACTGGCGTCAGATGGCCCATGCGCTGGCTCTCCAGTCGGTCTCCATTCCGCTGGCCGACCCGCACTTCTGGACCATGCAGGGGTCGGTGCGCGTGGCGCAGTTGTGCAACGCGATGGGGCTGACCTGGGGGTGTCACTCCAACAACCACTTCGACATCTCCCTGGCGATGGTGACGCACTGCGGGGCCGCGGCGCCGGGGGAGTACAACGCGCTGGACACGCATTGGATTTGGCAGGAGGGACTGGAGCGGCTGACCGTCGAGCCGCCCCGCATCGTGGGCGGGGAGATCGCCGTCCCGGACGCGCCCGGGCTGGGTGTCGGGCTCGACATGGACCGGCTGCTGGCGGCGCACGAGCTGTACCGGGAGAAAGCGCTGGGGGCGCGGGACGACGCGGTGGCGATGCGGTATCTGGTGCCTGGCTGGGAGTTCGACGGCAGGCGGCCGTGTCTTGTGCGGTGAGCCTCCGGCGGTTGGGCGGGGGTGCCTGCGGGTGCCTCCGGCGGTTGGGCGGGGGGCCTGCGGCGGCCTGTGCGGCTTTGGTGGGGGCTTGTGTCGCGCCTGCTCGCCGGTTGTGTGTCGGGGCCGCGCCGGGGGGTGTCCGTCCTCGGAACGGCGCGATGGGGTCGGACGCCGACTCGCTGTCCGTTGACGCGCCAACCGCTGCGGGCGGACACCCCCCGACACGTCCCCTTCAGTGCGTGCGCGGGTGCGGGCGCGTGGCGGTCTGGGGCGCGGCAACCCGCTCAGCTGCCGCAGGCCGCCGGGCTCCGGGCCGCTGGACCTGCCTAGCTGCGGGCAATCGTGCCTCCCCCAGTGCCTTAAGGGCCTGGGAGGTGCCCCCAGGGCGGCACGGGTGGGCGCGGCGGCACCCTGTTCCGCCGGCTGCGGGCCCAACCGGCCTGGCGACAACGTCGGTCAGCCCTTGACCGCTCCGCCCAGTGCGAAGCCCCCTCCCAGGCGTCGGGCGATCAGGATGTACAGAAGGACCACCGGGGTCGAGTAGACGATCGAGAACGCCGCCAGCTGCCCGTACGCCACCATCCCCCGGTTGCCGAAGAAGTCGTTGATGCTGACGGAGGCCGGCAGCTGGTCGGGTGTCAGCAGGAGCATGAAGGGGACGAAGAAGTTGCCCCACATCATGACGAAGGAGAAGACCGTCACGACGGCCACGCCCGGGCCCATCAGGGGCAGCACGATCCGGATCAGGGACTGGAGGGACGACGCCCCGTCGGTCCAGGCCGCCTCTTCCAGTTCCTTCGGTACGCCGTCCATGAAGTTCTTCGTCAGCCAGATGGCGAAGGGCAGTTGGGACGCGGCGAAGAAGAAGATCGTGCCCTGCATGGTGTCGATCAGGTCCACCCGGACGAAGAGCGCGTAGACCGGGACCATGATCGCCGTGATCGGCAGGCTCGTCGCGAAGAGGATGGTCAGCAGGAACGGGCGGTTGAAGCGGGAGCGGAAGCGGGAGAGCGGGTAGGCCGCCAGGATCGCGCAGACCACCGTCAGCAGCGTCGCGCCGCCGCACAGGATCAGGCTGTTGAGCAGGGGCGTGAAGGTGATCTCGGGGGTCAGGATCGCGTCGAAGTTGTCCAGGGTGAGGCCGTCGGGTGGCTTGACGCGGAGGTCGGCGCGGGGGTCCAGGGAGGACAGGATCACCCAGGCGAGGGGGAGTACGAAAGCCGCCGCGACGACCAGGAGGCCCGCGTCCGCCGCCAGGCGGCGGGTCGTGCGGCGGGAGGCGAGTGTGACTGCCATGCGGGTCAGACCTCCGTCCGCAGCAGGCGCAGGTAGACGAGGGAGAAGAGCGAGCCGACCAGGAGGAGGAGCAGGGCCACCGCCGTGCCGTAGCCGATCAGGCTGTTCTGGAAGGCCTGTTCGTACATGAAGAGGGGCAGTGTCTGGCTTTTGCCGCCAGGACCGCCTCTCGTCATCACCCAGATCAGGCCGAAGACCGAGAGCGTCTGAAGGGTGTTGAGCATGAGGTTCGTGCCGATGGAGCGGCGGATCATGGGCAGGGTGATGTGCCACATGCGGCGCCAGCCGCCCGCCCCGTCGACCTCGGCGGCCTCGGTGATCTCCTTGGGGATCTCGTTCAGCGCGGCCGAGTAGACCAGCATCGAGAGGCCGTGCCCCTCCAGACGTTGGCGAAGGACACCGCCAGGATCGGGAGGGTGAACAGCCAGTTCTGGGAGGGCAGGTGGAGCCAGTCCAGGATGGCGTTCAGGGTGCCCTCGCGGCGGAAGAAGGCGTAGAGGAGGAACCCTGCCACCACCTCCGGCAGCACCCAGGCGGTGACCACGATGCCGCCGGTGAGCGTGCGGACCGGTTTCGACGCGCGCCGCATCAACGCCGCCAGGGCGAGGCCGAGCGTGTTCTGCCCGATGAGGGACGACAGGACCGTGAACACCAGGGTCAGCCATACGGCGTTGCGGAACGCCTCGTCCCGGAAGGCCCGGGTGAAGTTCTCGAAGCCGACGAACGAGTCCTGGGCCTGGCCGGTGAGCTGGAGGTCGGTGAAGGCGATGTAGACGCAGTAGGCGATCGGGCCGGCGAGGAAGAGGAGCAGGAGGACGACGGCGGGGGTGAGGGGGAGGGCCCGGACCAGCGCGCCCGGCCGGCGGGGAGCCGTGCGGCCGGGCGTCTTTCCGAGGTCGGTGTGCGGTGCCGCGGTGGTCATCGGGGCGTACCGTCGCCTATCGCTCGACGACCTGGTTGTCCGTGGCGTCCTTCAGGGCGTCCACGTAGTCGCCCGTCGCCTCGTCGACCGACATGTCGCCCGTCGTCACGCCCTCCATGGCCTCCTGGATGGCCGTCGAGACCTTCGGGTAGGCCGGGTAGGCGGGGCGGTAGTGGGTGTGCCGCACCAGGTCGGTGAAGAACTTGGTGCCGGGCTGGGCGGTGGCGTACCCGGGGTCCTTCGCCACGTCCTCGCGGACCGCGATGCCGGAGTTGGCGACGTACCACTTCCGGGCGTTGGTCTTGGTCTGCATCGTCTTGATGAACTCGAAGGCCAGGTCCGGGTTGCCGGCCTTGGCAGGGATCGACCAGGTCCAGCCGCCGGACATGCTCACCTTGCCGGGCGCCTGGCCGTGCTGCGTGGGCATGGCGGCCAGGCCGAGCTTCTCCGACCACTCGGGCCACTCGTGGCCGCTGCCGGGCAGCCAGTCCTGCGGCAGCCAGGAGCCGTCGAGGGCGATGCCGAGCCTGCCCTTCGGGAGCCACTCGCCGCGGACCCGGGTCATGACGTTCGGGTCGAGCGCGTCGGAGACGTCCGGGCCCAGCTTCTCCTTGTAGACCGTCTCGACGAAGGCGAGGGCGTCCTCGAAGCCCTGGCCGCCGGCGATCCACTTCTTGTTCGCCTTGTCGTAGAGGGGGTCCGTGCGGCCGTCGTTCGTGCCGTAGAGCAGCATCTCGAAGGTCTGCATGGTGGCGGCCTCGCCGACCGGCTTGCCCGTGTAGACGTTGAGCGGGATGACGCCCGGGACCTTCCGTTTGATGGTGCGGGCCGCGGTCAGGACGTCCTTCCAGGTCTTCGGCTGCCAGTCGGCGGGCAGGCCGGCCTTGGCGAAGACGCCCTTGTCGAACCAGAGTCCGCGGGTGTCGGTGCCGTCGGGGACGCCGTAGGTCTTGCCGTCCTCGCCCCTGGCCGCCGTCTTCGCCGTGTCGATGAACCGGTTCCAGTCCGGCCACTTGGCGAGGTAGGGGTCGAGGGGCTTGAGATAGCCGCTGGTGATGTCCGAGTTGATGAGGAAGGTGTCCTCGTAGACCAGGTCGGGGGCGGTCTTGGGGGAGCGGAGCATCTGCTGGAGCTTGGTGTAGTACTCCGAGTCCGGGGCCTTGATCGGGACGAGCTCGACCTTCTTGCCGGGGTGGGCCTTCTCGAACTGCTTCTTGATGTCCGCGAGGTAGGTGTCCATCACCTTGATGGAGTTGTCCGTGGACTGTTTGAAGGAGACCTTCACGGTGTCGGGGTCGCTGCCGGAGCTGCTGCCGCAGGCAGTGAGCGTGGCTGCGACGAAGACGGCAGGGAGTAAGGCGGCGGTGGGGCGCACGGGCATGACCTCCTGCGGGCTCACTTCGTTGTGGCGCGGGGATGGCTGCCCGGTGAACGTAGGTTGAGTGGTCTAGTCAGGTCAATGCGTCTGCGGCGGATTGGGCTTCGGCTGCTTCTTCGGTGGCGTCGGCACGAGCGAAGGCTTTGGCGGCGTCGAGCCAGGCCGTCCGGGCTTCGACGGGATGGTCGGCGGCCTCATGAGCGCGAGCGAGGGCCCAGAGGGCCGTGCCTTCGTGGTACCAGGCACCGAACTCACGGTGTCTCACCCGGGAGTTGCCGTAGGCGTCCATGGCTTCCGGCAAACGGCCCGCGTCCATCAGAGCGTTGCCGAGGTTGTGCCACGCCATACCTGCGCGGTTGCGGTCCTCGACGGCTTCATACAGGTCGCGGGCGTGGGTGTAGGCATCAATGGCCTCCTCCACTCTGCCCGCTTCGTGCAGCGCGATGCCGAGATGGTTCCATGCGTTGCCCTCGTTACGACGGTCCCCGGCCGCCCGGCGCAGATCCCGGTCCCGGATGTTCGCGTCGATGGCCTCCTCAAGACGACCCGCGTCGGTCAGGGCAAGCCCAAGGCCACCCCACGCGTTGGCCACACGCCTGTCGTCTCCCACGGCCTGGAGCAGAGCGAGACAGTGTCTGTGTGCGGCGATGGCCTCTTCCGGCTTGTCGACCTCACGCAGTGCCATGGCCAGTCTGTCCCAGGCATCGATCTCACCGACGAGGTCTCCCGCACGGTGGGCGGCTTCCTGAGCGATGCGCGCGAGACCGGACCATTCATCGTAGTAGCGCCGCCAGTCGAAGTACCTAGTCAGGCGTACGGTCAACTTCACCGCGAGGCTCGC
The DNA here is from genome assembly GCF_029813805.1 of Streptomyces sp. DH10. NCBI lineage: Bacteria > Bacillati > Actinomycetota > Actinomycetes > Kitasatosporales > Streptomycetaceae > Streptomyces > Streptomyces sp. DH10. The sequence goes on from NZ_JARVKU010000013.1 coordinate 96,088, forward strand.
GTGCCGCCCCTCGCGTGCCCACTGTGCCGCCCCCACCAGGCCTGTCCGTTCCCCGTCGAGCCATGCCAGTGCCTCCGCCACGTCCGCGAACCGCTCCGGTTCCGGCATGCCCGGCAGCCAGTTCAGCCGGTCGTCCGCCGCAGTCGTCCACCGGTGGTAGAACTCCAGCATCCGCTCCCGCGCGGCCTCCCCCTCCGCCCGCAGATCCGCATCCCCCGCCACCACGCTCGCCCCGAAGGCCCGCACCAGGTCGTGCAACCGCCACCGCACATCTCCACCGGTCGGCACCGGTGTCACAAGGTGCGAGGTGGCAAGCTCCTCCAGCAGACCGGCCGTCTGAACGAGCCCGAGGCCGGCCAACGCCCCGGCCGCCTCACCACTGACCTCGGCCGTGGGAGCGAGGCACACCAACCGCAGCAACCTCGCCGGCTCCGGCGCCAGTTGTCCGTACGCCACCTCGAAGACGGGCCGGACCCCCAAAGCCCCCGCCCGATCCTCGGCCTCCCGCAACTCGCCCACGAGCGAGGCGATGCTCCGGTACCGGCGTTTGCGCAGCATGCCGACAGCGATCCGCAACGCAAGCGGATGGAGACCGCACAGGATGACAAGCTCGGCAACGGCATCCGGCTCACGGGCGGCCCGGTCGTCACTCCCGTCGCTCAACCGCAACGACCGGTCGATCAGCTCGGCCGCCGCCTCCGGCTTGAGCACGTCGAGGTCGAACAGCCGCGCGTCCAGGTCGGTCAGCCGATCCCGAGACGTGATCAGCACCCGGTGGTGATCCGTCCCGGGCACGAGCGGGGAGACCTGCTCCGGATCCGACGCGTTGTCGAGGATCAGCAGCATCGACCGGCGCTCCTCGGCCAGCAGCCGCCGATACAGCGCGTACTGAGCGTTCGCCGTCTGCGGCAGATCCGAGCTCCGCACCCCCATCCCGTCCAACAGCGTGAGCAGCGCCTGATCAGCCGTCACGGGGTCCTTGTCGTATCCCCGGAAGTCGACGAACAACGTGCCACCGGGAAACCACCCCTCCGCGACCGCCCGGTGCGCCGCGTACAACGCCAACGCGGTCTTCCCGATGCCCCCCAGCCCGGACACCGCGCAGATCACCACCGGCAGGTCGGAACCCGCCGACGGGTCCAGCACCGGCATCAGCCGGGCCAGGTCCTCGTCCCGTCCCGTGAACCCCGCGGGTACTCCCGGGAGCGCGGCCGTCGCCACCGGCACCGGACCATGTACGTGTCCCGGCCCCGAGCTACTGCCGTTCCCCGTCCCGTCGCCCCACCTGCTTGGCGATGACGGGCCCGTGGAAGGTGCTCCCCCGGAAGTCGAGGTGGTCCCCTCCGTACGCCGGCCCGCGATGGGGACCCTCCTCAGGGTCGTCGGAGCCGCCGGAAACCGACGCCCGCCCCCCGACCGGCCGCAGCTCCCGCAGTACCGCCACCACCGCCGCGGCCGCACTCGCCGCGGCCCTCGGCTGCCGGCCCTCCGCGTCCACGCGGGACTTGTCCCCGTCAGCCCGATCGCTGATCCCCCGGATCACCAGCGCATCCCCACCGGCGAGATGCACCGCACTCACGACCCCCGAGCCCTCCATCTCAATGGCGGCCGCGTCGTTGTAATGCCTCCGCAGATGCTCGGCCAGCCCGGACTCCACAGCCGCCAGTACCACATCCCCCGCCGCGACCGGCTTCAGATGCGCCCGCGGATCGTCCCGCAAGGCGTCCCGCGCCGCCGCGGCCAACCGGTGCGAGGCCCGCCACGCTTCCGGCCGTACGAGGAAGCCCTCCGGTGTCTCCTTTCCGCCGTGGACCGCGTACACCTTGGTCGCCACCACCACGTCACCCAGCGCGATGTCGCTCTTCAACCCCCCGGCGACTCCCACGAAGAAGACGGCCTCGGGCTCCAGCCACGACATCACACGCTCGGTCAGCGCCGCGGCCGTCAGGTTCCCCTCGCCCATCTCCACCAGTGCCACCGACCACGGCGTACCGGGCAACCGCCCCACCTCCGCCCGGGTTCCCCGGCGATGCTCCCGCTTCCGCAGGTCCGTGAGGTGAGCCCGTACGGCCGCGTACTCCAGTGACAACGCGGTCAGCACCGCGACTGTGGGTTTTGTGTCAGGCACCCCTTTAAAGTACGTCCAAGTGACCTGCACCACGCCTGTATTGGCACCGAACGAGGAGCGCCCGGGGGGACGAGGAAGTGTCAGACCGAGACGACATCACCGTCGGCCAACTACTCCTCGCCGAGTATCAGAGCGTGAAGGACGAGCAGAAGGCGCGGATCGGCTTCCGCGACAACCTGCTGTACGTCACCCTCGGGGTCGTCGCCGCCGTCATCGCGGCCACGGCCCAGGCCAAGCAGCCCTCGATGCTGCTGGCGTTGCCGCCGGTGGGCGTCGTCCTGGGGTGGACCTACCTCGTCAACGACGAGAAGATCTCGGCGATCGGCTACTACGTCCGGGACGATCTGGGCCCCCGGTTGGCTGAACTCGCCGCGCACGGTGGTGGCTTCGCGACCTTCGGATGGGAGGCGTACCACCGGAGTGACACCCGACGCCGGTCCCGCAAGGCGATTCAGACCGTGGTCGACCTGACGGCATTCTGTGCGATACCGCTGGCGGCGCTGGTCGTCTTCTGGGCGAGCGGGGACGCAGGCGGGTTGCTCGTCGTGCTGTCGGTGCTGGAGGCGCTTGCCGTGGCGGGGCTCGGAGTGCAGGTCGTGATGTACACGAGGTCTGCGCGCACGCGCCGCTGACGCTCCCTACTTGTGTTCGCTCCGCACCCACCGATAGACCAGCTCCGGCCTCCCCACCTGCCCGTAAACCGGCTTCCGCTCGGCGCTCGTCGCGTCCACCAGGTGTTCCAGGTAACGGCGGGCCGTGATGCGGGAGATGCCCACGGTCTCCGCCACACCGGCGGCCGTGAGGCCCTCCGCGCTGTCGCGCAGGGCCACCGTCACCCGCTCCAGCGTCGGCGCGCTCAGCCCCTTCGGCAGGGCGGCCGGGCCCGGGGCGCGCAGGGCCGCCAGCGCCCGGTCCACCTCGTCCTGCCCGCTCGCCTCGCCGACCGCCGCGTGGAACTCGGCGTACCGCACGAGGCGGTCCCGCAGGGTCGCGAAGGTGAACGGCTTCAGGACGTACTGCACGACTCCGAGCGAGACACCCTCGCGCACGACCGCCAGATCGCGCGCCGACGTCACCGCGATCACGTCCGCGTGGTGCCCGGCCGTCCGGAGCGACCGTGCCAGTTGCAGTCCGTGGACGTCCGGCAGGTGCAGGTCGAGCAGGAGCAGGTCGACGGGCGTGCGCTCCAGGGCCCGGCGCGCCTCCGCGCCCGTGTGCGCCTTGCCCACGGCGACGAAACCCGGGACCCGGCCGACGTACATCACGTGCGCGTCCGCGGCGACCGGGTCGTCCTCCACGACCAGGACGCGGATGTCCCTCTCGGGGGTGGTGTCGCTCGTCATGCGTAGCCTCCAGCGCCTCTGGACACCGAGGTCCTGGATGTCACGCCCTCGGCCACCGCCCCCGACTCCCGCAGCGGCAGCCGTACCTCGAACTGTGCCCCGCCCCCGTCGGCCTCCGACACCGACAGCGTGCCCTCGTGCCGCTGCACCGCCTGACGTACCAGGGCCAGCCCCAGGCCCCGGCCGCCCGGACCCGCCGGCTTGGTCGAGAAGCCCCGCTGGAAGACGGCCTCGGCGTGCTCAGGGTCCACGCCCGGGCCGGTGTCCGAGACCCTCAGGACCAGCTCCGGGGCGTCATCGAGGGCCTCGGGGTCCTCGGTCTCCTGGGTGTACGCCGCCACCGTCACCCGTGCCCGCACGCTGCCCTGTGCCGCGTCCACGGCGTTGTCGATCAGATTGCCCAGGATGGTCACCAGGTCCCGCGACGGGAGGGACTCCGGCAGCAGGCCGTCGTCCAGGCTGCTGTCCTCCGACACCATCAGCTCCACGCCCCGCTCGTTCGCCTGGGCCGTCTTGCCCAGCAGCAGCGCCGCCAGCACCGGCTCGCTCACCGCCGCCACGACCTGGTCGGTCAACGCCTGCGCCAGCTCCAGCTCGGCCGTCGCGAACTCCACCGCCTCCTCCGCCCGGCCCAGCTCGATCAGCGAGACGACCGTGTGGAGCCGGTTCGCCGCCTCGTGCGCCTGGGAGCGCAGCGCCTGCGTGAAGCCCCGCTCGGAGTCCAACTCGCCCATCAGGGACTGGAGTTCGGTGACATCGCGCAGGGTGACGACCGTACCGCGCCGCTCTCCGCCCGACACCGGCGAGGTGTTGATCACCAGTACCCGCGACGCCGTCAGATGCACCTCGTCCACCCGCGGCTCCGAGGCCAGCAGCGCGCCCGTCAGCGGGGCGGGCAGCCCCAGCTCCGCCACCGACCTGCCCACCACGTCCCCTGCCACGCCGAGCAACTCGCGCCCCCCGTCGTTGATCAGCGCCACACGGTACTGCCCGTCCAGCATCAGCAGCCCTTCGCGCACGGCGTGCAGGGCGGCCTGGTGGTAGTCGTGCATCCGGCTGAGCTGGGCCGCGTTCATGCCGTGGGTGTGGCGGCGCAGCCGGGCGTTGATGACGTAGGTGCCGACGGCGCCCAGGACCAGCGCGCCGGCCGCGACGCCGAGCAGGGCCGTCAGCTGGTCCTGTACCCGCTGGGTGATCTCCTCGACCCGGATACCCGCGCTGACCAGGCCCACGATCTCCTTGCCGTCCTGGATCGGGGTGACCGCGCGGACCGAGGGGCCGAGCGTGCCGGTGTAGGTCTCGTCGAAGGTCTCGCCCTTCAGGGCCTTCGCGGTGTGGCCCCGGAAGGGCTGGCCGATCTGGTCCGGGTCGGGGTGCGTCCAGCGGATGCCCCGCGGGTTCATGATCGTTATGAAGTCGACCTCGGTGTCCCGCATGACCTTCAGCGCGTACGGCTGGAGCTCGGCGGTCGGGTCGGAGGTGCGGGCCGCCTCCAGCACGGAAGGGGAGTCGGCGACGGAGCGCGCCACCGCCCTGGCCTGGCGCCGCGCCGCCTCTTCGGCCTGGCTGCGGTCGCTGATGTAAGTGAACAGCGCGTATCCGGCCACGACGACCGCTATCAGGACGGCCTGCATGGCGAAGAGCTGGCCCGCCAGACTGCGGGGACCGGGTACGGAGAAGCGCATGCCGTCAGTCTGCACCGTGGCTGATTGTGAACTAAATGAACGGAAGGGTGACCGCGCTCACAGAGCAGGACATAGTCACGGCATTCCCCAATACGCATCTCCGGGAGCCCCCGCTCCCTCTTCCCGGACGTGAGCCGCACGCCGGTGATGCCGACGACGTCGTCAAGGAGGGCCGCCGTGACCAGCGCAGCCGATACGGCACCTGCCGCACCAAAAGCCAAGCGGGACCGCACGCACTATCTCTACATCGCGGTGATCATCGCAGTCGCAGCCGGTATCGCGGTGGGACTGGCCGCACCCGACTTCGCGGTCGGGCTGAAGCCCATCGGCACCGGCTTCGTGGCCCTGATCAAGATGATGATCTCGCCGATCATCTTCTGCACGATCGTGCTGGGCATCGGCTCGGTCCGGAAGGCCGCCAAGGTCGGTGCCGTCGGCGGTATCGCCCTGGGCTACTTCATGGTGATGTCGCTGGTCGCGCTGGGCATCGGCCTGGTCGTCGGCAACATCCTGGAGCCGGGCACCGGCCTCGCGGTGACCGACGCGGTCAAGGACGCCGGTCACGCCCAGATCGACCCCGAGGCCGGCAAGAGCACCACCGAGTTCCTGCTCGGCATCATCCCGACCACGATGGTGTCCGCCTTCACCTCGGAGTCGGTCCTGCAGACCCTGCTGATCGCCCTGCTGGCCGGCTTCGCGCTGCAGGCCATGGGTTCGGCCGGCGAGCCGATCCTGCGTGGTATCGGGCACATCCAGCGGCTCGTCTTCCGCGTCCTCGCCATGGTGATGTGGGCCGCCCCGATCGGTGCCTTCGGTGCCATCGCCGCCGTCACCGGCTCCGCCGGCCTGGACGCGCTCAAGAGCCTCGCCGTGCTGATGCTCGGCTTCTACGTCACCTGCTTCCTCTTCGTCTTCATCGTGCTCGGCATCCTGCTGCGCGTGATCTCCGGCCTGAACATCCTCACGCTGTTCAAGTACCTGGGCCGTGAGTTCCTGCTGATCCTGTCCACCTCCTCCTCCGAGTCCGCGCTGCCGCGGCTCATCGCGAAGATGGAGCACCTGGGCGTCAGCAAGCCGGTGGTCGGCATCACGGTCCCGACCGGCTACTCCTTCAACCTCGACGGCACCATGATCTACATGACCATGGCGTCCCTGTTCATCGCCGACGCGATGGGCACGCCGATGTCGATCGGCGAGCAGATCCCGCTGCTGCTCTTCCTGCTGGTCGCCTCCAAGGGCGCCGCCGGTGTCACCGGCGCGGGCCTCGCGACGCTGGCCGGCGGTCTCCAGTCGCACAAGCCGGCCCTGGTGGACGGCATCGGTCTCATCGTCGGCATCGACCGCTTCATGAGCGAGGCCCGTGCGCTGACCAACTTCGCCGGCAACGCCGTGGCCACCGTGCTGATCGGTACCTGGACGAAGGAGATCGACAAGGACCGCGTGAACCAGGTCCTCGCCGGTCAGCTGCCCTTCGACGAGGAGACGCTGCTGGACGACGGCCACGGCGGACCGGCCGAGGACCACGTCGAGGTGCCCGAGCAGGGCGGCGAGAAGGAGCTGGCGAAGGCCTGACGGCCCCGCGCCGCGCCCCGCGAGACTCCGGGCGGCTGAGTGTCCCCCCGTCGCTCAGCCGCCCGGTTCGTACGCAGAGAAGACCGTACGCAGAGAAGACCAGTACGCAGACAAGATCAATCGTTCAGCTTCGCCACCAGCTCGGTGGCCTTGGAGGCGGGCACGCCCGCCGCGGTCAGCACCGTGACCGCGGCGCAGCGGCCCGCCTCTCGCGCTGCCACGAGTCCGTCGTTCACCGCCTCCATCAGCGCGACCAGAATCTGCTCGTGCACGTAGGCCAGGGCCGGTGCGGGCAGCGGTGAGCTGAAGACGCCCTCGTCGAGGCCGCGCCGGAGCACCTCGGTGGCGGCCTCCCGGACCGGGGTGAGCCGCTCCCTGATGCCCTGCATGGTGACCGTGCGCTGGGCGAGCGCGATCAGCAGCCGGTAGCGGTCGGCGAGCTCCCACACCGCCAGCACCGAGCGGGCCACGGACTCCGCCGGGTCCTGCACGCCCTCGCGGCCCGCCGCGTGCGCGGCCGACAGGGCCTGGACCGCCTCGTCGACGAGCGTGCTGATCAGCGCCTCGCGGCTCGGGAAGTGCCCGTACACCGTCCGCCGTACGACGCCCGCGGCGCGTGCGATCTGGTCCATGGACGCGTCGGGGTCGCGCAGCAGCTCGCCGAGGGCGACGTCGAGGATGCGGCGCCGGTTGGCGTCGGCGCGGCTGGTGGTGCCCGTGGTCATGGACGCCATTGTGCCCCTTCCCTCATCGATTTGCACAGCAGTGTGCAACGACGTACATTGCACAGCGTTGTGCAAATGCACACCCCTGTGCAAGTCAGTGAGGAAGGCGACCCCTGCCATGCGACTCGTCATGACCGAACCGGCCGAGAGGATGGACCGCCCCTACGCCCGGCGCTGGTGGGCGCTCCTCGTGCTCTGCCTGAGCCTGCTGATCATCGTGATGGCGAACACCGCCCTCACCGTCGCCGCGCCCGACATGACCGAGGACCTCGGCCTGTCCAGCGCCGACCTCCAGTGGGTGATCGACGGCTACACCGTCCCGTACGCCGCGCTGATGCTGCTGCTCGGCGCGATAGGCGACAAGTACAGCCGCCGGGGCGCGCTCGTCCTCGGGCTGGTCGTGTTCGCCGGCGGTGCGGTCTCCGGCTACCTCGCCGGAAGTGCCGACGCGGTGATCGCGGCGCGTGCCGTGATGGGCGCCGGCGCCGCGATGATCATGCCCGCCACGCTGTCCCTGCTCGCGGCGACCTTCCCGCGCGCCGAACGCGCCAAGGCCATCACCCTGTGGACCGCCACGGCCGGACTCGCCATCGCGGCCGGTCCGCTCGTCGCCGGGGCGCTGCTGGAGCACCACGGCTGGTCGTCGACGTTCCTCATCAACGTGCCCGTCGCCGCCCTGGCCATCGTCGGCGCGCTCGTCCTCGTGCCGCCGTCCAAGGCCGGCCACCACGGGCGCATCGACTACGGCGGCGGACTGCTGTCGGTGGTGTGGATCGGCGCACTCGTCTACATGATCATCGAAGGTCCGCACTTCGGCTGGGGCGCCAAGGCGGTCACGGCGGCGGTCGTCGCGGTCGTCGCGCTCGTGGCCTTCGTGCTCTGGGAGCTGCGCCACCCGCGTCCCGTCCTCGACGTGCGCCGCTTCACCGACCGCGGCTTCGCGGGCTCCAACCTCGCCGTCGCCCTGTTCTTCCTGGCCGTCTTCGGCGCCTTCTACTACCTGACCCAGCACCTCCAGTTCGTCCTCGGCTACGACGCCCTGGACACGGGCCTGCGCATGCTCCCGCTGGCCGGTGCCGTCTTCGTGGGCTCCGCGCTCACCGGCTACCTCACCCCGCGGGTCGGCATGAAGTGGACCGTCACGGCCGGCATGGTCGGCGGTACGGCGGCCCTCGCCCTGCTCACCCAGGTCGACTCCGGGTCGTCGTACGGCGACTTCGTCGCGCCCCTGATCGTGCTCGGCCTCGCGATCGGGCTGGCGCTGTCGCCCTGCACGGACGCGATCATGGGGGCGTTCCCGGAGTCCGAGCTGGGCGTGGGCGGCGCGGTGAACGACACGTCGCTGGAGCTCGGCGGCTCGCTCGGCATCGCCATCCTCGGCTCGCTGCTGGCGACGTCGTACTCCGGGCACCTCTCGGACGCGACGGCCGGCAGCCGGCTCCCCGGCTCCTCCCTGGAGACGGCCCAGGACTCCGTCGGAGCCGGGTACGCCGTGGCGCAGGGCATGGGGGACCGGGCCCGGCAGCTTACCGAGCAGGCGGCGCACACGAGCGACCCGCAGCAGGCGGAGCGGCTGCGGGCGCAGGCCGGACAACTGGCCGACGGGGCCCGGCAGATGGCCGACGCGGTGGGGTCCTCCTTCGCGGACGCGGTCGCGCACACCAGTTTGATCGGGGCCGTGATCCTGGGTGTCGGTACGGTGGTCGTGGCCGTGTTGCTGCCGCGCAAGGGGAAGCCCGCGGACGAAGGCGCCGAGGACAGGGAGTTGGAGTCCGTCGGTTAGTCCCGCGCCCCGAGAAGAGGCCTGACCTACGGAGGGACGCATGGGGGAAGCGGGCGAGGTCGAGATCCTGAGCTCGAACGAGTACCGGGCCCGGTACGGGGCGCAGCGGGAAGCGTCTCCGTTGTCCATGGAGCAGGTCGGTGAGCTGTTCCAGGAGTTCCTGATGGCGGTGGCCCGGCCCGGGCGGCAGGACCGCGACGGCGCTCGTGATCTGTCCGGACGGCTCCGGGAGCATCTGGGTGCCCACGCCGGGGAGCGGCCCGTGGTCAAGGTGGCCTATCCCCCCTACGACCTGCCCAACGTGCATCTCGCGCTGGAGCGCTGGTTCGCGGGGGAGGGGCGGTCGTTCGAGCTCATCGGCATGCGCGGGGCGCAGCACCACGGTGACCTCACGCTCGGCGACATACTCGAAGCGGCCGACCGGTACGGCCGCTTCACCGTCGGGGCCGTCGACTACGCCCAGCTGCCGGTCTCGCCCGACGCCGAACTCGCCTGCGTCTCCTGCGGCTTCTACCTCGGGGCCGAGGGCGAGGAGCGGTTCGCCGTGCTGCTGCGCGGGCCGCAGGACGAGTACGGCCGCAACAAGGTGGAGATCGAGGTGCTGGCCGGGGATAAGGAGTTCGCCGACCGGCTGCTCGCCGAGATCGACGTGCTCGTGCGCGAGCTCAACATCTTCCGGGGGCAGATCCTGTCCTTCGAGGGCTCGGAGTTCGGCACCGGCCTCGGACCGTTCCGCTTCCACCCCAGGCCCGGACTCACCCGGGACGACATCGTGCTGCCCGACGGGCTGCTGGAGCGGGTGGAGCGGCAGGTCGTGGGCGTGGCCCGGCGCCGGGAGCAACTGCGCGCGGCCGGCCAGCACCTGCGCCGGGGACTGCTGCTGTACGGCCCGCCCGGCACCGGCAAGACCCACACCATCCGCTACCTCCTGTCCCACCTGCCCGAGTTCACGGTCGTCGTCCTGTCCGGGACGAGCATCGAGGCCATCGGCCCGGCCTGCGCCCTGGCCCGGATGCTCCAGCCCGCGCTGGTCGTCCTGGAGGACTGCGACCTGATCGCCGAGGCCCGCGACTACGGCGGTGGCGAGCAGCCGCTGCTCTTCCAGATCCTGAACGAGATGGACGGCCTCGGCGACGACACCGACGTCGCCTTCCTGCTCACCACCAACCGCGCCGACCTGCTGGAACCGGCCCTCGCCCAGCGGCCCGGGCGCGTCGACCTCGCCGTGGAGATCCCGCTGCCGGACGCGGACGGCCGTGCCCGTCTGCTCGGCCTGTACGGTTCCGGCCTCGGCCTGGACCAGGACATCACCGACGAGGTGGTGGCCCGCACGGAGGGCACGACGGCATCCTTCACCAAGGAGCTCGTCCGCCGGTCCGTGCTGATCGCCGCCGAGCGCGAGTCGCCCCGCACCGAGGCACGGGACGTCCGCGCCGCCCTCGACGAACTCCTCTCCGACCGCGACCGGCTGACCCGGCGACTGCTGGGGGTGCGGGGCGCCGAGGACGAGGAGGAAGGGCTGGACGACCCCTTCGAGTGACCGGCCTCAGCGCCCGGCGGCCTCGTCCAGGCGTGCCCGTTCCTCCGGGCTGAGCCGCAGGTCCGCCGCGGCCGCCGAGTCCCTGGCCGTCTCCGGCCGGCTCGCCCCCGGGATCGGCACGACGGCGGGGGACCGCGCCAGCAGCCAGGCCAGGCCGACCTGCTGGGGGCTGACACCGCGGTCCGCCGCGACCTCGTGGAAGGCGGCCAGGCGGTCCCTGCCCTCGGTGCGCGACGGCCCGTCCAGGGAACTGCGGGCCAGCCCGCCCAGCGGGCTCCACGGCAGGAACGCCAGCCCCAGTTCCGCGCACAGCCGCAGCTCCGGCTCGCTGTCCCGGACGGCGGGGGAGTACCGGTTCTGCACCGACACCAGCTTCTCGCCGAGGATCTCCCGCGCCCGGCGGATCTGGTCCGCGTCCGTGTTGGACACCCCGGCCAGCCGGATCGTGCCCGCGTCGAGCAGCTCGCGCAGGGCGCCGGCCGACTCCTCGAAGGGCACGTCGGGGTCCGGTTTGTGGAGCTGGTAGAGGCCGATCGCCTCCACACCGAGGCGCTTGCGGGAGGCCTCGGCGGCGGCCTTGAGGTGGCGCGGGGAGCCGTTCACCGTCCAGTCGCCGCCGGCCGGGCGGCCACGCCCGCCCTTCGTCGCCACCAGCACGCCGGAGGTGTCACCGCCGTACGTGGCCAGCGCGCGGGCCACCAGACGTTCGTTGTGGCCGGGCTCCGCGCCCGGCAGATGGTACGAGTCGGCCGTGTCGAGGAGGGTCACGCCCGCGTCGAGCGCGGCGTGCACGGTGGCCAGCGCCCGCTCCTCGTCCGGCCGGCCCTCGATGGACAGCGGCATCGCGCCGAGCCCGATCGCGCTCACCCGCAGCCCGCCCAGTGTCCTGTACCGCATGTCAGTCGCCCTTCCCGAGCGTCTCGGCGACGGCACGCGGCAGCCACTGCCGGGCGTCGCCGAAGGTGAAGCCGAGCCGGGCGGCCCGGCCGTTGTCCATGCCGTAGGACCGGCGGAAGGAGAACGGCGAGACCTCGCCGACCTCGACGGGCCGGAACACGGCCCGGCCGCCCGGAACGCGCGCGGCCACCGCCTCGCACAACTCCTCGGTGGTCAGCGTCCCGTGCGAGGCGGCGTTCACCGGCCCCGTGAAGTCCTCGCCCGCCGCCCAGGCGAGGAACCGTCCGATCTCCTCGACGTGGACGTAGGTGGCGGGCCGGTTCACCACCGGCACGGCGATCGGCTCGCCCGTGCGCATCCGCTCGGCGTAGTGGGCCAGCCGCCCGGTGAAGTCGTCGGCCCCGCCCAGCACATGGGCCACCCGCACCGCCGCATACGGGAACGCCGGGCCGCCGGCCGCGAGGACCGCCTCGGCCTGCCGCTTGCCCTCGCCGTAGTTCGCCTCCAGGAACGCCGGGTCGTCCCAGGGCAGCCCGAGATCCACGGTGACCGTGGCCGGGTCGACGGCCTCCTCGCGCACGAGGGCGGGGGAGTCCTCGTACTCGTACACCTCGACCGTGGAGGTCATCACATAGCGGCGGGTACGGCCGGAGAAGACGCGGCGGGCCAGTGCCGCCTGGCGGGGTGTGTAGCAGACCTGGTCGACGACGACGTCGAAGACGCGCGAGCCGAGCGCGCCGGTCAGGGACCGCTCGTCGTCCCGGTCGGCGACCACGTGCTCCACTCCCGCGGGCGGCGGGGAAGACCCCCGGTTCAACACGGTGACGCGGTGCCCGTCGGCGAGCAGCCGTGCGAGCAGACGCTTTCCGGCGTACCGGTTCCCGCCGATGACCAGGACTTCCAGGGCCTTTTCCATGACCATAATTCTCCTGGCGCACAGTCATGCCTTGAAGGGGGAACCATGGGAGTTCAGGCCGCAACGCCGAAAGAACCACGGCATCCGCGCACCGCCGCCGACGAAACCTCGGTGGGCTTCGACGCGCTGGACCGGCAGATCCTCCAGCTGCTCCAGACCGACGGCCGGATCAAGCTCAGCGAGCTGGGCCGACGGGTCCGGCTCAGCCCGGCGGCGGTCACCGAGCGCGTGCGACGACTGGAGGCGGCGGGCGTCATCAGCGGCTACGGCGCCCATGTCGTACCGGCCAGGCTCGGCTACGGCATCCAGGCGTTCATCCGGGTCGACCCGCACGGCGGCTACAACCTCAAGCACCCCAGGACCCTGGAGCTGATCGAGCGGCCCGAGATCACCGAGGTGCACCACGTGGTCGGGGAGGACTGCTGGATCCTCAAGGCCGCCGTCCGGGACACCGTCCACCTGGAGGAGGTGCTGGAGGCGGTCTCCGCGCTCGGCCGCACGACGACGTCGATCGTGCTGACCTCTCCGGTGGAGCGGAAACCGCTGTTGCCTTGACGTCGGCGTCAAGGACTACGTTCGACGGCATGCGAATCGGCGAGCTGGCCGCACGGGCCGGGACCACGACGCGGACGCTGCGGTACTACGAGTCGCGGGGGCTGCTGCCCGCGCGGCGTGAGGGCAACGGGTACCGGACGTACGACGAGTGCGATCTGAGGCTGCTGGAGCAGATCAGGACGTTGCAGGACTTCGGGTTCGACCTGGAGGAGACGCGGCCCTTCGTGGAGTGTCTGCGGGCCGGGCACCCCGAGGGCGACACATGTCCGGCCTCGCTCGCGGTCTACCGGCGCAAGCTGGACGAACTCGACTCCCTGATCGGCCAGCTGACGGCCGTGCGGGAGACGGTCGCCCGGCAGCTGGCGCGCGCCGAGCTGGCCGCCGAGGCGGAGGCTCCGGGAGGCCCGGAGCCGCGGTGCGAGCTGGGGAGGCACACGTGGTGATCGACGTGACGGACGCGGACTTCGAGGCGGAGGTGATCGGCGCGGACCTGCCGGTGCTGGTGGAGTTCACCGCCGACTGGTGTCCGCCGTGCCGGCAGATGGGGCCGGTGCTGAAGGCCCTCGCCGCGGAGGAGGGCGAGCGGCTGAAGGTGGTGCAGCTCGATGTGGACTCCAACCCGGAGACCACGAACGCCTACAAGGTGCTGTCGATGCCGACGTTCATGGTGTTCCGCGGCGGTGAGCCGGTGAAGGCGATGGTGGGCGCGCGGGCCAAGCGGCGGCTGCTGGAGGAACTGGCCGACGTGCTGTAGGCGACGCGCCCGGAAACGAGGAAATCCCCCGAGCAATTGCGCCCGGGGGATTTCCTTGCGTATATTTGTCTGTTCGTGACTTCAAGTCGATTGAAGCCACAGTTAAGTTCAGTGAGCACAGTATATCCGGGCGGGAGCGGAATTGTCAAACACCGAATTTCCGGACGATGAATTGCGGCACGAGCAGGAATTCATCGACGGGTTGTACGCGCGCGTGGACGCGCTGCGCGGCGACGCCGAGACCTCCGTCACGGACGCGCTCGCGCAGGGCAACACCCCCATGCAGGCAAGACTCGAGCGGGACATCCTCGTCGCCGAGCGCTCCGGGCTGCTCGCCGCGCTGAACGCGGTGGACGGCTCCCTGTGCTTCGGCCGGATCGACCTCACCTCGGGTGTCACCCACCACATCGGCCGCATCGGCCTGCGCAGGGACGACGCCGAACGCACACCGGTCCTGATCGACTGGCGTGCCGACGTCGCCCGCCCCTTCTACCTGGCCACCGGCCACACCCCGATGGGGCTGAGGCGCCGGCGGCACATCGCCACCGACGGCCGCCGGGTCACCCACCTGCACGACGAGATCCTCGACCTCGGCGACGACACCCGCACCGGCCACGAGGACCCGACGGGCGACGCCGTGCTGCTCGCCGCGCTCAACTCCGCGCGCACCGGCCGGATGAGCGACATCGTGCAGACCATCCAGGCCGACCAGGACCGCATCATCCGCGCCCCGCACCGCGGCGTGCTCGTGGTGGAGGGCGGCCCGGGCACCGGCAAGACGGCCGTCGCCCTGCACCGCGCCGCGTATCTGCTGTACGAGCACCGGGAACTGCTCGCCAAGCGGGCGGTGCTGATCGTCGGCCCCAACCCGGCGTTCCTCGGTTACATCGGCGAGGTGCTGCCCTCCCTCGGCGAGACCGGCGTGCTCCTCGCGACCGTCGGCGAGCTGTACCCCGGGGTGAAGGCGACCGCCACCGACACGCCGGAGGCCGCCGCCGTGAAGGGCCGCGCGGAGATGGCCGACGTCCTCGCCGAGGTCGTGCGCAGCCGGCAGGCGCTGCCCGACCCGGTGATCACGATCGAGCACGAGCGCGAGGTGCTCATGCTCGACGACGGCCTCGTCGGCGTCGCCCGCGAGCGCACCCGCGCCGCGAAGCTGCCGCACAACGCGTCCCGCGAGCACTTCGAGGGGCACATCCTCAACACCCTCACCGAGCTGTACGCCGAGCGGATCGGCACCGACCCCTTCGACGGGTCCAGCCTGCTCGACCCCAGCGACATCACCCAGATCCGCGACGACCTCGCCGAGAACCCCGAGGTCTGGGCGGCCATCGACCAGCTGTGGCCGCTGCTGACCCCGCAGCGGCTCGTCGCCGACTTCCTCGCCGCGCCCGAGGAGTTCCTGCCCGCCGAGGACGCCGCCGCCGTACGCCGCCCGGTGACCCGGCGCTGGACCGTCGCGGACGTGCCGCTGCTCGACGAGGCCGCCGAACTCCTCGGCGAGGACGACCGGCTGGCCCGGGAGCGCGCGCAGCGCGAGCGGGAACGGCAGATCGCCTACGCGCAGGGCGTGCTGGACGTGTCGTACGCGTCCCGGACGTACGAGTTCGAGGACAAGGAGGAGGACGACCCCGAGTCCTCCGAGGTGCTGTCCGCGCACGACATCATCGACGCCGAGCGGTTCGCCGAACGGCACGAGGAGGACGACCACCGCAGCGCCGCAGAGCGCGCCGCCGCCGACCGCACCTGGGCGTTCGGGCACATCATCGTGGACGAGGCCCAGGAACTGTCGCCGATGGCGTGGCGGCTGCTGATGCGGCGCAGCCCCACCCGCTCGATGACCCTCGTCGGCGACCCCGCGCAGACCGCGGAGGCGGCCGGTGTCGGCTCCTGGGCGGGCATCCTCGCCCCGTACGTCGAGGACCGCTGGGAGCACACCCGGCTGGGCGTCAACTACCGCACCCCGGCCGAGATCATGGACGTCGCCGCGGCCGTGGTCCGCGCGGAGCAGCCGGACTTCGAGCCGCCGAGCTCGGTCCGCTCCACGGGCGTGCGCCCCTGGGCGCGGGCCACCGACGACCTCCCGGGCGCCGTCGCCAAGGCGGTCGGGGAGCTCACCCCCGACGAGGGGCGGCTCGCGGTGATCGCGCCGCGCGACCTCCACCGCGGCCTCGCGGCCCGGCTGGAGGGCGTGACGGCGGGCACCGAACCCGACCTCACCCGGTCGGTCGTGCTCCTCGACCCGCGCCAGGCCAAGGGCCTGGAGTTCGACTCCGTCCTCGTGGTCGAGCCCGGCCGGTACGGCACGAGCGACCTGTACGTGGCCCTGACCCGTGCCACCCAGCGACTGGGGGTGCTGCACACCGGGGAGCTGCCCGAGTCCCTGTCGGAGGCGTTCGCGTAAACCCCTGGCGGAACGCGCCTACCGCAGCAGGGACTTCGGATCCCGCAGGGCGTGCCACAGTCCGGCCGCGAGGGGGACGACCGTCAGGGCGAAGAAGACCCAGAACAGGAACTCGGCCCCGGGGGCGAGGTCGTAGACGGTGCCGTCCTCCCACGCGCAGTAGGCGCGCGGCGGAAACGGCGTGGAGACGCCCGACACCCGGCCGCTGCCGATGACGCCCTCCTGATACGGCTCCCTGGGACAGGGAGCCGTATCGGGGAACAGCACGTAGTCGTCCGCGGCCATGATGTACATCCACGTGACGGCGCCGAGCGGAACCGCCCAGAACACCGAGGTCCGCACCCACAGCGGCAGCAGCGGATGCGCCAGCAGCCCGCGCAGCGCGACCCAGCCGATCACGAGTCCGGTGAAGACCGGGAGCAGCGTCATGGAGTCGCCGCGGCCTTCCGGGCACGGAACTCCGTCGCGTATCCGGCGCCGATGGCGAGCAGGGCGGCGGAGAGGGCGAGGAACGCGCTCGACCAGTTCATCCACACGTAGGAGGAGTCACTCGCGTAGACGGAACCGTCGTCGCGGACGCAGTCGAAGCGCAGTGGCAGGTACGAGGACCGGTGGTGGGTCAGGCCCTGGATGGTGGCCGGATCGAAACCGTCGCGGCAGGCCGGGGCCGGCACCGAGTTCGCCCCGTCGTTGAAGGCTGACTCCGACGCCAGCACGGTGAAGAAGCCCAGGCAGTACACGGCCGCGGCCGCCCACGCGGCCGTCGCCGCCGCCCGGCGCATCAGATGCACGGGCCACGGCTCGGGCCGCCCGGGGAACGCCATCGCGGCGGTCCCCGCGGCGGCGATCAACGCGGCGAGGGCGCAGGCCGCCGAGACACCGAGACCCACCAGCACGGGCCTCAGCCCCTTCCGGGCCGGCGGGTGAGTGGGGTGGCACGCATGCCGCCACCCCACCAGGCCCGGACCGGACGGGCTGTGACGGAAGCCATACCTCCCGTAACAGCAACGTCACAGGCCGCCTACGCCGGGCGCAGCCACACCGTCGACAGCGGCGGCAGGGTCAGCCGGATGCTCGCCGGGCGGCCGTGCCACGGCTGGGCCTCCGGCTTGACCGGGTCGGGGTTGGTGACGTCGCTGCCGCCGTAGGCGGCGGCGTCGGTGTTGACGGCCTCGTGCCAGGCGGGGACGTCCTCGGGCACGCCCAGGCGGTAGTCGGGGCGGACGACCGGCGCGAAGTTGGACACCGACAGCAGCGGGTTGCCCTCCGGGTCCAGCCTCAGGAACGCCAGGACGTTGTCGTCGGCGGCGTCCCCGACCACCCATTCGAAACCGGCCGGGTCCGTGTCGAGCCGCCACAGCGCCGGTGTCGCGCGGTAGACGGTGTTGAGGTCGCGGACCAGGTCGCGCACGCCCCGGTGCTCGGCCTCGGCCCCGTAGCCCGGATCGAGGAGCCACCAGTCCGGGCCGTGCGCCTCGGACCACTCGGCGCCCTGGGCGAACTCCTGCCCCATGAACAGCAACTGCTTGCCGGGGTGGGCCCACATGAAGCCCAGGTACGCCCGGTGGTTGGCGCGCTGCTGCCACCAGTCGCCCGGCATCTTCGACACCAGGGAACGCTTGCCGTGCACGACCTCGTCGTGGGAGATGGGCAGGACGTAGTTCTCGCTGTACGCGTACACCATCGAGAACGTCATCTCGTGGTGGTGGTGCTTGCGGTACACCGGCTCGTGGCTCATGTACTGGAGCGAGTCGTGCATCCAGCCCATGTTCCACTTCAGCCCGAACCCGAGCCCGCCGAAGCCGCTCGGGCCCTTGTGGTGGGTGGCCCGGGTGACGCCGTCCCAGGCGGTCGACTCCTCGGCGATCGTGACCACGCCGGGCACCCTGCGGTAGAGCGTCGCGTTCATCTCCTGGAGGAACGCCACCGCGTCCAGGTTCTCCCGGCCGCCGTGCTCGTTGGGCGTCCACTGGCCGGGCTCGCGCGAGTAGTCGAGGTAGAGCATCGACGCCACCGCGTCCACGCGCAGCCCGTCGATGTGGAACTCCTCGCACCAGTACAGGGCGTTCGCGACGAGGAAGTTGCGCACCTCGTTGCGCCCGTAGTCGAACTCCAGCGTGCCCCAGTCGGGATGCGCGGCCCGCAGCGGATCCGCGTGCTCGTACAGGGGCCGGCCGTCGAACTCGGCCAGCGCCCAGTCGTCACGCGGGAAGTGCGCCGGCACCCAGTCCATCAGCACACCGATCCCGGCCCGGTGCAGCGAGTCCACCAGGTACCGGAAGTCGTCGGGCGTGCCCAGCCGCGCGGTCGGCGCGAAGAAGCCGGTGACCTGGTAGCCCCAGGAGCCGCCGAACGGATGCTCGGCGACCGGCATCAGCTCCACGTGCGTGAAGCCCAGGTTCTTCACGTACCCCGGGAGCTGCTCGGCCAGTTGACGGTACGTCAGTCCCGGCCGCCAGGACGGCAGGTGCATCTCGTACACCGAGAACGGCGCCTCGTGCGCCGGTGCTTCCGCGCGCCGGGACAGCCACTCGGCGTCGCTCCACTCGTACCCCGAGGACGTGATGACCGACGAGGTCGCGGGCGGCACCTCCGTGCGGCGGGCCATCGGGTCGGCGCGCATCGTCTTCGAGCCGTCGGGGCGGGTGATCTCGAACTTGTACAGCTCGCCCTCACCGATGTCCGGCAGGAACAGTTCCCACACGCCCGACGAGCCCAGCGACCGCATGACGTGGCCGGTGCCGTCCCAGAAGTTGAAGGTGCCGGCCACGCGCACGCCGAGCGCGTTCGGCGCCCACACCGAGAACCGGGTGCCGGTCACGCCCTGGTGGGTCATCGGGTGCGCGCCCAGCGCCGTCCACAGCTCCTCGTGCCGGCCCTCGCCGATCAGGTGCAGGTCGAGGTCGCCCAGCGTGGGCAGGAAACGGTAGGCGTCCTCGGTGTCCAGGACCGTCCCCTCGTACTCCACGAGCAGCCGGTACTCCGGAACCTCCCGCAGTGGCAGCAGACCGGAGAAGAATCCGTCCCCGTCGTTCTGCAACTCCGTGCGCACCTCGCCGGCGACGACGGTCACCGACAGGGCGTACGGCCGGAACACCCGGAACGCGATCCCGCCGGGCACGGGGTGTGCGCCGAGCACGGAGTGCGGGTTGTGATGAGTGCCGTTGAGCAGCCGGTCCCGGTCCGCCGAGCCGACGGCGGGGGAGACGGCGAGCTCCATCTCCGGCGGGACGGTCTGGGCCTGGGCTGCGGTGCTGTTCCCGGCGGTGTTGTCCCCGGCGGTGGCCTTCTTGGTGGTGGCCTTCTTGGCGGGAGCCTTCTTGGTGGTGGCTTTCTTCGCGGGGGGCTTGGCTGCGGTGGCCTTGGTGCCGGTGGTCTTGGCGGCGGTGGTCTTGGTCGCTGCCGCCTTTGTCGCCGTGGCCTTCTTGGCGACGGCCTTCTTGGTTGTCGCCTTCTTGGCAACCGCCTTCGTGGCCGTCGCCTTGGTGGCGGTGGCCTTCTTGGCCGTGGCCTTCTTCGCGGTCGTCTTCTCGGTCGTGGCCTTCGTCGCCGCCACCTTCTCGGCTGTCGCCTTCGCCGCGGTGGCCTTCTCAGGAGCCGCCTTCTTCGCGACGGCCTTCTTCTCGACGGCCTTCTTGGCGGTCGTCTTCGCCGGGGCCGCCTTCTTGGCCGTGGCCTTCGTCGCGGGTGACCGCGTGGCGGCCGTCTTCTTGACGGCGGCCTTCTTCGCGGGGGCCGTCGCCTTCTTGGCCGCCGCCTGTTTCGGCACCGCCGTCTTCTTCGCGGCACTCTTCTTCTGGGCGGCCGTGGGCTGCTCGGGGATCTTCTCCCCGGCCGTCCCCTTGGGACGGGAACCGCTGGACTCAGGGCGGGGGGTCACGGGCGGATCCTCCAGGACGCAGGTGGGTCAGTCAGGTCAGGTCAGGTGGCCGGACGAGGAGAGCCGGTCTATGGCGGCCAGGGGCACCGGCAGCCAGTCTGGGCGGTGCCGGGCCTCGTACACCACCTCGTAGATCGCCTTGTCCGTCTCGTAGGCACGCAGCAGCACCGGGTCGGTGCGCGGATCGAGGCCGGAGGCCTCCGCGTACCCGGAGCAGTAGGCGGACCGGCAGGTCTCGGCCCAGTCCGGCTGCGGCGGATCCGCCGAGCGGGCCGCGTAGTCGAAGGAGCGCAGCATGCCGGCGACGTCCCGCACCGCCGGCTGCGGCATGCGCCGCTCGGCCAGCGGCCGGGCCGGCTCGCCCTCGAAGTCGATCAGCTTCCACTCGCCGGCCGGCGAGCGCAGGCACTGCCCGAGGTGCAGATCGCCGTGCACGCGCTGCGCGGTCCAGGTGCGGCCCTCGGCGGCCAGATCCCCCAGTGCCGTGAACGCCGACCGCAGTCCGCCGGCGTACGGCCGCAGCGCGGGCACCGCCTGGACGGCCGCCTCCAGCCGCTCGATCATGCCGTCCACCATGAGCTGGAGCTGCATGTGACCGAGCGTGACCGTCGGCAGCGCCCGGGCCAGCGCGGTGTGCACCTCGGCGGTGGCCCGCCCCAGCGCCCGCGCCTCGGCGCCGAAGTCCTCGCCCTTGGCCAGCTCGCGCAGCGCCAGCTCCCAGCCGTCGGAGGCGCCCTGCACGAACGGCTGGAGCACGCCCAGCACGTACGGCTGGCCGGCCAGGTCGGCCGGACCTCCCGAGATCACCGGGTCCGCCGTGGGGTCGACGTCCGCGACCATCCAGGCCGTCGGCGCGGGTACCCGGGGGCAGCCCTCGCGCGCCAGCGCCAGCGGCAGCTCCAGGTCCGGGTTGACCCCGGGCACGATCCGGCGCAACAGCTTCAGGATGAACGTATCTCCGTAGACGATCGACGAGTTGGACTGTTCCGCGGTCACCACGCGCGGTACCAGACCGGAGCGGATGTCCTGGTCGAGGTCCCGCTCGAAGCGGAGCCCGCCGATCCTGGCCTGGGTGCGCAGCGCCTCCAGGAGCAGCTCGGCGGGCCTGGCGTCGTGCAGGGCGTCGTAGGCCGTCCGGCCGGCCAGCGGCCCCGTCGACAGGTGTCCGATCAGCGCGGGCGCCAGCCGAGGCGGCAGCGCCTCGCGCACGCCTATCAGCAGCTGGTAGCAGTCGCCGGGATGGCCGGGCGCGCCATGGGACGGCACGAGCGGCTGGTGGGCGCGGACGAGCAGGTGGTACAGGCCGAGCTTGCCCGTGGCCGGGAGCAGCTCGGTGGCATCGACCAGCGTGAACCCGGTGACCGGACGCCCCTTGCCCGCGAACCAGCGCTGTCGCGGCAGCCACTCCCGCAGCAGCGGATCGAGGGAGGCAAGGAGGCCGGGCGGGGTGGTGACGGTGCGTGTGACGGCTTCCGACATGGCGTCGCGTCCTTTCACCCATGGTTGGTGCGCCTCCGGGGCCTTCAGCAGGTGCCGGCGGCGCCCTTCCGGCTCACGCGGGTGGGCGGGGTGTTACTGATGCGTGCCCCGGGCGGGGCGGGAGAAACGCCCCGCCACGGGGGTTTGCGTCCCGCCCCGCAATTCAGGCCGTCTCAGGCCGTCTCAGGCCTCACAGGGCGTCCCTGCGGAGCCGGAACCAGTAGAAACCGTGACCCGCCAGCGTCAGCAGATACGGCAGCTCGCCGATCGCCGGGAAACGGACCCCGCCGAACAGCTCCACCGGGTGCCGCCCCTCGAAGGCGCTCAGATCCAGCTCCGTGGGCTGCGCGAAACGCGAGAAGTTGTTCACGCACAGCACCAGGTCGTCCTCGTACTCCCGCAGGAACGCCAGCACCGCCGGGTTCGTCGACGGCAGCTCGGTGTACGAACCGAGGCCGAAGGCCGGGTTCTGCTTGCGGATCTCGATCATGCGGCGGGTCCAGTGCAGCAGCGACGACGGCGAGGCCATGGACGCCTCGACGCTCGTCACCTGGTAGCCGTAGACCGGGTCCATGATCGTGGGCAGGAACAGCCGTCCCGGATCGCAGGAGGAGAACCCCGCGTTGCGGTCCGGGGTCCACTGCATCGGCGTGCGCACCGCGTCGCGGTCGCCGAGCCAGATGTTGTCGCCCATGCCGATCTCGTCGCCGTAGTACAGGATCGGCGAGCCCGGCAGCGACAGCAGCAGGGCCGTGAACAGCTCGATCTGGTTGCGGTCGTTGTCCAGCAGCGGGGCGAGCCGGCGCCGGATCCCGATGTTGGCGCGCATCCGTGGGTCCTTGGCGTACTCGGCCCACATGTAGTCGCGCTCTTCGTCGGTGACCATCTCGAGCGTGAGCTCGTCGTGGTTGCGCAGGAAGATGCCCCACTGGCAGCCCGAGGGGATGGCCGGGGTCTTGGCCAGGATTTCCGAGACCGGGTAGCGGGATTCGCGCCGCACGGCCATGAAGATGCGCGGCATGACCGGGAAGTGGAAGGCCATGTGGCACTCGTCGCCGCCGGCCGCGTAGTCGCCGAAGTAGTCGACGACGTCCTCGGGCCACTGGTTGGCCTCCGCCAGCAGCACCGTGTCCGGGTACTGCGCGTCGATCTCCTTGCGCACCCGCTTCAGGAAGTCGTGCGTGGCCGGGAGGTTCTCGCAGTTGGTGCCCTCCTCCTGGTACAGGTACGGCACCGCGTCCAGCCGGAAGCCGTCGATGCCCAGGTCCAGCCAGAACTTCAGCGCGGAGATCATCTCCTCCTGCACGGCCGGGTTCTCGTAGTTGAGGTCCGGCTGGTGCGAGAAGAAACGGTGCCAGTAGTACTGCTTGCGGACCGGGTCGTAGGTCCAGTTCGAGGCCTCGGTGTCGACGAAGATGATCCGCGCGTCCTGGAACTGCTTGTCGTCGTCCGCCCACACGTAGTAGTCGCCGTACGGGCCGTCGGGATCCTTGCGGGACTCCTGGAACCACGGGTGCTGGTCGCTGGTGTGATTCATGACGAAGTCGATGATCACGCGCATGCCGCGCTGGTGGGCGGCGTCGACGAACTCCACGAAGTCGGCCAGGTCACCGAACTCCGGCAGCACGGCGGTGTAGTCCGAGACGTCATAGCCGCCGTCCCGGAGCGGGGACTTGAAGAACGGCGGCAGCCACAGGCAGTCGACGCCGAGCCACTGGAGGTAGTCGAGCTTCGCGGTCAGGCCCTTCAGGTCCCCGACACCGTCACCGTTGCTGTCCTGGAACGAGCGGACGAGTACCTCGTAGAAGACGGCGCGCTTGAACCACTCCGGGTCCCGGTCCCTGGCAGGAGTGTCCTCGAAGGTGTCCTGAACGGGTTCGTTGACGATCATGTTGTGGGTGACCCTCCGATCTGCGGGGTGGACGGTCGCAGAACCGAGAAGACATGCGCGGGCCTACGGCCCGGTTCGAGGCGCACGTAGTTGGCCCTGCCCCAGTGATAGGTCTCGCCGGTGAGCTCGTCGCGCACCGGCACCGACTCGTGCCAGTCCCGGCCGAGTTGCGGCATGTCCAACGAGACCGTGGCCTCCTGGGTGTGGTGGGGGTCGAGGTTGGCGACCACCAGAACCGTGTTCGAACCCTTCCGCTTCGAGTAGACGATCACCGCCTCCTGGTCCGCGTGGTGGAAGTGGAGGTCGCGCAACTGCTGGAGCGCCGGGTTCTCCCGGCGGATGGTGTTGAGCCTGGTGAGCAGCGGGGTGATGGTGCGTCCCTCGCGTTCGGCGGCTTCCCAGTCGCGGTGCCTGAGCTGGTACTTCTCCGAGTCGAGGTACTCCTCGCCGCCCTCCTTGAGCGGGGTGTTCTCGCACAGTTCGTAGCCGGAGTAGATGCCCCAGGTGGGCGAGAGGGTCGCGGCGAGGACGGCCCGGACCTCGAAGGCGGGGCGGCCGCCGTGCTGGAGGTAGGCGTGCAGGATGTCGGGGGTGTTGGCGAAGAAGTTCGGCCGCATGTAGGAGGCGGCCTGGCCCGACAGCTCCGTGAGGTACTCGGTCAGCTCTTCCTTGGTGTTGCGCCAGGTGAAGTACGTGTAGGACTGCTGGAAGCCGATCTGCGCGAGCGTGTGCATCATCGCGGGGCGGGTGAACGCCTCCGCCAGGAAGATCACGTCGGGGTCGGTGCGGTTGATGTCCGCGATGACCCGCTCCCAGAAGACGACCGGCTTGGTGTGCGGGTTGTCCACCCGGAAGATCCGCACCCCGCAGCCCATCCAGTGCCGCAGCACCCGGCACGTCTCGGCGATCAGGCCGTCCATGTCGGCGTCGAAGGCGATGGGATAGATGTCCTGGTACTTCTTCGGCGGGTTCTCCGCGTAGGCGATCGAGCCGTCGGGGCGGTGGTGGAACCACTCGGGATGCTTCTGCACCCAGGGGTGGTCGGGGGAGCACTGCAACGCGAAGTCCAGCGCGATCTCCATGCCCAGCTCGCGGGCCTGCCCGACGAACCAGGTGAAGTCCTCCAGGGTGCCCAGATCGGGGTGGACGGCGTCGTGGCCGCCCTCCGGCGAGCCGATCGCCCAGGGCACGCCGACGTCGTCGGGGCCCGGCGAGAGGGTGTTGTTCCTGCCCTTGCGGAAGGTGGTGCCGATGGGGTGGATCGGGGGCAGGTAGACCACGTCGAAGCCCATCGCCGCGATCGCCGGCAGCCGGCGGGCGGCGGTGCGGAAGGTGCCGTGCGGCTGCTGCCGGGTGCCCTCCGAGCGTGGGAAGAACTCGTACCAGGAGCCGTACAGGGCCCGCTCCCGCTCCACGAGCAGGGGCAGCGGCTCGGAGGTGGTGACCAGGTCCCGCAGCGGATGCCGGGCCAGCACCTCGTCCACCTCAGGCGTCAGCGCCGCCGCCAGCCGCGCCGCCGCCGGGCGGTGCTCGTCCCGCAGGGATTCGACGGCCGCGAGGATCACGGCACGCCGGCCCTCCTCCTCGGGCACACCGGCGGCCGCCCTCTCGTACAGGCGTGCGCCCTCCTCCAGGACGGTGTCCGTGTCCATGCCCGCCGGAATCTTGATCCGCGCGTGATGGCGCCAGGTGCTGACCGGATCGCCCCAGGCCTCCACGGTGAACGTCCACAGGCCGGGCTCGCCGGCCGTGACCTCGGCCCCCCACCGGTCCGTCCCGGGGGCCAGCTCCCGCATCGGCGTCCACGGGCCGGGGCGGCCCTCGGGATCCTTCAGGACGACATTGGCGGCGACCGCGTCGTGCCCCTCCCGGAACACGGTCGCCGAGATCTCGAAGGTCTCACCGGTCACGGCCTTGGCCGGCCTGCGCCCGCGCTGGACGACCGGGCGGACATCGAGAACGGGTATGCGCCCGACGGCGGTCGCCTCGCTCACTGGGGGTGGTTCCGGGACGTGCGGACCGGCGTCGGCCGGGCGCGCGGGACGTGGCTCACCGCCGGGCGCGCGCGCCCCGGTGCGGCGGGTGGGGGATGGTGACGAATGGTGCTTGGCGGGCATGACCGCTCCTGTCCGCGTCAACGTGGGTAGGCGGATGTCTGTGGGGAGGTGGGTCCTGCATGGTGCTCCTGAGAGGGGTACCCGGAGGAGCCTTCCCACCCTATTCGGGTGAGCAATCCGGCACTTTGTTAACTACTCACGCGTATGTCGACACACAAGACCGGCCTCGTCCGCGGCGGACGAGGCCGGCCCCTGCGCGTGGCTGCTCCTTCGCCCTAGGTGTGCGGCACCCGCAGTAACTTGTCCGGCGAACCGGGACCCCGGCCGGAGATCTTCCCGGTCGCCGCTCCGCCGGTCAGGGCCCTCCCGACCTGGGCCGGAGCCGCCCTCGGGTGGTCGGCCAGATACAGCGCGGCGGCGCCCGCGGCATGTGGCGCCGCCATCGAGGTACCCGAGAACACGGCCCGCGCCGTGTCGGTCGCCGCGGACGCGGAGGTGATGTGCACGCCCGGAGCGAAGAGATCGAGGGCCGGACCGTGGTTGGAGAAGGCCGGTTTTGCATCCCTCCGGTCGGTCGCGCCGACCGTGACCGCCTGCTTGACGCGTCCCGGGGAGTACAGGCCCGCCTGCCTGCCGTCGTTGCCCGCGGCGACCGTGTAGGTGACGCCGGAGGCGATGGAGGCGCGGACGGCGGTGTCCAGCCGGTCGTTGCGCGGGCCGCCCAGGCTGAGGTTGGCGACGGCGGGTTTCTTCGCGTGCCGGGTGACCCAGTCGATCCCGGCGATCACCCGGGCCGTGGTCCCCGCCCCCGCGGCGTCGAGGACGCGTACGGAGACGACGCGGGCCTTCTTGGCGACACCGTGGGTCCTCCCGGCGACCGTGCCGGCGACGTGCGTGCCGTGGCCGTTGGCGTCGGAGGCGACCTCGTCGTTCCCGACGAAGTCCCAGCCGTGGCCCGCCCGGCCGCCGAAGTCCCGGTGCGTGGTCCGGACGCCGGTGTCGATCACGTACACGGTCACCCCGGCCCCCGCCGACCCGGGCCAGGTGTAGCTCCGGTCCAGCGGCAGTCCCGGCTGGTCGATCCGGTCCAGCCCCCAGGAGGGCGGCTCGTGCCGGGTGCGGTCCAGCCGGACGCGGGTGTCCTGGACGACCGAGGCGACCCGGGGGTCGGCGGCGAGCCGCCCGGCCCGTCTCTCGTCGGTCCTGATCGCGTAGCCGTTCAGGACGGTGCCGTAGATGTGGCTGATCCTCACCCCGTACGTCCCGGCGAGGGCCCGTCCGGCAGCCGACGGAGCCCGTGTGCCCTCCTTCAGTGTCACCAGGTAACTTCCGTGCACGGAGCCGGGTTGTCCGGCGCCGAGTATCCGCCCCTCCGGTGCGGCGTGCGCGGGCAGGGTGATGGCCGAAAACGCCGCGGCACAGATCGCCGCCGCCAGGCCGCCCGTCCAGCGCAGACGCCGTGCGCGCGTCCGTGCCATGGTCCGAGTTCCCCTCCTCGATTCGGCGTACGGCTGCCGCGCGGTACCGCGTGCGGCAGGCGCGGGCCGGTACGCCAGGGGCAGCCTCTCGTGGCGTGTGAAGCGCCACAAGGACGCCTATGGGGGCGGAATCGGCCATATCCGCGGATGGGGCGGTTCCGGACGATCGGGGATTGGGTGGCGGAGCTTCACCGGAGGCGGCACCGGCGCCGGTACTGTCGTAGGTGACGTCGATGAAGCCCTGTGTCAGAACCCTGCGTCATCCTGCGAACGCGCCGAGGTGGAACCCCGTGAAGGCGATCCGTCGATTCACCGTCCGACCCGTTCTCCCCGAACCCCTCCGGCCGCTCAGTGATCTGGCCCGCAACCTGCGCTGGTCGTGGCACGCGGAGACCCGTGACCTGTTCCAGTCCGTCGACCCCGAGCGCTGGGCCGCCTCGGGCGGCGACCCGGTCCGGCTGCTGGGCAGCGTGCCGCCCGCACGGCTCGCGGACCTGGCCTCGGACCGCCGCTTCCTGCGCCGCCTCGCCGCGGTCGCGGGCGATCTGAACGACTACATGACCGGCGAGCGCTGGTACCAGGCCCAGCCCGACGAACTCCCCGCCGCGATCGCCTACTTCTCACCCGAGTTCGGCATCACGGCCGCCCTGCCGCAGTACTCCGGCGGCCTCGGCATCCTGGCCGGCGACCACCTGAAGGCGGCCAGCGACCTCGGCGTCCCGCTGATCGGCGTCGGCCTGCTCTACCGGCACGGCTACTTCCGCCAGACCCTGTCCCGGGACGGCTGGCAGCAGGAGCACTACCCCGTCCTCGACCCCAACGAGCTGCCCGTGGTCCTCCTGGAGGAGGCCGACGGCACCCCCGCCCAGGTCGCCCTCGCCCTGCCCGGCGGCAAGCAGCTCCACGCCCGGATCTGGCTGGCGCAGGTCGGCCGGGTCCCGCTGCTGATGCTGGACTCGGACGTCGAGGAGAACGACCTCGGCGAGCGTGGCGTCACCGACCGGCTCTACGGCGGCGGCAGCGAGCACCGGCTGCTCCAGGAGATGCTGCTCGGCATAGGAGGGGTCCGGGCGGTGCGCACGTACTGCCGGCTCACCGGTCACCCCGAGCCGGAGGTCTTCCACACGAACGAGGGGCACGCCGGGTTCCTCGGTCTGGAGCGGATCGCCGAGCTCTGCGCCGAGGGCCTGGACTTCGACTCGGCGCTGGAGGCGGTCCGCGCCGGGACCGTCTTCACCACCCACACCCCCGTCCCGGCCGGCATCGACCGCTTCGACCGCGAACTGGTCGCCCGCCACTTCGGCCCCGACGCCGAGCTGCCCCGCATCGACGTCGAGCGCGTCCTCAGGCTCGGCATGGAGACCTATCCCGGCGGGGAGCCCAACCTGTTCAACATGGCCGTGATGGGCCTGCGCCTCGCCCAGCGCGCCAACGGCGTCTCCCTGCTGCACGGCAACGTCAGCCGCGAGATGTTCTCGGGTCTGTGGCCCGGGTTCGACGCCGACGAGGTGCCGATCACCTCCGTGACGAACGGTGTGCACGCGCCCACCTGGGTCGCCCCGGAGGTGTTCCGGCTCGGCGCCCGGCAGATCGGCGTCCACCGCGCCGAGGACGCGCTGACCGTCGGCGGCTCGGACCGCTGGGACGCGGTGGCGGACATCCCCGACCAGGAGATCTGGGAGCTGCGGCGGGGGCTGCGCGAGCAGCTCGTGACGGAGGTGCGGGAGCGGCTGCGGGCCTCCTGGCGGCAGCGCGGGGCCGGCACGGCCGAGCTGGGCTGGATCGACGGCGTGCTCGACCCGGACGTCCTCACCATCGGCTTCGCGCGGCGCGTCCCGTTGTACAAGCGCCTGACGCTGATGCTGCGCGACCGTGACCGGCTGATGGACCTGCTGCTGCATCCCGAGCGGCCGATCCAGATCGTCGTGGCGGGCAAGGCGCACCCCGCGGACGACGGCGGGAAGCGGCTGGTGCAGGAGCTGGTGCGGTTCGCGGACGATCCGCGGGTACGGCACCGGATCGTGTTCCTGCCGGACTACGGCATGGGCATGGCGCAGAAGCTGTACCCGGGGTGCGACATCTGGCTGAACAACCCTCTTCGCCCGCTGGAGGCCTGCGGCACGTCCGGGATGAAGGCGGCGCTCAACGGCTGTCTCAACCTGTCCGTCCTGGACGGCTGGTGGGACGAGTGGTTCCAGCCCGACTTCGGCTGGGCCGTCCCCACGGCCGACGGTTTGGGGACCGACCCGGACCACCGCGACGACATAGAGGCCGCGGCGCTGTACGACCTGCTGGAGCAGCGGGTGACGCCGAGCTTCTACGAGCGCGGGCGGAGCGGGCTGCCCGACCGGTGGATCGAGATGGTCCGCCAGACGCTGAGCCTGCTCGGGCCGAAGGTGCTGGCCGGGCGGATGGTCCGCGAGTACGTCGAGCGGCTCTACTCACCGGCGGCGCTCGCCCACCGGTCCATGGTTCCGGACGCGGCGCGGGAGCTCGCCGAGTGGAAGGGCCGGGTGCGGACGGCGTGGCCGGGCGTCACCGTCGACCATGTGGAGACGTCCGCGGCTGCTGCGCTGGCGGAGCTGGGGACGACGCTGGGGCTTCGCGTGCGGGTGGGGCTCGGGGATCTCGGGCCTGATGACGTGGAGGTGCAGGCCGTTTCGGGGCGGGTGGACGAGGAGGACCATATCGCCGACGCGGCGGTCGTCCCGCTGAAGCCGGTGGGGTCTCCCGACCGGGACGGGCGCTGGGTTTACGAGGGGCCCTTGTCCTTGGACCGCACCGGGCCTTTCGGGTATACGGTGCGGATCCTTCCCGCGCATCGGCTGTTGGCTTCGAGTGCGGAGTTGGGGCTGGTGGCCGGGCCGAGCGAGGAGCTTGTGGAGGCTGCGGGGTTGTTGATGCGTTGAGTGTCGTCCGCGGGTGCGTGGGGGCTGGTCGCGCCCGCGCGGCGGAGCCGCAAATCGATACAGCCCCGCGCCCCTAGGGCGTGTCCGCAAAGTCCCGCCTGCCCCGCGACGCCCAGCACGCCCTCTCGCCGCACCGGGCGAACACCCACGTACAACCAGTACGCGGGCGTCCGCCCGGCACTCCCCCAGCCTTCGGCCGGGGGGACCCCCAGAGCACGCACCGGACGCCGCGAGGCCCGCCCTCCGGGCGGACGACGGGACTTTGCGGACACGACCTAGGCCTCCGCACCACCCTGCGTGGCAAGGTTCCGTAGGACGTTGCCGCACCTGCGTGCGTACGCGTGCTGGAACCCCCTGGTCGCCGGCCCGCCCGCCTTCGCGTACCACTTGGCCGCGCGGCTGAAGGCGTTCACGGTCAGCCAGACCGTGCCGTCGCCCGTGCGGTCGACCACGAAGGACTCCTCGCCGCACTCCGGGTGGCCGGGCAACGTGCCGTAGGCCCAGCCGGCGCGGCGGGGTTCCTCGACCGTCCACACCACACGGCAGGGAGCCTTGATCATGCCGGCGAGGGTCACGGTGACGTCGACGCCGGGGGCGGCCCGGTCCGCGCCGGCGTCGATGCCGACGCCCAGGACCCGGTGCATCTCCCAGGTGAGCACCGCCTCCGAGGCCCGGCGGAAGACCTCCTCGCCTTCCCCGAGGCGGGTGCGCACGTTCATGGGGTGGAAGCCCGGCGGGCAGAAGCCCTCGTCACGGGTGGCGCCGACGTCGGCGTAGGTGAAGTCTTCCGAAGACATGGTCACCAAGAGTAGGGCGGTACCCGGATGTGCCTTCGCTCCGGGTACCGCCCTCGGCCGTGCTTCGGTCAGCCCACGTTGACGGCGGACCAGGCGGACGCGACCGCCTTGTACTCGGCGCTGCTCGCGCCGTACAGCGCCGAGGCCGCGTTCAGGGTCGCCGTGCGGGCGCCCGCGTACTTGGTCGTCGACGTCATGTACGTCGTCAGCGCCTTGTACCAGATCTGGAGCGCCTTGGTGCGGCCGATGCCGGTGACCGTGGAGCCGTTGGACGTCGGCGAGTTGTAGGTCACGCCGTTGATGGTCTTCGCGCCGCTGCCCTCGGACAGCAGGTAGAAGAAGTGGTTGGCGGGACCGGAGGAGTAGTGGACGTCCAGGCCGCCCAGGCTGGACGACCAGGCGTCGGCGGAGTCGCCGTCCTTGCTGGGCTTGTCCATGTAGCGCAGCGGGGAGCCGTCGCCGTTGATGTCGATCTCCTCGCCGATGAGGTAGTCACCGGCGTCGGAGGAGTTGTTGGCGAAGAACTCCGCGCCCGCGCCGAAGATGTCGCTCGTCGCCTCGTTCAGACCGCCGGACTCGCCGCTGTAGTTGAGGCCGGCGGTGGCCGACGTCAGGCCGTGGCTCATCTCGTGCGCGGCCACGTCGAGCGAGGTCAGCGGGTGGGTGTTGCCCGAGCCGTCGCCGTACGTCATGCAGAAGCAGCCGTCCGACCAGAAGGCGTTGACGTAGTTGTTGCCGTAGTGGACGCGCGAGTAGGCCGCCTTGCCGTCGTTGCGGATGCCGCTGCGGCCGAAGGTGTTCTTGTAGAAGTCCCAGGTCACCTGGGCGCCGTAGTGGGCGTCGGCGGCGGCGGTCTCCAGGTTGGAGGGGTTGCCGGTGCCCCAGACGTCGTCGGAGCCGGAGAAGAGGGTGCCCGTGCCGGAGGTGCCGCGGTTGAGGTTGTACGTCTTGTTGCCGCCGCGCGTGCCGTCCGTCAGGGTGTACGACGACCCGGACTTCGTGGTGCCGATGGTGACCTTGCCGCTGTAGGTCGTGTTGCCGGTGCCGGTCTCGATGCCCTGGTACTCGTAGAGCTTCTTGCCGGTGGCGGCGTCCGTGATGACGTGCAGTTCGTTCGGGGTGCCGTCCTCCTGGAGACCGCCGACGACCGTCTCGTAGGCGAGGGTGGGCTTGCCGGCGGCCGCCCAGATCACCTTGCGGGGCGTGGAGTTCGCCTCGGTCTTCTCCGAGCCGGCCGCCTTGGCGAGCGTCACGGCCTGCTTCTCGGCCTTGGCGGCGGGGACCGCCGGCTTGAGCGAGGCGACCTTGAGCGCGG
The DNA here is from genome assembly GCF_029813805.1 of Streptomyces sp. DH10. Taxonomy (NCBI): domain Bacteria; kingdom Bacillati; phylum Actinomycetota; class Actinomycetes; order Kitasatosporales; family Streptomycetaceae; genus Streptomyces; species Streptomyces sp. DH10. The sequence goes on from NZ_JARVKU010000013.1 coordinate 128,196, forward strand.
CCTTCGTCGCTCTGGTGACGCCCTTGGTCTCGCCCGACTTCGACTCGTGCACGACGAGGTCGCCGCCGAGGACCGGCAGGCCCGCGTAGGTGCGCTCGTAGCGGGTGTGGACGGTGCCGTCGGCGTCCTTCACGACGTCCTTGACGACCAGCTTCTCCTGGGCGCCGAGGCCTATCTCGTCGGCGGTCCCGGTGGCGTCCGCCTGCTGCTCCTTGATGAGGGCGGCGCGGGCGGGCGCGGTGAGGAGGACGGGGGCGGCGGCGAGCGTCGGCTTGCTCGCGGAGTCGGCGGCGACGCTGCTGCCGGAGGTCAGACCGGTGGTGAGCAGGGCGCCGGCGGCGACGGCGGTGGCGATGGCCAGCGTGGTGCGCTTGTGACGCGCGTAGAGAGGGGAGGTCACACGAGCTCCTAGATGTGGGGGAAGTGCTGCGGTGCTGTGCGGCGGGTGGGGGAAGAGTGGCACTTGGGACGCGTACATGTCAGGAGCACCACGTGATGTTGGCCGGAAAACGACGGCGACGTGTCGCACCGGAGACATGAAGTGGGCGCCGCCCCGGGGGAGTCGAACCCACCGGGGCGGCGCCCTGTCCTGTACGGACCGCGCACGGGCCTACGGGAAGGTGAGCTTCCAGCTGTTGATGTATCCGGTGTCACGGGCCGCGTTGTCCTGGACCCGCAGCTGCCAGACGCCGTTGGCGGCCTCGGAGGAGGCGTTCACCGTGTAGGTGGTGGCGATGTTGTCCGCGCTGCCGCCGGTGCCGTAGCCCTTCAGCGTGTACGCCGTGCCGTCGGGGGCGACGAGCTGCACCTGGAGGTCACCGATGTAGGTGTGGACGATGTCCACGGCGACCTGGAGGTTGGACGGCGCGTTGCCCGTCCGGCCGGAGACGGTGACCGGCGACGTGACCGCCGCGCCCCGGTCCGGGATCGCCACGTCGGCGGTGTTCTCGAAGGACGTACCTCCGCCGCCTCCGCCGCCGGAGCGGGCGCCGACGTTCACGCCCGCCCACGCGTCCTGGACCGCCTTGTACTCGGCGCTGTCGGTGCCGTACAGCTCACCGGTCGCCGCGAGGGTGCCGGTGCGGGCGCCCGCGTAGTTGGTGGTCGAGGTGAACTTGGTGGTCAGGGCGCGGAACCAGATCTTCTCCGCCTTGTCCCGGCCGATGCCGGTGACCGGAAGGCCGTCCGAGGTGGGCGAGTCGTAGCTGACGCCGTTGATGGTCTTGGTGCCGCTGCCCTCGCTCAGCAGGTAGAAGAAGTGGTTCGCCGGGCCCGAGGAGTAGTGCACGTCGATCGAGCCGATGCCCGAGTACCAGGCGTCCTTGGACGAGCCGTCCTTGCTGGGCTTGTCCATATAGCGCAGCGGCGTGCCGTCGCCGTTGATGTCGATCTCCTCGCCGATGAGGTAGTCACCGACGTCGGAGGAGTTCTTGGCGAAGAACTCGACGGTCGCGCCGAAGATGTCGCTGGTCGCCTCGTTCAGACCGCCGGACTCGCCGCTGTAGTTGAGGCCCGCGGTGTTCGAGGTGAGCCCATGGGTCATCTCGTGCGCGGCCACGTCGATCGACGTCAGCGGGTTCGCGTTGCCCGAGCCGTCGCCGTACGTCATGCAGAAGCAGCTGTCCGACCAGAACGCGTTGACGTAGTTGTTGCCGTAGTGGACCCGCGAGTACGCGCCCACTCCGTCGCCGCGGATGCCGCTGCGGCCGTGCACGTTCTTGTAGTAGTCCCACGTCAGTGCGGCGCCGTAGTGCGCGTCGGCGGCGGCCGACTCCAGGTTGGAGGGGCTGCCGTTGCCCCAGACGTCGTCGGCGCCGGAGAAGAGGGTGCCGGTGCCGGAGGTGCCGCGGTTGAGGTTGTACGTCTTGTGGTTGCCGCGGGCGCCGTCGGTGAGGTTGTACGCCGAACCCGACTGCGTGGTCGTGAGGTCGACCGTGCCGGAGTACACCGTGTTGCCGGTGCCGTTCTCGATGGCCTCCCACTCGTACAGCTTCTCGCCGGTGGTGGCGTCGGTGACGACGTGCAGTTCCTGCGGAGTGCCGTCGTGCTGGAAGCCGCCGACGACCGTCTCGTACGCCACGACCGGCTTGCCGTTCGCGGCCCAGATCACCTTGCGGGGCTCCCGGTTGACGGCCGGGTTCCTGGCGTCCTCGGCCTTGCCCGCGGCCAGGGCCTGCTGCCGGGCCCTCGCGGCGGACACCGCGGTCATCGTCGTGGCCGGCTTGATCGCGGCGCGGGTGGCCTTCACGACGGCGGCGGTGTCGTCCGTCTTCGTGCTCTCCACGACGAGGTCGCCGCCGAGGACCGGCAGGCCGTCGTAGGTGCGCTCGTAGCGCGTGTGCAGGGTGCCGTCGCGGTCCTTGAGGACGTCGCGGACGACCAGCTTCTCCTTGGTGCCGAGGCCCAGGTCCTTCGCCGTCCCGGCCTTGTCCGCGTCGGCCTCGCGGATCAGGGCGGCGCGCTGGGCGGGGGAGAGCCGGACCGACTCCGAGCCGGGGTTCGCCTTGCTCGCGGCCGACGGTGCCTTCTCCGGTGCCGCGGTGGCGGTGCCGCTCTGCACGGCGGCGGCGATCAGCGCGGCGACGCCGGCGAGGGCCACGGCCGCGGTGCGGCGGGGGGTGTGGGGAGTGCGTCTGTGGGAGGTGCTTCTTCGCGAGGAACTGCTTCTCAACACTGGCTCCTTCTGCGGGACCGGGGGTCGCCCGGCCTGGGGAGGTGGAGGTGTTGCCGTGGGGTTGCCGTGGAGCAGTCGTGGGAAGCGTGGCAGGGGAGCGCGCTTTCTGTCAGGGGCGCGTCAACACTATGGCCGGAATCGGTTCGTTGACCGGAAGTTCATGTTCGCTATGCGGACGGTTCGCGGGCGTCGGGCAGGTCCCCGTGCCAGGAGTGCCACAGCGCCGCGTAGGCCCCGTCGGCCGCCACCAGCTCGTCGTGCGTGCCGAGTTCGGTGAGCCGGCCGTCCTCCATCACGGCCACCCGGTCGGCGTCGTGCGCGGTGTGCAGCCGGTGGGCGACGGCGATGACGGTGCGCCCCTCCAGCACGGCGGCCAGGGCACGCTCGGTGTGCCGGGCGGTCGTCGGGTCGAGCAGCGCGGTCGCCTCGTCGAGGATCAGCGTGTGCGGGTCCGCCAGCACCACGCGGGCCAGGGCGAGTTGCTGTGCCTGTGAGCCGTCGGTGCGGTGACCGCCCTGGCCAAGGCGGGTCTCCAGGCCTTCCGGCAGCTCCCGCACCCACGCGTCGGCGCCGACCACCGACAGCGCCTTCCACAACTCCTCGTCCCCGGCGGACGGTTCGGCGATCCGCAGATTGTCGCGGACCGTGCCGAGGAACACATGGTGTTCCTGGGTGACCAGGACGACCTGGCGGCGCAGCCGCTCCGGTCCGAGCCCGACGACGGGCACGCCGCCGACCGTCACCGAGCCGGCCGTCGGCGCGTCGATGCCCGCCATCAGCCGGCTCAGCGTGGTCTTGCCGGCGCCCGACGGCCCGACCATGGCCAGCCGCTCCCCGGGCGTCACCGTCAGGTCGACGCCGCGCAGCACCTCCACACCCCCGTCGTAGGCGTAGCGCACGCCGGTGACGTCGATACGGTCGCCGTCCGGATCGGGACCCTCGCCCTCACCGGCCGCCCGCGGGGCCCGGGCCAGCCCCTCCACCCGGGCGAAGGAGGCGCCGCTGCTCTGGAGTTGCTCGACCCGCACCAGGATCTCGTCCAGCGGCCCGCTCAACTGGTGCAGATACAGGGCCGCCGCCACGACCGCCCCGAGGCTCATCGAGTCCGAGGTGTGCAGCGCCCCGCCGATCACCAGCACGCCGGCGACCGGGAGGACGTACGACACCTCCACCGCCGGGAAGAACACCGTGCGCAGGAACAGCGTGTGGAAGCGCGTACGGCGGGACGTCTCCAGCGCGTCCCGGCTCGCGGCGGTGCGCTGCTCGCGGAGCCGGAACGCCTCCACCGTGCGCGCTCCGGCCGCGGTCGCCGCGAGGATCTCCGCGACGTCCGAGGTGGCGGCGCCCTCGGCGAGATACCCGTCCCGGGCCCGCCGCAGGTACCAGCGCAACGCCAGCCAGATCGGCGTCAGGCCGAGCACGCCGACGGCACCGAGCAGCGGGTCCAGCAGGAACACCGCGCCGACCAGGAACAGGCACTGCACGAGGTTGATGAGCAGTTCCGGACCGGCGTCCCGCAGCGTGTTGCCCACGGTCGTGACGTCCGAGGTGCCGCGGGCCGTCAGGTCGCCGGTGCCGGCGCGTTCCACGACCGAGGCGGGCAGGTCGAGGGCACGGTCCACGAACCGTTCCCGTACGCGCGCGAGGGTGCGTTCGCCGAAGCGGTGGCCCACGTATCGGGCCCAGCGGGCGAGGAACAACTGGGCGAGGGCGCAGACCAGGAGCACGAGGGCCAGCCGGTCCACGGCCGCCACGCCCTGCCCGGCGCGGACGTCGTCGATCATCCGGCCCAGCAGCCAGGGCCCTGCCAGACCGGCCAGGGCGGCGAGGGCGTTGAGGCCGAGGACGGTGGTGAAGGCCCGGGTGTCGGCCCGTACGAGGTCGAGTAACGCCCGTCGGACGTCCGCCCGTTCGGCCACGGGCAGGTGTGCGCGGCTCATCGGACGGCCTCCTCGTTGTCCCTGGCCACGAGGGCGCGGTAGCCGGGGGTGGTGTCGAGCAGTTCGTGGTGGCCGCCCGAGGCCGCGACCTTGCCGTCGACCAGGTAGTGGACGGTGTCGGCGCGGTCCAGGACGAGGGGGGAGGTGGTGGTCACGACCGTGGTGCGGCCGTGCCGGGCTTCTCTGAGGCGGCCGGCGACGGTGGCTTCGGTGTGGGCGTCGAGGGCGGAGGTGGGCTCGACGGCGAGGAGGATCTCCGGGTCGGCGAGGAGGGCTCTGGCCAGGCGGATGCGCTGGCGTTGGCCGCCGGAGAGGTTGCGGGCCTGGGCGGCCATGTGGGTGTTCAGGCCGTCGGGGAGTGCTTGGACGATGTCATCGGCTGCGGCGGTGTGGAGCGCCGTCTGAGTTGCCGTGTGGTGTGGTGTGGCGTCTGCGGGTGCGTTGTGGCTTGTCGCGCCCGGCGGCGGAGCCGCAGATCGGCACTGCCCCGCGCCCCTTAAGGGTCCGATCATGTCCTGGAGGGTTCCTGCGAACAGGTCGGACTCGTGGTCGGCCAGCAGGATGTGTTCCCGGATCTGGGGGAGCGCGATGTCGTCCAGGCGTGTCCCGCCCCATGTCGCGTCCGAAGGGGTGTACCGGGCGAGGCGGTCCAGGATCGCCGTGGCGTCGGCCGGGTGTTCCGCGACCAGGGCCGTCAGGCGGCCGGGGAGGACGCGCACGCCGGACTCGGGGTCGTACAGGGCCGACGGTTCGGACGGGGCGTCCCGGGTGCCGGTGTCCGGCATCGGCTCCAGGCGCACGAACCGTACGACGCGACGCGCGCACACCAGGCCGCGGCTGATCTGGTAGCCGCACTCCACCCAGAAGGACACCGGGCCCACCAGCACCGCGACGTAGCCGTAGACCGACACCAACTGGCCCACGGTGATGTCCCCCTGGGCGGCCAGGCGGGCCGCCAGCCAGGTCACCACGGCGAGGAACAGCGTCGGCAGCCCGATGCCGAGGGCCTGGACCCAGCTGGTCACCGCGCCGACCCGGTACCCCTGCTCGCGCAGCCGCCGCGAGTCGTGGCGGAAGGCGTCCGCGACCAGCGTCTTGCCGCCCAGCCCGGCGAGGACCCGCAGACCGCCCGCCAGGTCGCCGATCCGCGCGGTGAGCACGCCCTGCCGCTCGCGGTACTCCGTCTCGGAACCCTGTAGCCGCCCGAGCAGCGGGCCGACGAGCAGGACGATCAGCGGGATGCCGAGCAGGACGACCCCGGCGATGAGCGGCGAGACCGAGACCAGCAGGACCGCGACCGCCAGATAGGCCACGACCGCGCCGACGCCGGGGCCGACCACCGTCAGCGACTGGCTGATCGTCTGTACGTCGCCCACACCGATCGTGACGACCTCCCCGGCTCCCATCTGCCGCGGCAGCCAGGCGCCGAGCCGCACCGCCTGGCCGACGACGACCTTCACCGTGCGGAAGTTGGCGTCCATGCGGACGCGGGTCATGGTGCGGTGGCGCATGATGCTCAGCCAGGAGTTGAACGCCCCGACCGTGAACAGCGCGCCGCTCCAGAGCGCCAGCGCGCCCATGTCGCCGGGTTCCAGACCGTCGTCGATCGCCCGGGACATCAGATACGGCGTCGCCGCCAGCAGCACCATCCACACGCTGCCGAACGTCGCCCCGGCCGCACACCGCCAGGGCTGCCGGGCGACCAGCCACCACAGGTAACGGCCGCCGCTCCGGGAGTCGGGTGTGCCGGGGTCCTCGTACGCGTCGATCATCCGCCCGCCTCCGCCGCCCTTCCGCCGCCGTCCTACGCCAGGCTGTCCCGCCAGGCCCGGTGCAGATCCGCGAACCTGCCCGTGCCCGCGACGAGTTCGGCCGGTTCGCCGTCCTCGACGATCTTCCCGTGTTCCATCACCAGGACACGGTCCGCGATCTCGACGGTCGACAGCCGGTGCGCGATGACCACGGCCGTACGGCCCTTCAGCACCGTCGCCATCGCCCGCTGCACCGCACGCTCGCCCGGGATGTCCAGCGAGCTGGTCGCCTCGTCGAGGATCAGCACCGCCGGGTCGGCCAGCAACGCCCGTGCGAACGCGACCAGTTGTCGCTGACCGGCCGAGATGCGGCCGCCCCGCTTGCGTACGTCGGTGTCGTAGCCGTCGGGCAGGGAGCTGATGAAGTCGTGCGCGCCGATCTCCTTCGCCGCCCGCTCGATCTCCTCGCGCGTGGCGTCCGGGCGGCCGATCGCGATGTTCTCCGCGACCGTGCCGGAGAACAGGAACGCCTCCTGCGTCACCATGACCACCCCGCGCCGCAGTTCGGGCACGGCGAGATCGCGCAGGTCGACGCCGTCCAGCAGCACCCGGCCGTCGGAGGGGTCGTAGAACCGGGCCAGCAACTTCGCCAGCGTCGACTTGCCGGCGCCCGTGGAGCCGACGACCGCGACCGTCTGCCCGGCCGGGACCGTCAGGTCGAAGCGGGGCAGCACCTCTCCGCCGGTGCGGTAGCCGAAGCGGACGCCGTCGAAGACGACCTCGCGGCCCGGCTGTTGGCTCTCCAGCGCGGGAAGCTGCCGTGGAGTCGGCGGCTCGGGCACGGAGGGCGTCTGTGCGAGCAGCCCGGCGATCTTCTCCAGCGAGGCCGCCGCCGACTGGTAGGAGTTGAGGAACATCCCGAGCCGGTCGATCGGGTCGTACAGCCGCCGCAGGTACAGCACGGCCGCCGCCAGCACACCGAGGGCCAGGGTGCCGTCCGCGACCCGGTAGGCGCCCCACAGCACGATCGCGGCGACCGCCGTGTTGGCGACCAGCCGTGAACCGGTGACATACCGGGCCATCTCCAGCAGCGCGTCGCCGTTGGTGCGCTCGTGCCGCTGGTTGAGCGCGCCGAAGTCCGCGTCGTTGACGGCCTCGCGGCGGAAGGCGCGCACCGGGCGGATGCCGTTCATGGTCTCGACGAACTTGACGATGACGGCGGCGATGGCGGTCGACCTCGCCCGGTACACCCGCCCGGCGCGCCGCTGGTACAGCCGCACCAGGGCGTAGAGCGGCACCAGGGACGCCACCGCCACGCCCCCGAGGCCCAGGTCGAGCCAGAGCAGCATCGCCGAGATGTAGACGAAGGACAGGATGACCGTGACGAGTTCCTGAAGGCCCTCGTCCAGCAGCTCGCGCAGCGACTCCACGTCCGTGGTGGAGCGGGAGATGAGCCGGCCCGAGGTGTAGCGCTCGTGGAAGTCGACGCTCAGCGTCTGCGCGTGACGGAAGATCCGGCCGCGCAGGTCGAGCAGGACGTCCTGGCTGACGCGGGCCGCGGCGGCGACGAACGCGAACTGGAGCCCGCCCGCGGCCAGCGCGCACGCCAGGTAGCCGACGGCCACCGCGATCAGCGGCCCGTGGTCCTGCGCCCGGAACGCCGGCACCGCACGGTCGATGGCGTACGCCACGAGCAGCGGGCCCGCCTGCACGACCGCCTGCTGGAGCAGCAGCAGGAGCGACGTGACCGTGACGCGGGCCTTCATGGGCGCGAGCAGGGAGCGCAGCAGGGCGGCGGTGGCGCCCGGGGGTGTGGGCAGGGCGTCCCGGTCGAAGGGGTCGCCGGTGGCGGGGGTCCGAGCGTCGGGTTTCCCGGTGTCGGGTTTCTCGGCCTCGGGCTTTTCGTCGTCGGGTGTTCCGTCGGCCGGTGCGGTGGTGGCCGCCGTCATCGTGCGTCCTCCTGTTCGCCGGACTGTTCGCCGGACAGCTCGCCCGGCTGCTCCCCTGACTGTTCGCCGGACATCAAGTGCGCGTACTCGGCGTTCGTGCGCAGCAGTTCGTGGTGGGTGCCGACCGCGGTGATCCGGCCGCCGGACAGCAGCGCGACGCGGTCGGCGAGCAGCACGGTGGACGGGCGGTGCGCCACGATCAGGGCGGTGGTGTCCGCGAGGACCTGTCGCAGGGCGGCCTCGACGGCGGCCTCGGTGTGCACGTCCAGGGCCGACAGCGGGTCGTCCAGGACGAGGAACTCCGGCTGTCCGACGACGGCTCTGGCCAGGGCCAGGCGCTGCCGCTGCCCGCCCGAGAGGCTGAGGCCCTGCTCGCCCACCTGGGTGTCCGTCCCCTGCGGCAGCGCGTGCACGAAGTCGGCCTGGGCGACGGCCAGGGCGCGCTCCAGCTCCGCCGGGCCGGCCGTGTCGCCGGCCCCCATGAGAACGTTGTCGCCGACCGCGGCCGAGAACAGCGTGGGCTCCTCGAAGGCGACCGCCACCTTGGCGCGCAGCGCCTGTCTGGACAGGGTCGTGACGTCGACGCCGTCGAGGGTGATGCGGCCCGAGGTCACCTCGTAGAAGCGGGGGATGAGCGCCGTGAGGGTGGTCTTGCCGCTGCCGGTCGCTCCGACCAGGGCCATGGATTCGCCGGGGCGCACGTGGAGGTCCACCTTGTCCAGGACGGGCGGGGAGCCGGGCGGGGCGTCCGGGTAGCGGAAGGTCACGTCGTGGAAGCGGAGGCCGGACCCCGTCGCGGCCGGTGACGCCGGGCCACCGGGAACCCCCCGCTCCTCGACGTCCTCGTCCATCACCTCGAAGTACCGTTCCGTCGCCGTCGCCGCCTCCTGGCTCATCGCCAGCAGGAACCCGATCGACTCCACCGGCCACCGCAGCGCCAGCGCCGTGGATAGGAACGCCACCAGCGTCCCCGCCGACAACCCCCCGTCGGCCACCTGCACGACCCCGACCACCAGCGCCGCCCCGATCGCGACCTCCGGCAGCGTCACGATGACGCCCCAGATCGTCGCCAGCAGCCGTGCCTTGCGCAGCTCCGTGCCGCGCAGCGTCCCCGACAGCTCCCGGAACGCACGGGCCTGGCTCCGGTGCCGGCCGAAGCCCTTGATGATGCGGATGCCGAGCACGCTCTCCTCGACGACCGTCGTCAGGTCGCCGACCTGGTCCTGGGCGAGCCGGGCCACCTTGGCGTACCGCTTCTCGAAGATCACGCAGGTGACCATCACGGGCACGGCGGGCCCGAGGATCACCAGCCCCAGGGTCCAGTCCTGGAGCAGCATGATGACCACGCCGACGAGTATCGTCACGCCGTTGACCAGCAGGAACGTCAGCGGGAAGGCGAGGAACATGCGCAGCAGCATCAGGTCCGTCGTCCCCCGGGACAGCAACTGCCCCGAGGCCCACCGGTCGTGGAAGGCCACCGGCAGCCGCTGGAGGTGCCGGTACAGATCCGCCCGCATGGACGCCTCGACGCGGGAGAGCGGCCGCGCCACCAGCCACCGCCGCAGTCCGAACAGCAGGGCCTCGGCGAGGCCGAGCAGCAGCAGGTACAGCGCGCCGAGCCAGACCCCGCCCGGGTCCCGGTCCGCGATGGGCCCGTCCACCATCCACTTCAGGACGAGCGGGATCACCAGGGCCACGCAGGAGGCGAGTACCGCCACGAACGCGGCGGTGAACAGCCGCACCCGCACGGGCCGCACGTACGGCCACAGGCGCAGCAGCGTACGCACGGCGGAACGGTCCTGGGCGGGGGCGGGTGTCGTGGCCATCAGCAGCGAGCCTACGGATCGCCACTGACACTGCCCACCGGGTTTCCGCCGTACCCTGGCCGGCCGCCGGTCCTGCGACCTGCGCGTTCGAGGGGTCGTACGGTGACATCAACCGATCGGATGATGCCCGTTCGAGCGCGACGGCCGATGCGCCGGTACGCACCGCGCCGCGATCCTCGTCCCATGCCGACCGCACCTGTCATCGAAGTCACCGACTTGCGCAAGAGCTACGCCGGACGGCCCGCCGTCCACGGTGTCTCCTTCGCCGTGGAGGAGGGGGAGATCTTCGGGATCCTCGGGCCGAACGGCGCCGGAAGACCACAACCGTGGAGTGCGTGGAGGGCCTGCGGGTGCCCGACTCCGGCCGGGTCCGCGTCACGGGCCTCGACCCCGTCACCGAGCACGAGGCCACCCGCCGTGTGCTCGGCGCGCAGCTCCGGGAGAGCGAGTTGCAGGCCAAGCCCACCGTCCGCGAGGCACTGGAGCTGTACAGCGCCTTCTGTCCGAGCCCGCTCGGCTGGCGGCCACCTCGCCGAACGCCTCGGCCTCACGGCCGAGTTCCCGCCTGGTCTCCGCGGTCCGGACTCCCAGGTCCCCCGGCAACGAGCCGCTCTCCGCGCGCGAACGCGAGGTGCCGGCCCTGGTCGCCAGAGGCACGTCCAACCGCGAGATCGCCCGCGAACTGTTCATCAGCGAGGCGACCGTGAAGACCCACCTCACCCACCTCTACGCCAAGCTCGGCGTCAAGGACCGCGCGGCGGCGGTGGCGGTGGCGTACGACCGGGGGATCCTCGGCCAGCCCGGGGAGCGGAAGGGGTTCACACTTCCTGAGCGGCGCAGGACTGGTCCAGGTCACGGTCACGGACCATGGTGAAGATGGCGATCGCCCCGGCGAGGGCCACGCAGGCCAGCACCACGAAGACGACGCCCCAGCCGTGCTGGAGACCCTGGACCGCCCGGTCCACCAGGTCCTGACCGCCGCTCGCGCGTACCGAACCCAGCCGGCCCTGGACCACGTCGTCGGCCATCTCGCCGTCGCCCGCGGACAGTTGCCGGCGGGTCGAGGTGAGCAGCAGCCCGCCCACACACGCCACGCCGATCGTCTCCCCGGCGACCCGGAGGGTGTTGAACATGCCCGACGCCATACCGCTGCGCTCGGCCGGCACCACGCTGACCGCCGCGTTGTCCATGACGCCGAAGGCCAGACCGATACCGACACCGGCCAGCAGCAGCGCCGCGTACAGCCCGGTACGGGACGACACCGGGTCGGTGAACGTCATCAGCGACAGCGCGACGGCCAGCACCGCCGGTCCGAGGGCCAGCAGCATCCGCACGGACAGCAACCTCACCAGCGTGCCGGTGAACAGCGGCAGGACGAAGACCGGCAGCGTCAGCGGCAGCAGCATCGCTCCGGACATCGTCGATCCCGCGCCGCCCGCGCCCTGGAAGTAGGGCGGCAGGTAGACGAGCAGGGCCGCGAAAGCGAAGACGATGCTCACCGGCTGCCAGATGATGGCGACGAACGTGGGGCGCCGCAGCAGGCTCAGGTCGAACATCGGCTCCGCGACGCGCAGTTCGACCGCGACGAACAGGGCGAGGAACAGCGCCGCACCCGCGAAGGAGCCGAGCGTGACGACTCCGCCCCATCCCTGTGAGGGCCCCTCGACGAAGCCGAGGGCGAGCAGCATGAGGGCCAGGGTGAAGGTCAGCACGCCGGGCAGGTCGATGCGCCGCGCACCGGGATTCCTCGACTCGGGCAGCGTGCGGGCCAGGACGAGCACGACAGCGCCGAGCAGGACGTTGACCAGGAACACGGCGTGCCAGGACGCGACGCCCACCAGCAGGCCGGACACGAACGGGCCCATCGCCAGGCCGAACCCGATCGAGGCGCCGAAGATGCCGAAGGCCCTGGCCCGGGCGGCCCCGCTGACCGTGGGGGCGAGCAGCGCGGACCCACTGGTCAGCACCGCTGCCGCGCCCATGCCCTGGACGAAGCGCGCCAGGTCCACGAGCAGGATGGCGGGAGCGGTGCCGGCGACGAGCGAGGCCAGCGCGAAGACGGCCGTGCCGCTGCGGAACAGGCGGCGGCGCCCGAAGAGGTCGGCCGCGGAACCGGCCGCGAGCATGAAGGCGGTGAACGCCACGTTGTAGGCGTTCAGCACCCATTGGGTGGAGGCGGCCGAGGCGTTCAGGGCGCCCGACATGTCGGCGAGGGCGACTCCCGGCCCCGTGACGGAGATGGGCAGCATCACGGCGGCCAGGGCGATGGCCACCAGCACACGCGTGCTCCGGTCGGTCCCGGGAGCGGTTTCGGCAGCGATGGTCCTGGGTGGTGACAGCTCGGAATCAGCGGGCGACTGGGACATCGGGACGTGTCGATCCTGTTCTCGCGTCGGGGGCGCGGTCATGGCTCAGGGAACCTGTGTGACGGTCTATCTATGGACTGTAGTCCATGTTTTTACGGTGGTATATTTTTTCCTGCCGGGGGAGCCCGCACAGTGACGTGAGAAGGCGAGGAAGCCATGGCCTCTGAACCTGCCCGCCCCCTCGGGCGCAGAGAGCGCAGCAAGCAGCGGGTGCGGGACAGCATCTACGCCTCCGCCCTGACCCTCTTCGCGGAGCAGGGTTACGAGCGCACCACGATCGATCAGATCGCCGAGCACGCCGACGTGGCCCGGGGCACCTTCTTCAACTACTTCCAGCGCAAGGAAGACCTGGTCACCGCCTGGGCCGAGGCCCGGAAGCGGCGCCTGGAGCTGTGCATGGAAGAGTCGATGAAGTCCCGGAACGACGATGTGACGGTGCATCTGGAGAGGTGCATGGCGGCACTGGCGGAGTTCAACGAGTCCGAGCGCGAGATCACCGCCACGATGCTCCAGGCCTGGGTGAAGGCCGGCCGGCCGCTCCTCGAGGAGCCCTACGCGGGCCAGGTGTTCGCCGACATCATCGAAGCCGGCCGCCGGCGCGGGGAGATCGCCTCCGACATCGATCCGATGAGGGTCGGCAACATCCTCCGTGACTCCTACCTGGGCCTGCTCTACCGCTGGTCCCAGAACCCGGGAGGGCGCGCACCGCTCCACATGGACCTGCGCGAGGTCCTCAGGGTCGTCCTCACAGGCGTCCTGACGCACTCCGAGCACGGGCGCGGCACTCTGGCGTCGCAGGCGTAGAAACCCCGCATCCGAGCCGACGGCCCGGACCGGCCCGCCGGTCTCCGGGCGGGCGGGGCGGCACTGCGCCGCCCCGCCCGGCGAAACGATGCCTCAGCCCGCGACCCGCAGCAGCAGCACCGCCCGCGCCGGCATCGTGATCTCCGTCCCCGCCGGGTGCTCCACCCCCGGCGCCTCCCCCTGCTCCTCCAGGCTCGTGTCGACGACGACCTCGTACCGCTCCGCCCAGGGCGGCCCCGGCAGCACGAAGCTCACCGGCCCCTCGCCCGCGTGCAGGACGGCCAGGAAGCTGGCGTCGAGGATCTGGTCGCCGCGCTCGTCCCGGCCCGGGATGTCCCGGCCGGAGAGGTACATGCCCAGGGTCGCGGCGGGCGCGTACCAGTCCTGCTCCGTCATCTCGGTGCCCCGGGACGTGAACCAGGCCAGATCGCGCAGGCCGTCCGCGGTCTGGGCCCGGCCCGAGAAGAACGCCCGGCGCCGGAGCACCGGGTGCCGGTGGCGCAGCTCGATCAGCCGCGAGGTCAGCTCGGACAGCGCCTTCCAGCCCGGGTCCCGAAGCAGGCCCCAGTCCACCCAGCCGATCTCGTTGTCCTGACAGTAGGCGTTGTTGTTGCCGCCCTGCGTACGGCCCAGCTCATCGCCCGCGAGCAGCATCGGCACACCCGTGGACAGCAGCAGCGTGGTCAGCAGGTTCCTGAGCTGGCGCCGCCTGAGCGCCCGTACGGCCTCGTCGTCCGTCTCGCCCTCGGCGCCGCAGTTCCAGGACCGGTTGTCGTCCGTGCCGTCGCGGTTGCCCTCGCCGTTGGCCTCGTTGTGCTTGCGCTCGTAACTCACCAGGTCGCGCAGGGTGAAACCGTCGTGCGCGGTGATGAAGTTGACGGACGCGTACGGCCTGCGCCCGCCCCAGGCGTACAGGTCGCTGGAGCCCGACAGGCGGTAGCCCATCTCCCGTACGTCCGGCAGCGCGTGCCGCCAGAAGTCCCGCACGGCGTTGCGGTACCGGTCGTTCCACTCCGTCCACAGCGGCGGGAACGCCCCCACCTGGTAGCCGCCCGACCCCACGTCCCACGGCTCGGCGATCAGCTTCACCCGGCGCAGCACCGGGTCCTGGGCGATGACCGCCAGGAACGGGGAGAGCATGTCGACGTCGTGCATGGAGCGGGCCAGCGCCGCCGCCAGGTCGAAGCGGAAGCCGTCCACGCCCATCTCCGTCACCCAGTAGCGCAGGGAGTCGGTGATGAGCCGCAGCACATGGGGCTGGACCACGTGCAGGGTGTTGCCGCAGCCGGTGTAGTCGGCGTAGCGGCGGGGGTCGTCCTGGAGGCGGTAGTAGCCGCGGTTGTCGATGCCCTTCAGCGACAGCGTCGGCCCCAGCTCGCCCGCCTCCGCCGTGTGGTTGTAGACCACGTCGAGGATGACCTCGATCCCGGCCGCGTGCAGGGCGCGCACCATGCGCTTGAACTCGCCGACCTGCTGGCCCGTCGTCCCGGAGGCCGCGTAGGCCGCGTGCGGGGCGAAGTAGCCGATGGAGTTGTAGCCCCAGTAGTTCCTGAGGCCTCTGCGCAGCAGATGGTCCTCGTGCGCGAACTGGTGCACCGGCAGCAGCTCCACCGCCGTCACGCCCAGCTTCACCAGGTGCTCGATCGCCGCCGGGTGCGCGAGGCCGGCGTAGGTGCCGCGCAGCTCCTCGGGGATGCCCGGGTGCAGCTTGGTGAAGCCCTTGACGTGCAGCTCGTAGATGACCGAGTCCGCCCACGGCGTCTTCGGGCGGCGGTCGTCCGCCCAGTCGTCGTCATCGTGGACGACCACGCCCTTGGGGACGTACGGCGCCGAGTCGCGGTCGTCGCGCACGGTGTCGGCGACGTGCTGCTGCGGCCAGTCGCGGACGTGCCCGTACACCTCCGGGGGCAGGATGCCGTAGTCGTTTCCCGGACCCGCGTCGACCGCCCGTGCGTACGGGTCGAGGAGCAGCTTCGCCGGGTTCCAGCGGGCGCCGGTCCACGGGTCCCAGCGGCCGTGCACCCGGTAGCCGTAGCGCTGCCCGGGCAGCACCCCCGGGACGAAGCCGTGCCAGATCTCGTGGGTCAGCTCGGCGAGCCGCACCCGCGACTGGTTGCCCGCCTCGTCGAAGAGGCACAGCTCGACCCCTTCGGCCCCGCCCGCCCACAGGGCGAAGTTGGTCCCGGCCACCCCATCCGGGCCGACCCGGAACCGGGCGCCGAGCGGCGTCGGCGCGCCCGGCCGGGCGGCCACCGTGGGCGGCGGCGCGGCCCGCCGTGCGCCGTTCACGGCGGCGGCCTGGCGCCCGTTCCCGGTGGCCTGATGGCCGGCCACCGCCTCCTGCTCGGCTGCGCTGGACACCTGTCAGCCTCCCGCGGCTCGTGGAACGACGGGGGACAGGGGGGTGCGGTCCTGTGCTCCGGCCCGGGTCGCGGCTCCCCTGCGCGTCGTCCTCCCCACTGTTCTGCCCAGAGCGTGGGTCGCACTCACGTTTCCCCGGGGGCGGGCATGGTCGTTTCCCGGGGCCGCGGCCGGTCGTTGGGCACCTCGTGAGGCACGTACAAGGGCGCGCGCGGCGCGCGAGGGCCGCGCTGGCCGCCGTAGTGACATGGGCAGGGCTCCTGACCGGGGCCACCGGCTGTACCTCGGACGACGCGGGCGGGCTAGCCGGGGCGTTCGGCGCGCCCCCGGCGCCCGACGACGTCATCCGGGTCTCGCCCGACGACGGCAGCAGGGGTGTGCGCCCCGGGAAGAAGCTGCGGGTGCACGTGCCCGACGGCAGGCTGGAGTCGGTGAAGGTCGTCCGGTCGCAGGACGCGCAGGAGTCCCCGGTGCCCGGGCAGCTCTCCGCCGACGGACTGACGTGGGAACCCGACGACGAGCGGCTCGCGCTGGCCGCCAGGTACATGGTCGACGCGGTGGCCGTGGACGGCGACGGCCGCCGCTCCGCCCGGCACACCACCTTCACCACGTACGTCCCGGAGGAACGCTTCATCGGCTACGTCAGCCCGGAGAACCGGGCCACGGTCGGCACCGGCATGATCGTCTCACTGGAGTTCAACCGGAAGATCGCCAACCGCGCCGCCGTCGAGCGCGCGGTGCGGGTCACCGCCCGCCCGGCCGTCGAGATCCGCCCCCACTGGTTCGGCCGGACCCGCCTCGACTTCCGCCCCGAGCACTACTGGAAACCCGGCACCCAGGTCACCGTCGCCCTGCGCCTGCGGGACGTCAAGGGGGCGCCCGGGGTCTACGGCCTCCAGCACAAGACGTTCTCCTTCACCGTCGGCCGCAGCCAGGTCTCCGTGGTCGACGCCGCCCGGCACACCATGGAGGTGCGGCGCGACGGCGAGCCGCTCGCCACCGTGCCGATCACGGCCGGCGCCCCGAAGACCACCACGTACAACGGCAAGATGGTGGTGACCGAGATGCTCGACGTCACCCGGATGAACGGCGCCACGGTCGGCTTCAAGAGGCGCGACGGCAAGGGCGAGTACGACATCCCGGACGTCCCGCACGCCATGCGCCTGACCGACTCCGGCACCTTCCTGCACGGCAACTACTGGGCGCACCGCTCCGTCTTCGGACGCACCAACGTCAGCCACGGCTGCGTCGGACTGCGGGACGTGAAGGGCGGTGGCTCGGACACCCCGGCCGGCTGGTTCTTCGACCGCAGCCTCATCGGGGACGTCGTCGAGGTCGTCCACAGCAACGACAAAAAGGTCGCTCCCGACAACGGGCTCGGAGGCTGGAATATGGGCTGGAATGCATGGAAGGCGGGCAGTGCGGTGAAGTAGCAGGACAGGGGGGTGGGTTGGCCGGCGTTCCGTTGGGACCGAACAGTGACAATCGGCGGCCGCCGGTGCCGTCCGACCTGTGGTTACTATTCGCCGGTGCGCGGGGGACACGCGCAGGGGTGCGGGCCTGGCCAGGCCCGGGGAGGGGAGAACAACTTGAACGGGCGACCGATATCGGGGGCGTCGGTTGGCGGCAGGCACGGACTGCTCGCGCTGATACTGGGCGTGCTGCTGCTCGCCGTCACGGCGTGCGGCGGCGGCGGGACCGGCTCCGGTTCCGGTGCGGGCGCCGGCAAGGGCGCGGACGCCGCGCAGAGCAAGCAGTCCGAGGCCGTCGTCGGCATCACCCCCAAGGACGGCGCCAAGTCCGTCGACACCAGCGGGACACTGAAGGTGACCGCCGCCAAGGGCAAGCTGACCGAGGTCGAGGTCAAGGACGCCAAGGGCAAGAAGGTCGACGGCGAGATATCCGGGGACGGCGCCACCTGGACGCCGTCCACCCACCTGGCCGCCGCCACCAAGTACACGGTCCACGCGGTCGCCAAGGACTCCGAGGGCCGCACGGCCGCGGAGGACGCGGACTTCACGACCCTGACGCCGAAGAACACCTTCATCGGCACCTTCACCCCCGAGGACGGCTCCAAGGTCGGCGTGGGCATGCCGTTCTCCATCCGCTTCAGCCGGGGCATCACCAACCCGGACGACGTCGAGAAGGCCATCCGCATCAAGACGGAACCGGCCGTGGACGTCGAGGGCCACTGGTTCGGCAACGACCGTCTCGACTTCCGCCCCGAGAAGTACTGGAAGCCCGGCACCAAGGTGACCGTCGACCTCGGCCTCGACGGCGTCGAAGGCCGCCCCGGCGTCTACGGCGAGCAGGACAAGAAGGTCGAGTTCACCATCGGCCGCAACCAGGTCTCGGTCGTCGACGCCAAGAAGCTCACGATGAAGGTCATGCGCGACGGCAAGGTCTTCAAGACCATCCCGGTCACCACCGGCAAGCCCGGCATGGAGACCTGGAACGGCCAGATGGTCATCAGCGAGATGCTGACGGTGACCCGGATGAACGGCGAGACCGTCGGCTACGGCGGCGAGTACGACATCAAGGACGTCCCGCACGCCGTGCGGCTCACCACCTCCGGCACCTTCCTGCACGGCAACTACTGGGCGGGCGGCGCCTTCGGCAACTACAACGCCAGCCACGGCTGCATCGGCCTGCGCGACGTGCGCGGCGGCTGGGACAAGAAGGTGCCGGCCGCGTGGTTCTTCAACCACTCGATGGTCGGCGACGTGGTGATCGTCAAGAACTCCGAGGACCGCATCGTCGACCCGGACAACGGGCTCAACGGCTGGAACATGTCGTGGGAGAAGTGGAAGAAGTAACTCTTCACCGCTGACAAGAGGGCCCCGGTGTGACGGACCGCACCGGGGCCTTCGCCGTTAGTGGGCGTTAACCTGCTGCGTATGACCGTCTCTCTCGAAGTCGCTGAAGGCGTCGGCACGCTCCGTCTCGACCGCCCGCCCATGAACGCGCTGGACATCGCCACGCAGGACCGGCTGAAGGAACTGGCCGAGGAGGCCGGTCGCCGCGACGACGTGCGGGCCGTGGTGGTCTACGGCGGCGAGAAGGTGTTCGCGGCCGGCGCGGACATCAAGGAGATGCAGGCGATGGACCACACCGCGATGGTCCTGCGCGCCCGCGCCCTCCAGGACTCCTTCACGGCGGTGGCCCGGATCCCCAAGCCGGTCGTCGCGGCCGTGACCGGCTACGCGCTCGGCGGCGGCTGTGAGCTCGCGCTGTGCGCGGACTTCCGCATCGCCGGCGAGAACGCCAAGCTCGGCCAGCCGGAGATCCTGCTCGGCCTGATCCCCGGCGCGGGCGGCACCCAGCGCCTGGCCCGCCTGGTCGGCCCTTCCAAGGCCAAGGACCTGATCTTCACCGGCCGGATGGTGAAGGCCGACGAGGCGAAGGAGATCGGGCTGGTGGACCGGGTCGTGCCCGCCGACGAGGTGTACGCGCAGGCGCACGCCTGGGCGGCGAAGCTGGCACAGGGCCCGGCCCTCGCGCTGCGCGCCGCCAAGGAGTCGATCGACGCGGGCCTGGAGACGGACCTCGACACGGGCCTGGCGATCGAACGGAACTGGTTCGCGGGCCTGTTCGCCACGGAGGACCGTGAGCGCGGCATGCGCAGCTTCGTGGAGGAGGGGCCGGGCAAGGCCAAGTTCCTCTGAAGTACCCCTCCCAGGGCTTGCCATTGACGCGGCGTCTGATTCGGGTCCCTCGATGGGGCGGTTCGCGGCAGGCTCGAGGCACTCTTGAGCGTGTCCGGTCCGGGGAGTCCGCCGCTTGCCCCGAAGTGGGCCGTCGTCGCAGGTCGGACGGGCTGCGGACGATTCCGAAGCGCCGCTGGCACATGCCGTCGGCTCGCCGGTCCGCATCTCGTTCCCGGGGGCGTATTCCCCCGGAACGGCCCCCAAGGGCGCCCCGGGCGGCCATGATGGGGGGCATGGCGGGGCTGGAGGGTATGGAACAGCCGCGGGGACACGCACATGCGGCCGCGGCGCGCTGGTCGCCGACCGTCGAGGACGAACACGCGCTGAAAGCGCTGGAGTTGTACGGCAACCCGACGGAGGCGGAGGTACTACTGCCGTCCCGCCCCGAGTCCGCGGCCACCGCCAGACGGCTGACCCAGGTCGTCGTCCTGCGCCAGTGGGGACTCACCCCCAAGACCACCGAGGACGCGGTCCTGCTCGTCTCCGAGCTGGTGGGCAACGCCGTCCGCCACACCGGCGCCCGCGTCTTCGGGCTGCGCCTGCACCGGCGCCGCGGCTGGATCCGCGTCGAGGTCCGTGACCCGTCCCGGGGGCTGCCCTGTCTGATGCCGGTCCAGGCGATGGACATCAGCGGCCGGGGCCTGTTCCTCGTCGACAAGCTGGCCGACCGCTGGGGGGTCGATCTGCTGCCCCGCGGGAAGACCACGTGGTTCGAGATGCGGGTCACCGACCGCTGAGGACCGCCTCCGGCAAGCGGGCCCGACGAGGCGTATGACCTGCGACAGCTCGCCTGGCCGCCGATCGGGCGAATCACCGGTTTCCCCGCGAAGCGGACCTTGAATGGTGCGATGCACCGCCACCTTGTCAGAAGCGCCCTCGTCGTGGGCGCCGCCCTCGCCTGCCTCGCCGCCTGCGGCACGCAGGGCGGGGAACGGACCAGCGAGGCACGCGGCACCAAGGCCGCCGTGCCCGCGCCGCGCGAGAAGAAGCCCGTTCAGGGGCTGCCCGGGATGCCGCCCGTCCTGGACCCCGAGGACGTGTACGCGGCCGACCGCCCGAACAAACTGTCGCCCGTGGTCAAGGACTTCCCGTCCCGGGTCTACGTCCCCAACACCGAGTCCGACACCGTCTCCGTCATCGATCCGAAGACGTACGAGATCATCGAGACGATCCCCGTGGGCCGGCAGCCCCAGCACGTCGTCCCCTCCTGGGACCTGAAGACGCTCTGGGTCAACAACAACCGCGGCCACACCCTCACCCCGATCGACCCGAAGACCGGCAAGGCGGGCAAGGAGGTCGAGGTCCACGACCCGTACAACCTCTACTTCACACCGCACGGCAAGTACGCCGTCGTCATGGCGTCCCTCGACCGCGAACTGGTCTTCCGCGACCCGCACACCATGGAGGTCAAGAAGACGGTCCCGGTCTCCTGCTACGGCGTCAACCACGCCGACTTCTCCCTCGACGGCCGCTACTTCATCGTCTCCTGCGAGTTCAGCGGCGAACTGCTCAAGGTCGACACCGAGAAGATGAAGGTCGTCGGACAGCAGCGGCTGCCGTTCGAGGGCGCCATGCCGCAGGACGTGAAGGTCTCGCCCGACGGCAAGAAGTTCTACATCGCCGACATGATGGCCCACGGCATGTGGGTCCTGGACGGCGACAAGTTCACCGAGCCCGCCCTGATGCCCACCGGCAAGGGCTGCCACGGCCTGTACGTCAGCCGCGACTCCCGCGAGATGTACGTGTCCAACCGCGGCGAGGGCACGATCTCCGTCTTCGACTTCACGCAGGGCAAGCTGACCAAGAAGTGGCGGCTGCCCGACGGCGGCAGCCCCGACATGGGCGGTGTCTCCGCCGACGGCAAGGTGCTGTGGCTGTCCGGCCGCTACGACGCCGAGGTGTACGCCATCGACACCCGCACCGGCACCCAGCTCGCCCGCATCCCCGTCGGCAGCGGCCCGCACGGCCTCGCCGTCTACCCCCAGCCCGGCCGCTACTCGCTCGGCCACACGGGCATCTTCCGGTGAGAGCCATCCGCCGTCCACCGAGGGGCAGTTGACACGCCCCTGATCGGGTGAGGGTCCCCGGCCCGGCGCCGTGGACCCGCGATCGTGCTCCTCATGATCACCACCAGTCTGCGGCGGCGCACCGCTGCCGCCGCCCTCTCCCTCGCGGCCGTCCTCACGACCACGGCCGCCACGCCCGGCCAGGCCACCGCGGCCCCCGCGGCTTCCGTGACGGCGGCCGCCAAGCCCGCCGCCCCCGGACCGGCCGCCTGTCCCGTCCAGTTCGACGACAAGGTCAAGGCCGCCGCCGACCGCCGGGTCCAGGTCGACCGCATCACCCCCGACCCGTCCTGGCGCACCAGCTGCGGCACCCTCTACCGCGCCGACGGCCGCGGCCCGTCCGTGGTCTTCGAGGAGGGCTTCCTGCCCCGGGACGTCGTCAACGGCCAGTACGACCTGGAGAAGTACGTCCTGGTCAACCAGCCGTCCCCGTATGTGTCCACCACGTACGACCACGACCTGTTCAAGAAGTGGAAGTCCGCCTTCAACTACTACGTCGACGCGCCGGGCGGAGTCGACGTCAACAAGACCATCGGCGACACCCACAAGTGGGCCGACCAGCAGGAGGTCGCCTTTCCCGGCGGCATCGCCCGCGAGTACATCGTCGGCGTCTGCCCGGTCGACAAGCAGACCAGGACCGAGATCATGAGCGAGTGCGAGAGCAACCCGCACTACGAGCCCTGGCACTGAGCAGCACCTCCGAGGCCACGGGCCGGTAACCGGCCGCCTGGAACGCCCGCAGACTGCGGGCGTTCCCCGCCGCCACCTGAGCCCACACCGGCGCGCCCTGGGCCAGGTGCCGCCCCGCCGCCGCCAGCCGGCGCCCCAGCCCCCGGTGCCGTGCCCCCTCGTCCACCTCCACCGCGACCTCCCATCGCCCGGCCACGCCACGGCCCAGCACGAGCACCCCGCCGTCCGCCGCCCACACCCGCACGTCGTCACGCCGCCGGCGTGCGGACGCCACCCGCGGATGGCCGGGATCGTCGATCTCCGCCAGCGCGAGCGCAGGCTCCCCGGGCAGCGCCGCACCGGTCAGCAGCACGTCGACCGTGTCCGACGCACGGCCCGTCCGGTCCATCAGAGCAGCCAGGAAGCGGACGTTCATCGTCGCCGCGAGCCGGTCGCAGTCGGTCCCGGCCAGCGTCCGGCGCACCCAGTCCGGATCCTCGTCCGTGAAGACGACCGAGTGGGCAGTGAAGGCGATGACCCCGGCGTCCCGCGCGGAGGGCTGGCTCACGATCGTCGTCCCGCCGTCCGCCGGCGGGAAGACACCCCGCTCCGCCGCGTCGAGAATGTCCCGCAGAGTTTCCGCCACCGAACCTCCTTGAGTCTCCACCCACTGGAACCCCCAGACTCCCAGACGTGATCGACGACGGCACCGGACTGCTCACCATCGGCGAACTGGCCCGGGTCACCGGACTGACCGTGCGCACCATCCGGTACTGGTCCGACGAGGGCGCACTGCCCCCGGTGGCCCGGTCCGCGGGCGGTTACCGGCTGTACGACGACGCGTCCGTGGCACGCCTGGAGCTGATCCGGACCCTGCGCGAACTCGGCCTCGGGCTGGCGGACGTCCGCCGGGTGCTGGCGGGTGAGACGACGGTCGCGCAGGTCGCGGCCGCGCACGTGGTCGCGCTGGACGCGCGGATCCGGTCGCTCAAGGTGACCCGTGCGGTGCTGTCGACGGTCGCGAAGCGGGGTTCCGACGCGGAGGAGACGACACTCATGAACAGACTGGCACGGCTGTCGGCAGCGGAACGGCGGCGCATCCTGGAGGAGTTCGTCGACGAGATCTTCCACGGGCTGGACACGGCGGACCCGGTGATCCGTGAACGCATGCGGAACACCGCCGCCGACCTGCCCGAGGAACCGACACCCGAGCAGGTGGACGCCTGGCTGGAGCTGGCCGAGATGCTCCAGGACCCGGACTTCAGGACCGAGATGCGCAAGGCCGCCGAGTTCAACGCGGCCGACCACGGTCATGACACGCCCGCCGGGGCGTCCCTGTGGTTCTCCCGGCGGCTCGTACAACTGGGAGCCCGGGCCCGTGAGCGCGGCATCGCGCCCGACTCCCCGGAGGCCGCTCAGGTGCTGCGCGAGCTGCTGGGCGATGCCGACCCCGCCACCGTGCTGGAGCGGTTGCGCTCGCACGCCACCAACCGGGTCGGCCGTTACCGCGAGTTGCTGGCCGTCGTGAAGGGAACCGGGCCCGACGCGGCGTACCGCGAGGAGTTCGCGTGGGTGGTCGCCGCACTGGAGGCGCATACGGGCAGCTAATCTGACCTGCGTCAGCAAGACGCGGAACACGAGAGTAGGGGCGGATCGGTGGCGGACATCGAGGAAGCACGCAAGCAGTTCGAACAGATCGACACGGATGGTGACGGCTTCATCACCGCTGCCGAGTTCAAGTCCGCCCTGGCCCGGTCCGGCGACTGGAACGTCACCGAGTCGGTCGCCGAGGTCGTCATCAAGACCCGCGACCTCGACGGCGACAAGAAGCTGAGCTTCGACGAGTTCTGGGGCTACCTGAACAAGTGACGCCGGCGCTCCGGCGCTGCGAGGAGTGGGGCCCGGTCCGTCCGCGGACGACCGGGCCCCTCGTCATACCCGCCGGAATAGCCCACCCGCCCCGGCGGTTGACCCCGATCACGAAGGCCCGCGAGGAGGCCCAGGCGTCACCGATCCCCGGAAGGGCGAGGCGAGGACATGAAGATCGGCATCATCGGAGCGGGCAACATCGGAGGCAATCTGACCCGGCGGCTCACCGCCCTCGGTCACGACGTGTACGTGGCCAACTCCCGCGGCCCGCACACGCTCACGGCCCTCGCGGAGGAGACCGGCGCGACCCCCGTGACGGTCGAGGAGGCACCGCGGGGCGCCGAGATCGTCGTCGTCACCATCCCGCTGAAGGCGGTCCCCGACCTGCCGTCGGGCCTGTTCGACGAGGCGGCCGACGGCGTCGCGGTCATCGACACCGGCAACTACTACCCCCGCCAGCGGGACGGCAGGATCGCCGCGATCGAGGACGAGGGCCTGACCGAGAGCCGCTGGACGGAACGCCACATCGGCCACCCCGTCATCAAGGCCTTCAACGGCACGTACGCCCAGGACATCCTGGACCGCCCGCTCCCGGCCGGCGATCCGAGCCGCATCGCCCTCCCGGTGGCCGGCGACGACGAGGCGGCCAAGCGCAAGGTGCGGGACCTGATCGACGAACTCGGCTTCGACACCGTCGACGCGGGCGGCATCGACGACTCCTGGCGCCAGCAGCCCGACACTCCGGTCTACGGCCTGCGCGGTGGCGTCGAGGCGGCCAGGAAGGCCCTGGCGGAGGCGTCCCCGGAACGCAAGCCGGAGTTCAGCGGCTGAACCCTGGTACTCAGGCGTCCTCCGCCCACTTCCGCAGCGCCGCCTTGCTCCCGAAGTCGGCCACGTTCTTGTCCAGCGGATCGTCGGTGTACTGGTGGAAGCGCCACCTGGCCTTGATGCGGGGCTTGCCCGCGGCGACGTAGTCGGCTATCCACAGTCCGTCGCCCGCGTAGGACGTCGTGTCGTGGGTGAGCCAGAAGTTCCGGTTGCAGTAGAGCACCACCTGGTTGTTCGGCCGGAGGTCCTTCAGCTTCCGGATGAACAGGTCCTTCTGCGCGTTGCTCGCGTGCGTCCCGTTGCTGGTCGTCTCCCAGTCGACGGCGAGGATGTCGCCCGGCCGGTCCGGGGCCTTGGAGACGAAGTACTCGGCCTGGGCTGTGAGGTTGCCGGGCCACAGGAAGTGGTAGAAGCCGACGACCAGCCCGGCGTCGCGGGCCCGCTTCGTCTGGGCGGCCAGTCTGGGGTTGACGTAGGAACGCCCCTCGGTCGCCTTGACGAAGACGAAGGACAGGCCGTCGGTGTCGTAGGAGGAGGACTGGTAGGCGCTCACGTCTATGCCGCGCAGCATGGGGGCTCCCTGAAGTTCCGGTGGGGGAGGGAGGGTTGGTGCCCACCACCATGGCACGGGCTGCCGTGGACTGACGTGGAAATGTCAACTTGGGCGGGCCGTGGGGTGGGTGCGGGCCGTCGTGGCGGTGATCCGGTCGGCCAACTTTGCGACGGACGCGAGCAGTTCGGCCGGCGGGCGGGCGAGGTCCAGGGGGTGGGCCGTGACCGTGATGCCGGAGCGGCGGATGACGTGGTCGGCCGGGCCGTCCTGGGAGGTGGCGGCGTACACGAGGTGGCCGCGCGGCAGGCCGAGCGCGGTGCAGTAGCCGAGCAGCTGGCCGAGGTGGTCGGTGGAGGGCGCGGGCCTGTCGAGGAAGACGTACTTCGCGTCGACGACGGAGACGGGGCGGCCCGCCCGGTACAGCACGATGTCCGGACGCAGCCGCACCCTGCGGGCCTCGTCCAGCCGGTGGTGTCCCTCCTGCCCGGCGCACCGGATCCCCTGGCGGGCGAGGACGTCGCCGAGCGCCACGGTGAGGAACCGTTCGAAGACGTCCGGCATGTCGAGCAGGAAGCCGTCCGCCGCGGTGGGTGTCCCGCCGGCCGGCTGGACGGAGCGGGCGGACAGCACCAGTTCGGCCAGCCGCAGTACCCGCGTGTAGCGGGAGTTGAGGCGGTTCGGCGTCCAGCGGGGCAGGGGCGCGCCGGGGTGGAGGGGGCGGACGCCCGTGAGGTGGCCGGCGAGGTGGCGCAGGGTCAGTGCCGTGCGCCGGGGGACTCCGGGGAGCCGGGCGGCCAGGTTCAGGGCCGTGAGCAGGACGCGGTTCTCGGCGATGTCCGGAGTGTGGTCGTCGTAGCGCACGGCGACCGGCAGCGGCAGGCCGACGCGGCGCAGCTGGTCCGCCGTGCGGATCCGGCCGCGGATCAGGGGCAGGTCCTCCTCGACCGTGCGGTAGCCGTGCAGCACTCCCGCGTCGAGCGTGCGGCGGGCGGTGCGGGCGAGCAGGTCGGCGACGGCGGGCAGCAGTTCGTCCGACTCGGCCGCGGTGACCGGCTCGGGCCGCCAGGGGTCGCCGGGGGAGTAGGAGAGCAGGAACATCAGGTCGCGGACCGGGAGTTTGGGAAGCAGGCGCAGCTGGACGGCTCCGCCGGTCGGCGTGCGCAGCCGCACCAGGCCGACCTTCTGGTTTCCCCTCAGACGCCAGCGTCCGCCCGCCGCCGGGGTGAGCCGGACCAGCTCCGGCACGGAGAGCAGACCGGCGATCTGGTCTCCGGTCAGCTCCCGCACGGTGCCGGGGCCGGTTTCCCGCACGGTGAGGTCGAGGCCGGTCGGGCCCGGGTCGGCGGGGCGGGGGGCGGTCACGCCTCCTCCGGGTCCTGCCCGAGCGCCGCCCGCAGGGCGGGCAGGCCGTACTCCTCCTCCACGTCGACACCGGTGCCGTAGAGCTGGTCTTCCAGCAGGGGCAGGATCTGGGTGCGCCAGACGAGGTCGAGTCCCTCCGGCCGGGCCGCGGCGGGCTTCATCAGGTACGACGGCCCGATCGCCCGGTCGGCGTCGCCGAGCCGGGCGTTGAGCTCGTCCAGCAGCCGGGCCGCGGTGTCCGGCAGTCCGCGCTCACGCAGCCAGCGGTCCAGCAGGCCCTGGACCGGCGGCTTCTCGGGGGAGAGGCGGCGGAAGGCGAAGCGCCGCCGCATCGCCGCGTCGACCAGGGCGATCGAGCGGTCTGCGGTGTTCATCGTGCCGATGAGGAACAGGTTGTCCGGCAGGGTGAAGGGGGCGTGCGGGCTGTACTGGGTGGTGACGGGCTCCTCGCGGTACTCCAGCAGGAAGTACAGCTCGCCGAAGACCTTCGCCAGGTTGGCCCGGTTGATCTCGTCGACGATCAGCACGTAGGGGTTGGCCGGGTCCTTCGCGGCGCGCTCGGCGAGCAGCCGGAACGGCCCGGGCACGACGTCGAACACGACCGAGCCGCCCTCGCCCCGGACAGGACGGAAGCCCTCGAAGAAGTCCTCGTACGTGTACGAGGGGTGGAACTGCACGAGCTCCACCCGGTCGGGGCCGGCGAGGTGCCGGGCGAGGGCGCGGGCGAGGTAGGTCTTCCCGGTGCCGGGCGGGCCGTGGAAGACGAGCTGTCCCTGCTCCTGGAGTTGTTCGGCCGTCTCCCGCAGCCACGCCGGCGGCATCAGCAGCCGCGCGGCCAGCTCCTCGGTGACCGGCGGCAGTTCCAGCGCCTTGGTGACGTCGACGTCGACGAGCTCCTCGGCGACCACGTCCTCCAGCCCCGCCCGCTCGGCGAGTTCGGCCGCGACGCTGCTGATGTCGTAGACCGTCGGCGGCAGGGGCAGCCGGGCCTGCACGCGCTCGGGCAGCTCCGCGCGGAC
The DNA here is from genome assembly GCF_029813805.1 of Streptomyces sp. DH10. Taxonomy (NCBI): domain Bacteria; kingdom Bacillati; phylum Actinomycetota; class Actinomycetes; order Kitasatosporales; family Streptomycetaceae; genus Streptomyces; species Streptomyces sp. DH10. The sequence continues at coordinate 155,940 of NZ_JARVKU010000013.1, forward strand.
GAGCGGCCGCTCGGCGGTGGCCCAGCGCACCGGCCGGCGCCGGGCGTTGTCCGGGCCCTCCGAGGCGTCGTACGCCGCCGGGCCCTGGACGGTGCCGACGTGCACCTCGTCCGGGGTGACGGTGACGACCAGGTCGCCCGGCTGCATGAGGGTGAGGAAGGCGTGCAGCTGGTACGCGGCCTGCCCGCGCAACTGGGCGCTGGCCTCCGGCATCGCCTCGGCGACGGCCCGCTGCACGTCCTGTTTGGCGGAGCCGGCGGGGACCTCCGGGACCTCCCGCCAGGACATCGAGCAGTAGCCGCGCCGCAGCCAGTCCGGGATGAAGTTGCGCCTGTCCACGTTGTATCCGCGCACCAGCCAGCCGCGCTGCTCGTGCTCGACGGCGCCCCTGCGCCACCTGCCCACCCACGGCTCGTCGTAGAAGTCGACCGCTTCCCCGGTCTGTTCCTCCAGCGTCCGGCACAGCTCCAGCAGGTCGCGGTCGTCGTCCCCGGTGGGCTCGGGGAGCTCGTCCGCGAAGGCCTTGACGATCTCCTGCTTGTGGTAGGCGCTGGCGATCGGCTGGTACGTCTCCGGGAAGAGCAGGTACAGCAGGACGTGGATCTGCGCCCGGCCCTTCTTGTGCCCGACGGACCGCTGGACGTCCAGGCACTCCTCGCGGAAGCGCCAGGGGTCGTCCAGCAGCGCCTCCCGCTCGGTTTCGGGGAGTGCGGCGAGCCGCTCCACCAGCAGGACCAGGATCTGGAACTGCGCCCACCGGTAGTTCAGGAAGCCCTGGCCGCCGTGCAGGAAGCCCTTCAGGCCCGGCTCCAGATCCGCCGGGACGGCCACCGGGCGATCGGCCCAGGACAGCACCTCGCCCAGGATCTGGCGCTTCTTGGCCAGCCCGATCTGCTCGGGCACCAGCGGTGCCATGTTCACGAACAGCAACTCGGCGGCGAGGACCACCGTCGCGTCCGGGGCGCCGTCGAGCTGGCGCCGCAGTTTGACCAGGAAGGTGTCCGAGGACTCGTCCGGCTGGTCCACGAACCGGACCCGCAGATCGGAGGCCGTCGCCCCGCTCCAGGCCGGCAACTCCCGCGCGAACGCGGACGTCCCGCTCAGCAGTCCCTCACGGAAGACCCGCCGCACCGCCGCCACGGCATCGGTGCTTTCCGGCCGCCTCGCCATTCCGCCCCACCCCCTGGTGCTCGAAGGGCCCAGACTAGGCGGACAGCGGCGCGGAGGCCTCCAAGGGAGGCGCAAGGGCCACGACGGCGAACGAGAACGGTGTCCGACCAGATGACGACAGCACACACCCCTGCGGTGACCCCGACGGCAGCGGACGACGGCGGCGAGGCCGGGAGCGGCACCGTGCTCTACCTCGGCCTGCGGCGCTCGCCCCTGGAATGGCGCGCCGAACTCGGCGCCGCCGCCGCACGGGGACTGAGCGTCCACGTCGCGTCCGACGCCGACCTCTCCCACACCGGGCTGCCCGGCCACCGGCTCGGCTCCTTCGACCGCGGCTCCTCGCTCGCGGAGCAGGCCGCCGAGGCATCCCCGGACCAGGCCCCCGTCGCTGTCGTCTGCTGGGGCGACAAGTACGTCGGCCTCACCGCGCTGCTCGCCGACCGGTTCGGGGTGCGCGGCATCGGTACCGACGCCGCGGCCGTCACCACCGACAAGGCCGCGCAGCGCCGGGCCATGGAGCCGTACGGGCTCAACCCGCCCTGGCGGGCGGGGCGGACGCTCGACGACCTGCGGGCCGTCATGTCGGAGCTCGGCACCGCGGGCCGGCCCCTGGTGTTCAAGCCCGCCCACTGCTCCGGCGGCCGCGGCATGGTGCTGGTCACCCAGGACACCGGCCTGGACGAGGTGTTCGCGCTCACGGCAGCCAACTACTCCAGGACCGGCGACTTCCTCGTCGAGGAGTACGTCGACGGCTCCGAGCACTCCGTCTCGGGTGTCGTCGCCGACGGCACGGTGCGGATCCTCGGCGTCACCGACAAGAGCGTCGACGGGCCCTTGTCCCCGTCGTGGGCCACGGCTGTCCCTTCCGCCCTGACGGACACGCAGGTCAAGGACCTGATGCGGGTCGCCGAGCAGGCCGTGCTCGCCGTCGGCCTCGGGACCGGGGGGTTCCACGTCGACCTGCGGTTCGGCTCCGCGGGCCCCGTCGTCCTGGAGGTCGGCGGACGGCTCGGCGGCGACTTGATCAACTCCCACCTCATCCCGTACGCGCACCAGGGGGCCGTCCGGCCGTACGAGGCGCTGCTCGCCCTGCTCACCGACGGAGAGCTGCCCGGCGAGACCCCCGAGCCCAGCCGCGGCGCGGCCATGGTGCTGCTGCCCAAGGACGGGCGCCCGGCGGACGAGGTGGCCATGGCCGCGCTCGCCCGCCCGCGGGTCGTCCTCGCCGAGGACTGGCCCGGCACGGACACCGTCGTGGCGGTCGTCGTCACCGAGGACCCGGCCGACCTGCCCGCGGCCGTCGCGGAGATCCGCGAGGCGGCCAGGTGACCGCAGAGCCCGCGCCCGCGCGCCTTCGACGAGCTGACGCGCCTCACCGGCAGGGGCGGCGACAGCGCCTTCCGCCGGGACTGCCGCGACCGCCAGGACTGCCGGGACCGCCGCGACCGTGGCGGCCGCCGCCCGGCGCCGCCCGGGCTGTCAGCACTCGATGATGTTGACGGCCAGCCCGCCCCGCGCCGTCTCCTTGTACTTCACCGACATGTCCGCGCCGGTGTCCTTCATCGTCTTGATGACCTTGTCCAGGGACACCTTGTGGGAGCCGTCGCCGCGCATCGCCATGCGCGCGGCCGTGACGGCCTTCACCGCGGCCATGCCGTTGCGCTCGATGCACGGGATCTGCACCAGGCCGCCCACGGGATCGCAGGTCAGGCCGAGGTTGTGCTCCATGCCGATCTCGGCGGCGTTCTCGACCTGCTCCGGGGAGCCGCCCAGCACTTCGGCCAGGGCGCCCGCCGCCATCGAGCAGGCCGAGCCGACCTCGCCCTGGCAGCCGACCTCGGCGCCGGAGATGGACGCGTTCTCCTTGAACAGCATGCCGATCGCGCCCGCGGCGAGCAGGAAGCGGACCACGCCCTCCTCGTCGGCGCCGGGCACGAAGTTCATGTAGTAGTGCAGGACCGCCGGGATGATGCCGGCCGCGCCGTTCGTCGGTGCGGTGACGACCCGGCCACCGGCCGCGTTCTCCTCGTTGACCGCCATCGCGTAGAGCGTGATCCACTCCATGGCGAGGGCCTTCGGGTCGCCCTCGGAGCGCAGCTTGCGGGCGGTGTTCGCGGCCCGGCGGCGCACCTTCAGACCGCCCGGCAGGATGCCCTCGCGGGACATGCCGCGCGCCACGCACGCCTCCATCACCCGCCAGATCTCCAGCAGGCCGGCGCGGATCTCCTCCTCGGTGCGCCAGGCCCGCTCGTTCTCCAGCATCAGCGCGGAGATCGACAGGCCCGTCTCCCCGGCGATGCGCAGCAGCTCGTCGCCCGTGCGGAAGGGGTACTTCAGCACGGTGTCGTCGAGCTTGATGCGGTCCGCGCCGACCGCCTCCTCGTCGACGACGAAGCCGCCGCCGACCGAGTAGTACGTCCTCGACATCAGCTCCGCGCCCGAGGCGTCGTACGCCCACAGGGTCATGCCGTTCGCGTGGTACGGCAGCGCCTTGCGGCGGTGCAGGACCATGTCGTCGTCGTAGGAGAACGCGATCTCCTGCTCGCCCAGCAGCTGGAGCCGGCCGCCGGTCCTGATCGCCTCCACCCGTGCGTCGGCCGTCTCCACGTCCACCGTGCGCGGCGAGTCGCCCTCCAGGCCGAGCAGCACCGCCTTGGGCGTGCCGTGGCCGTGGCCGGTGGCGCCGAGCGAGCCGTAGAGCTCCGCGCGGACCTTCGCGGTCGGGGCCAGCAGCTCCTCGTTGCGCAGCCGTCGCGCGAACATCCGGGCCGCGCGCATGGGGCCGACCGTGTGGGAGCTGGACGGGCCGATGCCGATCGAGAACAGGTCGAAGACCGAGATGGCCACGGGAACTCCTGACTACGGGGGTGGTGCAGAGGGGGTGGGCGCCGCGCCGCTCGTGGCCGCACGGCGCCCGAAAGGTTTCTTCGTTATGTGTTCAGACCCGGGTACAGCGGGTGCTTGTCGGCCAGGGCCTTCACCCGGGCCTTGAGGGCCTCCACGTCGTACGACGGCTTCAGCGCCTCGGCGATGACGTCCGCGACCTCCGCGAAGTCCTCCGCCCCGAACCCGCGCGTGGCCAGGGCCGGCGTGCCGATCCGCAGACCGGACGTCACCATCGGCGGACGCGGGTCGTTCGGGATCGCGTTCCGGTTGACCGTGATGCCCACCTCGTGGAGGCGGTCCTCGGCCTGCTGTCCGTCCAGCTCCGAGTGGCGCAGGTCGACCAGGACCAGGTGCACGTCCGTGCCGCCGGACAGGACGTCCACGCCCACGGCCCGGACGTCGTCCTTCACCAGACGCTCGGCCAGGATGCGGGCACCCTCCAGCGTACGGCGCTGGCGCTCCTTGAAGTCCTCCGAGGCCGCGACCTTGAAGGAGACCGCCTTGGCCGCGATCACATGCTCCAGCGGACCACCCTGCTGACCGGGGAAGACGGCGGAGTTGATCTTCTTGGCCAGTTCGGCCGTGGAGAGGATCACACCGCCGCGCGGGCCGCCCAGCGTCTTGTGGGTGGTCGTGGTCACCACATGCGCGTGCGGTACCGGGTTCGGGTGCAGCCCCGCCGCCACGAGCCCGGCGAAGTGGGCCATGTCGACCATCAGGTACGCGCCGACCTCGTCCGCGATCCGGCGGAAGGCGGCGAAGTCCAGCTGCCGCGGGTAGGCCGACCAGCCCGCGACGATCAGCTTCGGCTTGGACTCCTTGGCCAGCCGCTCGACCTCGGCCATGTCGACCCGGCCGTCGTCGCCGACGTGGTAGGCGACGACGTCGTAGAGCTTGCCGGAGAAGTTGATCTTCATGCCGTGGGTCAGGTGCCCGCCGTGCGCGAGGTTCAGACCCATGATGGTGTCGCCCGGCTTGAGCAGCGCGAACATCGCGGCGGCGTTGGCCTGGGCGCCCGAGTGCGGCTGCACGTTGGCGTGCTCGGCGCCGAACAGCTCCTTGACCCGGTCGATCGCGATCTGCTCGACCACGTCGACGTGCTCGCAGCCGCCGTAGTAGCGGCGGCCCGGGTAGCCCTCGGCGTACTTGTTGGTGAGGACCGAGCCCTGCGCCTCCATGACCGCGACCGGCGCGAAGTTCTCCGAGGCGATCATCTCGAGGGTGGACTGCTGCCGGTGCAGCTCCGCGTCGACCGCGGCGGCCACGGCCGGGTCGAGCTCGTGCAGGGGTGTGTTCAGGACGGACATACGGCTACGCCTCCTCAGCCGGCGGAGAAAGCGGTGTACTCGTCGGCGGAGAGCAGGTCGCCCGGCTCGTCCGTGACCCGCACCTTGAACAGCCAGCCGCCCTCGAAAGGGGCCGAGTTCACCAGCGACGGGTCGTTCACGACGTCCTCGTTGACCTCGGTGACCTCGCCGGAGACGGGGGAGTAGAGGTCGGACACCGACTTGGTCGACTCCAGCTCGCCGCAGGTCTCGCCCGCGGACACGGAGTCACCGACCTCGGGGAGCTGGACGAAGACCACGTCGCCGAGCGCGTTGGCCGCGTGCTCCGTGATGCCGACCGTCGCGACGCCGTCCTCGGCGGCCGACAGCCACTCGTGCTCCTTGCTGTAACGCAGCTGCTGGGGGTTGCTCATGGCCTGGATTCTCCTGTACGCGCGGGAGTGCTGTTGACGGGGGGACTGCTGGTGAGCTGGAACGACGGACCGCGGGGACGCCTGCCGCGGTCCCCGGCCAGTGTCTACTTCTGCCGCTTGTAGAACGGCAGCGCCACGACCTCGTACGGCTCGTGACTGCCCCGGATGTCCACGCCCACGCCGGGCGTGCCGGGCGCGGCGTGCGCGGCGTCGACGTACGCCATCGCGATCGGCTTGCCGAGCGTGGGGGAGGGGGCGCCGGAGGTGACCTCGCCGACCGCCTCGCCGCCGGCCACGACCGCGTACCCGGCGCGCGGGACGCGGCGGCCCTCGGCGACGAGCCCGACCAGCACGCGCGGCGGGTTCTGCTCGGCGCGGGCGGCGGCCTCGACCAGGGCCTCGCGCCCCACGAAGTCGCCCTCCTTCTCGAACTTCACCACGCGGCCGAGACCGGCGTCGAAAGGCGTCAGGGAGGTGCTCAGCTCGTGCCCGTACAGCGGCATGCCCGCCTCCAGGCGCAGCGTGTCGCGGCAGGACAGCCCGCAGGGGACCAGTCCGGCGCCCTCGCCCGCCTTGGTCAGGGCCTGCCACAGCTCGACCGCGTGCTCCGGCTTCACGAACAGCTCGAAGCCGTCCTCGCCGGTGTAGCCGGTGCGGGCGATCAGGGCCGGGACGCCCGCGACCGTGCCCGGCAGACCGGCGTAGTACTTCAGGCCGTCGAGGTCGGCGTCGGTGAGGGACTTCAGGATCCCCGGCGACTCCGGACCCTGCACGGCGATCAGCGCGTAGGCGTCCCGGTCGTCGCGCACCTCGGCGTCGAAGCCCGCGGAACGTTCCGCCAGGGCGTCCAGCACGACCTGGGCGTTGGAGGCGTTGGCGACGACCATGAACTCGGTCTCGCCCAGCCGGTAGACGATCAGGTCGTCGAGGATGCCGCCGTCGGCCCGGCAGATCATGGTGTAGCGGGCGCGGCCGGGCTTGACGCCGCCGATGTTGCCCACCAGGGCGTAGTCGAGGAGGGCGGCGGCCTGCGGACCGGTGACGGTGATCTCCCCCATGTGGGAGAGGTCGAACAGCCCGGCCTTCGTGCGCACGGCGTTGTGCTCGTCGCGCTCGGAGCCGTAGCGCAGGGGCATGTCCCAGCCGGCGAAGTCGGTCATCGTCGCGCCGAGCGAACGATGCAGGGCATCGAGCGCGGTGTGGCGGAGTTCTCCTGTACTGCTCATCGGTCGGTCGTCTCCCAAGGGCAATGGGGGTACCTCCCGCGCGAGCTCGTTCGAGCGTGGGGGAGGGCGAGGTCGTTCCTCCCCATCTGTCATCGGAACCTGAGAGGTTCGCCATGAAGGACATGGCTTGCACCTTGGGTGGGACCGCCGAGGACGGCGGCCCGCTTTTCAGATGTGCCTCGCCCGCGCGGTAACGGGGCCTGAGAGATTCAAGGGAGGGACTTGCTCCTTCGGCGCCCCAGCGTCAGCGGTGCTGGGAACTCTCCCGCGCGGATTCAAACGGCCGGTATGCAGTTGGCGCGCACATCATTGCACGCATCGTCGCGGGGTGGCAGGGGCACACCCTGTAGCAGGCCTGTTGCAGGAAGAGGACTAAAAAGAGAGACATCGGGCATTACCTTCTCTTTACACTCAGCGGGGATGGGACTCCGTACCTGGCCCCAGGGGAGGACGATCACGGTGAACAGGACCACCGCGTACGCCACGACATCGGGCGTCGCGCTGCCCGACCAGCCGGCCGGTCCGGCACGGGCGGCCTGCGGCCCGCTGCCGGTGCCGGTCGTCCGCGATCTGCGCGAGCGCGCCGGCCACAGCCCGCACGCGCTGCTCTTCGGCCCCCGCGACCTCGTCGTGGTCACGGGCCTGCCCGGCAGCGGCAAGTCCACACTGATGCGGCGCACCGTGCCCGGCCGGCGCATCGACTCCCAGGACACCCGAGACCGCTGGGACGGCAGCATGCCGCGCTTCCTGCCGTACGCGGTCTACCGCCCGCTCGTCCGCCTGGCCCACTACGCCGGGCTGCGCCGCGCCCTGCGCACCGGCGAGGGCGTCGTCGTGCACGACTGCGGCACCCAGGCCTGGGTCCGCCGCTGGCTGGCCCGCGAGGCCCGCCGCCGGGGCGGCACCCTGCATCTGCTCATGCTCGCCGTCACCCCGGAGGAGGCCCTGGCCGGCCAGCGCGACCGCGGCCGCGGTGTCTCGCGGTACGCGTTCCTGCGCCACCGCGCGGCGACCACCCGCCTGCTGCACGCCGTGGAGCGGGGCGAACTGCCCGCGGGCTGCGGCTCGGCGATCCTCGTGGACCGGGACGCGGCGGACACCCTGCGCCGGATCGGGTTCACCGGCTGACCGCGGGCGGCCCGCGAGACGCTAGCCTTTGAGCCACAGCAGTGGTTCCAGGCAGGCGGTAGGCAGATGGACTTCCCGGCGGACTTCTCCGCGGACTTCCCGGCGCACACGCAGACCCACCCGCACGGCGGATGGCCAGGCAACGAACTGGAGGAGGTGCTCTCGGCCTCCCTCGGCGCCGGGCCGTCGGCCGGCGGGCGGATCGTCGAGGTGCTCGGCCGGAGTTTCGTCTGGGTCCCCCTGCCGAGCGGCGGCGGCCCGCAGAGCGGCCCCCTGGACCTGCCCGGCATCGAGATCGAGGGCCAGGCATACGTACCGGTGTTCAGCTCCGAGGAGCAGTTCCGCCAGGTCGTCGGCTCCCACATGTCGTACACCATCGCGCCCGCCGTGGAGTTCGCCCGCGGCCTGCCCCCGCACGCCGGGATAGTCGTCAACCCGGGCGGCGTGGTCGGCATACCGCTCCCGCCGCCCGCCGTGGCCGAGCTCTGCCGGGCCGGCCGGACGCCCCTGGACGGCCCCGCGAGCGGCGGCCGCGTCCGCCTCTTCGAGCCCGACTGGCAGGACGACCCGGTGGACTTCCTCGCCGCCGCCTCCGCCGAGTTCGAGGCGATCGGCGTCGTCGTCACCGCCCGCCGCTGCCTCGCCGCGATCGAGACCGCCGACCCGGTGATGTTCGTGGGCGTCGAACTCTCCCAGTGGGAAGGCGACCTGCGGGCCCTCCCCCTGGACGCCCTGTCCCGGGCCGTGACCAGGTCCCCGGCCCCGTGGCCGGTCAACCTGATCCTCCTGGACGTGGCGGAGGACCCGGTGGGTCACTGGATGCGGGAGCGGGTGCGCCCCTTCTTCCAAGGGGTTCACTAGCAGATCTTTCACAGGGCTCACCGGCGAACGCTCACAGGAGTGAGGCCCGCGGCCGGACCCGCACCAGCCGGACGAGGCAAGTCCCGAGTCGGCGGGCGGGCTTAAGCTAGGTCACGGTCGAGGCGTTGTACGAAGGGGCGGTAAAGGTGAGCGCGAGCGGCACGGCCGCGGCCGGACAGGTCGAGCACATGCTGCGCCAGGTCACGCCCGGGCGTTACGACGCCTACGAGGCACTCCTGCGCGCGCTCGCGACCCCGCACTCCGGACAGATCTGGATGCTCCTCTGGCACGGCCAGGCGGGCTCCCCCGACGCCCAGTACGGGAACATGGAGGTCGACGGCTACGGCTACGCCCCGTGTGTGACCTCCGCCCAGGAGCTCTCGGCCAGCGGCTGGAACCGTTCTTACGAGGTGGTCGACGGAGTCGACGTCGCCCGCGCCCTCTACCCCGACCACTACGGCCTGTGGCTCAACCCGCACGCCCCCGGCGGCGGCGTCGGCATCCCCTGGCTCGACCTGCGCCGGATCGCCACGGGCCTGGACCGCCAGCCCGCCGGCCCGCTGCGGCTGTCCGAACCGGCCATCGAGATCCCGCAGTTCTACGCCCTGCTCGCGCAGAACGCCCACCGCACCCCGGCCGTCCGCTCACTGCGCCGGGCCTGGGTGCAGCCCGCGCTGGGCGCGCCGTATCTGGCCATCGGACTGGACGTGTACGACACCTCCCCGCCGGCCGTGGATTCCGTGCGCGCGATGATGCAGCAGTCCCTCGGTGCCGTACCGGACGGGCTGCCCGTCTCCACCGTCGCCATGTCCGACGAACACGACCCGGTCGCCATGTGGCTGCGCGCGAGCGCCCGCCCCTTCTACGACCGCGAGGCCCACGCCACGGCCCCCGTCCAGGCCCCGGCCTCCGGCTACGGCTTCCCCCCGGCGCAGGGCAGGTACTGACCGGCCCGCACCGGCCGTTGCCGCACCGGCCGTCGCCGCGCCGGTGCCAGGTGCTTTGCGTGCAATGCGCAGGTTTCAACGCCATATCGTCCGGACCACGTGCCCGCGTGTCCGGATAACGGAATCCCCCAGTCGGCATCACGGTTGCGCATACTTTCTCCACCAGGCCTGGCGTGTGATCGTGAGCGCGTTGAAGACTCGCCTCTCAGGCGCGAGGCCGTCGATCCTGTGAGCGATACCAAAGCGAAGGATCGGCCTGACGGTGGCCGTACCATCTGCGGACGCCACGCCATAGCCAAAGTGGATCAAGCCCCCGACAACGGTGGGCAAGGGGCCGGTGACCACCGGCGAGAAGGGGCAGGGCACTTGTGACGGCACCGATCGAGACCACCGGATCGCAGGCCGAGGCCCAGCCGGAGGCCGTGCTGGCGGGTGTGAAGTCCCAGAACATCGAGGGCCGGTCTCTCGGGCAGATCGCCTGGACCCGCTTCAAGCGCGACAAGGTGGCGGTGGCGGGCGGCGTCGTGGTCGTGCTGCTCATCCTGACGGCCGCCCTGTCCCGCCCGCTGCAGTCGCTGCTGGGCCTCGACCCCAACGCCTTCCACCAGGACCTCATCGACCCCAACACCACGCTCCCCAAGGGCGACTTCGGCGGCATGAGCTGGGACCACCCGCTCGGTGTGGAGCCGAAGTTCGGGCGCGACATCCTCGCCCGCATCCTTGAGGGCTCCTGGGTCTCCCTCGTCGTCGCCTTCGGAGCGACGGTGCTGTCCAATGTGATCGGCACCGTGCTCGGCCTGATCGCGGGCTACTACGGCGGGCGCGTCGACGCGGTCATCAGCCGGATGATGGACACCTTCCTGGCCTTCCCGCTGCTGCTCTTCGCCATCGCCATCTCGGCGACGCTCCAGGGCGGCGCCTTCGGGCTCGAGGGCCTCCCGCTGCACATCCTCGTGCTGATCTTCGTCATCGGCTTCTTCAACTGGCCCTACATGGGCCGCATCGTCCGCGGTCAGACGCTGGCGCTGCGCGAGCGGGAGTTCGTCGACGCCTCCCGGGGGATGGGCGCTTCCGGGCCGTACATCCTGTTCAAGGAGCTGCTGCCGAACCTGGTCGCGCCGATCATCGTCTACTCGACGCTGCTCATCCCGACCAACATCCTCTTCGAGGCCTCCCTCAGCTTCCTCGGCGTGGGCATCCAGCCGCCGCAGGCGTCGTGGGGCGGCATGCTCAACCAGGCCGTGGACTTCTTCGAGGTCGATCCGCAGTACATGCTCGTCCCCGGTCTCGCCATCTTCATCACCGTACTGGCCTTCAACCTCCTCGGTGACGGCCTCCGGGACGCTCTCGACCCCCGCAGCCGCTGACGTCTGCGGTCGCGGCCGGTGCCGCGTCCAGCCCAAGTGTTCAACTTCAGAAGGGGAATCCGACCATCATGCGAAGGTCAGCAATTGCCGTCGCCGCGGCCATCAGCAGTGCCAGCCTCGTGCTGGCGGGCTGCAGCAAGGCCGACGACAACGGCGACGACGGCGGCAGCAAGGCCACCGCCGACGCCGCCACGAAGTCGGTCGTGAACACCTCGACGGAGAAGGGCGGCACGGTCACCTACGCGATGTCCGACGTCCCGGACTCGTTCGACCCGGGCAACACGTACTACGCGTACATGTACAACTTCAGCCGTCTCTACGCGCGTCCGCTGCTCACCTTCAAGCCGGCTCCCGGCGAGAAGGGCAACGAGATCGTGCCGGACCTCGCGGAGTCCAAGGGCAAGTCGTCCGACGGCGGCAAGACCTGGACGTACAAGCTCCGTCAGGGCGTGAAGTACGAGGACGGCACCGAGGTCACCTCGGCGGACGTCAAGTACGCGGTGGAGCGCTCGAACTTCGCCCGTGACGTGCTCTCCCTCGGCCCGAACTACTTCGCCCAGTTCCTGGACGGCGGCGACAAGTACAAGGGCCCGTACAAGGACAAGAGCGGCAAGGGCCTGGCGTCGATCGAGACGCCGGACAAGCACACGATCACCTTCAAGCTCAAGCAGCCGTTCACGGACTTCGACTACCTGGTCACCGCCCCGCAGACGGCTCCGGTGCCGAAGGCCAAGGACACCGGCGTCGACTACACCAAGAAGATCGTCTCCTCCGGCTCGTACAAGTTCCAGAGCTACCAGGAGGGCAAGTCGGTCACCCTGGTGCGCAACCCCGAGTGGGACGCCAAGACCGACCCGCTGCGCAAGCAGTACCCGGACAAGATCGTGGTCAACCTGAAGGTCAACCAGGCCACCATCGACAAGGACCTGATGGCCGGCACCACCACCGTCGACCTCGCGGGCCGCGGCGTGGACACGCAGACCCAGGCCCAGCTGCTCAACAACAAGGACAAGAAGGCCAACACCGACAACACCTACGGTGGCCGTCTCGTCTACGCGGCGCTCAACACCACGGTCAAGCCGTTCGACAACGTCGAGTGCCGCAAGGCCGTGCAGTACGCCATCGACAAGGTGGCCGTGCAGACCGCCCAGGGCGGCCCGGTCCGCGGTGACATCGCCTCCACGGTCCTGCCGCCGGACGTGATCGGCTACCAGAAGTTCGACTCCTACCCCACCCAGGGCAACAAGGGTGACGCCACCAAGGCCAAGGGGCACCTGAAGGCCTGTGGCCAGGAGAAGGGCTTCAAGACCTACATCTCCGCGCGCAGCGACCGTCAGCAGGAGGTCGACGCGGCCACGGCGATCATCGACTCGCTGAAGAAGATCGGCATCAACGCCGAGATGAAGCAGTACCCGTCCGGCAAGTACTTCACGGACTACGCCGGTGTCCCCGCCTTCGCCAAGAAGCAGAACATCGGCATCATGATGATGCAGTGGGGCGCCGACTGGCCGACCGGCTACGGCTTCCTGAACCAGATCCTCAACGGCAAGGCCATCAGCACCTCCGGCAACACGAACCTCTCGTCGTTCGACAACGCCGAGGTCAACAAGCTGCTCGACGAGTCCATCCAGAACCCCGACGAGTCGGCGCGCAACGCCGCCTACGCCGAGATCGACAAGAAGACGATGGACGAGGCCGTCATCGTGCCGCTGACCTACTTCAAGGTCCTGCTGTACCGCTCGCCGAACGCCACCAACGTGGTCTCCTCGGCCGCCTGGAGCGGTCAGTACGACGTCCTCAACCTCGGTACGACGAAGAAGTAGCGCGAAGAGCAGCCCTGGAAGGCAGGTGAAGGCATTGGCGCCCGTGGGGCTCACCCCCCGCGGGCGCCGGCGCCGGTCCCCGTGATCTCGTACATCATCCGCCGGGCGATCGCGGCAGTGATCCTGCTGCTGGTCGTCACCGCGGTCACCTTCGGCATCTTCTTCCTGCTGCCGAGACTGGCCGGGCAGAGTCCCGACCAGCTGGCCGCCCAGTACATCGGAAAGAACCCTTCGCCCGAGGACATCCTGGCGGTCAAGCAGAACCTCGGGCTCGACAAGCCGGTCTACGAGCAGTACTGGGAGTTCATCAAGGGGATCGTCTCCGGCGCCACCTACAACCTCGGCCCGACCACGGCCAAGTGTGAAATGCCGTGCTTCGGCTACTCCTTCAAGAACCACATCGAGGTCTGGCCGCAGCTCGTGGACCGGCTTCCGGTGACCATCTCCCTGGCCGCGGGCGCCGCCGTGCTGTGGCTGCTGTCGGGTGTCGCCGCCGGTGTGATCTCCGCGCTCAAGCCGGGCTCGTTCTTCGACCGCGCCGCGATGGGCGTGGCGCTCGCCGGTGTGTCGCTCCCCATGTTCTTCACCGGCCAGCTGGCCCTGCTCGTCTTCAGCTATCAGCTGGACATCTTCGGGCGGACCTATGTGCCGTTCACCGAAAACCCTTCCCAGTGGGCCAACACGCTGTTCCTGCCGTGGTGTTCGCTGGCCCTGCTGTACTCCGCCATCTACGCACGGCTCACCCGGTCCGGCATGCTCGAAACCATGAACGAGGACTTCATCCGCACCGCACGGGCCAAGGGCCTGAAGGAGCGCAAGGTCGTCGTCAAGCACGGCCTGCGGGCGGCGCTCACGCCGATCGTGACGGTCTTCGGCATGGACATCGGCCTGCTGCTCGGCGGCGCGGTGATCACCGAGTCGGTGTTCTCCCTGCCCGGCATCGGCCAGTACGCCGTTCAGGCCATCACCGACAACGACCTGCCGCCGATCCTGGGCGTCACCCTGCTGGCGGCCTTCTTCGTCGTGCTCTGCAACCTGGTGGTGGACGTGCTGTACGCCACCGTCGACCCGCGGGTGAGGCTCTCGTGACCGAACTGACCAAGACCGGGGCCGCCGTGGGCGAGCCGACGCCCAGCGGGGAGCCCCGGGCGTTCCTCGATGTGCGCGACCTCAAGGTGCACTTCCCGACCGACGACGGCCTGGTCAAGTCCGTCGACGGGCTCTCCTTCCAGCTGGAGAAGGGCCAGACCCTCGGCATAGTGGGCGAGTCCGGCTCCGGCAAGTCGGTGACCTCGCTGGCCATCATGGGCCTGCACCGCCTCGGCAACCGCGGCAAGAACGTGCGGATGTCCGGCGAGATCTGGCTCGACGGCAAGGAACTCGTCTCGGCGAGCCCCGACGAGGTGCGCCGGCTGCGCGGCCATGACATGGCGATGATCTTCCAGGACCCGCTGTCCGCGATGCACCCGTACTACACGGTCGGCAACCAGATCGTCGAGGCGTACCGGGTCCACCACGACGTCAACAAGAAGACCGCCCGCAGGCGCGCCGTCGAACTCCTCGACCGGGTCGGCATCCCCGAGCCCGACAAGCGCGTCAACAGCTACCCGCACGAGTTCTCCGGCGGTATGCGCCAGCGCGCCATGATCGCCATGGCGCTGGTCAACAACCCCGAGCTGCTGATCGCGGACGAGCCGACCACCGCGCTCGACGTGACCGTGCAGGCGCAGATCCTCGACCTGATCCGGGACCTGCAGAAGGAGTTCGGCTCCGCGGTCATCATCATCACGCACGACCTCGGCGTGGTCGCCGAGATCGCCGACGACATCCTCGTGATGTACGGCGGGCGCTGCGTGGAACGCGGACCGGTCGACACGATCTTCTACGAGCCGCAGCATCCCTACACCTGGGGCCTGCTCGGCTCGATGCCGCGGATCGACCGTGAGCAGACCGACCGGCTCATCCCGGTCAAGGGTCAGCCGCCCAGCCTCATCAACGTCCCCTCGGGGTGCGCGTTCAACCCGCGCTGTCCGTATGCGGACGTCCCCAAGGGCGGGATCACCCGCACCGAGCGGCCCGAGCTGCGCGAGGTGGGCGGCAGGCACTTCACCGCCTGCCACCTGCCGCAGGAGGACCGCACCCGGATCTGGAACGAAGAGATTGCGCCGAAGCTGTGAGCGAGACCGATACCCGGGCAGGGACGACGGCCGTGACCGACGACGATGACAAACCGCTGCTCAAGGTCGAGGGACTGGTCAAGCACTTCCCCATCAAGAAGGGCCTGCTTCAGCGGCAGGTCGGGGCGGTCAAGGCCGTGGACGGCATCGACTTCGAGGTGCGCCGCGGGGAGACCCTCGGCGTCGTCGGCGAGTCCGGTTGCGGCAAGTCGACCATGGGCCGTCTCATCACCCGGCTGCTCGAACCCAGCGGCGGGAAGATCGAGTTCGACGGTACTGACATCACGCACCTCGGCACGGGCGGCATGCGCCCGCTCCGCCGCGACGTGCAGATGATCTTCCAGGACCCGTACGGTTCGCTGAACCCCCGGCACACCATCGGCACCATCGTCTCGGCGCCGTTCAGGCTCCAGGGCGTGGAGCCCGAGGGCGGCGTCAAGCAGGAGGTCCAGCGCCTCCTGGAGCTGGTGGGCCTGAGCCCCGAGCACTACAACCGCTACCCGCACGAGTTCTCCGGCGGCCAGCGGCAGCGCATCGGTATCGCCCGGGCCCTGGCCCTGAAGCCGCGGATGGTCGTGGCCGACGAGCCGGTCTCCGCGCTCGACGTGTCGATCCAGGCGCAGGTCGTGAACCTGATGGACGACCTCCAGGACGAGCTCGGCCTGACGTACGTGATCATCGCGCACGACCTGTCGGTCGTCCGGCACGTCTCGGACCGGATCGCGGTGATGTACCTCGGCAAGATCGTCGAACTGGCCGACCGCGACTCGCTGTACGCCAGTCCGATGCACCCGTACACCAAGGCCCTGCTGTCGGCGGTGCCGATCCCGGATCCGCGGCGCAGGGCGGCCAAGAGCGAGCGCATCCTGCTCAGGGGCGACGTGCCCTCGCCGATCGCCCCGCCGAGCGGGTGCCGCTTCCACACCCGGTGCTGGAAGGCCACGCAGATCTGCAAGAGCACCGAGCCGCCGCTGATCGAGCTGCGGCCCGGGCAGCGCGTCGCCTGCCACCACCCGGAGAACTTCGAGGACCAGGCCCCGCAGGACACCGTTCTGCTGTCCGCCGCGAAGGAGGCGGCGGCACTGGTCGCCGACGAGGTGCTGGCCGAGTCGGCACAGACGTCGGCGGCGGTGGCGGAGGTGGCGGCGAAGAAGGGGCCGCAGTCCACCACGAAGGGTGCCGAGACGGAGTCGGAGGCCTCCGCGGAGGAAGCGGCGGATTCTGCCTCCAAGGAGCCCGGGGACAAGTGACCCAGCCCCTGCCGGAGCGCCTCTGCCTTGACACTTAAGGCCGAGGCGCTCCGGCAGGTAAGAATGTTCGGGTGCTCCAGCAACTGTTCAGCCCCTCCGTCCAGCACACGCTCGACCTGATCGGCATCTTCGTCTTCGCGATCTCCGGCGCCCTGCTGGCCGTGCGCAAGAACTTCGACGTGTTCGGCATCGCCGTGCTCGCCGAGGTCACCGCGCTGGGCGGCGGGCTCTTCCGTGACCTGGTCATCGGGGCCGTGCCGCCCGCCGCCTTCACGGACCTGGGGTACTTCCTCACGCCGCTGCTCGCCACGCTCCTCGTCTTCTTCCTGCACCCACAGGTGGAGCGGATCCAGGTCGCCGTGAACGTCTTCGACGCGGCCGGCCTCGGCCTGTTCTGCGTCGCCGGCACGATCAAGGCGTACGAGTACGGGCTCGGCCTGACCGCCTCCGCCGGTCTGGGGCTGACCACCGCGGTGGGCGGCGGTGTGCTGCGGGACGTCCTCGCCAACGAGGTGCCCTCGCTGCTGCGCTGGGACCGCGACCTGTACGCGGTCCCGGCGATCGTCGGCGCCGCGCTGGTCGCCCTGTGCATCCGCTACGACGTCCTGAACCCGCTCACCAGCGGCCTCGCGGTGGTCACCGCCTTCGTACTGCGCCTGCTCGCGATGCGGTTCCACTGGCGAGCTCCGCGGGCCTGGCACCGGCGGTCGACGGTGAGCGAGGAGGAGCAGCCCGTCCTGCCGTGACCCGGCCGCGGCCGGTCACCTCCGTCAGCCAGCGGAACGCCGGGACCACCTGCGGCCGCCACAGCGCCATGGTGTGACCGCCCGCGCTCCTCGGGATGTACACGACGTGCACGGTCGTCGGTGCCTTCGCTGTCTGTTCCAGGGCGAGGGCCGCCTCGTAGCCGTCGTGCGGCTGGCCGGAGAGGTAGAGCGAGACGCGCGGCGGGACGGGCGCCCCGCGCAGCAGCAGGCAGGGGTTGTTCTCGGCCCGGAGGGCGGGGTTCTGCGCGGCGAGCGAGGCGCGTTCGCCGATCGGGTCGTTGTAACCGGACAGGCTGACGGCGGCCCGGTAGCGGTCGGGGTGGGCGACGGCGAGCTTGGCCGCGCAGTGCGCCCCGGCCGAGTAGCCGGCCACCGCCCAGCCTTGCGGGGCGGACTCGGCACGGAAGTTGGCCATGACCATCATCGGCACGTCGACGCTCAGCCAGGTGTCGGCGTTGACCGTGCCCGGGATGTTGGCGCAGCCCGTGTCCACCCCGGCCAGCAGATTGGTGCGCGGCGCGACGAGGATGAACGGGGCGACCTGCCCGTCCCGCATCAGCGGCTCCAGCTGCTCGTGCGCGTGCAGCGAGCCGAACCAGGCCTTCGCCGAGCCGGGGTAGCCGGGCAGCAGCTCCACGACCGGGAACCTGTGGTGCCGGTAGGCCGGTTCGTCGTACTGCGGCGGGAGCCAGACGTAGACCTCGGCGTTCACACCCGACACCCGGCCCGTGAGCTGGGTGACGCGCACCCCGCCGGCCGCGCCCATGCCGGACCCGGTGGCCGGCCGGAACGTCTGGTGCACCTTCGGCAGCCGCTTCAGGGCGATGCCTCCGGTGCCGTCCGCGCCCAGGTCGGCCGCCTGCTGCACGTGGTCGCCGGTGCCGAGCAGGTCGGCCCAGTTGTCGTACAGGTTGTTGGCGTTGTTGACCAGCGTGAAGACCAGCGCCACAGCGGTTCCCTGGGCGAACAGCAGCATCAGCGCGCGCGTCGCGGTGCGCAGGGCGCGGGGGCCGCGCAGGCGCGACCACAGGGCCAGCGGCAGCGCCGGCGCGACGACCGACAGCGCGATCAGCGTGTAGAGGAACGGAGTCCCGGTGAGGCTCATGTCCCGTCAGAGGGCCGGACCGGCCTCCGGGTTTACGGACGAGTACGGACACTTACCGAGAAATTGCCTGCGCCTCACCCAAGACCGAGCCGACCAAAGCTACCGCTTAGTAGTTAGTTCTTGTACTGTTCAGCCATGTCAGAAGCAGCCACCGCACCGGCCGTCCGGGCCACGATCGGCGACAGCGAGTTCGACCGCGACACCGCGCTCACCCGACGCGCGCCCGGCGTCTACGACATCGACCTCTCCGCCGGCTGGACGATCATCAGCGCCGTCAACGGCGGCTATCTGCTGGCCGTCCTGGGTCGCGCGCTCGCGGACACCCTGCCGCACGCCGACCCCTTCACCATCTCGGCGCACTACCTGACCGCGTCGCAGCCCGGCCCGGCGGTCGTCCGCACGGACACCGTCCGCACCGGCCGGACCCTGTCGACCGGCCAGGCCTCCCTCTTCCAGTACGACGAGACGGGCCGCGAGGTGGAACGCATCCGCGTCCTCGCCTCCTACGGCGACCTGGACGCCCTGCCCGACGACGTCCGTACGACGGCCAGGCCGCCCGCGATCCCGCCGCTGGAGCACTGCTTCGGCCCGGAGGACGGACCCGCCCCCGTCGACGGCAGCTCGGCGATCGCCGACCGTCTGATGCTCAAGCTCGACCCGTCGACCCTGGGCTGGGCCCTCGGGCAGCCCTCCGGAAAGGGCGAGATGCGGGCCTGGTTCGGGCTCGCGGACGGCCGCGACCACGACCCGCTCTCCCTGCTGCTGGCGGTGGACGCCCTGCCGCCCACCGCCTTCGAGCTCGGGCTGAAGGGCTGGGTGCCCACCGTCGAGCTGACCGTGCACGTCCGCTGCCGCCCGGCGCCGGGCCCGCTGCGCGTGTCGATCACCACGCGCAACCTCGCCGGCGGCTTCCTCGAGGAGGACGCCGAGGTCTGGGACAGCGCCGACCGGCTGGTGGCGCAGTCCCGTCAGCTCGCCCGGGTCAGGCTCGGCTGAGCGGCTCGCGCCCCAGCCAGGCCGCCAGCCTGCCGTAGGCGTCGGCACCCTCGGGGACCGGCCGGGCCGTGGCGAACGGCGTGTTCTCGTCCCGCTGTTCGTCCGGCAGCATGCGCTGGGCGACGGTCAGCGCGAACTCGGCGAGCTGCGGGTCCAGTTCGCGCGGGTACCCCAGGGCCTCGGACAGGTCCCAGGTGTGGGTCACCGTCTCCAGGACGTAGGCCGACAGGGCGGCCCGGCCGGGCATCTCGCCGAACGGCAGGCGCATCACCGCGTCCAGCCGGTCGTCGCCCGCCCAGGCCTTGACGGCCCGGATCCGGGCCTCGTCGTACGCGGCCGTCCAGCCGTCGTCCGGCACGCCCTCGGCGAACGGCCGAACGGCGCTCGCGTCACCGCCCTCGGCGACGACGGCCACCCGGTGGGTCGCGCCGGTGAGATGGCTCAGCAGGGTGCGCACGTCGAACTCGGTACACGGGGTGGGACCGTCGAGCTGCTCCGCGCGCACGGACCGGACGAGCTCGGCGGCCTGCTCCGCGGCGCGGCCGAACAGCGGACGGGGGTCGTTGGTCATGAAACTCCTCCTGGGTGTGTGGACAGGAGGAGCATGGCCGGAAAACCTGACAGACGCCGTCAACATTTGCCCGGGCCCTCGCCCGCCGCGATGCTGATGCCGTGAAGTCCGACCGTCTGCTGTCGATCCTGCTGCTCCTCCAGACCCGCGGCCGGGTCCCCGCGCGCGAACTCGCCGAGCGGCTGGAGGTGTCGGTCCGCACCGTCTACCGCGACGTCGAGGCCCTGTCGGCCGCCGGTGTCCCCGTCTACGCCGAACGCGGCCGGCACGGCGGCATCGAACTGCTCGCCGGTTTCCGCACGGACGTCACGGGTCTGACCGCCGACGAGTCCCGCGCGCTGTTCGTCCTGGCCGCGCAGGGCGCGCACGCCGCCCTCGGCCTGGACGCGGCGTTCGGATCCGCCCTGCGCAAGGTGATGGCCGCGCTGCCGGCTCCGCACCGCCCGGCCGCCGAGACGGCCTCCCGCCGCATCCTCGTCGACGCCACCCGCTGGCGCGGCGGGCCGCAGCAGGCCGTCGACCTGGAGGTGCTGCGCGACGCGGTCTTCGCCGACCGCAGGCTGAGGCTGCGCTACCGGCACAGCGGAGAGCGCCAGGTGCGCACGTACACCGTCGACCCGTACGGCCTCGTCGCCAAGGCGGGCGTCTGGTACCTGGTCGCCGACCGGCGGGCCGAACCCCGGCTCTTCCGGGCGGACCGGGTGCGCTCCGCCCGGCTCCTCGACGATCCCGTACGGCGCCGCCCGGGCGTCGAACTCGCCGACGCCTGGGAGGGCCTGCGGCGCCAGGTCGAGGAACGGCCCGGCGGGTTGGACGTCACCGTCCGGGTGCGGCGGAACCGGCTCGACATGTTCCTGCGGCTGACGGCCTTCCTGCCGGCCGAGCTCCTCGACGACGACGGTGAGAGCGACTGGGCGACCGTGCGGCTGACGTACGGATTCCTCCCCGAGACCCGCCAACTGCTCGTGTTCGCCGACCAGGTGGAGGTCCTCTCGCCCCCTCGGGTGCGCGAGGAACTGGCCCGGGCGGCCGCTTCCGTCACGGAGCTGTACGGGGGCTCCGGTGCGGGGCTGCAAGACCCCGTCGTCCCTGCCGTGCGGTCGGTCAGTCCAGCCAGTGATGGCGGCCCAGGCCGATCAGCCGCATCTGCCGGGTCGCCATCTGCGAAACGTGCCGGGTCCGCTCCTCGCGCTCCCGCTCCGGCCCCTCCAGTGCCTCCAGGAAGAGCGACGCGGTGATCAGCATCTGGTCGACGTAGAGATGCGCGAGCATCAGCAGGTCGTCCTCGGTCCAGCCCGCGGAGACCGGGTCCTTGGCCAGTTCGTCCTTGACCTCCTGGGCGAACCGGGCCAGTTGCTCCCGTATGGCCTCCCGTACCGGCTGGACTCCGCCATGTCGCTCACGGGCGATGAACCGGACGTGTGCGGGGTACCCGTCGACGTGACGGGCGATCAGCTCGATGGTGCGCGTGATGCGTTCCTCGCTGTCACCCGTCGTGGACACCGTCGTCCGGATCATCGGGTGCAGGCTGCCCAGCGCCTCCTCGACCAGGGCCACGCCCAGGTCCGCCGTGGAGCGGAAGTGGCGGTAGAAGGCCGTCGGGGCGACACCGACGGCGCGGGTGACCTCGCGCAGCCCGAGGCTGCTCAGACTCTGCTCCTCCAGCAGCCCGAGGGCCGCGTCCAGGAGCGCCTGCCGGGTCTTCTGCTTCTGGGCCTGCCGGATGCCGAGGGTGTGACTCATACCATGCAGTTAACAACTGTTCTCTGTAATTGGAAAGTCATGAGGCGCGCTAGACTGGGAAGTCAGTGAACAAGTGTAACTACAAGCGTTCACCGAAACTCAGGGGGTTGTTTCCCGTGCTGTTCATCGTCGCCGCGCTCCTGCTGCTGGGTGCCGTGCTGGGCACCGTGGCCCACGCGCCGCTCGGCTTCTCCGTCGCGGCGGGTGCCGTCATCGCCGTCTGGCTCGGCATCTTCGCGCTCCGCGAGCGGCACGGCCGGCGGCGCCACACCCAGGCGCACTGACCGCCGTACGCGCTCGCCGACCGCAACCGACCCGACACCGGGAGTCGATCACCATGCAGCTCACCGCTCCGGCCAGGCGCCGCACCGGTATCCGCGACACCGACGGCATGGCCGTCGCGTCCTTCGTGCTGGGCCTGCTCGGCCTCCTCGTCCTGAACGTCTTCCTCGGCCCGATCGCCATAGTGCTGGCGAGCCTTGCCCTGTGGCGCGGCACCCAGCGCCGCGGCCGCGCGTTCCTGGGCCTGGGCCTCGGCGTCGCCGACCTGGTGGTCCTGGTGGCGTTCATGCAGGCGGACAGCACGATCTCGTGGAGCTTCTGAGGCGTCGTCGGACAGTCTCCGCCGACACCCCGCGGCCGGCCCGGGGGACGACGGGTCGCTGCCGCGCGGGGAAAGCGGTTCACTTCCCATCCGGCTTCGGCCAACCTTGATCTGAGGACAGCCGAGGGAGAGCCGTAGAATCGGGCTCACCATGGCTTACCTCGACCACGCCGCGACCACGCCGATGCTCCCGGAGGCGGCAGAGGCGCTCACCGCCCACCTGGGTGCCACCGGCAACGCGTCCTCCCTCCACGCATCCGGCCGGCAGGCCCGCCGCACCGTCGAGGAGGCCCGCGAGACCCTCGCCGAAGCCCTCGGCGCCCGCCCCAGCGAGGTCGTCTTCACCTCGGGCGGCACGGAGGCCGACAACCTCGCCGTCAAGGGCCTTTACTGGTCACGCCGAGACGCCGACCCGGCCCGCACCCGTGTTCTCGCCAGTCCCGTCGAGCACCACGCCGTCCTCGACGCCGTGCACTGGCTCGGCGAACACGAGGGCGCCACCATCGAGTACCTGCCGGTCGACGCCCACGGCCGCGTCCACCCGGACGCCCTGCGCGAGGCGATCGCCCGCGACCCCGGCAACGTGGCCCTCGCCACCGTCATGTGGGCGAACAACGAGATCGGGACGATCCTGCCGATCCGTGAACTCGCCGACGTGGCCGCCGAGTTCGGTGTCCCCCTGCACTCGGACGCCGTCCAGGCCTTCGGCCAGATCCCCGTGGACTTCGCCGCCTCCGGCCTCGCCGCGATGGCGGTGTCGGGCCACAAGATCGGCGGCCCGTACGGCATCGGCGCTCTCATCCTCGGCCGCGAGCACACCCCCGTACCCGTCCTGCACGGCGGCGGCCAGGAACGCCACGTCCGCTCCGGCACCCTCGACGTGCCCGCCATCGCCTCCTTCGCGGTCGCCGGGCGGCTGGCCGCAGAGCAGCGCGAGTGGTTCGTGCGCGAGATCGGTGCTCTGCGCGACGCCCTCGTCACCGCCGTCCGCACGGCGGTGCCCGACGCCATCCTCGGCGGCGACCCGGACCCGGCGGGACGCCTCCCGGCCAACGCGCACTTCACGTTCCCCGGCTGCGAGGGCGACTCGCTGCTGCTCCTGCTCGACGCCCAGGGCATCGAGTGCTCCACGGGCTCCGCCTGCACGGCCGGTGTCGCCCAGCCCAGCCACGTCCTCCTCGCCACCGGCACCGACCCCGACCTGGCCCGCGGCACCCTCCGCTTCTCCCTCGGCCACACCTCCACGGAGGCCGACGTCGAGGCCCTGGCGAAGGCCATCGGCCCGGCAGTCGAGCGGGCGCGTGCGGCAGGGCTGACGTAGTCCCGCCGTCTCCGCCCCGCTCGACCGGTCAGGCCGGCGCCGTCCGCGCCTCGCGCACCAGCCGCATGTACCTGTCCCAGTCCCAGTGCGGCCCCGGATCCGTGTGGTCCGTGCCCGGGACCTCCACGTGGCCGATGATGTGCTCGCGGTCGACGGGTATGCCGTAGCGCGCGCATATCCGGGCCGTGAGGCGGGCCGAGGCCTCGTACATCTCGTCCGTGAAGTCCTGCGGGCGGTCCACGAAACCGGCGTGCTCGATGCCGACACTGCGCTCGTTGTAGTCGCGGTTGCCCGCGTGGTACGCCACGTCCAGCTCGCGGATCATCTGGGCGATGTGCCCGTCCTTGCGGACGATGTAGTGCGACGCCGCTCCGTGTGACGGGTTCTGGAAGGCCTTCACCGCGCTGTCGAAGCCGCCCTGGGTGACGTGGATGACGACCATGTCTATGCCGTAGTCGTCGGGCCGGTCCGCACGGCGCCAGTTCGCGTCCGACGCGGCCACCCAGCGCGCGCCCGCGTAGTCGACCTCGCCCTCCTTGCGCGGCTTCTCGACGCCGGGCACGCGCCACCACAGACGCGCCAGCTCGTCCCGGGCCAGCACGGCGGAGCCCGCCGCGGCCACCGTGCCACCGATCAGCAGCGCGCGACGGCCGACCTTCCGGTCGCCGTCCTTCGAAGCCTTCCGCTGTCCCATGTGATCGCCAACGGATACCCGGCGGCCTTGGTTCCCGCGCCCCCTTACCCTGGAAGGGTTATGACTCACACCCCGCAGCGCTCCCGTCCCCTCCGCGTCCTGGCCGCCATGTCCGGCGGAGTCGACTCCGCCGTCGCCGCCGCCCGCGCGGCCGAGGCGGGCCACGACGTGACCGGCGTCCACCTCGCGCTCTCCGCCAACCCCCAATCCTTCCGCACCGGGGCGCGGGGCTGCTGCACCATCGAGGACTCGCGCGACGCCCGCCGCGCCGCGGACGTCATCGGCATCCCGTTCTACGTGTGGGACCTCGCCGACCGCTTCCGCGAGGACGTCGTCGAGGACTTCGTCGCCGAGTACGAGGCCGGCCGCACCCCCAACCCCTGCCTGCGCTGCAACGAGAAGATCAAGTTCGCGGCGCTGCTGGACAAGGCGCTGGCGCTGGGCTTCGACGCGGTCTGCACGGGCCACTACGCGCAGGTCGTCACCCTGCCCGACGGCACCCGCGAGCTGCATCGCGCCTCCGACATGGCCAAGGACCAGTCGTACGTCCTCGGCGTCCTGGACGACAAGCAGCTCGCCCACGCGATGTTCCCGCTCGGCGACACGGTCACCACCAAGGACGAGATCCGCGCGGAGGCCGAGCGCAGGGGCCTGGCGGTGGCCAAGAAGCCCGACTCGCACGACATCTGCTTCATCGCCGACGGCGACACGCAGGGCTTCCTGGCGAACCGGCTCGGCAGGTCCGAGGGCGACATCGTCGACGAGTCCGGCAACCGGCTCGGCACGCACGAGGGCGCCTACGGCTTCACCATCGGCCAGCGCAAGGGCCTGCGCATCGGCACCCCGGCGCCCGACGGCAAGCCGCGCTACGTCCTGGACATCTCCCCGGTCACCAACACGGTCACGGTCGGCCCGGCCGACGCGCTGGACGTCAGCGCCCTGACCGCGATCAAGCCGCGCTGGTGCGGCGTCGCCCCCACCGGCCCGGGCACCTACACGGCCCAGCTCCGCGCCCACGGCGGCGAGACCGAGGTCACGGCGGAGCTGGTCGGTGACACTCTGCACGCGTCGTTCACGGAGCCCGTGCGCGGGGTCGCTCCCGGGCAGGCGATCGTGCTTTATGACGGCACCCGGGTGGTCGGCTCCGCCACCATCGCCACCACGGCTCGCCGGGAAGGTGCCACAGCCTGATCATTGAGGGCTCGCAGGAGCTGGCACGGTCCGACCACCCGGCATAGGCTGGCCGTCGCGGAAGGCCCGCACAGTGTGAGCCGGCGGCGGGACCTCCCCGCCCCTTCGGGAGGTGGACGGTGCTTCTGCGCTTTCGAGTGGCGAATCACCGCTCGATCCGGGACGAGGCCGAGCTGACACTTGTCGCTGCGGCAGGCAGTGATGACAGTTCCGACAGCATTGCGCGGGACAGCGGGATCGCCCAGGACGGTGGCGGGCACGTGCAGGTGCTACCCGTGGCCGGGATCTTCGGTGCGAACGCTTCCGGCAAGAGCAACCTGCTCAGCGCGTTCCACGCCATGCGGGAGGCGGTACGCACCTCCTTCGCGGACTGGGCCAAGTATCCCGGGGTGCCTCACCGGCAGCCCTTCAAGTTGGACGCTGCCAGCGCCGAGGAGACCACCCTCTTCGAGGTCGACCTGGTCCTTGGCGCCCGCACCCCCGTCCGCTACACGTACGGCTTCGAACTCTCTGACGACCGGGTCGAGGCCGAATGGCTGCACGCCTACCCGGGCGGCATCCGGCAGGTCTGGTTCGACAGGGAGGCGGACCGCCCGGCGGAGGACGGCGATGAGTACCTCTTCGAGAGCCCGGCCTTCACCGGCCGGCGCGACGACCTGGTCGCGCTCACCCGGCCGAACGCCCTCTTCCTCTCCACCGCGGCCACCCTCAACGACCCTCAACTGTCCGCCCTGCACCGCTGGTTCCTGAACAACCTGTGGCTGATGACCCCGGGTGAGGACATCAGGCACCGTGCCGACTGGACCAAGCGCCGCCTCACCGAACTCCACGACGACACCGGCTACCGCGAACGACTCGTCCAGCTCCTGGCCGCCGCCGACCTGGGCGTCACCGGCTTCGATCTCGATCCGGACACCGGCGCGGTCTCTCTTCGGCACCGGACGGAGGGGGCGGAAGCCGTTCCCCTCGACTTCCTCACCGAGGAAAGCTTCGGTACGCACGCGTGGTTCGCTTTCCTCGGCCCGATGCTCGCGGTCCTCGACAACGGGACGACGCTGCTGGTCGACGAGCTCGACTCCAGTCTCCACCCCACGCTGGCCGCCGAGGTCGTCCGCCTCTTCCAGGACCGTAAGGCCAACGCCAAGGGTGCCCAGCTGATCTTCACCACCCACGACGCCACGCTGCTCGGCAACGCCGTGCTGGACCGTCCGCTCAGCCGCGACCAGGTATGGCTCACCGCGAAGACGAAGTCCGGCGCGACCGAGCTGTATCCGCTGGTCGCCGCCCACCCGGAGGCGGGCGAGGACCTGGAGCGGGGCTATCTGCGTGGCCGGTACGGAGGGGTGCCCCGGGTGACCCCGGGCGAGATCGCCCGCGAGGTGTCCTGGCTGGAGGAGAAGGCGGCAGCGACGGCGTGAGCGAGCGGGGTGGGCACGGAGCATGAGCAGCAGGCGCAGGTCGAAGAAGGACGCGGCGAGCACGGTGATGCCGCCGCAGGCGCCTCCTTCGCAGTACTCGCGTCGCGAGCGGGTGCTGTACGTGGGATGCGAAGGCGAGGTGACCGAGTACGACTACCTGCGATACCTCAACAAGGAGTACGGGAGTGGGGACAGCAAGACCGGCCGACCACCCTTCACCATCAAGCCGGTCCGCAAGGCCGACGGCCTGATCCCGTCCCGAGCCGTCAAGGCGGTCGTCGACGCGGCCCAGGGGGAGGACGAGACCTGGGTGCTCTTCGACCGGGACAGCCACCACGACATCCCCGAGGCCTTCGAGGCCGCAGCGGCCTCGGACACCGAGGTCTGCTTCTCCCACCCCTCCTTCGAACTGTGGTTGCTGCTCCACTTCCAGCCGTTCGGCGGCGCCCAGGGCGCGGCGAAGAACACGTACGTCCTGGAGAAGCTGCGCAAGGCCGACGCCGCGTACAAGCGGTTCGACAAGCCGGACAAGAGTCTGGGTGATGCCCGTACCAAGGCGCTGAAGGACAAGGAGGCAACGGCGGTGCAGCACGCGCGAGCCCTGGTCGGTCAGTGTGAGCACGGTTCGTGCAAGCCCGCCAACGCCACGTTCGAGGCTCCGAAGTACGGTCGCTCGGCGAAGGAGCGGGCCGCCCGCTCGGGGCACGCCAAGAACTGCGAGGTCCTCAGCCGCGACCCGTCCACGGACGTGTGGCGACTCCTGGTCAGTCTGGGCATCGTCGAGGTCTGATCGGCGGCCGCGCCGCTCGGTGTACAGCGGCGAATGTCCGGTTCCGCACGGGTTACCTCCTGCACCGGCGGGCCGTCTAATCTTCCGTAGCACCTCCAATTCCGTACGAAGGATCCGCGTGGCCAGAATCACCCTGCCCGAGCTCGAACGCCATCTCTTCTCGGCCGCCGACATCCTGCGCGGCCGGATGGACGCCTCCGAGTACCGCGATTTCATCTTCGGGATGCTCTTCCTGAAGCGGGCCTCGGACGAGTTCGAGCCGGAGTGGAAGCGGGTGTACGAGGAGCGGCGCGCGCAGACCGGCGGCGACCAGGCGAAGGCATTGGCCAAGGCGAACAACCCGGCCGCCTACCCCCGCGTCTTCTACGTGCCGCCGCGGGCCCGCTGGTGGCGTGGACCGCATCACGACCCGGAGAAGCCGCAGAGCCCCGCGCCCGGCATCATGGCCTTGACCGAGAAGGTCGGCCAGGGCCTCGATGAGGCCTTGGTGGCGCTGCAGGAGGGCAACGACCTGCTCGCGGGCATCGCCTCGCACATCAGCTTCAACGAGGTGGTCGGTACCAAGCCGCGCTTCACCGATCCCGAACTCCGTTCCCTGATCCGGCACTTCAGCCTCTACCGACTGCGCAACGAGGACTTCGAGTTCCCCGACATGCTGGGCGCGGCGTACGAGTATCTGCTCGGCCGGTTCGCGGACTCGGCCGGCCAGCGCGGCGGCGAGTTCTACACGCCGCGTTCGGTGGTACGGATGATGGTGCGCCTGGTCGACCCGCAGCCTGGTGAGTCGGTCTACGACCCGTGCGCGGGCTCCGGCGGCATGCTGATCGCGGCCCGCGAGCACGTCGAGGAACACGGCGGCAACCCGGAGGAACTGTCGGTCAACGGGCAGGACAAGAACGGCCCGTCCTGGTCCATGGCCAGCATGAACATGGTCCTGCACGGCATCCACACCTTCGACCTCCAGCATGGTGACACCCTCGCCGAGCCGCTCCACCTCGACGAGAACGGGCGGCTGCGCAAGTTCTCGGCGATCTTGTCGAACCCTCCGTTCTCGCTTCCGTACGACGAGGACGCCGTCGCCAAGGCCGACGAGGACCACGGCGAGCGAATGCGCTGGGGCTGGACGCCTGGGAGCGGCAAGAAGGCCGACCTGATGTTCGTCCAGCACATGGTGTCGGTTCTGGAGGAGGACGGGGGACGAGCGGCCGTCGTCATGCCGTACGGGGTGCTCTTCCGGGGTGGCAAGGAACGCGAGATCCGCATCGGGATGCTGGAGGACGACTGCGTCGAGGCCGTTATCGGCCTCGGCCCGAACCTGTTCTACGGCGCGGGCGTCCCGGCCTGCATCCTGATCCTGCGGCCCCGGCACGGGAAGACCGACCCGAAGCGCCTGAAGAAGGTCCTCTTCATCAACGCCGACCGGGACTTCACGCCCGGCCGCAACCAGAACGAACTCGGCCCCGAACACGTCGAGAAGATCGTGACGGTCTTCCGCGAATGGCGCCTCATCGACGGCTACTCGCGCGAGGTCCATCGCGACACGCTCCTCGCGCCCGACGCCAAGGGCATCCCCGAGGCAAACTTCAACATCCGCCGGTGGGTGGACAACTCACCGCCCGCGGAGCCGCAGGACGTACGAGCGCATCTGTACGGGGGTGTGCCCGTCGCCGAGGTCGCGGCCAAGGAGAAGCTGTTCAAGGCGTACGGAGTCGACGCCGGTTCGCTGTTCGCGCGCCGGGACGGTGCCGCGGATACGGATACGGGCTCGGGTGACTACTACGACTTCCTGCCGGAGGGCGCGGAGGCGACGGCCGCACGTATTCCGCGACTGACCTACGCGCGGGAGTCGGAGCTGCGCGAGACGTACGATGAGTGGTGGTCGAAGAGCTCCGGTCTCTTCGCGCAGCTCGCGGCGGACCGGAAGCTGATGGACCTGCGCAGCCGCCTTCTCGACGGGTTCACGGCCGCGGTCGGCGGAGCCGGGGTCCTCGACGACTTCACGACCGCCGGCATCATCGCCGCGTGGTGGACGGAGAACCGCTACGACATGAAGGCCCTCGCGGCGGGCGGCTTCGAGCGGGTCCTGGAAGGCTGGGTCGACTCCGTCGAGGCGATCGTCGACCCGGCGGTCCCGGGTGGCGCGGAGGACGCGAAGCGCTCGTCGGTCTCTCCGGCCGAGCGCCGCAGGGCCCTTGACCAGCCGGTGGTACGGGAGTTGATCCCGGAATTCCTGGAGCTGGTCAAGGCGGCGGACGTGGCGGTCGCGGAGGCGGAGGCCGCGGCGAAGACAGCGGCTGAGGCGAGGTCGGCGGTGGCGGATGCGGGTACGGACACGGACGACGAGTCCGACTCCGCGTCCGGTGAACCGGGGGAGCCGGTTGGGCCGGAGCAACTCGCAGTTCTAGACAAGGCGTTGACGGCGGCCAAGAAGGCCCTGACGGCGGCGCGCAAGAAGCGCAAGGCGTTGGATGACCGTTTCCTGCCGGAGCTCGAGAAGGCGGCCGAGCGGAAGCTGTCCGAACAGGGCGGTCCAGAGGAGGTTGTCCTCGCTGTCCTGCGACGCGACCTGTCCGACCGCCTGAACGCGGCGTTGGCGGCGGGCCGCCGCGAGATCGTTGCTTCCTTCCGACGCTGGGCCGAGAAGTACGAGGTGTCGCTGACGGACCTGGAGGACGCCAGCGGCGACGCGGCGAAGGGGCTTGCGGAGTGGTTGGGGGCGCTGGGTTATGGACGTTGATTTTCGATCCACGGTGGCACTCAAGGATGTGCTGCGAAAGGTCGAGACCGGATGGAGTCCGGTCTGCGACTCGGCGCGACCGGCCATGGACGAGTGGGGTGTTCTGAAGCTCAGCGCGGTCACTTCGGGGAAGTTTGTTGCCTCGGAGGCGAAGCGACTTCCCAGCGAGGTCCTGCCGAGGATCGCCTTTGAAGTACGGCCCGGCGATGTCCTCATGTCCCGGGCCAACGGGGTCAAGGCGCTCGTGGGTGTCGCCTGCACGGTGAATCGCGTGCGCCCGAGGCTGCTTTTGCCGGACTTGGTGTTCCGGCTGGTTGCTGATCCTGACGTGCTGGACCCCGGGTTCTTGGGAGTCGTGCTGACCTCAGCTGCTGTGCGGCGGCAGATTGAGGCGGCCATGCGCGGGACCAGCGGCCAGTACAAGGTGTCGCAGGCCGACGTACGAGCCCTGGAGATTCCGCGGCTGCCGCTGCCCGAACAACGCGACGTTGTCGCCGCGAACGAGGCGTTCGAGCGGCGGATTGGGGCGTTGGAGCGGGAGCTGGGCAAGCTCAGGACCGTCGAGAATGCCGTTGTGGCTGGGGCGATGACCGAGTCTGGAGGCCGTATTGAGCTTGGTCGATGGCTGAGTTCCATCGAGGCGGGCAAGAGTCCCATGGCTGAGGACACGCCTGCGGGCGACGGCGAGTGGGGCGTCTTGAAGGTGAGCGCCGTGCAACCGGGATGGTTCAAGGCTATTGAGAACAAGGTCGTCCGCGAGGCGGAGTTCATCAACGCGCGGTACCGGGTTCGTGCCGGAGACCTTCTCATGACGCGTGCCAACACTGAGGAACTCGTCGGACTTGCCTGTGTGGTTCGGGAACGTGCCGAACGTCTGATGTTGAGTGACAAGACGTTGCGACTCGTGCCCGACACGGGCGTGGCCGAAGCGGAGTTCATCGAACTCGCGCTGCTCAGCCCCTCGGTACGCAGTCAGGTGCGGTCGCGAGCCACCGGTACGAGTGCCAGCATGAAGAACATTGGCCAGAGCGCGGTGCGTCAGCTAATGGTCCCGGACGTTCCGAAGGACGTGCAGCGGAAGGTGGTCGCTGCGGTTTCTGCCAGCCGGAAGCGCAGTCAGGGTATTCAGCGGCAGATTGCCAAGCTCAGGCAGGTTCAGCGGGGCGTGATCGAAGACCTCCTCAGCGGCCGGTCCCGAGTGAACCGGACCTGAGGCTCTCGATCAGCGCACCGAATGACGCCGAGCCCGTGACGAACACGGTCGCCGGGCGTTTGCTGTCCCGCACGGCGATTCCGTCCCGTGACGTGGCGATCTCGACGCACGCGTTTCCGGCCGCCTCGGAGTAGGAGGACTTGGTCCATCTCAGTTCGGGCAGCACGGCACCTTCTAGAGTTCTCCAACGATTTCGAGGATCCGGGCCCTCGACTCCTCCGGATTCAACGCCACCTGTTCGACGAAGTCCAGCCGTCGCCGGAAGTTGGCCAGTTGGGTGGGGCTGTCGAAGAACACCGCGCCGGTGGGGGAGTCCACCTCGACGGTGTCGAGGTGAGAGTCGGAGGCCGACACGTACATCATGGTGTCCCCGGCCATCGGAAACCCTTCTGTGGCCAGCGGGATGACGAGCAGAGTTACGTTGGGGCGTTCACTTTCGGCCAACAGCCAGTTGAGCTGGGCTTTGGCTGTCTGGCGTCCGCCGATCTGGAACCGGAGCGCGGCTTCATGGATCAGTCCCGTGTAGGGGACGGCCCTCTCCTCGACCACTCGGTGGCGTGACAGGCGGTGTGCTACGCGCAGTTCCACCTCCAGGCGTGGCAGTGCGGGAACGTACAAGTCGAACAGCGCACGCGCGTGCTCCTCGGTTTGAAACACGCCAGGGATGTGCGCCATCTGGAGTGTGCGCAGGCTGGAGGCATAGTGCTCCAGTTCGGACACGTCGAGAAAGTCCGGCGGGATCTTGCCGCGGTACTCGTCCCACCAGCCACGTGTCCGCCCGCCGGTCATAGCGGCGAGGGCGTCGACGAGGCTGGCGTTGTCGCATTCGTAAATGCTGGCCAGGCGTCGGAGCCGAGGCTCGCTGATGCCGAATCGCCCTGCCTCCACGTTGGAGATGGTGGTCCGGTCTGTGCCAAGCAGTTCGGCCGCCCGCGGGGCGGACATCCCGGCGGCTTCGCGCAGCCGGCGCAGTTCCGCACCGAACCGGCGCTGCCGGACGGACGGCGTCGGTCGTGGTGCCATCTAGCCTCCCTGAGTTCGCGGCCAGTGTGCCGACGGAGATCCAGCCCGTCTACGAGTTTCGGTGATTCAACCCGTTGGGGTGGTAGTGGTCTCACCCGTTGTACTTTCGGCGCCACTCTTGGTGAACTGTCGTCAGCTGAACCGCCGCCCGGCGGAAGCGCACCGGCCCCCTGCCCTCCGGAAGGCAGGGTCCCGGCACTGCCACCGCCGTCCGGCAGTTCGCAAACAGGCGCCCCAAAGAACCCGTTCCGCACCACGGAGGTAAACCCTCGTGAGCAGCAACGAACAGAGCACTGAACCGAGCAACGAATCGGCCCACCCCGTCAGTCAGTTACGGCGTCAGCTACGGCGACCACCCCGCCCCGATCCCGTTCACCGCCCCCTGGGTGTACGAGATCCACCTCCCCTGTGACCCACGCGGTCCCCGGATCGTCCGGGGCACCCTCCGTGCCGTACTCCACGCGCACGGGATCGGTGAACTCGCAGACCGAGTAGAGCTGTTGACCTGCGAGCTCGCCACCAACTCGGTGCGGCACACCAAGGGTCCGGTCATCGTCCGGATGCACTGGCTGTGCCCCGCGCTGCGCGTGAGCGTGTGGGACGCGAGTCCGGATCTGCCTCCGTTCGCGCCGGGCGCGGCGATGCCTGATCCCACAGCCCTCTGCGGCCGCGGGCTGCCGATCATCGAGAGTCTCGCCGACCGGTGGGGCGGCTGTGGGTCCGTCGACGGGCCGAACGGCGGACCGGGCGGCAAGACCATCTGGTTCGAGCTCGCCCTCGGGGATGATTTCCGGCCACCCTCCCCGGTGCTTGCCGCCTGATCCGCGCGCACCCCGCGCCACGCTCTCCGGCCGCCGATAGAGTTTCGATCACCTGTCCTGTACCGGAGGGCGGGGATCGAGGCCGGCCGGGGAGGACAGGCGTGGCGGAGCAGCCGGAGTACGTCAGGACCGAGCGGCCGCTGATCGAGCAGCTGACGGCGATGGGCTGGACCCATCTCCGGGGCGGCCCGACCGCCGGACCCGCCACCGCGCCGCGCGCCTCGGACCGTAAGAGCTTCGAGACCGTCGTGTACGCGGACCGGTTCAAGGCCGCCGTGGCCAGGATCAACCCGAGGCCGTCGGACGGGAAACCCTGGCTGAGCGACGCACAGCTCGACCACCTCCTCGCCCTGGTCCAGGGCACCGCGCCGGGGCAGGGCCCGAAGGAACGCGGCGTCGCCGGAAACCTGGAGGTGACCGACCTCCTCCGCAAGGGCCGCAACGCCCGCACCCTGCCGGGCTGGACGAAGGGCGATCCCGAACACGTACGACTCGTCGACTGGGACGGCGAGTTCGGGAAGCACCCGGACACTCCCGGCGGCGGCAATGATCTGCTCGTCGTCTCCCAGTTCCGGGTCGAACGGAAGGACGCCGCCCCCGTCACGCCCGACCTCGTGCTGTTCGTGAACGGGCTGCCGTGGGTGGTGATCGAGTGCAAGGCGCCCGTGGTGTCCGGCCCTCAGGGAGACGTGCGGGCCGCCCTGGACGACGCCGTCGACCAGGTTCTCCGGTGCGCGGGCGTCAACTCCCCGACCGCCGTACCCGAGTTCGTCCGCTTCGCGCAGGTCCTGGTCGGCACCGACCGCGACCACGCCGAGACCGGCACGGTCACCGCCGAACCCCGGCACTTCGCCCCCTGGCGCACGGTCGCGCCCGTGAGCGAGGACCGCGTACGCGAGGAGGTGCGCAAGCCCTCGTCGGCAGCCCTCACCGACCAGGAGATCCTCGTCGCCGGGATGCTGCGCCCTTCCCATCTTCTCGACCTGGTACGGGACTTCACCACCCGGCTCGGCAGCGGTCACCGTACGGTCAAACTGGTCGGCCGCCACCAGCAGTTCAAGGCGGTGAAGGCGCTCACGCGGAAGCTGGAGGAGCGGGACCGGAAGGCGGCGGCCGGCGTGGCCGTCAGCCACCGGGGCGGTATCGTCTGGCACACCCAGGGCTCCGGCAAGAGCCTGACCATGGCGTTTTTGGTCCGGCACCTGCGCAGCCGTCCCGCTTTAAAGTCGCACAAGGTGGTCGTGGTCACCGACCGCATCGACCTGGAGAAGCAGATCCGGGCAAGCCTCGCCGCCACCGAGGAGAAGGTGCATCGTGCGCCGAGCGTCAAGCGGGCCAGAAAGTACCTGGAGGTGGACGTCGGGGACGTAGTCCTCGTCACCCTGCAGAAGGCGCAGCGCGACGACACCGCCTACGACGGCCGCGAGGAGTCACTGCCCGACGCCGCCCCCGCCGCCGACGACGACGCTGCCGAGGACGAGGGGTACGTGCAGAACCGGGTGGCCAATCCGCACCACCACGTCGTCGTCCTGATCGACGAGGCCCACCGGGGCCAGGACAAGTGGCAGCACGCCCGCTGGCGGGCCATGCTCCCGCGCGCCGCCTTCATCGGCTTCACCGGCACTCCGGTGATCGACCGCAACCGCAGACGCAGCGAGGAGATCTTCGGCCAGTACGCCGACACGTACACCCTGCGCGACGCCGAACTCGACCGGTCCGTCATGCCCGTTCGCTACGAGGCGTACGCCGTACCGCTCGACGTCATCGAACAGGCCGCCCTCGACGCCCGGTTCGACGAGAAGGTGCCGTCCGATCCGGAGCTCCGGGCCAAGGTGCTGCGCAAGTTCGGCCGACGCAAGGAGATCCTTGAAGCCCCTTCGGTGATCGAGGCCAAGGCCGAGCACATGCTCGGCCACTGGGCCCGCACCGCGTTGCCCGACCGCTTCGGAGCGCAGATCGCCACCGTCTCCAGGCTCGCCGCCGTCCGCTACCACACCGCGCTGCTCGCCGCCCGCGACCGGCTCGTCGCCCGCCTCGACGCGCTCGACCCGGCCTTGATCGCCGACCCCATGGCCGCGCTCGAAGCCGACGACGAGGAGCGGGCGCTCCTCATGCTCCTGCCGGATCGCGAGGTACTGCGAACGCTCGACGCGGCCGTGGTCATCTCCCCGGCCAGGCAGGGCGGCAGCGACCCGGAGGCATGGCGGCCGTGGATCACCAAGAGCCACCAGGACGCGCACATCGAACGCTTCAAGAAGGGGCTGCCTCCGCGCGACATCACCGCCGACCCGGCATGGAACGTCAGGACGCACGGGCTGCAGCCGTCCGGCGTCGGCACCCCGGCGAGCGGCGGCCAGGTGTGGAACGTCGATCTCGACCTGCCCGCGGACAGCGGATCGCCCGCACCGCCGGACACGGAGGGCAGCGCGCAGCCGGAGACCATGGCTTTCCTGGTGGTCCAGTCGATGCTGCTCACCGGCTTCGACGCGCCCGTCGAGCAGGTCCTCTACCTGGACTGCAAGCTGTCCGGCGCGGGACTGCTGCAGGCCGTGGCCCGCACCAACCGGCCCTACCCGGCCAAGAAGTGGGGCCAGGTCGTCGACTACGTCGGCATCGGCCCCGAACTGGCCCGCTCGCTCGCGTCCTACGACCAGGAGCACCTGCGGCACGTCCTCGGCTACCGAAACGTATCCGTGGACCACCTCCAGCCGGACTACGAGGGACCGCAGCCGGACGGCCGCAGCCCGGACCGGGACGGACTGCTGTTGCGGTCCGACGCCGCCGCCAAGGCCCTCCTGGAAGACCTCGGGGCGAAGGTCACCCGCTTCCTGGCCGGGCAGAACGTCACCGACCCCGGCGACGAGTCCCAGTGGGAGGAGTTTCTCGGCGAACGCCTCGACGACCCGCTGCGGCGCGGCGAGTTCGACGAACGCGTCCGTGACTTCCTGACGGCGCTCAACGCGGTCCTGCCGGATCCGGAGGCACTGAAGTACCGTTCCCTGGCAGGACAGTTGGGCACGCTGCAGTACATGGCCAGACGCCGCTACCTCGACGGCCGTGAACAGTTCAGCCCGCGCCGCTACGGGGCCAAGGTGCGCCGGCTGATCTCGCAGCACATCGAGACCACTGGTATCCGGCAGCGGATCCCGCCCGTCGAACTCACCGACCCGGAGTTCATGGAACGGGTCGACGCGAATGCCGACCCCCGGGCGCGCTGCTCGTACATGACGGGCTCGCTGAAGCTGCGCATCAGCGCGAAGATCGGCGGCGACCGGGCGGGCTACCAGCGGTTCAGCGTCCGGCTCGAAGAGATCGTCGCGCGGATGCGGGACGACTTCGAGCAGGCTGCCGCCGACCTGAAGCGTCTGGTCGGGGATGTGGCCGCGGCGGAGCAGGAGCCGGAGAGCGACGACGGTCTCGACTCCCGGACTGAACGGCTGGTCCTCGGACTGCTCCAGCAGCACGCCGAAGAAGCCGGGCGGGAACCTTGGCCGCCGGGCACCGATCTGATCCGGGCGGCCCGAGGCCTGACCATGGAGATGTCGGTGCTCGTCCGGCGTCCGCAGATACACACACAGGTCGCCGCCCGCAACCGCATGCGCAGCGAACTCTGCGAGCACCTGGAGATCTGGCTCGCCATGGACTGGGACGACATCGGCGACCTTGCGAGCCATCTGACGGAGCTGGCCGTGGAGAGGTATGAGTACTTCCTCGGATACCAGCCGCGCGACGAGGCGGACGGCGGGGACACCTGAATCGGTGACCGCTGGTGCCTGCCAGGCAGGGTGATGTCGTTGCCGGATGGTAGGAAGAGCGGGTGCGTACCGTCGTCGAACAGGCCATCGCCGATCTCCCCGTGCCCACGGGGTGGCGGTGGGATGTCGTCGTGCGGCCACGGCGCCGCACCCTCGGCATCGAGATCGCCGAGGACGGCCGGGTGCTCTTCGCGATTCCCGCAGGCGCAGATCCGAAAGAGATCGCTGACGCGGTGCGCGGCCGGATGCCGCGTCTCGCCGCCGAGGTCCGCCGCCGTCAGGACCTGCGGGCTGCCGAACCCGTCAGGGACCTGATCGGCGGCGAGGGCTTCGCCTACCTGGGCCGCCGGTACCGGCTCAAGCTCACTCCCGACGACGGCAGCAGTCACGTACGACTGCGACAGGGATGGCTGGAGCTGCCCCGATCGCGGTCGGCCGCCGCTGATGCGGGGCCCCTTGTTGAGTGGTACAGCAGCCGCGGGGAGCGCTGGCTCGCTGCCCGGCTGCAGCCGCTGGCGTCACTGGCCGGAGTGCGTGATCCGGCAGGCATCGAGGTTCGGGACCTCGGCCGTCGCTGGGGTGCCTGCTCTCCTGAGGGCGCGATCACCGTGCACTGGGCGGTGATACAGCTGCCGGTCGTCCTGGTGGACCTCGTCCTGATCCATGAGCTCTGCCACCTCAAGTACCCCGGCCACGGAGCGGCTTTCCGACGGGCCGTCCGGCTCGCGCTACCCGACGCAGACGTGCGCGAACGGCAGTTCGCGCAGGAGGAGCCGCGACTGTGGCGCGGAGCTGTCTCCTCGCCAAGGCACTAGCCGGCGCTCGGGCATCGATGCGGTCTGCACGGGAAGCTGCGGGCAACTGATCCTCAATGAGGGCGCCCGACGGCAAGCCGCGCTACGTCCTGGACATCTCCCCGGTCACCAACACGGTCACGGTCGGCCCGGCCGACGCGCTGGACGTCAGCGCCCTGACCGCGATCAAGCCGCGCTGGTGCGGCGTCGCCCCCACCGGCCCGGGCACCTACA
Source organism: Streptomyces sp. DH10 (assembly GCF_029813805.1). Lineage (NCBI taxonomy): Bacteria > Bacillati > Actinomycetota > Actinomycetes > Kitasatosporales > Streptomycetaceae > Streptomyces > Streptomyces sp. DH10. The sequence continues at coordinate 194,251 of NZ_JARVKU010000013.1, forward strand.
CGGCCCAGCTCCGCGCCCACGGCGGCGAGACCGAGGTCACCGCCGAGCTGGTCGACGGCAGGCTGGAGGTCTCGTTCGCGGAGCCGGTCCGCGGCGTCGCCCCCGGCCAGGCGATCGTCCTGTACGACGGCACACGCGTGGTGGGCTCCGCGACGATCGCGTCGACCAGGCGGGCGACGGCGGGCGTGGCCTGACCTCTCGGGCGTCCGGGGGCAGGCGGGTTCCACGCGCGCGTGCCCCCGCCCCTCCCGGCCCCGTGTGTTCAGCCCCGCGTGAAGAACTCCAGCAGCACCGGTGCCAGCACGTTCGGCTCCACCATGTGCGTCTGGCCCTGGAGCGTGCGGTACGACCCGTCGGGGACACAGTCCGCGATCGCCCGGGCCGCCTCCCGGAGCCAGGCCGGGCTCGCGTCGCCCGCGACCGCCAGGACGGGGACGCCGACCGACGCCAGCCGGTCCCTCGGCACCCGGCCGTCGCGCATGACGGCGTCGTCGTAGGCGAGGCTCGGGGCCATCGCCTCCATGGCGGCCCACATGGGGGACTGGCGGGCGCCCTGGATCACCCCTTCGGCCAGGCCGGTCAGCCGCAGGAACAGCTCGACCGCGTCCCCGCGCCGCCCCTCGCCGAGCGCCTCCGTCAGACGCCCGGTGTACTCCGCGCGCTCCCTGGCGCCCTCCTCGGACATCGCGAACGGTGTCTCGTAGACCGCGACGCGCCGCACCGGCAGGCCGCTCGCCGCCGCCTCCAGCGCCAGTGCCCCGCCCGACGAGATGCCGTACAGGAACGCCTCGCCGCCCACCGCCTCGATCACCGCCGCCAGGTCCTCGACCTCGCGCTCCACGGTGTACGGCGCCGTGTCCCCGCTGGCACCGCGACCCCGGCGGTCGTACACGACGGCCTGGAAACGCTCCGAGAGCGACACGGCGAGCGGCGCCAGCGTGCCGCCCGTCGACATCGCGCCGCTCACCAGGACGACCGCGGGGCCCCGGCCGGTGCTCTCGTAGGCGATACGGGTGCCGTCACGCGAAAGGATCTTCTTGTCCATGCCGATGCAGACTGCCGCACGGCACGGTGTTCATCGATGAGGCGGGCCGCGCGTCAGCCGATCACATCACTTCCACCTCGTAGAAGCACAGGTGGTCCTTGATCTCCGCGACGTCCGGCTTGGGCTCCGGATACGCCCAGACGAGGTCCTCGGCGTCCGGCAGCGACCAGTAGGAGGCGGTGCCCTTGAACGGGCAGTACGTGCGCGTGCCGGACGCTGTCAGCAGGTCGAGGCGCACGTCCTCGGCCGGGATGTAGTAGCGCTCGGGGCAGCCCGTCTCGCGCAGGACCAGCGGCCGGTCGCTCTCCGCCAGGACCTGCCCGGCGTGCACCACGCGCACGGGCCGGTCACTCTTCTCGATGGTGATGCGATGCCCGGTGGTCACGATCGCCCTCCTTGGGTAGCCGACTCCTCCGATACAGCGCAGGCTGAAGCGGAGTTCTTCCCTCGCCGCAGGAGGCCACCCATGCGAGCCACAGAACCGGCCAGGAACCGCAGCGCCCTGGCCCACCAGGTCCGGTACGCCCTGCGCCACCCGGAGCGCGTGCCCGCGCACGCCCGGCGCGCGGTGCGGGACGCCTGGCTGCGGCTGCGGTACCGCGACCACATCGCCTACTACCGCGCCGTGATGGCCTCCGACGCGTCGCGCAGCGCGGAGGCGGCGGTGGGGCACAACCCCTCACGCGAGGCGTGGGAGCGGATCGGGCGCATGCAGTTCGACTACCTCGTCGGACACGGCCTCCAGCCGCACCACCGCATGCTGGAGATCGGCTGCGGCAACCTGCGCGCCGGGCGCCTGTTCATCGACTACCTCGACGCCGGGCACTACTACGGCATCGACATCTCGCCGCACATCCTGCTCGCCGCCCAGGACACCCTCGTGGCCGGGAAACTCCAGCCCAAGCTGCCCTACCTGGCGCTCGCCGACGATCTCACCTTCGCCTTCCTGCCCGACGCGCACTTCGACGTCGTCCACGCGCACAGCGTCTTCTCGCACTCGCCGCTGCACGTCATCGAGGAGTGCTTCGCCCACGTCGGCCGGATCCTCGCGCCCGGCGGGTTCTTCGACTTCACCTTCGACCGCACCGACGGCGAGGAGCACCAGGTGCTGCACGAGGACTTCTACTACCGGACGGCGACGCTTACCGGACTCGCCGCCAAGTACGGCCTGGACGCCCGGTTCATGGACGACTGGGAACAACTCCCGCACCGGCAGTCCAAAATGCGGCTCGCCATGACGCCGGACCGGGCCCGTACGGTGGGCCCATGAACATCTGTGTCTTCCTGTCCGCCGCCGATCTCGACGAGCGCTACACCCGTCCCGCGCGGGAGTTCGCCAAGCTGCTGGCCAAGGGCGGCCACACCCTCGTGTGGGGCGGTTCCGACGTCGGCCTCATGAAGGTCGTCGCCGACGGGGTGCAGGAGGCGGGCGGCCGGCTCGTCGGCGTCTCCGTGCGGTTCCTCTCCGCCAAGGCCCGCCCCGGTGTCGACGAGATGGTCGTCGCCCGCGACCTCGCCGAGCGCAAGAGGCTGCTCCTGGAGAAGGCCGACGCCGTGGTGATCATGGTCGGCGGCACCGGCACGCTCGACGAGGCGACGGAGATCCTGGAACTGAAGAAGCACGGCCACACGGACAAGCCCGTGGTCCTGCTCAACACCGCGGGCTTCTACGACGGCCTGAAGGAACAGTTCCGCCGCATGGAGGACGAGGGCTTCCTGCCCCGCCCGCTCACCGACCTGGTGTTCTTCGCGGAGGAGCCGGTGGGGGCGATGGCGTACCTGGAGGAGAGCCGGGGCCTGGCCTGACGCCGGGCCGGCGCCCTGCGTGATCCTCGCGTGATGCGAGCATGGCGGACATGGCTACTCATGTGATCACCGGAGCCGGCTCCGGCATCGGCGCCGCCGTGGCCCGCCGTCTGCACGCGCGCGGGGACGACCTCGTCCTGCACGCGCGCGACGCGGGCCGCGCGAAGGAACTGGCGGCCGAGTTCCCCGGGGCGAAGACCCTGGTCGGCGACCTGGCCGACCCCGACAAGCTCTCCTGGGCCTTCTCCCACCAGTCGCTGCCCGACCGCGTGGACTCGCTGCTGCACATCGCCGGGGTCGTCGACCTCGGCCCGGTCGGCGAGCTCACCCCGAAGACCTGGCGCCACCAGCTCAACGTCAACCTCGTCGCCCCGGCCGAGCTGACCCGCCACTTCCTGCCCCAGCTGCGCGCCGCCCGGGGCCACGTGGTCTTCGTGAACTCCGGCGCCGGCCTGAACGCCCACGCCGGCTGGTCCGCGTACGCCGCCTCCAAGCACGGCCTGAAGGCCCTCGCCGACTCCCTCCGCCACGAGGAGCACGGCAATGGCGTCCGCGTCACCTCGGTCTACCCCGGCCGCACTGCCAGTCCCATGCAGGCCAAGGTCCACCAGCAGGAGGGCAAGGAGTACGACGCGTCGAAGTGGATCGACCCCGAGTCGGTCGCCACGACGATCCTGATGGCCCTGGACCTGCCGAGGGACGCCGAGGTCAACGACCTCACGGTACGACCGGGGAACTGACCGGCCGGACCGCTGCGTAGGCTGCTGCGGTGAGCGAAAACAGCCAGTTCAGGTTCGGTGCCGCCACCGGTGTCGGCTCCATGCCCGGGGGCGACGCCCGGGAAGCCGTCAAAACGGCCACCGGAACCTTCGAGGACTTTCCCTTCCTGCCCGAACTGCCCGCCCGCGGACCCGGCGCGGACATGATCGGCCGGACCGCAGGCATGCTCGTCGAGCTGTACGCGCGCGTGGAGCCCAGCGGCTGGCGGCTCGGCGACCGCCCGGGACGGGACACCAAACGGGCCCGCTCCTGGCTCCGCGAGGACCTCGACACGCTGGAGGAATTCACGCAGGAGTATGCCGGGCAGCTGAAAGTCCAGGTCGTGGGGCCCTGGACCCTCGCCGCCAACCTGGAGCTGCGCAACGGCGAGGCCGCCCTCTCCGACCCCGGAGCCTGCCGCGACCTCGCCGCCTCCCTCGCCGAGGGACTCCGTCTGCACCTCGCCGAGGTCCAGCGGCGGGTCCCCGGCGCGCAGCTCGTCCTCCAGCTCGACGAGCCGTCCCTCACCGCCGTCCTGCGCGGCCAGGTGAAGACCGCCAGCGGCTACCGCACCCACCGCGCCCCCGACCGGCAGGTCGTCGAGGCCACCCTCCGCGACCTCGTCGCGGTGCACGCGGGCGGCCCGGTCGTCGTCCACTCCTGCGCACCTGACGTCCCGTTCGCCCTGCTGCGCCGGGCGGGTGCGGCGGCCGTCTCGTTCGACTTCTCCCTGCTCACCGAGCGTGACGACGAGGTGATCGGCGAGGCGGTGGAGGGCGGCACCCGGCTCTTCACCGGTGTCGTGCCGTCCGCGGAGGGCCCATTGTCAGACCCTGCCGGTAGCGTCATGGGTGTCAGGACGTTGTGGCGCAGGCTGGGGCTGTCACCGGGGCTTCTCACGGAGGCGGTCACGCTCACGCCGGCGTGCGGACTCGCGGGGGCTTCCCCGGGATACGCGCGCGCGGCTCTCGCCCACTGCGCCCGGGCGGCGAGATCCCTCGCGGACAACCCAGAGTAACGGGAGGACGACACGGTGGCCGGCGACAAGCAAGCGGAGACGACGACGGTGCCCGCCGAGGCACGGGAGAAGCACGCGCGCCTCGCGGAGCAGATCGAAGAGCACCGCTTCCGCTACTACGTGAAGGACGCTCCCGTCGTCAGCGACGCGGAGTTCGACCAGCTGCTGCGTTCCCTGGAGGCACTGGAGGAGGAGTTCCCGGAGCTGCGCACCCCGGACTCGCCGACCCAGAAGGTCGCCGGTTCGTACGAGACGGAGTTCACGTCGGTCCAGCACCGCCAGCGCATGCTCTCCCTCGACAACACCTTCAACGACGAGGCGATGGCCGCCTGGACGGAGCGCATCGCCAGGGAACTGGGCGAGCAGGACTACCACTTCCTGTGCGAGCTCAAGGTCGACGGCCTCGCCGTGAACCTCACCTACGAGCACGGCCGCCTCACCCGCGCCGCCACCCGCGGCGACGGCCGCACCGGCGAGGACATCACGCCCAACGTGCGCACGATCGCGGAGATCCCCGAGCGCCTCAAGGGCGACTCCGTCCCCGACCTCGTGGAGATCCGCGGCGAGGTCTACTTCCCGATGGAGAAGTTCCAGGAGCTCAACGCCCGCCTCGTCGAGGCCGGTGACAAGCCCTTCGCCAACCCGCGCAACGCGGCGGCCGGTTCACTGCGCCAGAAGGACCCGCGCGTCACGGCCACCCGCCCGCTGCACATGGTGGTCCACGGCATCGGCGCCCTGGAGGGCTTCACCGGCCTGACCCGCCTCTCCCAGGCCTACGACCTGCTGAAGACCTGGGGTCTGCCCACCTCCCGGCACAACAAGGTGGTCGACGGCCTCGACGGCGTACGGGAGTTCATCGCCTACTTCGGCGAGAACCGCCACTCCGTGGAGCACGAGATCGACGGCGTGGTCGTCAAGCTCGACGAGATCCCGCTCCAGGGCCGCCTCGGCTCCACCTCGCGCGCCCCGCGCTGGGCGATCGCGTACAAGTACGCGCCGGAGGAGGTCAACACCAAGCTCGTCAACATCCGCGTGGGCGTGGGCCGTACGGGCCGGGTCACGCCGTACGCCCAGGTCGAGCCGGTCACGGTCGCGGGCTCCGAGGTCGAGTTCGCCACGCTGCACAACCAGGACGTGGTCAAGGCCAAGGGCGTCCTCATCGGTGACACGGTGGTGCTGCGCAAGGCCGGTGACGTCATCCCGGAGATCCTCGGACCGGTCGCCGACCTGCGTGACGGCAGCGAGCGCGAGTTCGTGATGCCGGCCGAGTGCCCCGAGTGCGGGACGGCCCTCAGGCCGATGAAGGAGGGCGACGTCGACCTGCGCTGCCCGAACGCCCGCACCTGCCCGGCCCAGTTGCGCGAGCGCCTGTTCTACCTCGCGGGCCGCAAGGCGCTGGACATCGAGCACTTCGGCTACGTCGCCGCCGCCGCGCTCACCAAGCCACTGGAGCCCGAGGACCCGCCGCTGGTGGACGAGGGCGACCTGTTCGACCTCACCGTCGAACAGCTGCTGCCCATCAAGGCGTACGTCCTCGACCCGGACAGCGGTCTGCCCAAGCGCGACCCGAAGACCGGCGAGGAGAAGGTCGCCACGATCTTCGCCAACCAGGAGGGCCAGCCCCGCAAGAACGCGCTCGCCATGCTGGAGAACATCGCTGCGGCCAAGCAGCGTCCCCTCGCCCGGATCATCACCAGCCTGTCGATCCGTCACGTCGGACCGGTCGCCGCCGAGGCGCTGGCCCGCGAGTTCCGCTCGATCGAGCGCATCGACCAGGCCACGGAGGAGGAGCTGGCGGTCACCGAGGGGGTCGGCCCGACCATCGCCGCCTCCCTCAAGCAGTGGTTCGCCGAGGACTGGCACCGCGAGATCATCCGAAAGTGGAAGGCCGCCGGCGTCCGCATGGAGGAGGAGAGCACCGGCGAGGACGAAGGGCCGCGCCCGCTCGAAGGGCTCACGGTCGTCGTCACGGGCACGCTCGAACACTTCACACGGGACGGCGCCAAGGAGGCCTTGCAGAGCCGCGGAGCGAAGGTGACCGGCTCGGTTTCGAAGAAGACGTCATTCGTCGTCGTGGGTGACAGTCCTGGATCGAAGTACGACAAGGCGATGCAGCTGAAGGTCCCGGTCCTGAACGAGGAGGGTTTCGGGGTCCTGCTGGAGCAAGGACCGGACGCGGCGGCGGAAGTCGCCCTTTCGGCCGAGGAGTAGCGGTTGAAGGCCACCCGTTCGGCGCATACCAGATGCATACGGGTGGCCGGGGCGCATTCGGGCAACCGTCGGCGACCGCCGCCCGTGGAAGCCTTCTGCGGCCTACTGTTGAGATGTGCGCCTGCCGTGCCCAGCTGCGGTCAGGGCATCTTCGTGCTCGCGGAGCACGGGGAAGGGTTTTCCAACGCGGGCCGCCCAAGGGTTGTCGGGCACCGGGCCGCGGGGCGTGGGCACCGCCGGCTGTGAGAGGGACGGGAATGGAACCGACCGAGAGCGCCGTGCCGGGCTCACGGCTGCGCCTGAGCCGCATGGCGGTCGTATGGCGTGCAGTCCGTGGGACGGGTCGGCCTGCGGGGCGTCCGGGCGCGCAAGTGCGCGCCGTCGGACAGTACACCGCGGACGGGCGCGCCTCCGGGGGGCGCGCCGCGGCGGACGGCCGCGGCGCAGCACAGCCGGTCACCGACCACACATCCCGCCTCACCGGCGAGGACGCGGACACGGAACGGCACCTGTCCTGGCCCGCGCTGCCCGCGGCGGTCGTGGCGGCGGCCGGGTTCGTCCTGGGCGCCGGCTTCTACCGCGCCTTCACCGGCGGCCACGCGCTCTTTCCCTCCGGCACGGCCGGCTGGGCGCTGGCCGTGCTGACCGGCATCATCGTCGGCCACCTCGTCATGCTGGGCCGCTCCCGCTGGTGGGGCGGCACCGGCTCGGGCGCCGCCCTCACGCTCGCCGTGCTGCTGCTGTACGGCTGGGTACCGGCCGGCATGGTCAGCCTCACGGTCGTCGTGCTGGTCGGCATAGCCCGCCGCAACCGCTGGCGCCAGGGCATCCTGCACGGGGCGGTCGACCTCCTCGGCATCGGTGCCGGCGCCCTGGTGCTGGGCGTCTTCGGATCCGTACCGTCCGTCGAGTCCCCCTCGGATCCGGACAGTTGGACGCTCTACACCGCGCCCGAGGTGGTCCTGGTCGCCGTCTCGTACCTGGCGGTCACCCGCGTCCTGCTCTGGTACCTGCACGCTCCGCGCCCCGGCCTGCCCACCGTCGCCCGCACCGCCCTGGTCAGACAGGGCCTGGTCGCCATCGCGCTGCTGGGGATCGCGCCGCTGGTCTGCGTGGTGGCCGTGGCCAAGCCGATCCTGCTGCCGCTGTTCTCCATCCCCCTCATCGCCCTGGACTCCACCCTCTGGATAGCGCGGGCCCGGGCCGAGGAGCAGCTGCGCGACCCGCTGACCGGGCTGCCCAACCGCCAGTGGCTGCTGGAGCGCATCTGGACCGCGCTGGACGACGCCGAGCGGATCGACGCGCGCGCCGCCCTGATGCTGATCGACCTCGACCGTTTCCGGTCGGTCAACGACACGCTCGGTCATCTGGCCGGTGACCGGCTGCTCCTCCAGATCGCCGACCGGCTGCGGGTGGCGCTGCCGCGCGGGGCGGAGGCCGCCCGGCTCGGCGGGGACGAGTTCGCCGTCTTACTGCCGGTCGCCGACTCCACGACGTCCGCGACGAGGGTGGCCCGCAACCTGGTCGCCGCGCTCAGCTCCCCGCTCGACCTCGACGGCCTCACCCTCGTCCTGGAGGCCAGCGCCGGGGTCGCCGTCTTCCCCGACCACGCCCTCGACGCCGAAGGGCTGCTGCGGCGCGCGGACGTGGCGATGTACCAGGCGAAGCGGGACCGTACGGGCGTGGAGGTCTACGAGTCCAAGCGTGACTCGAACACCCCTGACCGGCTCGGTCTGCTGGGAGACCTCCGCCGGGCGCTGGACGCCCACGAGGTCGAGCTGCACTACCAGCCCAAGGTCCGCTTCGACGGACAGGTCGCGGGTCTGGAGGCCCTGGTCCGCTGGGTGCACCCCGAGCGGGGCAAGGTCCCGCCGGACGAGTTCATAGCGATCGCCGAGTCCTCGGGCCTGATGCCCCACCTCACCGAGTACGTCCTGGAGACCGCGCTCGCCCAGGTCGCGCGGTGGCGGGCCCAGGGGCTCTTCGTCCCGGTCGCGGTCAACGTCTCCCCGCGTGACGTCCACACCCCCGGCTTCGCCGGCTCCGTCGCCGCGCGGCTGGCCCGGCACGGCGTCCCGGCGGGAGCGCTCCAACTGGAGATCACGGAACACGTCCTGCTGGAGGACCCGGGGCGCGCCGCCGACACGCTCAACGCACTGACGGGGCACGGCGTGAAGATGTCCCTGGACGACTTCGGCACGGGCTACTCGTCGCTGGTGCACCTGCGCAAGCTCCCGGTCAGCGAACTGAAGATCGACCGTTCCTTCGTCGCCCGGCTCGCCGTCGACAACGAGGACGCGGAGATCGTGCGCTGCACGGTCGACCTCGCGCACTCCCTCGGTCTGCTCGTCGTCGCCGAGGGTGTCGAGGACGACGAGACCTGGGAGCGCCTGCGCGACCTCGGCTGCGATGCCGTCCAGGGCTGGCTGGTCGCCGCCGCGATGCCCCCCGAGGAGACCACGGCCTGGCTCCGCGCCCGGGGCTCCCGCGGCTGGCAGCGCCCCCGGGCCGCCCTCCCGGCGGCGACGGCGGACGACTCGGGCCGCATCGCCTAGGGGTGTCCGCAAAGTCCCGCCTGCCTCGCGACGCCCGGCACGCTCCCCCACTGCCTCAAGGGCGTGGGAGGTGCCCCCACTCGCCGCACCGGACGAACACCCGCGTACAACCAGTACGCGGGCGTCCGCCCGGCACTCTCCCAGCCTTCGGCCAGGGGACCCCCCCCAGAGCACGCACCGGACGCCGCGAGGCCCGCGCTCCGGGCGGACGACGGGACTTTGCGGACACCCCTAGACCGGGAGCCCGAAGCGCCCCGGCGGGGCCAGGCAGCGGGCGCAGGGCAAACCGTTTCACTGGCACAGCCGCCCGCCCCATAGGATTGGCCCCAAACCACTCACACTCACCCCAGAGGATCGCTGCATGCCTGGCATCACGCGCGAGGAGGTCGCCCACCTCGCCCGGCTGGCGCGTCTGGAGCTGAAGCCCGAAGAGCTCGACCACTTCGCGGGACAGCTGGACGACATCATCGGCGCGGTGGCCCGCGTCAGCGAGGTCGCCGACCAAGACGTACCGCCGACCTCGCACCCGCTCCCGCTGACGAACGTCATGCGCCCGGACGAGGTCCGTCCCTCGCTCACCCCCGAGCAGGCGCTCTCCGGAGCCCCTGCCCAGGAGCAGCAGCGTTTCAAGGTGCCGCAGATCCTGGGGGAGGAGTAACCCGCCATGACGGACAGCCCCATCATCAAGCTCACGGCCGCCGAGACCGCCGCGAAGATCGCCTCCGGCGAACTCACGGCCGTCGAGGTCACCGAGGCCCACCTGGCCCGGATCGAGGCCGTCGACGAGAAGGTGCACGCCTTCCTGCACGTCGACCGCGAGGGCGCGCTCGCCCAGGCCCGTGCCGTCGACGAGAAGCGGGCCAAGGGGGAGAAGCTCGGTCCGCTGGCCGGCGTTCCCCTGGCGCTCAAGGACATCTTCACCACCGAGGGGGTTCCGACCACCGTCGGTTCGAAGATCCTCGAAGGCTGGATCCCGCCGTACGACGCGACCGTCACCAAGCGGCTCAAGGCCGCCGACGTGGTGATCCTCGGCAAGACCAACATGGACGAGTTCGCCATGGGGTCCTCCACCGAGAACAGCGCCTACGGGCCGACCGGCAACCCCTGGGACCTGACCAAGATCCCCGGTGGCTCGGGCGGCGGTTCGTCCGCCGCGCTCGCCTCCTACCAGGCCCCGCTCGCCATCGGCACCGACACCGGCGGCTCCATCCGCCAGCCCGCCGCCGTCACCGGCACGGTCGGCGTGAAGCCGACCTACGGCGGGGTGTCGCGGTACGGCATGGTCGCCTTCTCCTCCTCCCTCGACCAGGGCGGCCCCTGCGCCCGCACGGTCCTGGACGCGGCCCTGCTGCACGAGGTGATCGCCGGCCACGACCCGATGGACTCCACCTCGATCGACGCCCCGGTCCCGCCGGTCGTCGAGGCCGCCCGCAACGGCAGCGTCGAGGGCATGCGCGTCGGCGTCGTCAAGCAGTTCCGCGGCGAGGGCTACCAGGCCGGTGTCATCCAGCGGTTCGACGAGTCCGTCACGCTGCTGAAGGAACTCGGCGCCGAGATCGTCGAGCTGGACTGCCCGTCCTTCGACCTGGCGCTGTCGGCGTACTACCTGATCGCGCCGTCCGAGTGCTCCTCCAACCTCGCCCGCTTCGACGGCCTGCGCTACGGCCTGCGCGCCGGCGACGACGGCACGCACTCCGCCGAGGAGGTCACCTCCCTGACCCGCGAGGCCGGCTTCGGCCCCGAGGTCAAGCGCCGCATCATGCTCGGCACGTACGCGCTCAGCTCCGGCTACTACGACGCGTACTACGGCAGCGCCCAGAAGGTCCGCACGCTCATCAAGCAGGACTTCGACAAGGCGTTCGAGCAGGTCGACGTGATCGTCTCCCCGACGACCCCGACCACCGCGTTCCCGATCGGCGAGCGTGCCGACGACCCGATGGCGATGTACCTCGCCGACCTGTGCACCATCCCGACCAACCTGGCGGGCAACGCGGCCATGTCGCTGCCGTGCGGCCTCGCCCCGGAGGACAACCTCCCGGTCGGACTGCAGATCATCGCCCCGGTCATGAAGGACGACCGCCTCTACAAGGTCGGCGCCGCCGTCGAGGCCGCCTTCGTGGAAAAGTGGGGCCACCCGCTGATCGAGGAGGCTCCGTCGCTGTGAGCGCACTGTCCAAGGCCAAGGGCTTCAAGAGCTCCAAGTCCGGTCTGTACATCTCGATGGCCACGTCGGCCTTCGGCGCCGTGGGTGTCTACAAGCAGATCAAGAAGGCCCGCGGAGACAACGACACGCTGCGGCTGCTCGACGCCGTCGTGACCGGTGCCGCGGTCGTCACCAACCTGGCCATTCTCTACCGCGAGCTGAAGCGGCTGGGCGACGACGACGTCCTGCTGGGCTGAGAGGGAAGTTTCACCGTGACCACCACGACAGACCTGGTGTCGTACGAGGAAGCACTCGCCTCGTACGACCCCGTCATGGGCCTCGAGGTCCATGTCGAACTCGGCACCAAGACCAAGATGTTCTGCGGCTGTTCGACCGCCCTCGGGCAGGACTCCAACGCGCAGACCTGTCCCGTCTGCCTCGGCCTGCCCGGCGCGCTCCCGGTCGTCAACGCGACCGGCGTCGAGTCCGCGATCAAGATCGGCCTCGCGCTGAACTGCGAGATCGCCGAATGGTGCCGTTTCGCCCGGAAGAACTACTTCTATCCGGACATGCCGAAGAACTTCCAGACCTCCCAGTACGACGAGCCGATCGCCTTCAACGGCTACCTCGACGTGCAGCTGGAGGACGGCGAGACCTTCCGCGTGGAGATCGAGCGCGCCCACATGGAGGAGGACACCGGCAAGTCCACGCACGTGGGCGGCGCGACGGGCCGTATCCACGGCGCCTCGCACTCGCTCCTGGACTACAACCGCGCCGGCATCCCGCTCATCGAGATCGTCACCAAGCCGATCGAGGGTGCGGGCGAGCGCGCCCCCGAGGTGGCGAAGGCGTACGTCCGTGAGCTGCGCGAGGTCATCAGGGCGCTCGGCGTCTCCGAGGCCCGCATGGAGATGGGCCAGATGCGCTGCGACGTGAACCTGTCGCTGCGCCCGAACGGCACCGAGAAGTTCGGCACGCGGTCCGAGACGAAGAACGTCAACTCGCTGCGGTCCGTGGAGCGCGCGGCCCGCTTCGAGATCCAGCGGCACGCGGCCGTGCTGAGCGGCGGCGGGACGATCGTCCAGGAGACCCGGCACTTCCACGAGGACACGGGGTCGACGACCTCGGGCCGTGTGAAGGAGGAGGCCGAGGACTACCGGTACTTCCCGGAGCCCGACCTCGTCCCGGTGGCCCCGTCCCGCGAGTGGGTCGAGGAGATCCGGGCCGGGCTGCCGGAGCTGCCGCTGGTCCGCCGCAACCGGCTGCGCGAGGAGTGGGGCGTCTCGGCCACCGACATGCAGGCGATCCTCAACGCCGGTGCGCTGGAGCCCATCGTCGCCACCATCGAGGCCGGGGCCGACGCCGCCTCCGCCCGCAAGTGGTGGATGGGCGAGCTGGCCCGCAGCGCCAACGAGTCGGGCAAGGCGCTCGACGAGCTGGCGATCACGCCGCAGCAGGTCGCCCGCGTCACCGAGCTGGTCGCGAAGGGTGACCTGAACGACAAGCTGGCCCGTCAGGTCATCGAAGGCGTCCTCGCGGGCGAAGGCACCCCGGACGAGGTCGTCGACAAGCGCGGTTTGAAGGTCGTCTCCGACGAGGGCGCGCTCACCGCCGCCGTCGACGAGGCCATCGCCGGCAACCCGGCCATCGCGGACAAGATCCGCGGCGGCAAGGTGGCGGCGGCCGGCGCGCTGGTCGGCGCGGTCATGAAGGCGACCCGGGGGCAGGCCGACGCGGCCCGCGTCAAGGAGCTGATCCTTCAGAAGCTGGGCGTCAGCGAGGGCTGAGCCCTTCCGCGGACCCGGCAGAGGGGGGATGCGCCGAACCCGGTGCATCCCCCCTCTCGGTCATCTACGGGCGACGCCCCACGACCCGGACGAAGCCCAGCGTGCGGCCCTGGTCGAGGCGCAGCATCTCGGCGCACTGTCCGGCCATCCGGACGTGCCACTCGTCCATGTGCTCCTCGGCCACGACCTCGCACCACCGCAGCCAGTCGCGCCAGCCGTCCTGAAGCCAGTCGGCCGTCTCGACCTCCACGGCCCCGCTGCGGGTCCACTGGCGCCGCCACCAGGCGGCCGAGTGGAAGCACCAGAAATCCGGCTCCCAGTACGGCTTGAGGTGCTCCGGCGGCTCGACGCCGTCGATCTCCTCGCGCAGCGCCGGTACGACGACCCCGACCCGCCCGCCCGGCTTCAGCAGCCGGGTCAGCCGGGGCAGATACAGGTCGTCGGTGCCGAAGTACTGGTACGCGTCGATGGAGACGATCGCGTCGAAGCCGCCCTCGCCGAACGGCAGGTCGTGCGCCTCGGCGTAGACGGGCAGGACGCGGTCCGCGACGCCGGCCTCGGCGATACGGGCCGCGTTCTCACCGGGCTTGACCCACAGGTCGGCGGCGGTGACCTGGACGTCGTACTCCTTGGCGAGGAAGACCGACGTCATGGCGCGGCCGCAGCCCAGGTCGAGTACGCGGGAGCCGGGGCTCAGGGTGTCGAGCCCCAGGGCCGGGGCCAGCCACTCCAGCAGCCACAGCGCGTGCGGGCCCATCTGGTTCTCGATGGTCCAGCGGGCGTCGTAGCGGTTGCTGCGCGGGTAGCGGGGGTGGCTGACGCGGTCAGTGAGGGGGTCGTTCGAGGTCCGGGAAGTGATGTCCGGCATCGGTGAACGGGCTCCTTGAGTCCTTGAGGAAGAAAGGGGATGCGTCGGAGCTCGGTCGGACCGTCAAACAATGCACCTGCTTCGGCCGGGCGGCGGGGTGCCGCGGGCGTACCTCGGACCAGCGGACGCTAACAGCCGGTCCGTCGGCCCCGCACTCGGGTTTCCCATCCGACGCGCTACCGTCTCGGCCATGAGTGGACGCGCTGATTCCGACACCGATCCTGAGATAACGGACCCGGGGGCAGCCGCCGCGCAGGACACCGAGCCGGATGCCGTGCCGGACGACGAGCCGATCGACGCCGACGAGCCGGTCGACGCCGACGAGCCGGACGGCACCGATGAGCCGGACGACGATGCCGGGCCGGACGACGAAGCCGAGGATGCGGTGGAAGACGCGCGGCGGGCCCGCTGGACGGCCGCCGGTACCGGCACCGTTCTGGCCCTGGCGGGTCTGGCCGCGGCACTGCTGCGCCTCACCCGCTCCGCACCCGCACTCGTCCCGGCGGCGTACGCCGGCGGAGCGGCCGTCTGTGCGGGCGCCGCCGTCCTGGGCTCCCGGGGCCGCACCCGGCGGGCGCTGTGGCTGCTGATCGCGGGCGCGATGGTGATGGCGCTGGGAGACCAGTTCGACTGACACCTTCCGCTGTGAATAAGCCCACGAAACCGACAAATGATCTCGTAGGGCTGTAAGAGTGATCCCGCATTGCTCATGCGTTCTTTGCGGGCTGTTCAGTTCATGGACGACTGCTCCCGATCAAAGATCCACAAAAAGTCACCCTGGGAGCACGTTTCGTGGCAGCCCTCGCACGCTGGTGTGTCCGACGCCGTCTGGTCACCGTTCTGCTCTGGCTCCTCGCCTTCGCGGGGGTGGTCGCGGGCGCCGCGGCCGCCGGATCCGCGTACTCGAACGACTACCAGGTCCCCGGCACCGAGTCGGGCCGCGCCACCCAGCTGCTGCACGAGGGCTTCCCGCGGCTCGGCGGCGACAGCGACACCGTCGTCTGGCACACCACGTCCGGCAGCGTCCGCGCCGCCGACGTCGAGCAGACGATGACCCGCGCCCTGGAACGCGTCGAGAACCTGCCCGGCGTGGCGTCCGTGACCAGCCCCTACGACGGGCCGGGCACGGGACGCGTCAGCCCGGACGGCCGTACGGCGTACGCCACGGTCACCTTCGACGACCAGGCACAGGACGTCAGCCGGTCCGAGGCGCAGGCCGTCGTCGACACCGCGAAGAGCGCGGAGACCGACGGGCTCCAGGTGGAGCTGGGCGGCAGCGCCGTCGCGCTCACCGAGTCCTCCGGCGGGCACGTCGCCGAGGTCGTCGGGGTGGTCGTCGCCGCGGTCGTGCTGTTCCTCGCCTTCGGCTCGCTCGCCGCGTCACTGCTGCCGATCGCCACCGCCCTGGTCGGCGTCGGCACCGCCTACGCCGGGATCGTGCTGCTCGGGCACGTGATGACCGTCGCCGACTTCGCGCCCATGCTCGGCATGCTGATCGGGCTCGGCGTCGGCATCGACTACGCGCTGTTCATCGTGACGAGACACCGGCGCGGACTGAAACGCGGGCTGTCCGTCACGGAGGCGGCCACCAACGCCGTCGCGACCACGGGCCGGGCGGTCGTCTTCGCGGGTGCCACCGTTTGCATCGCCCTGCTCGGGATGCTGATCCTGCGGCTGAGCTTCCTCAACGGCGTCGCCATCGCCGCCAGCCTGACCGTGATCCTCACCGTCGCGGCCTCCGTGACGCTGCTGCCCGCGCTGCTGTCCCTCATCGGCATGCGGGCGCTCAGCCGCCGCGAGCGCCGCCGCCTGGCGGAGCACGGGCCCGAGCCCGAGCTGCCCACGGGCTTCGCCGCCCGCTGGTCGGCGTTCGTGGAGCGCCACCCCAAGGTGCTCGGAGCGGTCGCGCTGGTGGTCATGGCCGTCCTCGCGCTGCCCACCTTCTCCCTGCACCTGGGCACCTCCGACCAGGGCAACGACCCGAAGACGTCCACCACCCGCCAGGCCTACGACCTCCTCGCCGACAGCTTCGGCCCCGGCGTCAACGGCCCGCTCACCCTCGTCACGAAGGTCGACGGAGCCGACGACAAGCTCGCCCTGGACAACCTCGACGGCACGCTCCGGGTCACCGAGGGCGTCGCCTCGGTGACCCCGGTGACGTTCGGCTCCGGCGGCCACACCGCGTACCTGACCGTCGTACCGGAGTCCTCGCCGCAGTCGAAGCAGACCAGCGACCTCGTCGACCGGCTGCGCGGCGAGGTGCTGCCCCGCGCCGAGGCGGGCACCTCGCTCGACACGCAGGTCGGCGGCATGACGGCCGGTTACGACGACTTCGCCGACGTCATCGTCTCCAAGCTGCCCGTCTTCATCGGGGTCGTGATCGGCCTGGGCTGTCTGCTGCTCCTGCTCGCCTTCCGGTCGATCGGCATCCCGCTGAAGGCCGCCGCGATGAACGTCGCCGCCGTCGCCTCCGCCTTCGGGGTGGTCGTCGCGATGTTCCAGTGGGGCTGGGGCAGCGAACTGCTCGGCCTCGGCAGCGCGGGGCCCATCGAGCCCTTCCTGCCCGTGATCATGGTGTCGGTGCTCTTCGGCCTGTCCATGGACTACCAGGTGTTCCTGGTGAGCCGGATGTACGAGGAGTGGCTGGAGACCGGCGACAACCGGCGTGCCGTCCGGGTCGGCCTCGCCGAGACCAGCCGGGTGATCAACTCGGCAGCGGTGATCATGATCTCCGTCTTCCTCGCCTTCGTCCTCAGCGGCGACCGTGTGATCGCCATGTTCGGCATCGCCCTGGCCGCCGCCGTCGCCCTGGACGCCTTCGTCCTGCGGACGCTCCTCGTCCCCGCGCTCATGCACATGCTCGGCGGCGCCAACTGGTGGCTGCCCCGCTGGCTCGACAAGCGCCTGCCGCGGATCAGCATCGAACCGCCCGAGGCCCGGGCCGCCCATGAGAGGCTGGCCGCCGCGACGGACGCCGAGGTGGCGGACGTCCTGGCGGAGGAGGAGCGGCAGCGGGATGTACGCGATATCCCTGGGTGACGACGGCGCGGAACTGCGGCCCCTGGAGCCCTGGCACGCGGAGGAGTTCTTCGCGCACCTGGAGCGTGGCAGGGAGTTCATCGGGCGGTTCATCAACTTCGGGTCGCAGGAGACGGACGTGGAGTCCGCGCGGGCCCTGCTCCAGCGGTACGCCGAGATGCGCGCCGCCGACACCCGCTCGCTGCACGGGCTGTGGCTGAACGGCAAGCTCGTGGGCGGCGTGCTGTTCCTGAACTTCGACGCCGCGAGCGGCAACTGCGAGGTCGGCTGCTGGCTGGAGCCCGCCGGGACCGGGCGTGGTCTGGTCACCCGGGCCATGCGCGTCCTCATCGACTGGGCGGTCGAGGAGCGCGGCATTCACCGGATCGAGTGGGTCGCCGCCTCCGGCAACCAGCCGAGCCTGAACGTGGCCCGGCGCCTCGGCATGACCCGCGACGGTGTGCGTCGCGAGGCCCACCCCTATGGTGGCGTACGGCACGACCTCGAAGTCTGGTCGGTGCTGGCACCCGAGTGGCGCGCGGAACGCGCGCGGGCCGCTCACGACGATCATTAAGAGACTTCTCAGACAGCGACCCTACGGTGCGAGACATGGCAACGAACGCAGTGGACGAGACCGAGGCCACCGAGGCCACGACCGACGAGAAGGCGGTGGACACCACCAAGTCCGACGAGGTGACCAAGACCGAGGTCCCGGCCGAGGCCGCCGAGACCAAGGAGGAGGGA
This sequence comes from Streptomyces sp. DH10, assembly GCF_029813805.1. Classification (NCBI taxonomy): domain Bacteria; kingdom Bacillati; phylum Actinomycetota; class Actinomycetes; order Kitasatosporales; family Streptomycetaceae; genus Streptomyces; species Streptomyces sp. DH10. The sequence goes on from NZ_JARVKU010000013.1 coordinate 212,205, forward strand.
CCCTTCGGCGTCGGCCAGGGCGCTGCCGCCGTGGTCTCCGCGGCGCTGGGCGTCGTCTCGCTCACCGGCAGCTGGCTCGGCACGGTGGCCGCCGCACGCCAGAACCTCATCGGTCAGCTGGAGACGGCGCAGAACGCGGACGTGGCCAAGCAGATCCAGGCGGTCTACGGCGACGCCTGGCAGACCACGGCCCTGTGGGGCGGCTTCTTCGCGCTGGTCGCGCTGGTCGTCGGCGTCGTGACGCTCGCCCGGCCGGCGTTCGGCACGCCCGGCAGGATCCAGGCCCCCTGGATCAAGTCGGTCGCCTGGGCGGGTGTCGCGCTCGGCGTGATCGGCCTGTTCCTGGCCGTCCTCAAGTACACCGGCATCCTGCTCGGACTGCCGTCGGCGAGCTGAGTCACCGCTGGTCCTGAGGGGTCTTAGGGAATCCGTGAGCACCTTACGGAGGCCCTGAGGCCCCTCAGCCGTGTCTAAGGCCCCGACCGCCCCCGAAGATGCGGAACTCTCCCGATGTGGCAGCCCCGCCTGGGAGACGAAGGTGGAGGCATCGCAGAAAGCGAAGCCCCCGCACCCGACTCCCACGAAGGACACACCATGTACGAGTACGAGTTCCAGCAGCTGCGCACCACCGACCTCATCCGCCGCGCCGACCACGAGCGCCAGGTCCGCGAGGCCGCCCGTGCCCGCCGCGCCGGCCGCCGCGAAACCGCGGAAAGCTCCGCCGAGCACGAGAGCCATAGCCGCCGCTTCCGCAGGCCACGGTCCGCCCGGACGGCGTGAACACGGGGCCGGGCCGGGCCGGCGGCGCGACCGTCCGTACGGCAGCGGCTGTCGATGTGGCGGCCGTCCGTACGGCAGCGGCTGTCGACGTGGCGGCCATCGGTACGGCAGTGGCTGTCGGTGTGGCGGCCGTCCGTCCGGGAGCGGCCGCCGGTGCCGTGGCCCGCGGTGGCAAAACCGGTGCCGTGCCGCCGGACCCGCGTGCGATGCTCGGGTCCGTGGAGACCAGGTCCGTCAGCCCCGTGTTCGTCGGCCGGGCCGCCGAGTTGAGCATGCTCGACGAGGTGCTCGCCGGTGCCGCCGCGGGCGACCCGCAGGCGTTGCTCATCGGCGGCGAGGCCGGAGTCGGCAAGACCCGCCTCGTCGAGGAGTTCGCCGGCGCGGCCCGCAGGCGGGGCGCGGTCGTCGCCCTCGGCGGCTGCGTCGAGATCGGCGCCGACGGGCTGCCGTTCGCGCCGTTCTCCACCGCCCTGCGCGCCCTGCGCCGCGAGCTGCCCGGAGAGCTCGCCGCCGCGGCCGCCGGGCAGGAGGAGGAACTGGCCCGGCTGCTCCCCGAGATCGGCACGGCCGCGGCCCGTGAGGCGGCCCGGCACGACGAGGACGGCATGGCCCGCCTCTTCGAGCTCACCGCACGCCTGCTGGAGCGCGTCACCGCCGAGCACACCGTCGTCCTCGCCCTGGAGGACCTGCACTGGTCCGACGCCTCCACCCGGCACCTGCTCACCTACCTCTTGCGCACCCTGCGCACCGGCCGCCTAGTCGTCCTCGCCACCTACCGCTCCGACGACATCCACCGCCGTCACCCGCTCAGGCCCCTGCTCGCCGAACTCGACCGGCTCCGCACCATCCGCCGCCTCGAACTCGCCCGCTTCAACCGCGAGGAGGTGTGCCGCCAGGTCGCCGGCATCCTCGCCCAGGAACCCGACCCGGACCAGATCGACGCGATCTTCGAACGCTCCGACGGCAACGCCTTCTTCGTCGAGGAACTCGCCGTCGCCGCCCAGGAGGGCTGCCGCACGGGCCTGACCGACTCCCTGCGCGACCTGCTGCTCGTCCGGGTGGAAGGGCTGCCGGAGACCGCACAGCAGGTCGCCCGGATCGTCGCCGAGGGCGGCTCCACCGTCGAGTACCGGCTGCTGGCGTCCGTCGCCCGGCTCACCGAGGACGACCTCATCGAGGCGCTGCGGGCCGCCGTGAACGCCGGCATCCTCACCCCCGCGCCCGCCGGCGACGGCTACCGCTTCCGCCACTCCCTGGTCCGCGAGGCCGTCAGCGACGACCTGCTCCCGGGCGAACGCTCCCGCCTCAACCGCCGCTACGCCGAAGCCCTGGAGACCGACCCCACCCTCGTCCCCGCCGACCAGCGCGCGACCCGCCTGGCCAGCTACTGGTACCACGCCCACGACGCGGCCAAGGCCCTGCCCGCCGTCCTCGACGCCTCCGTCGAGGCCCGCGACCGCCACGCCTACGCGGAGCAACTCCGGCTGCTCGAACGGGCGATGGAACTGTGGGACACCGCCCCCGAAGCCGTACGCCGGACGCTGCGCCCCGTCGACTACGCCGAGGCCTACCTTCCCCCACTGCCCGAACGGCGTGAGGGGACCTCCGCCGGCGGCGACCCGGAGGCCCGCGCCCTGCGCCACCTCGACCTGCTGGCCGAGGCGGCAGTCGCCGGACGGCTCTGCGGGGAGCGCGAACGCGCCCTGAAGATCACCAAGCGGGCGCTGCGCCTCCTGGAAGAGGAGGACGATCCCCTGCGCGCCGCCTGGTTCTGGATCCAGCGCTCCCGGCTGGTGCAGCGGCTCGCCCGCGGTGACGGCTGGAAGGAGATCGCCACCGCGCAGGAACTGGTCCGCGGTCTGCCGCCGTCCGAGGTGCACGCCGAGGTGCTCGCCACGGTCGCCCACTGGTCGATGCTCCACCAGCCGGGCCCGCAGGCACTGACGGCCGCCGAGCGGGCGGTGGAGTACGCGCGCATGGTGGGCGCCGAGGACATCGAGGCCAACGCCCGGCTCACCCTCGGCGCGCTCATGATCGACGCCGGGCAGATCGAGGCCGGGCTGGCCCATATGTACGACGTCAGGGACGAGGTCGAGGCCCGGGGGCTCGCGGCCGTCGTGGGCCGCAGCCATGTGAATCTGCCCTCCGCCCTGGAGGGCATCGGACGCTCCGGGGATTCCGTGGACGTCCTTCACGAGGGCCTGCGCCTCACCGGCAGGATGGGCCTGCGGGACTCCGAGGGCTGGATCTGGGGCAACCTCGCCGAGTCGCTCATCTCCCTGGGCCGCTGGGACGAGGCGGCCGAGGCGGCCGTCAACGCCCAGCGGCACGGGCAGACGGCAGCGCCGTACGGGTCCGGGGCCAACAGCCTGGCGTTCCTCGCGCTCGCCCGCGGCCGGGTGCCCGAGGCGGCCCGTCATCTCGCCGAGGGCCGCGCCTCCTACGGCCCGCACGACCCCATGCCGCAGCACGACCTCCCGATCTCCTGCCTCACCGTCGCCGTCGCCGTCGCCGAGGGCCGCCTCCCCGACGCCCGCGCCGAACTGGCCCGCACCCTGGAGTCCGGCTTCCCGCCCGGCACCCAGCGCTACGCCTGGCCGCTGCTGCTCGAGGCCGCCACGGCCGAGGCCGACGCACGGGCGCTGCCGACCGCACGGGACGGCCGTGCGGAGGTCCTGGGGAGCATCTTCGAAGCCGCCAAACGCCTCACCACCAACGCCCCCGTCTGGCTCGCCCACGAGAAGTGGGTCCGCGCCGAACTCCACCGCGCCGAGAGCCGGAGCACCCCGGACCTCTGGTCGGAGGTGGTCACCGCCTTCGAACCCCTGGAGCGGCCCTACGACCTCGCCCGCGTCCGGTACCGCCTGGCCGAGTCACTGCTGACGGGCGGCGGCGAGACCGACGAGCGCGACCGTGCCACGGAACTGCTCCGCCTCGTCCATACCGTCGCCCGCCACCTCGGTGCCCGGCCGCTCGCCGACGCCGCCACGGCTCTCGCCCAGCGCGCCCGCCTGCCGCTCACGCCCGCCGCGGAACCGGCCCCCGCCCCCGCGGACCCCGCCGAGGCCCTGGGCCTCACCAGCAGGGAACGGGATGTGCTGCGCCTGGTCGCCGCCGGCCACACCAACCGCCGGATAGCCGAGGAACTGTTCATCTCCCCGAAGACCGCGAGCGTCCACGTCTCCAACATCCTGGCGAAACTCGGCGTCTCGGGGCGCGGTGAGGCGGCGGCGGTGGCGCACCGGCTGGAACTGTTCACGGCCGAATCCATCACGCCCGGCCCCGCGAGCTGAGGTATACGCTGTAAAGGACGTCGGGGGAGACGCGGCCCAGGGAGGCTCCGTTGTTCAACATGTTCGAGGAACTGTTCTCACCGGGCCGCAAACACACCCGCGACGAGCAGAACCGCCTGGAACTGACCCGCGAGGACGTCGGGGACGGAGATCCCGGACGCGGGCCGATAGACCTGTCGTCCGGGAAGGTCGTCGTACACCCGCCGCAGGAGCCGGAGGCCGAAGACCCCGAGGAGTGAGCCGGGGCTACGTCACCCGCAGTTCCAGGATCCGGTCGTCGCCGTCATCCGGGCTGCCCCGGCCGTCCGTGTTGCTGGTCACGAGCCACAGGCGGTCGCCGCCCGCCGGGACCACAGTGCGCAGCCGGCCGTACTCGTCGTCCAGGAAGGCCTGCGGCTCGGCCGATGCCTCCGTGCCGTTCAGCGGGATGCGCCACAGCCGCTTGCCGCGCAGGCCGGCCATCCAGACCGACCCCTCGGCGTAGGCGATGCCGCTGGGCGAGGCCTCGGCCGTGGTCCACTGGTCGATCGGGTTGTGGAACCCGGAGTCGCCGGACCGGCCTTCCGCCTCCGGCCAGCCGTAGTTGTCGCCCGGCTTGATCGCGTTGAGCTCGTCCCAGGTGTCCTGGCCGAACTCCGAGGCGAACAGGCGCTGCTTGCCGTCCCAGGCGAGGCCCTGCACATTGCGGTGGCCGTACGAGTACACGGGGGAATCGGGGAAGGGGTTGCCCGGTGCCGGTTCGCCCTCCGGGGTCAGGCGCAGGATCTTGCCGCCCAGGGACTCCTTGTCCTGGGACAGGCCCGTGTCTCCGCTCTCGCCCGTGCCGACGTACAGCATCTTGTCCGGGCCGAACTCGATCCGGCCGCCGTTGTGGACGAAGCCCTTGGGGATGCCCCTGAAGACCGTGTCGGGAGCGCCGAGTTGCTCGCCGGAGGGCTTTTTCTCGTCGTACAGCATGCGGACGATGCGGTTGTCGGAGGCCGAGGTGAAGTACGCGTAGACCATGTGGTCCGAGGCGTAGTCGGGGGACAGGGCGATGCCGAGCAGGCCGCCCTCGCCGGCGGCCGATACGCCCGGCACCTCGCCCAGCTCGGTCTTCTTTCCGGTCTTCTCGTCGACCCGGACGATCGTCCCGTCGTCCCGGGAGGAGACGAGCAGGCCGCCGCCGGGAAGCGGGGCGAGGCCCCAGGGGGAGTCCAGGCCCTCGGCGATGGTGCGGACCACCTTCACCGAGCCCTTGGCGGGCGGCGCCTCCTCGGCGGCCTGCCCCGCCGGTGCGGACGACTCCGGTGCCGTACGGCTCGGGGAGGCGCTCCCGTCCGTGCCGGACGATCCTCCGCCGTCGGAGGAACAGCCGGCCGTCAGCAGGAGCGCGGCGGCGGCCAGCACGGCCGGCACGGCTCGACGTTGCACGATCATGGTCCCTTCGAGCGGCGGCGGGTTCTACCTGTCATACACCTCCCGAGCCTCCGAAGTTCCCGATCACCCAACCCGGTCCATGAACGCGGGCACCCTCAGGGCTTTTGCCCGGATCCCTCCGGGGGGCGGGGCATCCCCCCGGCAGGATCGCCGTAGCCCGGCGGGGCAAGTCCTCTTCGGCAGCGCGGAGACCGCCGGTGGCCGAACCGCCGCGTGTGACTGCGGACCGGGCCCGGCTCAGTCCCACGCGACTTTCCCTTAACCCCTCGGCGCGATGGGGCACGCCCGCCCGCTTCGCGGGCCGCCGTCGGGCGGCGCTGTGCGCTTCGGGCAGCAGGGGCCCCGCTGCGGTGCCACTGCGGCGGCGGGGAGACCGCCGGTGGCCGAGTCGCCGCGCGTGGCCGCGGGCCGGGTCCGAATCAGTCCCGCGGGCCGTGCGTCGGCGACAGTTCCGCCACCCTTAGGGCTTTGCCTGAATTCCTCGGCGCGACGGGGCACCCCGTTCCCTTCGCGGGCCGCCGCCGGGCGGCGCTGTGAGCTTCGGGCAGCCGGGGCGCCGCCACGGCGTTGGCCTCCGACGGCCGGGAGGCCGCTGCGGTGCCGGTTCTTCGGCGGCGCGAGGGGCGCTTCGTGGCCGAGGCGCCGCGTGGGGCCGCGGCCCGGGGGCCGGGTCAGTCCCACGACCCCTGGGCGGGCGGCAGTGCCGCCACCTCTCGCAGGTCCTCGGCCGTCAGGCGCAGGGTCGCCGCCGCCGCGTTCTCCGTGACCCAGCGCTCCTGCTTCGTGCCGGGGACCGGGACCACGTGCGGGCCCTGGGCGAGGACCCAGGCGAGGGCGACCTGGGCGGGCGTGACGTGCTCGCCGTGGCGGCGGGCCACTCGGCGCAGGCCCGCGACGATCGGCTGGTTCGCGGCCATCATCTCGGCCGTGAAGCGGGGGTGCCGGGCCCGGATGTCGTCGGCCTCGAAGCCCGCGCCGGGCCGCAGCCGGCCGGTCAGGAAGCCGTTGCCGAGCGGCATCGCCGCCAGGAAGCCGATGCCCCGCGTCCGGCACCACGGCAGCAGCGTCTCCAGAGCCTCCGGCGACCACACCGACAGCTCCGCCTCCACCGCGCTCACGGGGAACACCTGTTGCACCCGTTCCAACTGCCGGATCGTCGCGTCGTGCAGCCGGGCCCCGGAGCGGCGGCCCGCCCGCGCGCCCACCGCGCACAGGCCCAACGCCCTCACCTTCCCGGCCTGGACCAGCTCCGCCATCGCGCCCCACGTCTCCTCGACGGGGACCTCCGGGTCGGCCCGGTGCAGCTGGTAGAGGTCTATGACGTCCGTCTGGAGACGTCGCAGCGACGCGTCGCAGGCTCGTCTCACATATCCCGGGCGGCCGTTGGCAACGATGTGCTGGTCGCCCACGAGCAGACCGACCTTCGTCGACACGAAGGCGTCCGACCGCCTCTCCTTCAACGCCCGCCCCAACAGCAGCTCGTTGGTGAAGGGGCCGTACATGTCGGCCGTGTCCAGCAGGGACGCACCCAGGTCGAGCGCCCGGTGCACCGCCCTGAGCGACTCGTCGCCACGCTGCCGCGACGCGCTGTACGCCCAGCTCATCGGCATGCACCCGAGTCCGACGGCCCCCACCGCGAGCGCCGCCGCGCCGATCGTCCTGCGCTCCACCTGGTCGTGACCCTCCCTGTTCCGGCCACCCCAACCTAACCTCTGCCGTCGCACCCTCCTGACATAGCCTCCAGAGCATGACTGCTGACGTGTGGCTGCCCATCCCGCCGGACGAGATCGAGGGACTCCCCGAGGGCCCCGCCTACCGCTTCTGGAACGGAGAGGAGGACTTCCCCGCGGACCCGGCGGACTGCGTCTTCTACGTCGTCCCCTACATGAAGCCCAGCCCGTTGTGCGTGCGTCCCATGCCGGGGATGAGCCGGCTCCAGGTCGTGCAGACCCTCTCCGCCGGCATCGACCACGTGGAGCCCGGGCTGCGGCAGCTGCCGGCGGGCGTCCGGCTGTGCAACGCGCGCGGGGTGCACGAGGCCAGCACCGGAGAGCTCACCCTCACGCTGATCCTGGCCTCGCTGCGCGGTGTCCCCGACTTCGTCCGCGCGCAGGACCGGGGGGAGTGGCTCGCCGGGTTCCGGCCCGCGCTCGCCGACAAGAACGTCCTCATCGTCGGGTACGGATCGATCGGCGCGGCCATCGAGGACCGGCTCGTTCCGTTCGAGGTGGCGCGGGTGGCGCGCGTCGCGCGCTCCGAGCGCACCACGGCGCGCGGGCCGGTGCATCCGCTCACCGAACTCCCCGCGCTGCTGCCGGAAGCGGACGTCGTCATCCTGTCCACGCCACTCACCGAAACCACCCGTGGCCTGGCCGGGGCCGACTTCCTGTCCCGGATGAAGGACGGCGCGCTCCTCGTCAACGTCGCCCGCGGCCCCGTCGTCGACACCAAGGCGCTGCTCGCCGAGCTGGAGAGCGGCCGCATCACCGCCGCCCTCGACGTCACCGAGCCCGAGCCCCTGCCGCGCGAACACCCCCTGTGGCGTGCGCCGGGGGTACTCATCAGCCCTCATGTCGGCGGGCCCACCTCCGCGTTCCTGCCGCGCGCCAAGCGGCTCCTGGCGGACCAGTTGAACCGTTATGTGAACCGGGAGCCGCTGCGCAACGTGATCCTTACGACGGGTGCACCAACCGGCTGATCCGAACTTCGGGTACTGTCCGCAATCCTTCGGGCGCGGTGGGTACTCATATATCTGGTGATCGTCACGGAGCGTAGAGAACCTATGTCCCTGAGTGACGAGACTGGTGTATCGTCCCGACAGGGGCTGCGCCGGGGACAGTTCGGCGCCGGGGACGGACACTTCAGGACTGTGAGGGGGGCGACAGGCGATGCACGGCCTTTGGACGAGCGATCCGACGGGGCGGGGCTGCCGGCGGCGACCCTGGCGGACGGCCGCGAGCAGACGACGCGGCCACCACGCCGATCACGGCGGGCAGCACACCCACCACAGCGACCACCACACCGACCACAGCCATCACCACCGCGGGGCAGGCAGCCGCGGAAGGCATGCCCCGCCGGTGCGCCGGGGCCCGCGGCACCCGGGAGCGGCACGGACCGGGAGGGTCCGGTGAGCGCGCCGCCGACCCCCACACCCACGCTCGACGGAGCGCTGCGGGCACAGCCTCCGTCTCCCGGGGCGCTGCTGCCCCGCATGCCGGCCCCCGGCCCCCGGCCGGGCCTGGCCCTCCAACTCGTCCTCGCCCTGGTCTGCGCGGGATACGCCGTCGGTTCCGCGTTCGGCTGGGGTTCGTACGAAGCGGCCCTGATCATGGGCGACTTCGGGCTGAGCGCCGCGGCGGCCACCGCCGCCGTGTCGTGCTTCCTCTACGCCCGCAGCCGCTGCACCCGCTTCCGGCCCGCCTGGCTGCTCTTCGGCCTCTCCTCGGCCATGGCGTCCATGGGCAACCTCGTCTGGGGGTGGTACGAGGTCGTCCTCGGACAGCCCGTGCCCAGTCCCAGCTACGCCGACCTGTTCTTCCTCTGCTTCGCGCCACCCGCGATCGTCGGGCTGCTCGTGCTCGCCAAGCGGCCGGTCACCAAGGCCGGCTGGGTCTGCCTCGGCCTCGACGCCTGGCTGATCGGCGGCTCGCTGCTCACCCTGGCCTGGAGCCTCGCCCTCGCCCAGGCCGCGAAGTCGGAAGGGCCGAGCGTGGCACACACCGCTCTGTCGCTGGCCTACCCGTTGCTCGACATCGCGCTGATCAGCATGGTGTTCGCGCTGCACTTCCGGCGCTCGGCGGTGAGCCGCACAGCGATCAACACCGCGATCAGCGGCCTGGCGCTGACCCTGATGTGCGACGCCCTGTTCACCTCGCCACTGATGCACGACAGCTACCGCTCCGGCCATCTCCTCGACGCCGGCTGGTTCGCCGGCTCGCTGCTCCTGGCGTACGCCCCGTGGGCCGCGCCCCGCACGCCGGACACCGACCGGTACGGCCCGGACCGGCAGAGCACGGCGAGGTACACGCGCGTGGTGCACGAGCACGTGCCCGGTCAGCGCAGCGGCCCGCACCATCATGCGCCCCTTCCCGGAGGCGAGCTCGGCCGGTATCCGGCCGCCCGGCCCATCGCCGGCTCGCTCGCCGCCCTCACGCCGTATCTCGCGGCGGCCGTGTGCACCCTGGGCATCCTCTACAACGTCCTCAACGGCCGCAGCGTCGACCGCGTGGTCCTGCTCACCGGTGGCACGGTCGTGCTCGCCCTCGTGGTGCGCCAGGGCATCATGCTGCTCGACAACATCACCCTCACCCAGGAACTGGCGCAGAAGGAGAACCACTTCCGCTCCCTGGTGCAGGGCTCCAGCGACGTCATCATGATCGCCGCACCCAGCGGCATCCTGAGGTACGTCTCCCCGGCCGCCGCCGGTGTGTACGGCCGCCCGGCGGAGGAGCTGGTGGGTACGGAACTGGCCGGTCTCATCCACCCGGAGGATCTGGGCTGCGTCGTGCACGAAGTGCGGCGTTTCCTCGCCGCCAACCCGGTCGAGGAACCAACTACGCGCATCGAGTGCCGCTTCCGGTCCGGTGACGGAGGCTGGCTGAACGTCGAGTCGACCGTCAACCGCCATCACGGCGGCCTCATCTTCAACAGCAGGGACGTGACGGAAAGGGTCCGGCTCCAGGCCCAGTTGCAGCACAACGCCGAGCACGACCCGCTCACGGACCTGCCCAACCGCGCCCTGTTCACCAAGCGCGTCCAGCACGCCCTCTCGGGCCGCCGTGCCTCCGACCGGGGCGTGGCCCTGCGGAACACGGCCGTGCTGTTCATCGACCTCGACGGCTTCAAGGCCGTCAACGACACCATCGGGCACCAGGCCGGGGACGAGCTGCTCATCCAGGCCGCCCGCCGGCTCCAGGACTCCGTCCGGCAGGGCGACACCGCCTCCCGGCTGGGCGGGGACGAGTTCGCGGCCCTGATCGTCGGGGACAACACCCGCGACCGCGAGGCCCGGCAGCGGCACATACTGGAGCTCGCCGACCGTCTCAGGACGACGCTGTCCCAGCCGTACGTCATCGACGGCAACGATGTCCGTGTCAACGCCTCCATCGGCGTGGCCTTCGCCGAGCCGGGCCTGGGCGCGGGCGAGCTGCTGCGCAACGCCGACCTGGCCATGTACCGGGCCAAGGCCGGCGGCAAGGGCCGGGTCGAGCTGTACAAGCCGCAGATGCAGCAGGACGTCGTACGCAAGGCGGAGCTGGCCACGCGCCTGCGGTCCGCGCTGCACGACGGCGAGTTCACCCTGCTTCACCAGCCGGTGGTGTCCCTGGAGGACGGCCGGATCGCATCGGTGTCCGCGCAGGCGCGCTGGCGCTCCTCCCAGGGGGTGCTGTTCACCCCCGCGGAGTTCCTGCGGGTGGCCGAGGACAGCGACAAGACCGCCGAGCTGGGCCGGTGGATGATCGAGGAGGCCGTCGAGCAGGCCGCGGAGCGGCACACGACCGGGCTGGCCGCGCCGGTCGTCGTCCGGATGAGCGCCCGCCGGCTGCTGGACAAGTCGATGCCGCCCGGCACGATCGAGGCGCTGCTCACCCGGCACGGGCTGCCGTCCGGGTCGCTGGTCGTCGAGTTGTCCGACGCCGACGCCAGGGCCGGCCTGGACGAGCTGGAGCGGCGGCTGGGTGCCCTCAGGCGGGCCGGTGTCCGGATCGCGCTCGACGGGTTCGGCAGCGGCTACGGGGCAATCACGGCCCTCAGGCGGCTGCCCGTCGACATCCTCAAGCTCGACCGCAGTCTGGTCGACGGCGTCGTCGAGTCCGCCCGTCTGCACAAGATCACCAGTGGGCTGCTGCGCATCGCCGGCGACCTCGGGCTGAAGTCCGTGGCCGACGGGGTGGATCTGCCCGAGCAGGTCGCCGCCCTGCGGGCGATGGGCTGTACGCACGGTCAGGGCATGGCGTTCTCCGGGCCGCTCGACGAGTACCGGCTGCGCCGGGCGCTCGCTTCCGGCCACTATCCGGTGCCGCACGGACCGGCCGAACCGGCGTTCGCGGGTGCCCCGCGGGTGTACAGCTCGGGTGTGTCCGCCGTCATCGGAGGCGGTACGGCCCTCCGCTCACATAATGAGACTCCCGTCCCACCCACTTGACAGTGAGTGCGTGCCGGGGAGAGGGTCTGTGCCATGCGCACCCGAATTCTCGTACTTGGAAAGCGCGTCGGCTGACGCTGAGCCTCGACCGCTCAGCGAACCCACCCGGCGCGCTCCCCTCGCTTGCCTTATGGCACGAGGGGTTTTTTGTTGCACGGGCGCCTTCCGTGCAGCAGCCGAAAACCGCACAAACTTCGCAAAAAACCCTCAGCATCTGAGAAGAGAATGCCGATGACCGAGCAGGCCACCGGGGCCCATCACCCGCAGCCCCGGCCCCGATCCGGAGGACAGCACTCCGCCCCCGAGCAGGTGACGGGCGCGCAGTCCCTCATCCGCTCCCTCGAGGAGGTCGGCGCCGACACGGTATTCGGCATTCCCGGTGGTTGCATCCTTCCGGCGTACGACCCGCTGATGGACTCCACCCGCGTGCGTCACGTCCTAGTGCGCCACGAGCAGGGCGCCGGTCACGCGGCCGAGGGGTACGCGCTGGCCACCGGCAAGGTCGGCGTCTGCATGGCGACCTCGGGCCCCGGCGCGACCAACCTCGTCACGCCGATCGCCGACGCGCACATGGACTCGGTGCCGATGGTCGCGATCACCGGACAGGTGGCCTCCAAGGCGATCGGCACGGACGCCTTCCAGGAGGCGGACATCGTCGGCATCACCATGCCGATCACCAAGCACAACTTCCTCGTCACCAAGGCCGATGACATCCCGCGGGTGATCGCGCAGGCCTTCCACATCGCCTCCACCGGCCGTCCCGGCCCGGTCCTGGTCGACATCGCCAAGGACGCCCTCCAGGCGAAGACGACCTTCTCCTGGCCGCCGGCCATGGACCTGCCCGGCTACCGCCCGGTGACCAAGCCGCACGCCAAGCAGATCCGCGAGGCCGCCAAGCTGATCACCCAGGCCCGCCGGCCCGTGCTGTACGTCGGCGGCGGCGTGATCAAGGCCAAGGCCACCGCCGAGCTGAAGGTCCTCGCCGAGCTCACCGGCGCGCCCGTCACCACCACCCTGATGGCGCTCGGCTCGTTCCCCGACAACCACCCGCAGCACCTGGGCATGCCCGGCATGCACGGCTCGGTGGCCGCTGTCACCGCCCTGCAGAAGGCCGACCTGATCGTCGCCCTCGGCGCCCGCTTCGACGACCGCGTCACCGGCAAGCTGGACAGCTTCGCCCCGCACGCCAAGATCGTCCACGCCGACATCGACCCGGCCGAGATCGGCAAGAACCGCGCCGCCGACGTGCCGATCGTCGGTGACGCCCGCGAGGTCATCGCCGACCTGGTCCAGGCCGTGCAGAAGGAGCACAGCGAGGGCCACCAGGGCGACTACAGCGCCTGGTGGAACGACCTGAACCGCTGGCGCGAGACCTACCCGCTCGGCTACGACCAGCCCGGCGACGGCTCGCTCTCCCCGCAGCAGGTCATCGAGCGCATCGGACAGCTCGCCCCCGAGGGCACGATCTTCACGGCGGGTGTCGGCCAGCACCAGATGTGGGCCGCGCACTACATCGAGTACGACAAGCCCGGGACCTGGCTGAACTCGGGCGGCGCCGGGACGATGGGCTACGCGGTCCCGGCCGCCATGGGCGCCAAGGCCGGCGCGCCGGACAAGGCGGTCTGGGCGATCGACGGCGACGGCTGCTTCCAGATGACCAACCAGGAGCTCGCCACCTGCGCCCTGAACAACATCCCGATCAAGGTCGCCGTCATCAACAACGGCGCCCTCGGGATGGTCCGCCAGTGGCAGACCCTCTTCTACAACCAGCGGTACTCCAACACCGTGCTGCACTCCGGCCCGGACGACGTCAACCCGCAGGCCCGCGGCACCCGCGTCCCCGACTTCGTGAAGCTGTCGGAGGCGATGGGCTGCTACGCCATCCGCTGCGAGAACCCGGACGACCTCGACAAGGTGATCGAGGAGGCGAACTCGATCAACGACCGCCCGGTCGTCGTCGACTTCATCGTCCACGAGGACGCGATGGTGTGGCCGATGGTCGCCGCCGGCACCTCCAACGACGAGATCATGGCCGCCCGGGACGTTCGCCCCGACTTCGGCGACAACGAAGACGACTGAGCGAGAGAGACCGAAGAGATCATGTCCAAGCACACGCTCTCCGTCCTGGTGGAGAACACCCCCGGCATCCTCGCCCGGATCGCCGCGCTGTTCTCCCGCCGCGGCTTCAACATCGACTCGCTCGCCGTCGGTGTCACCGAGCACCCCGACATCTCCCGGATCACCATCGTCGTGGGGGTCGAGGACCTGCCGCTGGAGCAGGTGACCAAGCAGCTCAACAAGCTCGTCAACGTGCTCAAGATCGTCGAACTGGAGCCGTCGCAGGCGGTGCAGCGCGAACTCGTCCTGGTGAAGGTGCGGGCCGACAACGAGACGCGCTCCCAGATCGTCGAGATCGTCCAGCTGTTCCGCGCCAAGACCGTCGACGTCTCCCCGGAGGCCGTCACCATCGAGGCCACCGGCTCCGGCGAGAAGCTGACCGCGATGCTCAAGATGCTGGAGCCGTACGGCATCAAGGAACTCGTCCAGTCCGGCACGATCGCGATCGGCCGCGGTGGGCGTTCCATCACGGACCGGTCGCTGCGCGCCCTGGACCGGTCGGCGTAAGAACGGAAACGGGCGGTCGGCGCGCCGCCGGCCGCCCGTATTCCGAGACCCTCAAGCTTCCCTTCCGCCCCCCGTCATACGGTGGGACGCAACACCTGCACTCCCGAGGAGAGAACCCAAAGTGGCCGAGCTGTTCTACGACGCCGACGCCGACCTGTCCATCATCCAGGGCCGCAAGGTCGCGGTCATCGGTTACGGCAGCCAGGGCCACGCCCACGCGCTGTCGCTCCGTGACTCGGGTGTCGACGTGCGCGTCGGTCTGCACGAGGGCTCCAAGTCCAAGGCCAAGGCCGAGGAGCAGGGCCTGCGCGTGGTGACGCCGTCGGAGGCCGCCGCCGAGGCCGACGTCATCATGATCCTCGTCCCGGACCCGATCCAGGCCCAGGTCTACGAGGAGCACATCGCCCCGAACCTGAACGACGGCGACGCCCTGTTCTTCGGCCACGGCCTGAACATCCGCTACGGCTTCATCAAGCCCCCGGCCGGCGTGGACGTCTGCATGGTCGCCCCGAAGGGCCCGGGCCACCTGGTCCGCCGCCAGTACGAGGAGGGCCGCGGCGTTCCCTGCATCGCCGCCGTCGAGCAGGACGCCACGGGCAACGCCTTCGCGCTGGCCCTGTCGTACGCCAAGGGCATCGGCGGCACCCGCGCCGGCGTCATCAAGACGACCTTCACCGAGGAGACCGAGACCGACCTCTTCGGTGAGCAGGTCGTCCTCTGCGGTGGTACGGCCGCGCTGGTCAAGGCGGGCTTCGAGACGCTGACGGAGGCCGGCTACCAGCCGGAGATCGCCTACTTCGAGTGCCTGCACGAGCTGAAGCTGATCGTGGACCTCATGTACGAGGGCGGCCTGGAGAAGATGCGCTGGTCGATCTCCGAGACCGCCGAGTGGGGCGACTACGTCACCGGCCCGCGCATCATCACGGACGCCACCAAGGCCGAGATGAAGAAGGTGCTCGCCGAGATCCAGGACGGCACCTTCGCCCAGACCTGGATGGACGAGTACCACGGCGGTCTGAAGAAGTACAACGAGTACAAGACGCAGGACTCCGAGCACCTGCTGGAGACCACCGGCAAGGAGCTGCGCAAGCTCATGAGCTGGGTCGACGAGGAGGCGTAAGCCTCACGGCCAGGGGGCCGGAGCGAGCTGCTCCGGCCCCTTCGGCCAACCCGGGGTAACGTCGGAGGTACGGCGTTGTCCATCCCGTCCGGCCACGGACGGGTGATCCTTCCGCAGCGGCGTAAGACGACGCCCTCGGCGCCACTAGACTGCTGCACTACATACGCGTCAGGCCCACAGCGTCGTGCGTCTTCCACGCGGCTAGCCCCTCCACCGCCTGCGGCCGTCGGGACGGCCGTCCGCAGCATTGGACTTGTGAGGACTCACGTGAGCTCGAAACCAGTCGTACTCATCGCTGAAGAGCTGTCGCCCGCCACCGTCGACGCGCTGGGCCCGGATTTCGAGATCCGGCAGTGCAACGGCGCGGACCGGGCCGAGCTGCTCCCGGCCATCGCCGAGGTGGACGCGATCCTGATCCGTTCGGCCACCAAGGTCGACGCCGAGGCGATCGCCGCCGCGAAAAAGCTCAAGGTCGTCGCGCGAGCCGGCGTCGGCCTGGACAACGTGGACGTCTCCGCCGCCACCAAGGCCGGCGTGATGGTCGTCAACGCCCCCACCTCGAACATCGTGACCGCCGCCGAGCTCGCCTGCGGTCTCCTCCTCGCCACCGCCCGCAACATCCCGCAGGCCAACGCCGCGCTGAAGAACGGCGAGTGGAAGCGCAGCAAGTACACGGGTGTGGAGCTGGCCGAGAAGACCCTCGGCGTCGTCGGCCTCGGCCGCATCGGCGCGCTCGTCGCGCAGCGCATGTCCGCCTTCGGCATGAAGGTCGTCGCCTACGACCCCTACGTGCAGCCCGCGCGCGCCGCGCAGATGGGCGTGAAGGTGCTGTCGCTGGACGAGCTGCTCGAGGTCTCCGACTTCATCACCGTCCACCTCCCGAAGACCCCCGAGACCCTCGGCCTGATCGGCGACGAGGCGCTGCGCAAGGTCAAGCCGAGCGTGCGCATCGTCAACGCCGCGCGCGGCGGGATCGTCGACGAGGAGGCGCTGTACTCCGCCCTCAAGGAGGGCCGGGTCGCCGGTGCCGGTCTCGACGTGTACGCCAAGGAGCCGTGCACCGACTCGCCGCTCTTCGAGTTCGACCAGGTCGTCGCCACCCCGCACCTCGGTGCCTCCACCGACGAGGCGCAGGAGAAGGCCGGCATCGCCGTCGCCCGCTCCGTGCGTCTCGCGCTCGCCGGTGAGCTCGTGCCGGACGCGGTGAACGTCCAGGGCGGGGTCATCGCCGAGGACGTCAAGCCCGGTCTGCCGCTCGCCGAGCGCCTGGGCCGGATCTTCACCGCGCTCGCCGGTGAGGTCGCGGTCCGCCTCGACGTCGAGGTGTACGGCGAGATCACCCAGCACGACGTGAAGGTGCTGGAGCTGTCCGCCCTCAAGGGTGTCTTCGAGGACGTCGTCGACGAGACGGTGTCCTACGTCAACGCCCCGCTGTTCGCCCAGGAGCGCGGCGTCGAGGTGCGGCTGACCACCAGCTCGGAGGCGACCGAGCATCGCAACGTCGTCACCGTGCGCGGCACCCTCGCCGACGGCGAGGAGGTGTCGGTCTCCGGCACGCTGGCCGGCCCCAAGCACCTCCAGAAGATCGTCGCCGTCGGCGACTACGACGTCGACCTCGCGCTCGCCGACCACATGGTGGTGCTGCGGTACGAGGACCGGCCGGGTGTCGTCGGCACGGTCGGCCGCATCCTCGGCGAGGCGGGCATCAACATCGCCGGCATGCAGGTGTCGCGGGCCGTGGCCGGTGGCGAGGCGCTGGCGGTGCTGACCGTGGACGACACGGTGACCTCCGGGGTGCTGGCCGAGGTAGCGGCGGAGATCGGTGCGACCTCGGCTCGTTCGGTGAACCTGGCCTGATCCTCCCCGGGGGTCGCCGTCCCCGGACCCCCGTTCGCCCTGAACGGACTCGTCCTCAAACGCCGGACGGGCTGAGTCGATCAGCCCGTCCGGCTTTGTCGTGCGCGGGCACCCGCCGCAGCATGACCGCCGCCAGTACGGCCGCGCCCAGCAGCGTCACCGCCCCGGCCAGGGCGGCGCCCCGCATTCCGCTGGTGAAGGCCTCCCGTGCCGCCGCGGCCAGGACGTCCCCCGCGCGTCCCGGCAGCTGCTCGGCCACGGCCAGTGCGGCGCCCAGGGTCTCGTGGGCGGGGGCCGGTGCCGAGGCGGGGATCTCGTGGCGGTAGACCGCCGTACCGATCGACCCCAGGACCGCCATCCCCAGGGCTCCGCCGAACTCCGCGCCGGTCTCCATCAGGGAGGAGGCGGTCGCGGCCCGGTCCACCGGGGCGGCGCCCATCGCGAGGTCCATGATCTGGGTCGTCGCCATGACGACCCCGCAGGCCAGGACCCCGCACGCGGCCAGCACCAGCCACATCGACTCCGTACCGGCGACGGCCAGCAGGCCGTAACCGCTCGCGGAGACCGTGAAGCCCGCCGCGACGACGGTGGCGCGGGCGACGCCCTTGTGGACCAGCCAGGCCGCCAGCGGGGCCGCCATGCCGATCGGCACCGACGGCAGCAGGGCCCACAGCGCGGCCTCCATCGCGCTCTTGCCGAGCACCGACTGGATGTACTGCGTGGTGAAGAACGCCGAGCCCATCATCCCGAACAGGGCGAGCAGGTTCAGGACGACGGCGGGCCCGAAGCCCCGGCCGCGGAACAGCGCGGGCGGGATCATGGGCGAGGCCGACGTGCGCTGGCGGTGGACGAACAGGGCGGCGAAGAGCAGGCCGACGGTGATCGAGACGACGTACCGGACGTTCCAGCCGTCCGACGTGATCTCCTTCAGGCCGTAGATCACCGGGAGCACGGCCGCCATCGACAGCGGAACGCTCAGCCGGTCGAAGCGGCCCGGGGCGGGGTTCCTCGACTCGGGGAGCAGGACCGGGCCGAGGACCAGCAGCAGCGCCATCGCCGGCAGGTTGACCAGGAAGACCGAGCCCCACCAGAAGTACTCGACGAGCACGCCGCTCATCACCGAGCCGAGCGCGACGCCGCCCGTCATCACACCGGACCACAGGGCGATCGCCTTCGCGCGCTGCGCGGGGTCGGTGAACATCGTGCGGACCAGCGCCAGCGTCGACGGCATCAGGGTGGCGCCGCCGATGCCCAGCACGGCGCGGGCCGCGATCAGGGCCTCGGCGCTGTCGGCGTACGCCGCGGCCAGCGAGGCGGCTCCGAAGGCGGCGGCGCCGATCAGCAGCAGCTTGCGGCGGCCGATCCGGTCGCCCAGCGCGCCCATCGTCATCAGCAGGCCGGCCAGGACGAAGGCGTAGATGTCGAAGATCCACAGCTGCTGGGTGCCGGTGGGCTCCAGGTCGGCGCTGATCTGGGGGACCGCGAAGTAGAGGACCGAGACGTCCATCGAGACCAGCAGCAGCGGCAGCATCAGTACGCCGAGAGCGGTCCATTCGCGGCGGCCGGCGCGGACCGGGGAGTGGGGGTTCGTCGTCATGGGCAGGACTGTACGAGCGTCTTATACGCTTGTCTAGTACGGTTGTCTAATACGTGCGTCTGGGACGTGTGTATGGATGCGGGGGTAGGGTGAGATGCCATGGGACACCGTGAGGATCTGCTCGAGGGCGCCAAGCGCTGCCTGCTGGCGAAGGGGTTCGTGCGCACGACAGCGCGGGACATCGTCAAGGAGTCGGGGACCAACCTGGCGTCGATCGGTTACCACTACGGCTCGAAGGACGCGCTGCTGGCGCGGGCGTACGTCGAGATGGTGGAGGGGATGTCCGACGCCTTCGAGGGCGGCGGTGAGCTGAGCGGGGAGCCGGGGTCGCTGGAGCGGTTCGCCGACGTGTGGGCGAACATCATCTCCACCATGCGGGACCCCGGTTCGCTGTGGCGCCTCAGCACGGAGATCGTGGCCCTGGGGGACCAGCTGCCCGAGGTGCGGGAGCATCTCGCGCAGGCCCAGCGGGGCGGGGCGCGCGGCATCATCACCCTCTTCCACGGCGGGGACGAGGACGACGTCCCCGAGGAGAAGGTCGACACCCTCGGCTACTTCTACCTGACCCTGATGATGGGGCTCATGGCGCAGTGGACCTTCGATCCGAAGAGCGCGCCCGAGGCGGGGCAGCTCGTCGAGGGGCTCCGCCAGGTGATCGAGGCAGCTACCCCGAAGTGACGCCGACGCGTCCTTCGCGCATCTCGACGACCCGGTCCGCGAAGTGCCGTACGACCGCCCGGTCGTGGCAGATGAACAGGTAGCCGAGGCCCAGGTCGTCCTGGAGATCGGCGAGCAGGTTCAGCACGCCCGCGCGCACCGACGGGTCGAGTGACGACACCGGCTCGTCGAGCACCAGCAGCCGCGGCTCGGACGCCAGCGCCCGGGCGATGCCGGCGCGCTGGCACTGGCCGCCGGAGAGCTCGTGCGGGTGCCGGTCGCCGTACGCGGGGTCCAGGCCGACCCGGTCGAGGAGCCCGGAGACCCGGGCCGGGCCGTCGGCGGGATCCCAGCGGCCCTGGACCTTCAGGGGTTCGGCGATGGCGTCGCGGATGCGGTGGCGGGGGCTCAGCGAGCCGTACGGGTCCTGGAACACGGGCTGCATGCGGGGACGCAGCGGGCGCAACTCGCGTTCGGTGAGGGAGGTCAGCTCCCGCCCCTCGAAGCGGACTTCACCGCTCGCCGGGCGGCGCAGCTGGAGCACCGCCAGGGCCGTGGAGGACTTGCCGCAGCCGGACGGGCCGTTCAGCGCGAGGGTCTCACCGGCGGCCAGCGAGAAGGAGGCGCCGTCCACGGCGGTGACCGCGCCGTAGCGGACGACCAGATCGCGGACGTCGAGCAGGGGTTCGCTCATGCGGGCTGCCGCTCCTTCAGGAACAACTCGGCGGCCGGGTGGGGGAGTTCCTCCCAGCGGTGGCAGGCGACCAGGCGGCCGGAAACCTGCTGGGGCTCCGGTTCGGCCGTGCGGCAGGAATCCGCCGCGAGCGGGCAGCGCGGGGCGAAGGCACAGCCCGGCGGAAGGGCGCCCGGGGCGGGCGGGGTCCCGCGCAGGGCGGGGAGGCGACGGCCGGGGGGCGCGTTCTGCGGGAGGGATGCCAGCAGTCCGGCCGTGTAGGGGGCGCGGGGGCGGGCCAGCACCTCGTCGGCGGCGCCGAGTTCGGTGAGGCGTCCGGCGTACATGACCAGCACCCGGTCCGCGTGGCCCCGTACGACGTCCATGTCGTGCGTGACCAGGACGAGCGCGGCACCGACCGCCTCCCGCTGCTCGGCCAGCAGCCGCAGCACCTGGTCGCGGCGCTCCTCGTCGAGGGCGGTGGTGGGTTCGTCGGCGACCACGAGGTCCGGTTCGTTGATCGTGGCCATGGCGATCACCGCGCGCTGCCGCATGCCGCCGGAGTACTCGTGCGGATACGCCCGCGCCCTGCGGGCCGCGTCGGGAATGCCGACCCGGTCCAGGGCCGCGACCGCCCGGGCCCGGGCCTCCTTGCGGGAGACTCCGGTCACCGACCGTACGGCGGCGGCCAGTTGGTCGCCCACCGGGTGCACGGGGGACAGCGCCGACAGGGCGTCCTGCGGGACCAGGGAGATGCGGCGGCCGCGGTGGGCCGAGAGGTCCGGGCGGATCGTCCCGCTCGTGGTGGCGCCGCGCGGCAGCATGCCGAGGAGGGCGCGGGCGGTGAGGGACTTGCCCGCTCCCGACTCGCCGACGATGGCCAGCACTTCGCGCGGACGGACGTCGAAGGACAGGCCGCGCACGGCCTCGACCCCGGCGAAGGCGATCCGCAGCTCGCGCACCGACAGCAGTGGCTCAGACTCCAACGGGGGCCTCCTTCTTGACCGGAGCCGGGGTGACGCGCCGCCGTACCCTCCGGCCCTGGGTGAGTGCCGCGCCCGACACCGCCAGTCCCGCCAGCAGGGCCAGTGCCACCGCCGGGGCGAGGGCCGCCCACGGGGCGCGTTCCACGTAGGCGCGGGACTCGTCGAGCAGCAGACCCCACTCGGGGGCGGGCGGCTGGGCGCCCAGGCCCAGGAAGCCCAGCGAGGCCAGGGCCAGGGCGATGCCCGGCAGGCGCAGCAGGGCGTGGCGGGCGACCGGGGCGGCCACGGACGGCAGGACGTGCCGGGTGAGGATCCAGAACGGGCTCGCCCCGATGGCCCGTTGGGCGGTCAGGAACGCCGACGCGCGCACCTCCTGCACCAGCGCCGCCGCGTGCGCGGACAGGGCCGGCCAGGAGATGAGCGCGACCGCGAGGGCCGCGCCGCCGGTGCCGGGACCGGCGGCCGCCGCGACCAGGATGCCGACGATCACCGGGGGCAGGGCGTTGGCGATGTCCGCCGCGCCCTCCGCGATCCGGGGCAGGAAGCCCAGGGCGAGCGCGATCAGCAGGCTCAGCAGGCAGACGGCCGCCGCCGTGCCGACCGTGGAGGCGGCGCCGTGGCCCAGCCGGGCGAGCACGTCACGGCCGAGACCGTCGGTGCCCAGCGGATGCGCCCAGGAGGGTGCGGCCAGCCGGTCCATGGTGTTCACGGCGTACGGATCGCGCGACAGGCCCCAGCCGATCGTCACGGCGAGGACGGTGAACAGCGACAACGGGATCGCGGGATGGGCGCGCACCGGCCGTGCCGGAGGCAGCGACAGCGAGGCGTCACGCAGGGCCGGACCCAGCAGCCGCCGCCGGGCGAGCGCCGCCAGCGCGCCCGTGACCAGGCCGAGAGCGAGCAGCGCGAGCACCGAGCCCTGGAGCAGCGGCAGGTCCTGTGACTTGGCCGCGCCGAGCGCGGTACGGCCGATGCCCGGCACGGCGAAGACCGTCTCCACGGCGACCGCACCGCCGGTGAGCCCCACGGCGACCATCCCGAACTGCGGGACCAGCGGCGGCAGCACGCGCCGCAGGGCCGCCACGGCGATCCGCGCCCGGCTCACCCCGGCGCCCCGCCACAGCTCCACCCACCGCTCGTCGAGCACGGCGGGCAGCGCGTCCGCGACCAGCCGGCCGAGCAGTCCGCCGCCGGGGACGGCGAGGGCCACGGCGGGCAGGACCAGGTTCTCCGGCCCCGCCCAGCCCGACGTCGGCAGCCACCCCAGCCACACCCCGAACGCCAGCAGCGCGACCGTGGCCAGCAGGAACTCGGGTACGGCGGCCAGCATCGCGGCCCACGCCCCGGCCGAGGCCCGGCCCCGCACCAGCACGGGCGCCACCAGCGCGCACGCCAGCAGCAGGGCCACGCCGAGCGAGGCGCCCATCAGCGCCAGCGACACCTGGATCCCGGAGACCACGGAGGGCAGGACCTCGGTGCCCGAGACCCAGGACGTGCCGAGGTCGCCGCGCAGCAGGTCCGAGGCCCAGCCGCCCAGCAGGGACAGGGGACCGGCGTCGAGACCGAGGTCCCGTCGTACGGAGTCCAGGGCTTCCTCGGTCGGATCCTGCTCGGCGGAGCGGGCGCGCAGCACGGCCAGGGCCGGGTCCCTGCCGGAGAGCCAGGGCAGCAGGCCGACGGCGGCCAGGACGGCGACGAGGCAGAGCAGGCGGGTGAGCGTGGCGGCGTCCGCCAACCTCGTTGTTCGGACCTTCACTTGACGTAGGTGTCCGCCGTGACCAGCTCCCGCTCGCGCGGGTCGTGGGCGGCACCGGTCACGCCGGCGGCGTCGCCCTGGATCACCCGCTCGTGCAGCATGGGCACGGCCGCGTCCGTGCCGAGTACGGCGGCCTCGGCGGCGATGACCGCCTTGCGCCGGGCGTCGCCGGTCGGCGTTGCGCCGGCCTTCTTCAGGGCCTTGTCCACGGCCGGGTCCGCGAGCTGGGCGATGTTGAAGGAGCCGTCGGAGGCGAAGTCGCTGTAGAGATAGGCGGCCGGGTCGCCGGAGTCGAGGACGGTGGCGCGGGAGAGGATGAACGCGTCGAACCGGCCCGCCAGCGCGTCGGACTCGATGTTGGCGTACTCGCGGACGTCGAGCTTCACCTTGAACCCGGCCTTCTGGAGCTGCTGTTGCAGCGCGGCGGCGACCTCGGGCAGCTCGGCGCGGTCGGTGAAGGTGCCGATGGTGATCGTCTTGCCGGCCGGGTCGCCGGCCTCGGCCCGCCGCACCGGCCCCCGCAGCTCGGCCGCCCAGGGCAGGGCGGGGCCGAGCAGCCCCTCGGCGACGTCGGCGCGGCCCTCGTACACGCCCTTCACGATCGACTCGGCGTCGATCGCCTCACGGGCCGCCGCCCGCACCGCGGCGTCCTTGAAGGGGCCCTTCTCGGCGTTGAGGTACAGGGTGTTGGTGCGCGGCATCGGGACCTCGGTGATCAGGTCCTGGTCCAGGACGGCGGCCTGCGACACCGGCACCGCCTCGACGATGTCGGCCTCGCCGCTGCGCAGGGCCGCGGCACGGGCCGTGCCGTCCGGCACGAACCGCACGTCGATGCCGGGGGCCTTGGCCTTCTTCCCCCAGTAGCCGTCGTAGCGGTCCAGGGCGGCGGAAGAGGTGCCGTTGACCTTCGTCAGCTCGAAGGGGCCGGTGCCCGCGCCGACGGGGCTGACCGTCTTCCCCTTGTAGGCCTTGGCGGCAAGGATCGACAGCTGAGGGGAGCTGAGCCGCTGCGGCACCAGGGGGTCCTCGGTGGCGGTGGTGACGGTGACCTTGTCGCCGTCGGCCTTCACGGTCAGGTCCACGCCGTCGAGGATGCGGGGCTTGGGGGAGGCCGCGGCGGCCTTGGTGAGGGAGTTGACGACGGCTTCGGCGGTGAGCTTGGTCCCGTCGTGGAAGGTGACGCCCTCGCGCAGGGTGAAGGTCCAATTCCGGCCGGACTGGGCCCATTCGGTGGCCAGCGCCGGCTCGGCGTCACCGTCCGCGTCCAGTTTCACCAAGGTCTCTGCCGTCGACCAGCGCGACAGCTTGAAGGCGTCGTCCGACAGCGGGGACAGCCCCGAGCGGGGTGGCTGCATCATCGCGACGCGTACGCGCTTGCCCCCCGCCCCGGAGTCGTCCGTGGCCGACTGCCCACCGGAGAAACAGCCGGTGAGCAGGGCGGAGGCCGCGGTGACGGCGGCCAGGGGGATGAGTCGGGCGGGGACGCGCACGGGGACACCTCGGTCAAGGCCTGGTAAATGGTTGAACGCGCCATGACCGTAGCATGATGACAATCGTTTTCATAAGTGGCCGATTTTGAAAGTGGCCGATTTCAGGGGATGGGGCGGAAGTACTTCCGCAGCGCCCAGGCGGCGAGCCGGCGACCGGTGGCGTTGCCCACCTCGTCGGCCGTCCGGGTGTGGATGCCGCCCCAGACCCGGGCGTCGACGACGTCCTGCTCGTAGTCGTGGGCGTAGCGGTAGTGGCGGGAGGTGCCGGTGGTGGTCGACCGGATGTGCAGGTCGACGTGGGAGGTGCCGAGGATCCCGGTCAGCATGCGCATCAGCGCACCGCCCATGGTGGCGTGGCCGCTGAGGTAGTCGGGATGCGCCGGGGTGAGCAGCAGCGGCTCCCAGTGCCGGTCGGCCCGGGTCGCCGGGTTGCCGTCGGTGTCCGCTTCCCGGATGGGGGTGACGGGCCGTCAGGTGCCGTAGTGGAGTTTGGCGTCCCAGGCGGCGATGACGGCGTCGGCCTGGGCCGTGTTGGCCGCCGCGTACAGGCGCGCCGTCTCGGCGATGTCGATGCCGTGCCGGGTGGCGTGGTCGCCCAGGGCCCCTTGCGGGTCCAGGTTCGTGAGGAACCGCGCGGTGTCCGTCTGTTCGGGGGTCCGGAGCGAGCCGGTCCGGCCTCCGTAGGCCGCCAGTTCGTGGAGGTCCCTCGCGTACCGGGCGGAGCGCAGCGCCGGCGGGCCGGGGCGGAACTGGTGCGGGGAGTCCAGCAGCAGCGGCCGGACCCCGCCGATCCAGGCGCTGGCGAAGGGCTCGTGTCCGGGCAGGGTGGGGCGCCAGACGCCGGGACCCGGGCGCGCGGGGAACGGCACGGACGCGCCGCGGCCGTCATCGCGGCGGAGGTCGATGATGCGGTCGGCGGCGGACTTCCCGAACGCGACGCCACGGTCCTCGGCCTCACCGTCGGGGATCTTCGTGAGCGTGCGGGTCAGGGCCGTGTCCAGCCGGGGCGCGGCCCCGGGGAAGTGGTGGCGCAGCACCTGGTGGGCCACCGAGGCGGCAGCCGCCGCGGACGAGGCCGTACGAGGTGCCCGCTCGTCCCACTTGTACGGGGTGAAGCGGCCCTCGATGCCGACGACGGCGCTGTAGACGGCGGTGGAGACGTACGCCTCCCAGATGAACATCTCGGCCGGGCCCGGGCGGGCCTCCGCCTCGATGGTGGTCTCCGCCGTGCGCATCCACTCGATGACGGCCGACGCGTCGGACGCCGCTCCCGTGGGACGCCGCTCCCGTGGGATGGTCCTCCCCGGCCCTCGCGTGGGCGCCCGGCAGCGCGAGGGCGAGCACCCCGCAGGCCAGCCCCGCCACCACCGTTCGTGTCGCAGACCAGGCGCGTCGGTTCCGCACGCGAACTACTCCCAGTGGATGGCACACCAGGAGAACCGTGACCGGGCCCGGCGTCCGACGGCGCGCGGGTCCGTCCTCAAACCGTCCGTTGGGGCGACGGACTCACCCGGACGGGCCGATGTCCTGCCCCTGCGCCAGCCGGGCGCCCTTCAACGCCATGTGCAGGAGCAGGCGGTCCTCGCCGTCGTCCAGGTCCAGGCCGGTGAGCTTCTCGATCCGGGACAGGCGGTAGTACAGGGTCTGGCGGTGGATGCCCAGCTCGGCGGCGGCCCGGGCGGCCTGGCCGGCGCAGTCGAGATAGACCTCGGCGGTACGGGCGAGCTCCTGGTGGACGGGGAAGAGCAGGGCGTGCACCGCCGGGTCGCGGGCCACCTCCGGCGGCAGCGCGGTGAGCATCCGGAACGGCCCGATCGACGCCCACTGGGCGACGGGCCCCAGCCGGGGCTCGGCCGACGCGGCCCGCGCCGCCGCCACCGCCTCCCACCAGGCGCTTCCCAGCTCGGCGAGGCCGGAGCGGGGCGTGGCGAGGCCGGCGGCGGGGCTGCCGGGTCCGCGCGGGGGCCTGCCGGCCGGGCCGGACGGAGGGATGCCGACCAGGCCGGGGGGAGAGGCTCCGGGTTGTCCAGCTCGGGCGCCGGCGGAGGCGCGGCGCGGGCCGCCGGTCGGTCCCTGCGGGGGCGAGTCGCCCGCTCCGGCCGCCGGAGCGCCGGTGGCCGGCCCGCCCGAGGCGCCGCCGGCGGCTCCGCCCGAGGCGTGGCCGGGTGCTCCCCGTGAGGTGCCGCCGCTCGTTCCGCCCGAAGTGATGCCCGCCGCTCGGCGCGGGGCACCGCCGGTCGTGCCGCCTGAGGTACTACTGGTCGTTCCGCCCGAGGTGCTGCCGGTCACTTCACCCGGAGTGCTGCCGGTTGCTCCGCCCGAAGTCGTGCCGGTCGTTCCCGCTGGAGTGCCGCCGGTCGTTCCGCCCGAAGTCGTGCCGGCCGTTCCGCCCGAAGCCGTGCCGGTCGTTCCGGCCGGAGTGCTGCCGGTCGTTCCGCCCGAAGCCGTGCCGCTCGCTCCGCCCGAGCCCGGGCCAGTCGCTCCCCGCGACGTGCTGCCGGCCGCTCCCCGCGCGGCCGTGGCGGTCGTGGCCGGCGTGGCGGGGCCGCCCGGCGCGCTCCCGCAGCCCGCCCGCTCCAGCAGGCGGGCTGCCGCTGTCGTCGCCGGAGTCAGTACGTCCGCCGAGCGCAGGCGGATCAGGACGGCCACGCACTGGGACGAAGCCCCCCACGGCAGGGTGCACAGGGCTGTCGCGCCCGGCATCGTGCGGACCGAAGGGGCGTCGTCGGGGTCGGCCGTGGGCCAGGGGGCGACGCAGAGCACCGTGTGGAGGCCGTCGGCGCGGGGGCCGAGGGCGGTGCGGAGTTCCGCGATGGCCATGTCGCGCTGCCAGTCGCGGTCGGCCGTGAGGACGGCCCGCAGCTCGCGGCTGAGGTCGGCGCCGTGCTGGGCCTCGTCCGCGAGCAGTGCCCCGATCCGGGTCGTGACCTGCATGGCGGCGGACAGCTGGCGCTCGCTCGGGCCGGGATCGTCGTCCAGCAGCCAGACGTAGCCGTGGACCACGCCCCGGTGGCGGACGGGCAGGCAGATCCGGCCCCGGTACACCCCGGCCTCCGGCGTCGGCGGGATACGGACCGGGCCGGTCGCACGCGTGATGCCGAAGCCCTCGAACCACGCCCGGACGGCCGCCGTCGAGCGGCGGGTGAGGATCGAGCGGGTGCGCACCGGGTCCAGGGCCGACGGATCGAGGTCGCCCTCGCTGTCGTACGCGCCGAAGGCGATCAGCTCGAAGTCCCGGTTCTCCAGCGTCGCGGGCGCCCCGAGCAGCTCCGAGATCTCGTCGACCAGCTCCTCGTAGTCACCCCTGTGTTCCGACGTCATCCCCGCATTGTCCCGCACTCCACGAGACCCTTCATACATCTGTCTGAGATCTGCGGCACGGATGCGTGACAGCTGTCGATGGCCGACAGTCGGAGGGATCCTTAGGTTTCACGGTGGTTCTCCGTGCCGTACCCGAAGCGTCATCCGCCCGGCGTCCGGCCATCCGCTGGTTGTGCTCTGGAGGTGCCCCGTGCTGGGTCCCGTGATTCTCGCCGCGTCGCGCAGCGACCGGATGCGACGCCTGGTTTCGGCGGCCCCGGTGACCAAACAGGTCGTCGACCGATTCATCGCGGGCGAGGTCGTCGACGACGTCGTGCCGGTCATCCGGGAGCTCACCGGGCAGGGCCTGGAGCTGACGATGGACGTCGTCGGCGAGGACATCACCACCCCCGCTCAGGCCGCCGCCGCACGGGACGCCTACCTGGAGCTGATCGACCGCCTGAAGCCGCTGGACCTCGGCACCCGCGCCGAGATGTCGGTGAAGCTGTCGATGTTCGGGCAGGCCCTCCCGTCGCCCACCACCGCCCTGTTGGAAGGGCCCTCCGGGCCCGCCCCCGCATTCCCAGGCGGCCACGAACTGGCCCTCGCCAATGTCCGCCCGGTCGTCGAGGCCGCCGCCGAGATCGGCACGACGGTCACCCTGGACGCCGAGGACCACACCACCCTCGACTCGATGTTCGCCATCCACGAGGAGCTGCGGAAGGACTATCCGCAGACCGGCTGCGTCATCCAGGCGTACCTCTTCCGCACCGAGGCCGACGCCCGCCGCCTCGCCGCGAACGGCAGCCGGGTGCGCCTGGTCAAGGGCGCGTACAAGGAGCCGGGCTCGGTCGCGTATCTGGACAAACACGAGATTGATCGGGCATACGTTCGGATCCTCAGGACGTTGATGGAGGGGGAGGGGTACCCGATGATCGGGTCCCACGACCCGCGCCTGATCGCCATCGGCCAGGAGCTCGCCCACCGCGCCGGGCGAAAGCTCGACGAGTACGAGTTCCAGATGCTCTACGGCATCCGCACCGAGGAGCACCTGCGGCTGGCCGCCGAGGGTCACCGGATGCGCGTGTACACCGCGTACGGCACCGACTGGTACGGCTACTTCATGCGCCGACTCGCGGAGAAGCCGGCCAACCTGCGCTTCTTCGCCCGCTCGATGCTGACGAAGGGCTGACGCCCGACAAGGGCTGAGGCTCACCAAGTACTGAGGCTCGTCAAGGGCTGAGACCGCATCACCGCTCAGTAAGGAGTTACGGAAAACATGGACGCTGTGACCCAGGTCCCCACCCCCGTCAACGAGCCGGTGCACGGCTATGCCCCCGGCTCACCCGAGCGTGCCCGGCTGGAGGCCAGGCTGAAGGAGCTGGCCGACAACCCCGTCGACCTGCCCTGCACCATCGGCGGCGAGAAGCGGATGGGCGGCGGTGAGGCCTTCGAGGTCGTCCAGCCGCACAACCACCGGGCCGTGCTCGGCACGTACCGCAACGCCACGCAGCAGGACGCCCAGGACGCCATCGACGCGGCCCTGGCCGCCGCGCCCGCCTGGCGTGCGATGTCCTTCGACGACCGCGCGGCGATCATCCTGCGCGCCGCCGAGCTGCTGTCCGGCCCCTGGCGCGAGACGCTCGCCGCCTCCACCATGCTCGGCCAGTCCAAGACCGCCCAGCAGGCCGAGATCGACACGCCCTGCGAGCTGATCGACTTCTGGCGGTTCAACGTCTCCTACGCCCGCAAGCTCCTGGCCGAGCAGCCCCCGGCCAACTCCCCGGGTGTCTGGAACCGTCTGGACCACCGCCCGCTGGAGGGCTTCGTCTACGCGATCACGCCCTTCAACTTCACCGCGATCGCGGGCAACCTGCCGACCGCCCCGGCCCTGATGGGCAACGTCATCGTCTGGAAGCCGTCCCCGACCCAGACCCACGCCGCCGTGCTGCTCATGCAGCTCCTGGAGGAGGCGGGCCTGCCCAAGGGCGTCATCAACCTCGTCACCGGCGACGGCATCGAGGTCTCCGAGGTCGCCCTGGAGCACCGCGACCTCGCCGGCATCCACTTCACCGGCTCGACCAAGACCTTCCAGTACCTGTGGAAGACCGTCGGCAACAACATCGAGAAGTACCGCACCTACCCGCGTCTGGTCGGCGAGACCGGCGGCAAGGACTTCCTCGTCGCCCACCCGTCGGCGGACCCGGCCATTCTGAAGACGGCGCTGACCCGCGGTGCCTTCGAGTACCAGGGCCAGAAGTGCAGCGCCACGTCCCGGGCGTACGTCCCCGCCTCGATCTGGAACTCCGGCTTCAAGGAGGAGTGGGCCGCCGAGGTCGACGGCATCAAGATGGGCGACGTCACCGACCTGTCGAACTTCATCGGCGCCGTCATCGACGAGCGTGCCTTCGCGAAGAACAAGGCCGCCATCGACCGGGCCAAGGAGGACGCCTCCTGCACGATCGTCGCGGGCGGCACCTACGACGATTCCGAGGGGTACTTCGTCCGCCCGACGGTCATCGAGTGCGCCGACCCGGAGAACGAGGTCTTCCGCACCGAGTACTTCGGCCCCGTCATCGCCGTGCACGTCTACGAGGACGACAAGTACGACGAGATGCTGACGCAGATGGAGTCCGTCTCCGACTACGCCCTGACCGGCTCGGTGATCGCCAACGACCGCGCGGCGGCGGCCTACACGGCGGACAAGCTCCGCTACGCGGCCGGCAACTTCTACATCAACGACAAGTCGACCGGCGCCGTCGTCGGCCAGCAGCCCTTCGGCGGCGGCCGTGCCTCCGGCACCAACGACAAGGCCGGCGCCCCGCAGAACCTGATGCGCTGGACCCTGACCCGCGCCATCAAGGAGACGCTGGTCCCGCCGACCGACTACACCTACCCGCACATGGGCTGAGCCCCGCGGCACCGACGGGCCGGGTCACGAAATGACCTGGCCCGTCGGCATGTCCGCGGGGAAGACTGGGCCGATGACCACCCGCGCGCGCACCGCCCACACCGCCGACCTCACCCCCGCCGAACTCGGCGCCGTACGGGCCCTGCTGGACGCCGCCTTCGACGGCGACTTCGGCGAGGAGGACTGGGACCACGGCCTCGGAGGCATCCACGCCCTCGTGCACGACGGCTCCGGGCTCGCCGCGCACGGGGCGGTCGTGATGCGCCGGGTGCGGCACCGCGGCCGGTGGCTGCGCGCCGGATACGTCGAGAACGTCGCCGTACGCGCGGACGCCCGCCGCACCGGCCTCGGCGGGCAGGTCATGACGGAGCTGGAACGCGTCATCGACCGCGCCTACGACTTCGGCGCCCTCTCCGCCAGTGACGACGGCGCCCGGCTCTACACCTCCCGCGGCTGGCGGCTGGCGGCTGTGGCGCGGCCAGGTGCACGCGCTCAGCCCGCGGGACGGCGTCGTCCGCCTGCCGGACGAAGAGGACAGCACCTACGTCCGGCCCGCCCTCGCCGGCCCGCTCGACCCCGCGCACGAACTGCTCTTCGACTGGCGCGACGGAGATGTGCTCTAGGAATCACCGCAGGTCAGCGCGGTGTGATGGAGTCCACCGTCTCAGATAGTAGGAAGTCCGAGTAATTGTGGAGACAGACGCTCCGGACTCCCTTAGTTTTGTAGGAGCCGAACGTCTCGCTCGACCAAGCGAATGGCGGTCGTGAGCCGGGCCCCGTGCAGGCAACCCCTGCGGCACCGCTCCCCGCCCCATCCGGCGTCTCGTAACCCTCCCTGTGCACTCCGTGCTGTCGAAGGAGTCGATTTCCCATGGCCGAGACGACCGTCCGCCGCCGAGTCCGTCACGTTTCCCGTACGACCGAGTCCGACCGCAAGAACGCCGCCGCCGCGCTCCAGCGCGCCCTCGACCGCAGGGACAACGGCGGATCCACCGGTCACTGAGGTCACCGAGCGCGTTCACCGGTCACTGAGCCGCAACACCCCTGGTCCGGGAGCCGCACCCGACGAGGTGCGGTGCGGGGCTCACGCCCCGCGCCGCACCTCGAAATGGTCGATCCGCTCACCGCTCGACGCCAGCGCCGACACCTTCAGCCTCGGCGCGGCGCCGCTCTCCGCCTCCACCGAGAGGAACGAGAAGCCGCGGTAGCGCACCCGCGACCACTGCACCGACTCCGCCTTGGTGTCCCGGGACTTCGTCCACCGGAACGTGCCGACCGACTCGCGGTCGGCGGTGTTCCCCTCGTAGCTCTCCTTGACGCCATCGGGGAAGCCGTACAGCTCCTTGCCGCCACCGCCGGCCGTGACGTACACGATCCCGTCCCGCCGTGGGTCCGTCGTCCCGCCGACCGGAACCGGCCTGCCCACCTCGCCGTTCCTGATGGCGTCGGTGCGCTCGTAGACGTGGTTGTGCCCGTTGATCACCAGGTCCACCTGGTGCTTGGCGAACAGCGGCAGCCACTCGGCGCGCACCCCGCCGTCGGAGGCGTGCGTGGACGTCGAGTACGCGCAGTGGTGGAAGAAGACGACGATGAAGTCCACGTCCTTCGAGGACCTCAACTCGCCGAGCTTGCTGTCCAGCCACTGCGTCTGCCGCCCCTCCGTGTAGCCGAAGTTGGCGGGGATCTCGTACGACACGTCGTTCGCGTCCAGCGCGACCACGCCGACGTTGCCGTACGTGAAGGCGTACACCCCCGGTGCCGTGCGCGGGTCGAAGCCGCTCTCCGGCAGGGAGAACCGGGCGAGTTGGCCGCCGTAGCCGTCCGGTGAGTACCAGGCCTCCATGTCGTGGTTGCCGGTCGTCACCATCCACGGCACCGACCTGGCCACCGGCTCGGTCTGCTTCAGGAACCGGTCCCACTGGCTCGCGTCGAAGACGTCCGACTCCTTGCCCTTGCCGGTCGGGTCGGCGTAGCAGATGTCGCCGGCATGGAGGTGGAACGCCGGGCTCCGGCGCAGCAGCAGACGGTCGTTGAGGGCCGCCTCCTCGCCGACGCCCTGGTCGCCGAACGCCGTGAACACGAACCGCTCGGGCGGGCTCGCGGGCGCCGTGCGGAACGAGGTGATGGTCGGCCGGTGCCGCGGGGACGCCGGATCGAAGCCCTCGTGGCCGACGCCGTAGTAGTACGTCGTGCCCGGGCGCAGGCCGTCCAGCGCCGCGTGCACGTAGTACTGCTCGACCGCCGCCCGTACGCCCTTCAGCTCCGGGGTGTGCAGGTCGCGCAGTTCCGCCTCGACCTTGCGGCCGAGGTCGTCGGGGCGCAGGCCCACCCGGACGTACGGTTTGCGCACCGCCAGCGGCACCTGCCAGGAGATCCGCATCTGCGTCTTCGGGTCGGCGCCGAAGGCGAGGTGGCGGCCGAAGGGAGTGACGTAGGAACCCGGCGCCTTCGACGTGCTCGGCGACGGGCTCCCGGTCGCCGCGGCGCTCCCCGGCCCGGAGCCGGAACAGCCGGTCAGCAGACCGCCCGCGACCGCGCCCGCCGTCACCAGCGTGCGGCGCCGCGACAGCTTCGTACGCAGGTACTCGTGCTGTTCCGCCATGCTCATCCGGCGGGCGAGCTCGGGCGGGATGCCGAAGTGGGGGATCTCCATGTCGGGTCAATTTCCCAGCGAACGCCAACATCCGCCCCACGTACGGGTGAACGGAAGCCGTCGGCCGAGTGCGCTCCGCCGGGCGGGTGCCGTATCGCCTGCCCCGCGCTGTCCGCATCACGGACACCCCGTGTCATCACATGGGACGAGGAGTAGGGTGCCCGCATGTCTCGCAGCATCAATCTCGCAGTGATTCCCGGTGACGGCATCGGCCAGGAAGTCGTGGCCGAAGGCCTGAAGGTCCTCTCCGCCGTCCTTCCGCAGGATGTGAAGCTGGAGACCAAGGAGTACGACTTCGGCGCCAAGCGTTACCACGCCACCGGTGAGACCCTCACCGACGCCGACCTCGACGCCCTGAAGAAGCACGACGCCATCCTGCTCGGCGCGATCGGCGATCCGGGCGTGCCGTCCGGCGTCCTGGAGCGCGGCTTCCTGCTGAAGCTCCGCTTCGCCTTCGACCACCACGTCAACCTGCGTCCCTCGAAGCTGCTGCCGGGTGTCGCCACCCCGCTGGCCGGCGAGCCGCGGATCGACTTCGTCGTGGTCCGCGAGGGCACCGAGGGCCCGTACACCGGCAACGGCGGCACGATCCGCAAGGGTACCGAGCACGAGGTCGCCACCGAGGTCTCCGTGAACACGGCCTTCGGTGTCGAGCGCGTGGTCCGCGACGCGTTCGCGCGTGCCCAGGCCCGCCCGCGCAAGAAGCTGGCGCTGATCCACAAGAACAACGTGCTGACCTTCGCGGGTCACCTGTGGACCAACATCTTCAACAAGGTGGCCGAGGAGTTCCCCGAGGTCACCACCGAGTACATGCACGTCGACGCGGCCACGATCTACCTGGTCACCCAGCCCGAGCGCTTCGACGTGATCGTCACCGACAACCTCTTCGGCGACATCATCACCGACCTCGCCGCGGCCGTCTCCGGCGGCATCGGCGTGGCGGCCTCCGGCAACATCAACCCGTCCGGAGAGTTCCCCTCGATGTTCGAGCCCGTGCACGGCTCGGCCCCGGACATCGCCGGCCAGGGCAAGGCCGATCCGACCGCCACGGTGCTGTCCGTCGCCCTGCTCCTGCGCCACCTCGGCTACGAGGCCGAGGCCGCCCGTATCGACGAGGCGGTCTCCGCGGACCTCTCGGAGCGCACCGGCAAGCCCGCCCGCTCCACCTCGGAGATCGGCGACGCGCTCGCCGTACGAGTAGCCGGCTGACCCGCCCTGCTCAGGGGGCTTCTGACGGATCTCCGCGGCGTCGCGACGCCCGGCACGCACTCTCGCCGCACCGGGCAAAAGGCCTAGTAGCTCCGCTACGAGGCCTTCCGCCCGGCACGCCGAGAGCACGCACCGAACGCCGCTCCTTCTTCCACGGAGATCCATCAGAAGCCCCCTAACCCAAGCCGCCGGGTCGCATCCGCACCCGGCGGCTTCCGCATGTTCCCGCCGGGTGTCACCATCGACCACCGGGCCGCATTCACCCCGTTCCGTCCTCCGTCGCCCCCGGGCGATAATCGAACGCGAGGCCGCGGAACGAGGGAATGCTCGGACGTCCTAGCACTGGTCACCATCAGAGCTGTACCGAGCGCGGCCCGTCACTACAACCGGTGAAGGACTTCAACCCATGACGACGCCCA
Organism: Streptomyces sp. DH10; assembly: GCF_029813805.1. Lineage (NCBI taxonomy): Bacteria > Bacillati > Actinomycetota > Actinomycetes > Kitasatosporales > Streptomycetaceae > Streptomyces > Streptomyces sp. DH10. Next base: position 247,095 of record NZ_JARVKU010000013.1, read on the forward strand.
CGATCGAGCTCAAGCCGTCCGCCAACCCGCTCTCCGCCGCAGATCGGGAGGCGATCCTGGCCAACCCCGGGTTCGGCCGCCACTTCACCGACCACATGGTGACGATCAAGTGGACGGAGGGCCGCGGCTGGCACGACGGCCAGCTCGTGCCGTACGCGCCGATCTCCCTCGACCCCGCCACCACGGTCCTGCACTACGCCCAGGAGATCTTCGAGGGGCTGAAGGCCTACCGCCGCCCCGACGGCTCGGTCGCCACGTTCCGGCCGGAGAAGAACGCCGAGCGCTTCCAGAGCTCCGCGCGCCGGCTGGCGATGCCCGAGCTGCCGGTCGAGACGTTCATCGAGGCGTGCGACGCGCTGGTGAAGCAGGACAAGGCGTGGGTGCCGGCGCACGGCGGGGAGGAGTCCCTCTACCTGCGCCCGTTCATGATCGCGACCGAGGTCGGGCTGGGTGTGAAGCCGGCCAACGAGTACCTGTTCCTGGTCATCGCCTCCCCGGCCGGCGCGTACTTCCCGGGCGGCGTCAAGCCGGTGTCCATCTGGGTCTCCGAGGACCGCGTCCGCGCCGTGCCCGGCGGCATGGGCGACGCCAAGACCGGCGGCAACTACGCGGCGTCCCTGCTGGCGCAGGCGGAGGCCGCGACCAAGGGCTGCGACCAGGTCTGCTACCTCGACGCGGTCGAGCACAAGTGGGTCGAGGAGCTCGGCGGCATGAACCTGTACTTCGTGTACGGGAACAAGATCGTCACGCCGTCCCTCACCGGCTCCATCCTGGAGGGCGTCACGCGGGACTCCCTGCTGGCTGTCGCCCGTGACCTCGGGTACGAGGCCGAGGAGGGCCGGATCTCGGTCGACCAGTGGCAGCGGGACTCGGAGAACGGGTCGCTCACGGAGGTGTTCGCCTGCGGTACGGCCGCGGTGATCACGCCGGTCGGTACGGTGAAGCGCGCCGGGGGCGAGTGGCGGCAGAGCGGGGGAGAGCCGGGCGAGGTCACGCTCCGGCTCCGCCAGGCCCTGCTCGACATCCAGCGCGGTACGGCGGAGGACAAGCACGGCTGGATGCACCAGCTGGGCTGAGTGCCCGTGCCCACCGGGGGCTCCGCCCCCGGACACCGGCCTATGCCCACCCGCCGCCCGAAGCGGTCGGACTGGAAGCGCTGGTCGCCTCATCGCCCCCGGGGCCCGTTTCCACGGACCCCGGGGCCGACAGCGCATACGCCACCCCGCCCACCAGCCCCGACAGCAGGAAGCTGCAGTCCACCCCGCCGGTCAGTGCCAGCAGCGGGCCCTCGTACGACGGCAGGGACACCGCCAGGACGCCGACGAGTGCCCCGGCCGCCCAGGAGGCGGTCGCCGGGATGTTCCAGCCGGCGCGGTACCAGTAGACGCCGCCCCGCGCGCGGCGGTTGAAGACCTGGAGGGCGTCCGCGTCGTACATCCCGCCGCAGCGGGCGAAGCCGATGAGGGTGATGACCGCCCAGGGCGTGCCGATCGCCGTCAGCAGCAGGACGAAGGATGTCATCGCATTCTGCGCGGTCGAGTAGTAGTGCCCGGCGAAGACACAGGCCGTGGCCACCACGGCGACCGTGTACGTGGCTCTGGCCCGTGAGGCGCGCGGCAGGATGGCGTCCAGGTCGAGGCCCATCGAGTACAGCATCAGACCCGCGTTGCCGACCGAGCCCGCGGAGGCCGCGAGCAGCAGCGGGACGAGGTACCAGGCGGGGGCCGCGTCGACCAGCGGGCCCGCGTAGTCGAGGGCGGCCCCGGCCGCGTACGCCGTGAAGGTGCCGAAGAGCTGCGGCACCAGCAGGCCCAGCAGCAGCCCCAGCCAGGTCGCGTGCAGCACCCGGCGCGAGGAGTGGCGGGCCGGGGAGACGTAGCGGGTGTAGTCACCGAGGAGGGTGATGAAGGCGATCGGGCCGGACAGTCCGGCGGCCACGGCCGCGAGCAGCCAGGTCGGCCAGAATCCGTCCAGCAGGTAGCCGCCGGTCTCCGGCAGCGCGGCGGTGGTGAAGCCGGGCGCGTAGGCGATCACGCCCAGCGCCAGCAGGGCCGTCATGCCGAAGGCCAGCACCCGGGACATCGCGAGCAGCACCCGGTAGCCGTACACCGCGCCCGCGACGGTGGCCGCGGCGAGCAGCCCGTAGACGACCCCGTACGACGCCCCGCCCTGCGGCAGCCCGGCCAGCCGGCCCAGCACGCCCACCATCACGTCCCCGCCGATCCACACGGTCAGCGCGGTGTAACCGAGGGCCAGCAGCAGTCCGACCACCGAGCCGACCAGCCGTCCCCGGACCCCGAACTGGGCGCCGGAGGAGGTCGACAGGTTGGTGCCGGTGCGCAGCGAGACCAGGGCGAGGGGAGCCGTGAGCACCACTCCCACCACCGTGCCCGCCAGGACCGCGCTGACCGACGACCACCAGTCCAGGCCGAAGGACGGCGGCAGCCAGCCGAAGACGATCACACCCAGGCAGAGGTTGGAGCCGAGCAGGATCGAGACGAGGTCGCGTGGCCCGCTGGTGCGTTCCTCCTCGGGGATGGTGTCGACTCCGCGCTGTTCGATCGGCATGCTTGTCTCCCTCGGTTAGAGCGACGTTCAATGTGATGGGCGTTACGGGCCGCCGTCAACCTTTCGGTGCGGGGAACTTCATGTTTAGAGTGATGCTCTAAACGGAGGGAGTGACATGCGGCTGACCCCGACCGAACGCGACCGGCTGCTGCTCTTCGGCGCCGCCGAGCTCGCCCGCGCCCGCAGGGCCAGGGGGCTGAGGCTCAACGTCCCCGAGGCGACCGCGCTGATCGCCGACACGGTGTGCGAGGCCGCGCGGGACGGCAAGCGGCTCGCGGAGGCCGTCGAGGCCGCCCGGTCCGTCCTCGGGCCGGACGACGTGCTGCCCGGAGTCGCCGACGTCGTCACCGAGGTGCATGTCGAGGCGGTCTTCGACGACGGCTCGCGGCTCGCCGTCGTCAGCGATCCGATCGGCGCCGGCCTCGGCGACCGGGCCCCGGGCGCGCTGCTGCCCGGGCCCGGGCACGCCGAGCCCGAGGCGGTCGTACGGCTGACGGTCACCAACACCGCCGGCGTGCCCGTCTCCGTCACCTCCCACTTCCACTTCTTCGAGGCCAACCCGCGGCTCGCCTTCGACCGCGGACGGGCCTACGGCATGCGCCTGGCAGCGCCCGCCGGGTCCTCGGTGCGGTTCGGGCCGGGGGAGAGCGCCGAGGTGGGGCTGGTGCCGATCGGGGGCGAGCGGATCGCGATCGGGTTCGCCGGACTCGTCGACGGGCCGCTGGACGCACCGGGCGCCAAGGAGGAGGCCCTGCGCCGGGCCGCCGCCTGCGGCTACCTCGGCGTACCGGAAACACCTGATCAGGAGGTCGGGCGATGAGCCGTCCAGGAGGCCACCCCGCCGAGGCCCGCCGCCTCACCCCGTACGAGTACGCCGCCACCCACGGTCCCCGCGCCGGCGACCGCATCCGTCTCGGCGACTCCGGCCTGGTCGTCCGTGTCGAGTCCGACGCCCAGCGGTACGGCGACGAGTTCCTCGCCGGGTTCGGTAAGACCGCCCGCGACGGGCTGCACCTCAAGGCCGCCGCCGTCCGGGAGACCTGTGACGTCGTCATCAGCAACGTCGTGGTGATCGACGCCGTGCAGGGCATCCGGAAGGTGTCGATCGGCATCCGGGAGGGACGGATCTGCTCGATCGGGCGGGCCGGGAACCCCGACACCCTCGACGGGGTCGACGTCGTCGTCGGCACCGGGACGTCGATCGTGTCCGGCGAGGGGCTCATCGCCACCGCGGGAGCCGTCGACACCCACGTCCACCTGCTGTCGCCGCGCGTCATGGAGGCCTCGCTCGCCTCCGGCGTGACCACGATCATCGGCCAGGAGTTCGGGCCCGTGTGGGGCGTCGGTGTCAACTCACCTTGGGCGCTGCGGCACGCGTTCAACGCCTTCGACGCCTGGCCCGTCAACATCGGCTTCCTGGGCCGGGGTTCCTCCTCCCGCCCGGCGCCGCTGGTCGAGGCCCTCGCCGAGGGCGGCGCCTGCGGCTTCAAGGTGCACGAGGACATGGGCGCCCACACGCGTGCGCTGGACACCGCGCTGCGCGTCGCCGAGGAGTACGACGTCCAAGTCGCCCTGCACAGCGACGGGCTGAACGAGTGCCTGTCCGTGGAGGACACCCTGCGGGTGCTGGAGGGCCGGACCGTCCACGCCTTCCACATCGAGGGCTGTGGCGGTGGGCACGTCCCCAACGTTCTGAAGATGGCGGGCGTCCCGAACGTCATCGGCTCCTCCACCAACCCGACCCTGCCCTTCGGCCGGGACGCCGTCGTCGAGCACTACGGCATGATCGTCTCCGTCCACGACCTCAAACCCGACCTGCCCGGCGACGCCGCCATGGCCCGCGACCGCATCCGCGCCGGAACCATGGGCGCCGAGGACGTCCTGCACGACCTGGGCGCGATCGGCATCACCTCCTCGGACGCGCAGGGCATGGGGCGCGCGGGCGAGACCGTCCGCCGTACCTTCGCCATGGCCGGGAAGATGAAGGCAGAGTCCGGCGCCCCGGATGCCGGTCACGACAACGAACGCGTCCTGCGGTACATCGCCAAGCTGACCGTCAACCCGGCCATCGCGCACGGCCTCGCGCACGAGGTGGGGTCACTGGAGGCCGGCAAGCTCGCCGACATCGTGCTGTGGCGGCCCGAGTACTTCGGGGCCAAGCCGCAGCTCGTGCTGAAGGCCGGCTTCCCGGCGTACGGCGTGACCGGCGACCCGAACGCGGCGACCGACACGTGCGAACCCCTCGTGCTGGGGCCGCAGTTCGGGGCGCACGGGGCGACACCGGCCGACATCTCGGTGGCGTTCGTCGCACAGGCCGCCCTCGACCAGGGGCGCGACACCGTGCCCACCCGCCGCCGCAGGGTCGCCGTGCGCGGCACGCGCGGTATCGGCCCGGCCGACCTGCGCCTCAACTCCCGTACCGGGGCCGTAGACGTCGACCAGCGCACCGGCCTCGTCACCCTCGACGGCGAGCCGCTGTACTCCGAACCGGCCGAGTCCGTCTCCCTCAACCGTCTCTACTTCCTCTGAGGTTCACGATGTCCGCAGCCGCCGACGGCTTCCGCATGCCCGCCGAATGGGCCCCGCACGAGCGCACCTGGATGGCCTGGCCGGGCCCGAACCCGACCTTCGACGACCCGGAGGACCTGGCCGGGGCCCGGCTCGCCTGGGCCTCGGTGGCCCGCGCGATCCGCCGGTTCGAGCCGGTGACGGTGGTGTGCGGCCCGGGGCGGTCGGACCAGGCGCGTGCGCTGCTGGGGCAGGGGATCGAGACCGTCGAGCGGGACCTCGACGACGCCTGGATGCGCGACATCGGACCGACCTTCCTCACCAACGGACGGGGTGAACTGGGCGCCGTCGACTGGACGTTCAACGGCTGGGGCGCCCAGAGCTGGGCCCGCTGGGAGCACGACGCGAAGATCGGCGCCCACGTCGCGGACCTCGCGGGGGCACGGACGTACACCTCGCACCTCGTCAACGAGGGCGGGGCGATCCATGTGGACGGCGAGGGGACGGTGTTGCTGACCGAGACCGTGCAGCTGGGGCCCGAGCGCAATCCCGGCTGGACGCGGGAGGAGGTCGAGGCCGAGATCCACTCCCTGCTGGGCACCCGCAAGGCGATCTGGCTGCCGCGCGGCCTGACCGGCGACTACCCCCCGCACGGCTTCGGCACCCTCGGCCACGTCGACATCGTCGCGGCCTTCGCCCGCCCCGGCGTGGTCGTGGCCCATGTGCAGCCGGACCCGGCGCACCCCGACCACGAGGTGACGAAGGAGATCACCGGCCTGCTGAGGTCGCAGACGGACGCGCGCGGCCGCCGCCTGGAGGTCGTCGACGTGCAGGCCCCCACCGTCCTGGAAGCCGACGGCCACTGGGCCGACTACTCGTACATCAACCACTACCTCTGCAACGGCGGCGTGGTCCTGTGCGGCTTCGACGACCCGCGCGACGAACTCGCGGCCGGCATCTTCCGCCGCCTGTTCCCGGAGCGGACCGTGACACTCGTGGACGCCCGTACGATCTTTGCCGGCGGTGGAGGAATCCACTGCATCACCCAGCAACAGCCGAGGATCTAGCACCCGGGAGCAGCAGATGGCCGGTGGGCGCAGGCAGGCGCCGCCCCGCGAGGACGTGCTCGCCGCCGCCATGGAGATGATCGCCGAGCGCGGCCTGGAGAAACTCACCATGGCGGCGCTCGGCCGCGAGGTCGGCATGAGCAGCGGCCACCTGCTCTACTACTTCGGCTCCAAGGACGAACTGCTGCTGCGCACCCTGGAGTGGAGCGAGGGCCGGCTGGGCGCCGAGCGCGGACGGCTGCTGACCCGCGCCGCCACCGCCCGCGAACGGCTCGACGCCTACGTCGACCTGTACGTCCCCGACGGCCACCGCGACCCGCACTGGACGCTGTGGCTGGAGGTCTGGAACCGCTCGCAGAGCGCTGCCACCGACGCGGAGGCCCGTGACCGGCAGGCCGCCATCGAGGGCGTCTGGCACCGCGACCTGGTCGCCCTGCTCGCCGAGGGCATCTCGCGGGGCGAGTTCCGCCGCGTCGACCCGGACCGGTTCGCCGCCCGCCTGCGGGCGCTGCTGGACGGCTTCGCCATCCATGTCGCGATCGGCCTGCGCGGCACGGACCGGGCCCAAGTCCTGCGGCACGTCCACGAGTTCCTCGCCGACAGCCTCCTCGCGGACGCCTGAACGCCTGCCCGGGTTGTACTCAATACGACGGATTGACCCTGTGGTCCGTGGTGCTGTTGGCTCTGGGGGAGCCCTCGGCGCGGGGCCGGGGGAGAAGCGTCAACGGGGAACACAGGGGGAACAGCACATGACCAGCACCAGGAGGGCCACGTCCGTCGCGCTCGGCGTGGCCCTGGCCGTCACGCTCGGCGGTGTCGCCGCGCTGCCCGCGACCGCCGCCGATGCGGTGCCGCGGACCGAGAAGGCGAGCGTCGCCCCGGACGGCACCGACGGCGACGCCGCCTCCGGAGGGCCGAGCCTGAGCGCCGACGGCCGCCGTCTGGCCTTCGTCTCCAGCGCCGACAACCTCGTCGCCGGCGACACCGACGGCGACGCCGACGCCTTCGTGCGCGACCTGAGGACCGGCACGACCCGGCTGGCCAGTACGTCGGCGGACGCCGGCTCGGTCGACGACGTCGCCCTGAGCGGCAACGGCCGGTACCTGGCCTTCGGCGCCACGGACGGCGACGGCCGCAGCCACATCTGGGTCAAGGACCTGAAGTCCGGCGCCCTCCAGCGCATCAAGGACACAGTCGACACGGGCTACGACACCGGCAGGCAGCCCGCCATCAGCGCCGACGGCCGCTACGTCGCCTTCGTCGCCCAGCAGTCCGGACCCGCGGAGGGCGAGGACCGCTGGGGACGCGTCTACCGCGTCGACCGCACCGGCGGCGAGGCCGTCCGCGTCAGCCAGGTGCCCGCCGCCGGCGACCGGAAGACCGCCGCCACCCGCCCGTCCATCAGCGCCGACGGCAAGCGCGTCGGCTACCAGTTCTTCGTCCCGCACCCGGCCCCGGGCGACTGGAGCGACGCCTACGTCCGTGACGTGCCGAGCGGCGAGCTGTTCCACGCCGACCGGGCACCGGACGGTCTGGAGCCCGACGGGCACACCGAGTCCCCGCAGATCAGCGCCGACGGCCGGTACGCGGTCTTCAACTCCCGCGACTCGCGGCTGACCTCGGGCGACACCAACAAGGGCCACAACGCCTTCGTCCGCGACCTGAGGACGGGCGGGCTGCGCCGGATCGACGCCGCCGACCCGGCCGCGTTCACCGCGTATCCGCACCTCAGCGCCGACAACCGGTATCTGGCCTTCGTCTCGGCCGACCCGGGCGACACGGACCGCACGGCCCGCGCGTACGTACGTGATCTGCGCACCGGGCGCACGGTCCTGGCCAGCCCGGACGCCGAGGGCGGCCCGAACGACCAGAGCGTGTCCGCCCCGGTCCTCGACCGGCACGGCCGCACGGTCGCCTTCAGCAGTGCCTCACCCGACCTCGTCCCCGGCGACACGTACGACACCTCGCACGTCTACGTCCGTCACATGAGGTGACCGACCGCATCCTGAGACAACCGTGAGCGAGGCGCGGGGGTTGTGCCAGACTGCCCCCGTGCTCTCGTTCGCCATGATTATTGGCAGCAGGCGCGCCGGTCCGCAGTGACCGCCACGTACGACCAGGTACGGGCGGACACCGTCGTCCTCGACCCGCGCGCAGACCTCTCGCACCCGCGAGAGGTTTTTCGCATTTCTGGCCCACCCGCAGCCGGAGGCGAGAGCGCGAGGGAGTATGTGAGGGCGGTGGAGCCGGTCATTCCGGTACGACCGAGATCCCATCCTCAGGAGCCTTGACACCATGACCGCACCCAGCGAGCTCGACGATTCCTTCCACGTCTTCGACACCACCCTGCGCGACGGCGCCCAGCGGGAGGGCATCAACCTCACCGTCGCCGACAAGCTGGCCATCGCGCGGCACCTGGACGACTTCGGCGTCGGCTTCATCGAGGGCGGCTGGCCGGGCGCGAACCCCCGGGACACCGAGTTCTTCGCCCGCGCCCAGCAGGAGATCGACTTCCGGCACGCCCAGTTGGTCGCGTTCGGGGCGACCCGCCGCGCGGGAGCGAAGGCGGCTGAGGACCCGCAGGTCAAGGCGCTGCTGGAGTCGGGCGCCGAGGTGATCACGCTGGTCGCCAAGTCCCACGACCGGCACGTCGAGCTCGCCCTGCGCACCACCCTGGACGAGAACCTGGCGATGGTCCGCGACACGGTGTCGTTCCTGAAGGAGCAGGGACGCCGGGTCTTCGTCGACTGCGAGCACTTCTTCGACGGCTACCGCGCGAACCCCGAGTACGCCAAGTCGGTCGTCCGTACCGCCTCCGACGCCGGTGCGGACGTGGTGGTCCTCTGTGACACCAACGGCGGCATGCTCCCGGCGCAGATCCAGGCGGTCGTCGGCACGGTCCTGGCCGACACGGGCGCCCGGCTCGGCATCCACGCCCAGGACGACACGGGCTGCGCGGTGGCGAACACGCTGGCCGCCGTCGACGCGGGCGCGACGCACGTCCAGTGCACGGCCAACGGCTACGGCGAGCGCGTCGGCAACGCCAACCTCTTCCCGGTCGTGGCGGCCCTCGAGCTCAAGTACGGCAAGCAGGTCCTGCCCGAGGGGCACCTGCGCGAGATGACGCGCATCTCGCACGCGATCGCCGAGGTCGTCAACCTCACGCCCTCCACGCACCAGCCCTATGTCGGCATCTCGGCCTTCGCGCACAAGGCCGGCCTGCACGCCTCGGCCATCAAGGTCGACCCGGACCTGTACCAGCACATCGACCCCGAGCAGGTCGGCAACACCATGCGGATGCTGGTCTCCGACATGGCCGGCCGCGCCTCGATCGAGCTCAAGGGCAAGGAACTCGGCATCGACCTCGGCGACGACCGAGAGCTGGTCGGCCGGGTGGTCGAGCGGGTGAAGGAGCGCGAACTCAAGGGCTACACGTACGAGGCGGCGGACGCCAGCTTCGAGATCCTCCTGCGCACCGAGGTCCAGGGCAAGCCGCTGCGCTACTTCGAGATCGAGTCCTGGCGTGCCATCGTCGAGGACCGGCCCGACGGCTCCCACGCCAACGAGGCCACGGTCAAGCTCTGGGCCAAGGGCGAGCGCATCGTCGCCACGGCCGAGGGCAACGGGCCGGTCAACGCGCTGGACCGGGCCCTGCGCGTGGGCCTGGAGAAGATCTACCCGCAGCTCGCCAAGCTGGACCTGGTCGACTACAAGGTCCGCATCCTGGAGGGCAAGCACGGCACCAGCTCGACGACCCGCGTGCTGATCTCCACGTCCGACGGCACGGGCGAGTGGTCGACGGTGGGTGTGGCCGACAACGTCATCGCCGCGAGCTGGCAGGCCCTGGAGGACGCGTACACGTACGGGCTCCTGCGGGCGGGAGTGACCCCGGCCGAGTAGACGAGCAGGCGGGTGGCGACGGCGCCTTCCGCGCCGTCGCCTCAGCCGATCCATTGCGTCCGCCTGTGTCGATTCTGTGCCGATTCGGGTAGCTTCGAACATATGAAGGCCGCACTGGTGCGTACCCTCGTACGTCTGCTGATCGTGCCGGTCGTCGCCGTACTGGCGGCGCTCATGGTCGGTGCGCCCGGTGCGCACGCGGCCACGGACCTCTCGAAGGTCGCCGAGGAACTGCGTGAGAACCCGGTCTACGTCGATCCGGCCGCCTCCGGCCAGCTGGCCGAGTCGGACGCCGAGGCGCTCGCCGACAAGATCAAGGACGCGGACAAACCCGTCTTCGTGGCCGTCCTCCCGGCCGACTTCCCCACGCAGGACCTCTTCCGGAACCTCCGTACCGAGACCGGCGTCACCGGCCTGTACGGCATCCGCGTCGGCGACGAGTTCGACGCCCGTGCGGACAGCTCGGTGATGAGCCCCCAGGCGGTGTCGAACCTGGTCACGGCCGTCGAGGACACGGGCGACGTCAAGGCCCAGCTGAACGACTTCGTCGACGACGCCCTGCGCAACGTGGGCGGCTCGGCGCCCAGCAGCTGGAGCGACGGCTCGGGCACCGACGTGCCGGTCGGCGGCCTGATCACGGTCGGCGCACTGGTCGCGGCCGGTGGCGCGGGCGCCTACGCGGTGGCCCGCCGCAACCGCCGCCGCCACGAGGAGGAGCAGCGGGCCGCGCTGGAGAAGCTGCGCGTGGTGGTCGACGAGGACATCACCGCCTTCGGCGAGGAGCTCGACCGCCTCGACTTCCACCCCGGCGAACCCGGCGCCGACGACGCGATGCGCGCCGACTACGAACACGCCCTGGACTCCTACGAACAGGCGAAGTCCTTCATGGCCGCCGCGACGAAACCGGAGGACGTGCGGGCCGTCACCCAGGCCGTGCAGGACGGCCGGTTCTCCCTGGCGCGACTCGCGGCCCGCCGCGAGGGCGGCCCGCTGCCGGAGCGCCGTCCGCCCTGCTTCTTCGACCCCCGCCACGGCCCCTCGGTCGCCGACGCGAGCTGGACGCCGCCGGGCGGCGCCACGCGCGACGTCCCCGTCTGCGCGGCCGACCGGACCCGGCTCTCCGAGGGCCGCGACCCGGTGATCCGCGAGGTCGACACCGAGTACGGCCGCCGCCCGTACTGGGAGGCCGGCCCGGCGTACGGCCCCTGGGCCGGCGGCTACTTCGGCGGCGGCCTCCTGCCCGGCCTCCTCATCGGCACCATGCTCGGCAGCATGATGGCCGCCCCCGCCTACGGGGCCGACTACGGCTCCGGCTACGGCGACTTCGGCGGCTACGAGGGCGGCGACGTCTCCGGTGCGGACTTCGACAGCGGCGACTACGGGGGCGGCTTCGGTGACGGTGGTTTCGGCGGCGGCGACTTCGGTGGGGGAGGGGACTTCGGGGGCGGGTTCTGACGGGAGGGGCACAGTCCCCGGCATCCGTGCGGGAGATCAGCGTCCGGCGGCCTCCCGGTCGGCGCCCCGGCCGTAGGTCGGTTCCTGGTGGCCTCCCGGTCCGGTACCTCGGCCACAAGGTCGGTTCCCGGCGGCCTCCCAGGTCCGGTACCTCGGCCGCAGGTCCGTGCCCGGCGGCCTCCCGGTCCGGCATCCCGGCCGTAGGTCCGTGCCCGGCCGCCCCCAGGCCCGGCGCCCCGGCCGTAGGTCGGTTCCCGGCGACCTCCCGGTCCGGCATCCCGGCCGCAGGTCCGCGCCCGGCCGCCCCAGGCCCGGCGCCCCGCCTCCCGGCCCGGCGCCCCGGCCGCAGGGTCGGTTCCCGACGGCCTCCCGGTCCGGTACCTCGGCCGTAGGTCGGTTCCCGGCGGCCAGCGCCCCGGCCGTAGGTCAGCGCTCGGCTGCCTCCCGGCCCGGCGCCCCGGCCGCAGGTCAGCGCCCGGCTGCCTCCCGGCCCGGCGCCCCGGCCGCAGGTCAGCGCCCGGCTGCCTCCCGGCCCGGCGCCCCGGCCGCAGGTCAGCGCCCGGCTGCCTCCCGGCCCGGCGCCCCGGCCGCACGTCAGCGCCCGGCCGCCTCCCGGCCCGGCACCCGTCCCCGCTGCCTCCACGCGGCCGCGGCCACCACGCCCGCCAGCGCGACCAGCCCCGCGCTGACCCACACCGGCGACCGGTACCCGAACCCCGCGTCGATCACCAGGCCACCGGCCCACGGGCCCAGCGCGGCACCCACGTTGAACGCGGCCGTGGCGAAACCACCGGCCAGCGTGGGTGCGCCCGGCGCCGCGTACAGCACCTCGGAGATCAGCGTGGAACCGACGCCGAAGGACAGCGCGCCCTGGGCGAAGACGAGCCCGAGTGCCAGGACCGGGTGCCCGGCCCCGAGCGCCAGGAGGCACCAGCCCAGGCACACGGCGACGCCCCCGCCGGCCAGGACCGGCACGGGGCGCCGGTCGGCGAACCGCCCCGCGGCGGTCACCCCCGCGAACGACCCGGCCCCGAACAGCGCGAGCACACCGGGAATCCAGGCGCTGCCGAGCCCCGTCACCTCGGTGACCAGCGGCGCGAGATAGGTGAAGGTGCAGAACGTCGCGCCGTTCACGAGGGCGCCCAGCAGCAGCGTGACGATCAGCCGAGGGCTGCGCAGTGACCGGAGTTCACCACCCAGCGCGGGCGGCGCGTCCCCGGCCGTACCGCCCGGCACCGACCTCGCCACCGCCGCCAGCGCGGGCAGCGACAGCAGCGCCACGGCCCAGAACGCCGCACGCCAGCCCCACAGCGCGCCCAGCACGGCCCCGGCGGGCACCCCGGCCACGCACGCCAGCGTGACGCCGCCCAGAAGCATGGACGTCGCCCGTCCCTTCGCGTCCGCCGGGACCATGTCCGCGGCGGCCACGAGGGCGACGGCGAGGAACCCGGCGTTGGCGAGCGCCCCCACCACCCGGGTGGCGAGCAGTACCTCGAAACTGCCGGTGAGAGCACCGGCGACATGGACGGCGAGGAACACGACGAGGAACGCCAGCAGCGCACCCCGCCGCGGCCAGCGCCGGGCGAGCCCCGCCACCAGCGGCGCCCCCACGACCATCCCCGCCGCGAAGGCGGAGGTCAGCGCCCCGGCGGCGGGAACGGACACCCCCAGATCCCGCGCGATGTCCGGGACGAGACCGGACAGCATGAACTCGGACGTTCCCTGCCCGAAAACGGCAAGGCCCAGCAGAAGAAGAGCGAACGGCATGAAGAGACTCCGCACCCTGAAGCAGACGTCGGACACGACAGGTCGGACGGCTTCCGGCAGCGGAGCGAACGGGCTTCAGCGGCCCGGCATCACGAGCAGCCACCGGAGAGCCGGTGGCCGCACTCTGGACGCCTCGGGGCTGGACACGCGGGAGAGGTTAGGCGGGCCCGGCGGCCCGGGTCCACCGGTTTTCCTCCTGCTCGCCTCGCGCGGCGGTCACAGCCGTGTCCTTCCGGCCGTCACCGCGGTGGACGACGACCACGGCCACCAGGCAGACGGCCAGGCCGAGGGCGGTCTGCACGCCGAACGGCTCACCGAACGCGAGCGCGCCCCAGACGGCCGTCACCGGGGCCATGAGGAACATCAGCGTGTTCACCTTCGTCACCCCGGAGCGCTTCAGGATGAGCCAGTACAGCCCGTACCCGCCGAATGTGGACAGACCCACGAGCCATGCGACGGCCACCCAGAACCCGCCCTCGGCGGGCGGCGTCGCGGCACCGGTGCTCAGGGCCAGCGCGGAGAAGAGGACGGCGCTGGTGGCGCAGTGGACGGTCAGCGACACCGAGGGGGCGACCCGCGAGCGGGACCGGCTCTCCAGGAACGTGGCCGCGACCAGGGACAGCATGCCGAGCAGCGGGACGGCGTACGCCCACCAGGCCACGCCGGTCCCGGCCGCGGCGTCGGCCAGGGTGACCACGGCGACGCCGCTCAGCCCCAGACCGAGGCCGATCCACTGCCGGCCCGAGACGTACTGCCCCAGCAGCGGTCCCGCGAGGGCCCCGGCGACGAGAGGCTGGACCCCGTCGATCAGGGCCGTGGTGCCGCTGGAGACGCCGAGCTGGATGGCGTAGTAGACGCTGAGCAGATAGCCGCTCTGCGACAGCACGCCGATGACGGCCTGCCGGGTCACGTCCCGGGCGGTGAGCCCTCGCCAGGCCGATCGCATGACGAAGGCGACGGCGACCAGGACGACGGCCAGCGGCAGGAACCGCCACATCAGGACCGTGATCGCGGACGCGTCGCCCGCACCGAGCTTGGCCCCGATGAACCCGGAGCTCCAGCAGAGGACGAAGGCGACGGAGAGAAGGACGTTCACCGACATCACAACCAGTAGACAGATCGGTATACACGTTCCCCGCCCACTATACAGATCGGTATACTCGGATGTCATGGGTACCACCGCCAGTGCCGGGAATCCGCGCCGGATCACGATGACGCCCGCCGCCCGTCGCGTCCTGGCGGCGGCCGCCCGGCTGTTCTACGAGCGCGGCATCCACGCCGTCGGAGTCGACCTCATCGCCGCCGAGGCCGGCGTGACGAAGAAGACCCTCTACGACCGCTTCGGCTCCAAGGAGCAGATCGTCGTGGAGTACCTCGCGGACCGCGACGAGCGCTGGCGGGCCTTCCTCGCCGAACGCCTCGACGCGGCCGGGCCGGAGCCGGGGGAGCGCGTCCTGGCGGTCTTCGACGCCTCACGCGACTGGGCGGCGGAGCTCAGCCCCAAGGGGTGCAGCATGGTCAACGCCCACGCGGAGATCAGCGACCCCGCCCACCCGGCCCACCCGATCATCACCGGGCAGAAGCAGTGGATGCTCGCCCTCTTCACCCGCCTCGCCTCGGACATCGACCCGGAAGGAGCCGAGGCCCTGGCCCGGGCGCTGATGCTGCTGCACGAGGGGGCGCTCGTCGCGCACGGCCTGGGCATCTTCCCGGACGCCGTCGTCGACGCCCGCGAACAGGCACGCGCGCTCCTCGCGTAGCGGACAGGATCTGTCCTACTCGGTCCCTACGGTGGTGCCATGACCGCCTCCGGAGACCCTCTCCCCTTCGCGACCGTCGCCGACCTGGAATCCTGGCTGACCGCACACCCCGCCCCGCATCCCGGCCTCTGGGTCAAGGTCGCCAAGAAGGGTTCGGGCATTCCCTCCGTCAGCGCCGCCGACGTCAACGACGTGGCGCTGTGCCACGGGTGGATCACCGGGCAGCGCAAGGGACTCGACGAGTCGTACTACGTCCAGCGGATCACCCCGCGGCGCCCGGGCAGCCTCTGGTCCATGGTCAACGTCCGGCGGATCGAGGAACTGACCGCCGCCGGGCGCATGAGGCCGGGCGGGCTCGCGGAGGTGGCGGCCGCGCGGGCGGACGGGCGATGGGAGGCGGCATACGCCTCCCAGCAGGAGGCCGAGGTCCCTCAGGACCTCGCGGCGGCACTGGAGCGGAGCCCGCGGGCCGCGGCGGCCTTCGAGGCGCTCGGGCGGACCGACCGGTACCTGACGATGCTCGGCGTGCTCCGCGCCCGGACCCCGCGGAGCCGGGCGGCGCAGGTGGCGGCGGCGGTCACGAAGCTGGAGTCCGGCCGGAAGAGCCGATAGGGCGGGGGAAGGGCCCGGCGCCGTACGGCACCGGGCCCACAGGCTGTGGGGGGCGGGTCAGAGTGTCGACGCCGCCGAGGCGATGGCGGAGGCGAACGCCGAGACCTCCGTGTAGACGCCGGGGGCATCGGGCCGGGCGCAGCCGTCACCCCAGCTGACGATGCCGACCTGGATCCAGGCACCGGCGTTGTCCTTGCGGAACATGGGGCCGCCGGAGTCGCCCTGGCAGGTGTCGACCCCGCCCGCGTCGAAGCCGGCGCAGATCTCCTCGCTCGCGACGAGGCCGCTGTACAGGCCGCCGTAGGCCTTGCAGGCGGCGTCGCTGACGAACGGCACGGTCGCCTTCAGCAGGTAGCGCTGCTGGGAACCGCCCTCACGGTTCGCGCCCCAGCCCGCGACGGTGAAGTCGCCGGTGTTGTACTGCGCGGTGGTGGCGATCTTCAGGGTCGGCAGGTTGATGGGCTGGGCGAGCTTGATGAGTGCCCAGTCCTTGCCGGTGCCGTTGTAGCCGGGGGCGCGCAGCACCTTGGTGGAGCGGACCTGGACCCGGCCGCTGGTCGACTGGAGGTCGACGACCCCCGCCGTGGCGGTGATGCTCGTGTTGTTGCCGGAGCGGCCCACACAGTGCGCGGCCGTGAGCACGATCTGCTGGGTGTAGAGCGCGCCGCCGCAGCCCATGGAGAGCCGGACCATGAACGGGAACTCGCCCTGCGCGGCCCGCGTCCCGCCGACGACGGGCGACGGGGCGGCCTGCGCGGCGGAGACGGGCTGAAGGCTGGCGATCGCGAGCGCGGCGGCCCCGAGGACCGCGCATCTCTTGAGGGCCGTGAGGAGTCTCTTCAACGTGATGCCTTCCGTGGGGGGTTGACTGGGGAGGTGCAACCGAAGCATCAAATTGACAGGCGCATGACAGCAGTCAGGCAAAAAGAAACGTCCATGTGCTGGCATGGACTGGTCAAAATTCTGCTGCTGGATTATGAGAACGCCGCCGGTCCTTCCACAAGGGGTGCGATTCGGCCAGACCGGCCCGGCGTTATGCCGCCGGGCCGGCCGCGCGGGCTCACGCGTTCCTGATCGCCGAGATGTCGAAGTTGAGCTTGATCTTGTCGGAGACCAGGACGCCACCGGTCTCCAGGGCGGCGTTCCAGGTCAGGCCCCACTCGGAGCGCAGGATCTCCGCCTTGCCCTCGAAGCCGACGCGCTCGTTGCCGAAGGGGTCCTTCGCGGCGCCGTTGAACTCGAGGTCGATGGCGAGGGGACGGGTCGTGCCGAGGATCGTCAGGTCGCCGGTGATGCGGTAGTCCTCGCCACCGAGGGACTCGGCCTTGGTGGAGCGGAAGGTCATGGTCGGGAACTCGTCCGCCTTGAAGAAGTCCGAGCTCTTGAGGTGGCCGTCGCGGTCGGCGTTGCCCGTCTCGATGCTGTCCATCACGACGTCCAGGGAGGCCGTGGACAGGGAGGGGTCGGTGCCGTCGAGGTGGAGCGTGCCCGTGAAGTCCTGGAAACTGCCCTTGACGTTGGTGACCATGGCGTGCCGGGCGACGAAGCCGAGCGTCGAGTGCGCGGGGTCGATCGTGTAGTCGCCGGTCAGGGCGGCCAGGTCCGGCCGCGCGGCGACGGTGGTGGCGGTCTCGGTGTCCTTGCGGCTGAAGATGCTCATGGTGGTACGCCTCCTGCGAAAATGTTGAACGTTTAACTATGTAACGCGACCCACCGTAGACCTATTCCGGTTCAACGTTCAACATTATTGGCGGGTGTGTCGCGATCGGGCCCGCGGCGCGAGTGCGCGTTTCGCGGAGAGCGCCGAGAGGTCCCGTACCGGACACGAGTGCCCCTTACGTGACCCGGCGCGGCCGGTCCGGGTAGCCGCCCCATACCGCCGCCTGGCGGCACCCGGCGGCACGCACGGGTGGTCCTGTCGCATCCCGTGCGAGCGGGCCCGGCCCGCAGACCGCCCACGGCGCGGCGCACGCCGGACCGGGTGAGCCCGGCCCGCCGGAACGGCCCCACCGCTGGCGCGGGACCCCGCGGTGGCGGTGTCCTGGAAGACGAGGTTCCGTTTGAGGGGACCGGCAGGGAGACAGACGGTGTTCCGTTCCCAGGAACCCGCACCGAGACAACCGAGACCACGGCGGACGGACAGCGCAGGGAGACCGACCGATGACACTCACCGGCTCCGGCTCGGCCTACGACCCACCGGCGGGCCCCGCCCCACGCCGCCCCGCGGCCCCCTCCCCGGCGCGCGAGCACGGGCCGCCGCGGCGCCTGGACCGGCGCGTGGCCCTCGTCACCGGGGCCTCCTCGGGCATCGGGGCGGCCACGGCACGGCGGTTCGCCATGGACGGCTGGCAGCTTCTCCTCACCGGGCGCGACCGGAACCGCCTGGAGCGGACGGCGTCGGGCACCTCGGCCGTCGTGCTGCCCGCCGACCTCGCCGCCCCGGACGGTCCGCGCCTGCTGGCCCGGTCCGCGCTGCACACGACCGGCCGGGTCGACGTCCTGGTCGCCGGGGCGGGCATCGGCTGGGCGGGCCCGTTCGCCGCCATGCCGCACACCGACATCGACCGGGTGCTGGCCCTGGACCTCAACGCCACGCTCCACCTCGTGCGCGAGGTGCTGCCCTCCATGATCGCGGCCGGGCGGGGCAGGGTGGTGCTGCTCGGCTCGATCGCGGGCTGCGTGGGCGTACCCGAGGAAGCGGTGTACTCCGCCGCCAAGGCCGCCCTGGCCGCCTTCTCCGAGGCGCTGCGCCAGGAACTGCGCGGCACGGGCGTGGGCGTGACCTTCGTGGTGGCCGGCCCGGTCGACACGGCGTTCTTCGCCCGCCGAGGCAGGCCCTACGACCGCGACCACCCACGGATGATCTCGCCCGGCTGCGTCGCCGGGGCCGTCTGGGAGGCCGTACGCGAGGAGCGCGACCTGGTCTACGTCCCCGCCTGGCTGGCCCTCCCGGACCGCCTCCGCGCCCTGGCCCCGAGGGTGTTCGGGCGCCTGCTCAACCGTTTCGGCTGACCCGGCATCACACCCGGGACATGTTCCGCCGTCCGGGTCACTCCGGCCGGATCCTCCGTTCAGGTGACCGCATCCCCGTGGTAGGGCATGGGCATGACTCCCCAGCGCCGCGCCTTCTCCCGCCGCACGGCCCTGCCCCGCCCCGGCCGCCGCGCCCTGCTGCTCGCGGCCGCGGCCCTGGCGGCGACCGGCGGCGCGACGCCCGCGCCCCGCGGCGCCGACACGCGGGACGCCGGCACCGACCGGTACGACACCCTCCGCCGGCGCTGGCTCGGCATCGCCCTGGGCACCGGCTACGACCCGGCCGCGCAGCCGTACGCCTCCCGCCTCGCGGAGACCGGTGAACTCGCCCGCGGCCTGCACTCCGCCATGGCCCCGGCGGCGGACTCCCTCTGGCCCGGCCACCCCTTCGACCCGCCGGCCGGCATCACCGTGAGCTACAGGCGCCTGTGGACCATGACCCAGGCGTACGTCCAGCAGGGCACCGGCTCGACCGCCGACCCGGACCTCCTCGCCGGCATCCTGCGCGGCCTCGACCACCTCTCCGCCACCGTCTACCACCCCACCACCACCCGGTACGGCAACTGGTGGGAATGGCAGATCGGCAGCCCGCGCCTGCTCATGGACATCACGGCCGCCCTGTACGAGCACCTGGGCGACGACCGGATCCGGGCCGCCTGCGCCGCCGTCGGCCACTTCGTCCCCGACTCGGCCCTCGGCGACTACTCCGGCACGTCCACCGGCGCCAACCGCGTCGACCTGTGCCGCTCCGTCGCCCTGCGCGGCATCCTCGGCCGCGACCCGGACGGGATCGCCCTCGCCCGCGACGCGCTCTCCCCGGTCTTCCCGTACGTCACCCGGGGCGACGGCCTCTACGCCGACGGCTCCTTCGTCCAGCACACCTGGGTCGCCTACTCGGGCACGTACGGCCAGGTCATGCTCGACGGCCTCGGCCGCCTCTTCGCCCTGCTCGCCGGATCCGACTGGGAGGTCACCGACCCGAACCGGCAGATCGTCCTCCACAGCGTCGAGCACGCCTACGCACCGCTCATCCACGACGGACTGGTCATGGACAGCGTCAACGGGCGGGCCATCAGCCGCGGTCTGCTCACGGCCGACGACCACGAGGTCATGCGCAGCGACCACTTCCACGGCCGGCAGCTCATCGCGGCCATCGCGCTCCTCGCGGCCGGCGCGAGCCCGGCGGAACGCGACCGCTGGCACGCCCGCATCAAGGGCTGGATCGAACGGGACACGGTCACCCCGATCCTGACGGCACGCCAGTTCGGCGTCGCCGACCTGGCCCGGCTGCACGCGATCGCCGCCTCGCCCCTCCCGGCCGCACCCGAGCCGACCGGCCACCGCCTCTTCGCCGCCATGGACCGCGCCGTCCACCGCCGCCCCGGCTTCACCGTGAACATCGCCATGGCCAGCGACCGCATCGCCCACTACGAGTGCGGCAACGGCGAGAATCCACGCGGCTGGCACACCGGCGCGGGCATGGTGAGCTGGTGGGCCGGCGCGAGCGACCAGTACACCGACTGGTTCTGGCCCACCGTCGACTGGTACCGCCTGCCCGGCACCACCGTCTCCACCAAGCGCCTCGCCGACCGGGAAGGCGGCGAGTGGGGCACGGCCCGCCCGGACGCGCGCTGGGTCGGCGGCACCACCGACGGCGCGTACGCGGCACTCGGCCAGCACCTCAAGGGCCTCGGCTCCACCCTCCAGGCCCGCAAGTCCTGGTTCTGCGTCGCGGACGCGGTGATCTGCCTGGGCGCCGGGATCAGCTGCTCCGACGGCGTCCCGGTGGAGACGATCGTCGACAACCGCAACCTCGGCGCGTCCGGCACCCAGACCTTCGTACGGGGCCCGGACTGGGCCCACCTGGAGGACCACGGCGGCTGGGTGCTGCTCGACGGCGAGTTGAAGGCGCTGCGCGAGGACCGCACCGGCGCCTGGTCCGACATCAACACCGGCGGCACACCCGAGCGGCGCACCCGCCGCTGGCAGACCCTCTGGTTGGACCACGGCACCGACCCGGAGGACGCCACCTACGCCTACGTCCTCATGCCCGGCGCGTCCCGCCGCGCGGTCGCGCGCCGCGCCGCCGACCGCCGCTGGATGTCGGTTCTCGCCAATGACGCCGGCCGGCAGGCGGTCACCGTTGCCTCCCTCGGCCTCACGGCCGCGAACTTCTGGCAGGCCGGTACGGCGGGACCGCTCACCGCCTCCGCGGGCGCGAGCGTGCTGACCGTCCGCCGGGGCCGTACCGCCACCCTCTGCGTGAGCGAGCCACCCCGCACGGGTGAACCACTGGAGATCACCTGGAACCGCCCCGTCCGCCGGGTCCGGCACGCGGACGAGACGGTCGAAGTACTCTCCACGGGGTCCCGGCTGCGCCTGCGCATCACCCCGGGGAAGGCATGTGCCACCCACATCTGTGAGATGACTCTCGGCTGACGGCTTTGTTCGACCCCTACAAGCCACACGCCCCCTGAGCAGTCAGAAGGGCTGCACGCCGCCATGGTTCTGTTCAGGGGTACCAGGAAAACACGCCGGAGACTGTGAGGAGTCGACGGCCCGGAATCCTTGGTCGGCTTCGTAAGGTCACTACATGACCGTTTTGGATGAGGCGCCGGGTGAGCCGACCGACGCGCGCGGACGCGTGGCCGAACTGCACGAGATCCGTGCGCAGGCTGTGGCCGGACCGAGCGAGAAGGCGACCAAGGCGCAGCACGCCAAGGGCAAGCTGACCGCCCGGGAGCGCATCGAACTTCTCCTCGACCCCGATTCCTTCCGCGAGGTCGAGCAGCTGCGCCGGCACCGGGCCACCGGCTTCGGCCTGGAGGCCAAGAAGCCGTACACCGACGGTGTGATCACCGGGTGGGGCACGGTGGAGGGCCGGACCGTCTTCGTCTACGCCCACGACTTCCGCATCTTCGGCGGCGCGCTGGGCGAGGCCCACGCCACGAAGATCCACAAGATCATGGACATGGCCATCGCGGCCGGTGCGCCCCTGGTCTCGCTGAACGACGGCGCGGGCGCCCGCATTCAGGAGGGCGTCTCGGCGCTCGCCGGCTACGGCGGCATCTTCCAGCGCAACACCAGGGCGAGCGGGGTCATCCCGCAGATCTCGGTGATGCTGGGCCCGTGCGCGGGCGGCGCGGCCTACAGCCCGGCCCTCACCGACTTCGTGTTCATGGTCCGCGACACCTCGCAGATGTTCATCACCGGCCCGGACGTCGTCAAGGCGGTCACCGGCGAGGAGATCACCCAGAACGGCCTGGGCGGCGCGGACGTGCACGCCGAGACGTCCGGCGTCTGCCACTTCGCCTACGACGACGAAGAGACCTGCATCGCCGAGGTCCGCTACCTGCTGTCCCTCCTGCCGCAGAACAACCGCGAGAACCCGCCGCGCGCGGAGTCCGCGGACGCGGTGGACCGCCGCTCGGACGTCCTCCTGGACCTGGTCCCGGCGGACGGCAACCGGCCGTACGACATGACCAAGGTCATCGAGGAGATCGTCGACGACGGCGACTACCTCGAGGTCCACGAGCGCTGGGCGCGGAACATCATCTGCGCGCTGGGCCGGATGGACGGCCAGGTCGTCGGCATCGTCGCCAACCAGCCCCAGGTGCTCGCCGGTGTCCTGGACATCGAGGCCTCCGAGAAGGCGGCCCGCTTCGTCCAGATGTGCGACGCCTTCAACATCCCGATCGTCACTCTTCTGGACGTCCCCGGCTTCCTCCCGGGCGTCGACCAGGAGCACGGTGGCATCATCCGCCACGGCGCGAAGCTCCTGTACGCCTACTGCAACGCGACCGTGCCGAGGATCTCGCTGATCCTGCGAAAGGCCTACGGAGGTGCGTACATCGTCATGGACAGCCAGTCCATCGGCGCCGACCTCACCTACGCCTGGCCGACCAACGAGATCGCCGTCATGGGTGCGGAGGGTGCGGCCAACGTCATCTTCCGCCGCCAGATCGCCGAGGCCGAGGACCCGGAGGCCATGCGGACCCGCATGGTCAAGGAGTACAAGTCCGAGCTGATGCACCCCTACTACGCGGCCGAGCGCGGCCTGGTCGACGACGTCATCGACCCCGCGGAAACCCGCGAGGTGCTGATCAAGTCCCTCGCGATGCTCCAGACCAAGCACGCCGATCTGCCTTCCCGCAAACACGGCAACCCTCCGCAGTAACACGGCGGACATCTCTCTCACGGAGACTGACACCCATGGACACCCCTGACATCCGCGTCGAGAAGGGCCACGCCGAGCCCGAGGAAGTCGCCGCCATCACGGCGATCCTCCTGGCCCGCGCCGCCGCCCGCCCCACGGACCCGACCCCGACGCACCGCGGCCGAGTGAAGGCCGGCTGGCGCCGCCTGGAACGCGAGCCGGGCTTCCGCGCCCCGCACAGCTGGCGCTGAGCTCTTCAGACGCGCTCACGGCCCCGTTCTCCTTCGGGAGGGCGGGGCTGTCGCGCGCTAGGGCGTGTCCGCAAAGTCCCGCCTGCCTCGCGACGCCCGGCACGCACTCTCGCCGCACCGGACGAACACCCACGTACAAACCAGTACGCGGGCGTCCGCCCGGCACGCCGAGAGCACGCACCGGACGCCGCGAGGCCCGCCCTCCGGGCGGACGA